>NZ_CP194644.1:610022-1220045 GCF_050990935.1 Streptomyces sp. L7 | reverse complement strand
CTCGGCACGGCCACGCTCGGGAGCATCATCATCGCGTCGTACCGCGCCGCGATCGTGCTGCCGGCCGGGCTGAGCCCGGCCGACGCGACCGCCGCCGCGGACACGCTCGGCGGCGCGGTGACGGTCGCAGGCGGCCTCCCGAGCGGGGCGGCGGCCCAGCTCCTGGGGTCCGCGCGCCACGCGTTCGACAGCGGCATCGCGCTCACGTCCTCCATCGGCGCCGGGCTGATGCTGACGGCGGCGGTGCTGGCGCTGGTGACGCTGCGGCGCGTGCGCGGCTGAGCGGGGCGCGCCGGCCGTCGGCGCGGCGATAGTGTGTAGGGGAACCGTCCGCCCACCGATCAGTGCAGGAGCGTCATGAGCAGAACCGTCCAACTCGCCGTCATCCCCGGGGACGGAATCGGTCCGGAGGTGATCGCGGAGGCGGTCAAGGTGCTCGACGCGGTCACCGCGGGCAGCGAGCTCGCGTTCGAGAAGACGCATTTCTCGCTCGGCGCCGACCGCTACCTGGCGAGCGGCGACGTGCTCACCGACGACGACCTCGCGGCGATCGCGGGACACGACGCCATCCTGCTCGGCGCGGTCGGCGGCAGGCCCGGCGATCCGCGGCTGGCCGGGGCGAACATCGAGCGCGGGCTGCTGCTGAAGCTGCGCTTCTCGCTCGACCACTACGTGAACCTGCGGCCGACGACCCTGTTCCCGGGCATCGCGAGCCCGCTGGCGAACCCCGGGGAGGTCGACTTCGTCGTCGTCCGCGAGGGCACGGAGGGCCCGTACGTCGGCAACGGCGGCGCGATCCGGCAGGGGACGCCGCACGAGATCGCCAACGAGGTCTCGGTGAACACCGCCTACGGTGTGGAGCGCGTCGTGCGTTTCGCGTTCGAGCAGGCCGAGCAGCGCCGCAAAAAGCTCACGCTGGTGCACAAGACCAACGTGCTCACCTTCGCGGGCGGGCTCTGGAAGCGCATCGTGGATGCCGTCGCGGCCGAGCATCCCGAGGTGGCCGTCGACTATCTCCACGTCGACGCGGCGACGATCTTCCTGGTCACGGATCCTGCTAGATTCGATGTGATCGTCACGGACAACCTCTTCGGCGACATCCTCACCGACCTCGCGGCCGCGATCAGCGGCGGCATCGGACTGGCCGCCTCGGGCAACATCAACCCCGCGGGCGAATTCCCGAGCATGTTCGAACCGGTTCACGGATCGGCCCCCGACATCGCCGGCCAGCAGAAGGCCGACCCCACCGCCGCGATCCTCTCCGTCGCGCTCCTCCTCCGCCACCTCGGCGCCCGGGAGCTCGCCGAGCGGGTCGAGCAGGCGGTGACGTCCGACCTCGCCGCCCGCAGCGGCGCCGCGCGCACGACCTCCGAAGTGGGCGACGCGATCGCGGCCCGCGTGACGCAGAATTGACGCATCGCACAAAAGGACACTCAATGACCTCCACCAGCATCAACCTCACCTCCGGACCCAGCGAGACGGCCGGCCTCCTCTGGAACGTCACGCGCAACGAGTCGTCGCGCAGCGCGGCCGAGCGCGAGGAGATCCTCGCGAACCCGGGCTTCGGGAACTACTTCACCGACCACATGGTCGACCTGTGCTGGTCGGCCAAGGGCGGCTGGCACCGGCCGCGGGTCTCCCCGTACGGCCCCATCCAGCTCGAGCCGTCCGCCGCGGTGCTGCACTACGCGCAGGAGATCTTCGAGGGCCTCAAGGCCTACCGGCACGAGGACGGCTCGATCTGGAGCTTCCGCCCGGAGGCCAACGCGGCCCGCATGCAGCGCTCCGCCTACCGCCTGGCGCTGCCCGAGCTGCCGGTCGAGCACTTCCTCGACGCGCTCAAGCAGCTCGTCGCGGTCGACGGCGACTGGGTGCCCAACCGTGAGGAGACCAGCCTCTACCTGCGTCCGTTCATGTTCGCCAAGGAGGCGTTCCTGGGTGTGCGCCCGGCCAACAAGGTGGCCTTCTACCTGATCGCGTCCCCGGCGGGCGCGTACTTCCCGAGCGGTGTCGCGCCGGTGTCCATCTGGCTGTCCGACCACTGGTCGCGTGCCGGCAAGGGCGGAACGGGCGCGGCGAAGACCGGCGGCAACTACGCGTCGAGCCTCCTCCCGCAGGCCGAGGCCTACGAGCACGGCTGCGCGCAGGTGCTGTTCCTCGACTCCGTGGAGGGGAAGTACATCGAGGAGCTCGGCGGCATGAACGTCGTGCTCGTCTACAAGGACGGCACCCTCGTGACGCCCGAGTCGGACAGCGTCCTCGAGGGCATCACGCTGGACTCGGTGCTGCAGCTCGCGCGCGACCGCGGCCACTCGGTGGAGCGTCGCCGCGTGACGATCGACGAGTGGCGCGACGGTGTGGAGTCCGGCGACATCGTCGAGGTCTTCGCGTGCGGGACCGCCGCGGTCATCACGCCGATCGGCGAGCTGAAGTCCGACACGTTCACGGTCGGGGACATCACGGCGCCTCCCGGGGAGCTGACGATGTCGCTGCGCAAGGAGCTGACCGACATCCAGTACGGCCGCGAGCACGACCGCCACAACTGGATGGTGCGCCTCGACGCGTAAGGCGCGTCTCGTCGCCCCCGTGCCGCGATTTGTCACGAATCGCGGCACCGGGGCCTCACGACATTCGTGACGAATCGCGCGAATGAGGCGACTTTTCCCTACATTCGTGACGAATGGTGCGGGGCGAGCGCGGCGAGGACGCGGTCGACGTCGGCGTCGGTGTTCCAGAGGTGGAAGGCGACGCGCGCGCGCCCGGCGCGGCCGGAGGCCCGCAGGCCGGCGGCGGTGAGCGCAGCGAGGTCGGCGCCCTCCGGGTCCGGCCAGCTCAGGATGGCGCGGCCGCGCACCGGAGCGCCGAGCGCGTCGGCGAGCCCGAGCGCCTCCGCCAGCCGGTCGCCCAGCCCGGTCGCGTGAGCGTGGACCGCGACGCGGTCGAGCGAGGCGAAGAACTCCAGCGCCGCCGCCGTGCCCGGCCACACCGGCCAGGCGGGGGAGACGTCGAAGCGGCGCGCCGAAGAGGCGGGCTCCCGGAGCGGTCCGTAGCAGGAGCTCCACGGGTCCTCTCCCGCATACCAGCCGGCGTGCACGGGATTGAGCGCATCCCGCAGTCCGGGCTTCACTGTCAGGAAGGCGCTGCCGCGCGGCGCGCACAGCCACTTGTAGGCGTGCGTGATGGTGAGGTCGAACCGGGAGGCGTCCACCGGGAGCCAGCCGAGCGCCTGGGTGAGGTCGGCGAGGCTCAGCGTGCCCGTTCGGGCGCAGGCGTCGAGGATCGCGCCGGCGTCGGCGTGTTCGCCGGTCGCGGACTGCACGACGGAGAAGGCGACGAGCCAGGTGTCGCCGTCGATGGCGTCCGCGAGGTCGGCCAATGGGACCTCCCGCACCCGCACGCCGCGGTGCGCCTGCGCCTGGAAGGGCGCGACGACCGAGGCGAAGTCGCCCTCCGGGCAGGCCACGACGGCCCCGTCCGGCGCCGACGCCGCGACGAGGGAGGCCAGCACCGAAGCCTGCGACCCGATCGCCACATCGTCCACGGTCACGCCCGCCAGCCGGGCGAACGCGGAGCGAGCGCGTGCGATCGCGGCGTCGTAGTCGCCCGGAGTGGCCTCGCCGCGCGCCCAGCGGTCCAGGTCGGCGCGGGTCGCCTCGACCGTGGCGTGCGTGGGCAGGCCCTGCGTGCACGCGGCGAGGTAGCCGGCGCCGGCGGCGAAGGCGTTGTGGAAGTCCGGCGTCGGCCGGGTGGCGGCGAGGGTGCGCGTCTCGGGCATGACCTCCATCCTGAGCGACCCTCACACATCACACCAGAACAGGTGTTGAATCGCATCGATCACCCAGCGTTATGATTCGTTCATGCTGCTCGACGACCTCGACTCCCACAGCCTCCGCGTGGTGCGGGCGATCGCCGACCACGGCTCCATCACCCGCGCCGCCGAGTCGCTGGGCTACAGCCAGCCCGCGATCAGCCAGCACCTGCGCCGCCTGGAGGGTCGCATCGGGATGCCGCTGGTCGCGCGCGCCGGCCGCGGCGTCCGGCTCACCGAGGCGGGTCGTGTCCTCGCGCGGCACGCCCGCGCCGTGACCACTGCGCTCGACGCGGCCGCCGGCGAGCTCGCCGACCTGCGCGGCCTCCGCACCGGCCGGGTGCGGCTGGCGGGCTTCCCGTCGGCGTCGTCCTCGCTCGTCCCGCGCCTGCTCAACACGATGGAGACCGCGCATCCGGGCGTCCGCATCACCTACCTGGAGGCCGAGCCTCCGGAAGCCGTCGCGGCCGTCCGCGATCAGGCCGCCGACCTCGCCATCACCTTCAGCTACCCGGGCGATCGCGTCGACCCGCACCGCGAGAGCGCGCGCGGCCTCGCCGTCGTACCGCTCTGGAAGGACGAGATGCTGGTCGCCCTGCGCGCCGACCATCCCCTCGCCGCGGGCAAACGCGTCGACCTCGCCGAGCTGGCGACGGCCTCCTGGATCGGCGGCTGCCCGCGCTGCCGCGGCCACCTCCTCGAGCTCACCGACGCCTGCGGCTACGCACCGCGCATCGCTTACGAGACCGACAACTTCATCGCCGTGCTGCGGATGGTCGCCGAGGGCGTCGGCGTCGCCCTGCTGCCCGCGCTCGCGGTCGGCTCGGCGGGAGCGGTGGAGGGCGTGGTGCTGCGGCCGACCGCGAACCGCGACCACCGCACCATCAACCTCGTGGCTGCCGCGGGTTCCGACGCGGTCCCGGCCATCGCCGCCACGGCGGACGCGCTTCTGGCCCTCGACGGTGCGCCCTGGGGGCTGACTCCCGGCTCGCGCGAGCCGGCTCCTGTCGGCTGACGCGCTGTTGCCCGAGCCGGCGCGACGCGGAACAATGGCCGCAGTCGCCTCGGATTCGCCGGAGGGGTGGACATGGTCGCGTCAGGCTTTCAGACCTACCGCTCGGCTGACGTCGACGAGGCGGTCGAGATCTCCGCCCGCCTGCTGGGCTACGAACACCGGGTGACCCCGGTGCGCGTCGACGCCCCGTTCGCCTGGAAAGTCTCCGGCTTCCAGCTCGGGAGCGTCAGCCTGGTCCGGATGGCGTACGGCGCCGAGGTCGACGTCGAGATGCGATCCCACAGCGATGCCTACGGAATCAGCGCGCCGAGCGCCGGTCTGTTGAATCTGAGGACCGGCCGGCGGGAGGTCGTGGCCAGTCCGGAGCACGCCGCGGTTGCGGGCCCGGACGTGGAGTCGACCATCTCGGGCTTCGAGCACCCCCGCGACCGGCTGACGATGGTCCGCATCGACCGGCGGACGCTGGAACGGGAGCTCGGGCGGATCATCGGCGACGAGGTGACGACGCCGATCGACTTCGCTCCGCTCGTCGACCTCAGAGCGGGCCGAGCCGCCGAGTGGTGGCGGATCGTCCAGGCCCTCTACGGCTCGGCTCGCGGTCCGGACGGGTTGGCCGGCAACCCACTGCTGTCGGCGCACCTCGCCAGCATGGTCATGACCGGCTTGTTCCTCGCGACCGAGCACCGCTACCGGGGCGCGCTCGAACGTGACAGGAGTCAGGTCGTCCCCGCTGTGATCCGGCGAGCGATGGACTTCATCGAGGAGAACGCCGGGCTGCCGATCAGCATCCCCGATGTGGCCGCCGCCGTCGGGGCCAGCGCCCGCACGCTGCGACGCGGGTTCGTCGCCCACGCGGGCACCACCCCGCTGGTCTATCTCACCCGCGTGCGTCTCGAGAACGCGCACCGAGAGCTCCTACGTGCCAGCCCCGAGACCGCGAGCGTCTCCGCGATCGCCTCACGCTGGGGATTCTCCAACCTCGGCCGTTTCGCCGCCCGGTATCGAACCGTCTACGGGGTCCTTCCCGTGGAAGCGCTGCGACAGGGATAGGCGCGAACGCTGGCTACGATCGAGCCATGAATGCTCCTGCACCTGTCTTCGCCGTCGTCGGTCCCGGTGCCGTCGGCGGCTTGTTCGCCTGGCTGCTGAGCCGCGCCGGGCACGATGTCGTCGCGGTCGGCCGTCCCGCGACGGTCGAGGCGATCCGCGCGAACGGCATCGAGGTGCGCAGCGCCACCTTCGGCGACGGCGTCGAGCGGGTCTCTGCCGCCACCGAGGTCCCGCGGGGCGCGAGCGTCATCGTGGCGACCAAGGCCTACGGGCAGGAGGATGTCCTCCCCGGGATCGCGGCGGCGCAGCCGAGCGAGGTGGTGTCGTTCCTCAACGGTGTCGAGCACATGGGCCTGCTGCGGGAGGCGCTGCCCGGCGTGCCGGTGGCGGGCGCGTCCGTCGCGGTGTCCGCCCTGCGCGCCTCCACCACCGCGATCGATCACCGCAGCCCGTTCGTGAACATCGAGGCTCCGGAGGCCGCGGGCGATTTCGCCTCCATCCGCGCCCTCGCCGACGCCGGTCCGCGGGTGAAGGTCGGCGGAACGGAGGCCGAGGTGCTCTGGGCGAAGTTCCGGCTGCTGTCGGCGCTCGCGCTGCTGACCTCCTACTGGCGCCAGTCGGCCGGCCCGGCGCTCAGCGAGGACCCGGAACTGACCGAGGCGGTCGTCTCCGAGATCGTCGCCTGCTCGACGGCGGAGGGCGTCCCGACCTCCACGCTCGACCTGATCCGCGTGCTGCACAGCGTCCCCGGCGGGATGCGCACCTCCCTGCAGGAGGACCTCGCCGACGGCCACCTGAACGAGCTGGACGCGATCGGCGGCGCGCTGTTGCGCATCGGCGCCCGGCACGGTGTCCCCACACCGGCGGTCGCCCGGATCGTCGCGGCGCTAGGCTCGAACGCGTGAAGATCGCACGGTTCAGCCACACACGTCCCTCCGAGCAGACCCCGGTGATCGATTTCGGCATCGTCGACGACGACGCCCTGGTCGTCCTCGCCGGCGATCCGCTGTTCTCCGGCTTCGACACGACGGGGGAGCGCGTGCCGCTCGGCCAGGTCGGCTCGCTGCTGGCCCCGGTGATCCCGCGCTCGAAGGTCGTCGCGGTCGGCAAGAACTACCGCGACCACGCCGCCGAGATGGGCGGCGAGGCGGCGCCGGGCGAGCCGCTGCTGTTCCTCAAGCCGAACACGGCGGTGATCGGCCTCGGCGACGCGATCGTGCTGCCGCCGCAGTCGAAGCAGGTGGACTACGAGGGCGAGCTGGCGGTCGTGATCGGCAAGATCGCCCGCCACGTTCCCGCCGAGAAGGCCGCAGAGCACATCTTCGGCTACACGGTCGCGAACGATGTGACCGCCCGCGACCTCCAGAAGTCGGACGGCCAGTGGACGCGCGCGAAGGGCTTCGACACCTTCTGCCCGCTCGGCCCGGTCATCGAGACCGAGCTGGACCCGGAGGCCTTCCTCCGCACCCGCGTCAACGGCGAGCTGAAGCAGGAGGCGCGCATCTCCGAGATGGTGCACGACATCCCGTCGATCATCGCCTACGCGTCGAGCGTCTTCACCTTGCTGCCCGGTGACGTCATCCTCACCGGGACGCCGGCCGGCGTCGGGCCGATCGTCGCAGGCGACACCGTCGAGGTGGAGATCGAAGGCGTCGGTTCGCTGGTGAATCCGGTGCGCGCGCCCAAGTAGGATTTCCTCTGTATGTCTGACAATGCCTCGCACCCCTTCTCGACCGCGACCGGCGCGGATGTCCGCGTCCGGTTCTGCCCGTCGCCCACCGGCACCCCGCACGTCGGCCTGATCCGCACCGCCCTGTTCAACTGGGCGTACGCGCGGCACACCGGCGGCAAGCTGATCTTCCGCATCGAGGACACCGACGCCGCGCGCGACAGCGAGGAGTCGTACGCGATGATCCTCGACGCGCTGCGCTGGCTGCGCCTCGACTGGGACGAGGGCATCGACGCCGGCGGCCCGAACGAGCCGTACCGGCAGTCGCAGCGGTACGACATCTACCGCGAACTGATCGAGCGGCTGAAGGCCTCCGGCCACATCTACGAGAGCTTCGCCACCGGCGAGGAGATCGAGGCGCGCAACGTCTCGCTCGGCCGCGACCCGAAGCTCGGCTACGACAACTTCGAGCGCGACCTCACCGAGGATCAGAAGGCCGCCTACCGTGCCGAGGGCCGCGAGCCCGCGCTGCGCCTGCGGGTGCCGGACGACGACCTCAGCTTCGACGACCTGGTGCGCGGCGAGATCACCTTCCCGGCCGGATCGTTCAGCGACTTCGTCGTCGTGCGCCCGAACGGCCACCCGCTGTACACGTTCGTGAACCCCGTGGACGACGCCCTCATGGGCGTGACGCATGTGCTCCGCGGCGAGGACCTGCTGTCGTCGACCCCGCGTCAGATCGCGCTGTACCACGCGCTCATCGACGCCGGCGTGACGACCTTCGTGCCGCGGTTCGGCCACCTCCCGTACGTGATGGGCGAGAGCAACAAGAAGCTCTCCAAGCGCGACCCGGAGTCGAACCTCTTCCACCACCGCGACCGCGGGTTCGTCCCGGAGGGGCTGGTCAACTATCTGGCGCTCCTCGGCTGGTCGCTCACGCACGACCGCGACGTGTTCTCGGTCGACGAGCTGGTCGCCGCGTTCGATGTCGCCGACGTGAACCCGAACCCGGCCCGCTTCGACCAGAAGAAGGCCGAGTCGATCAACGGCGACCACATCCGGCTGCTGGAGGTCGGGGACTTCGCCGAGCGCACCATCCCGTACCTGGTCGCCGCCGGTGTGCTGACCGAGCCGCTGACGGACGCCCAGCGCGCGGTGCTGGCGGAGGCCGCGCCGCTCGTTCAGGAGCGTGTGCAGCTCCTCGGCGAGACGCCGGGGATGCTCGGGTTCCTGTTCACGGACGCCGAGTCGCTGACGATCGAGGACGACGCCCGCGCTTCGCTGCCCGACAACGCGGGCGAGGTGCTCGCCGCGTCGTTCGGCGCGCTCGAGGTGCTGCCGGAGTCGGAGTGGACGCACGACGCGATCGAGGGCGCACTGCGGGACGCCCTGGTGGAGGCCCTCGGGCTCAAGCCGCGCGTCGCCTTCGGACCGCTGCGTGTGGCCGTCTCGGGCCGCCGGGTGTCGCCTCCGCTGTTCGAGTCGATGGAGATCCTCGGCAAGGCCGAGTCGCTCGCCCGGCTGGGCGCGCTGTCGGCGAGCCTGAACTAGGTCCCGCCGTGGGGGTCAGCGCTGAAGTCATCGTCGTCGGGGGCGGCCCGGCCGGCCTCAGCGCCGCGCTGAATCTGGCGCGCGCCCGCCGGCGGGTGCTCGTTGTGGACGGCAACCGGCCGCGGCACGCTGCGACGCTGCAGGCGCACGGCTTCCTCAGCCGCGACGGTGTGCCGCCCGCAGAGCTGCGCCGCCTCGGCCGCGAGGAGGTCTCCGGCTACGACGAGGCGGACATCGTGTTCGCGCAGGTGGGCTCGGTGACCGTGGACGCGGACGGGTTCCGCGTGCGGGGAACGGGCGTGCGCGGCGGCGCCGACGTGGACGCCGTGTCGCAGACCGTCGTGATCGCGACCGGCGTGACCGAGACGATGCCCGCCCTGCCGAGCTTGCGCGCCTTCTACGGCACCCAGCTCCACAGTTGCCTCGAGTGCGACGGCTTCGAGAAGGCCGGCGAACCGCTCGCCCTGATCGGGGAGACGGCGGACCTGGCCGAGCGGGCGCTGCTGCTCACGCAGTGGACGGACGACCTGATCGTCTTCACCAACGGCGTCGCGCCGATCGGTGCCGACGAGGAGCGCTCGCTCGCGCGACTCGGCGTGGGCGTCGAGCGGCGTCCGATCGAGGACGTCGTCGGGGAGAAGGGCGTCATGACCGGCGTCCGGCTCGCCGACGGGACCGTGGTGCCGCGCGCGGGCGGGTTCGTTCGGCCGGTGTGGACTCCCGCGCTGGCGTTCGCGGACGCACTCGACCTCGACCGCGACAGCGACGGGTATCTCGTGACGGACGTGCACGGCCGCACGTCGCTGCCGGGGGTGTACGCGGCGGGGGAGACCACCGCGCCGGGTCCGCAGCAGCTCATCGTGGCGGCGGGGTCGGGCGCCGTCGTGGCCGCCGCCGTGAACCGCGACCTGATCGGGATCGCCGTCGATGAGGGCGCCGTCCTCTAGCCGCGTGCGACATTCGTCACGAATCGCGTGTTTCGGCGCGCCATTCGCGACATTCGTCACGAATCGCGTGCGCTCGATTCACTCGTCGGGGGCGGCTTTGTAGCGCTCCAGCATGGCGGCGAAGGCCTCCAGGTCCGATTCGCCGTCGCGGCCCGAACGGCGGGGCCGGGCGACGGCTCGCCCGGCCCTCCCGCGTTTTGTGGAAGCGGAGGAGCATAGGCTATTGTTGTATCTCGTGCCCGGACCGCAGTCCGAAGCCCTTGGGGTATGGTGTAATTGGCAACACGGCTGATTCTGGTTCAGTTGTTCTTGGTTCGAGTCCAGGTACCCCAGCAGGAAGTGACGTGAAGAAGGCCCGGAGATCCGGGCCTTTTTCGTAGTTGACCGGCGGTTTCATGCGGCTTTGCGCAGGCTCGGCTTCGGCGTGTCGACCACTAGCGGAGTCACTGGTCGTCACCGCAAGTCACTCCATATCGCTCCAGTTTTCTACGACTTTTCTGCAGCTTTGAGACCGTCGGATACAGCAGAAACGCCCCCGCCTTGAGTCGGCGGGGGCGTTCGGACGTTCTGGCGTCAGCGGAGCTTGCTGGTGACGCTCGTTACGTCTGGCGCGAGCTGGACCCTCTCGATGTATGACTCCCGGGTTGTAGCGACCGAGGCGTGCCCGAGCACCGCTGCAGCTGCATCTTCGCCCTGTGCCAGTGCGACGGCGTTGCCAACCGTTCTGCGCATCGTGTGGGTGGAAAGCCAACCTTCGAAGTCGGTGCCCTCGATGACGTCGCGGAGGGTGCGCCGCACGTTGTTGAGGTTGAGAGGGGTGCCTGTGTCGGTGGTGAACAGGAGTCCACTCTCGACGGCAGTGACACGTCGCATGAGGACGCGGGCTGCCCATTCGTCAGCCCACACCAGGCGTATCTGGTGCGTCTTGTTGTGCTCTTGGACGATGTATCGACCGGGCTTCTCGTAGACCGCCCGCTTGCGCCCGGGCATTGAAGTCTTTTTCCCCCTCGCCGCTAGATAGACGACTGCGCTGTGGACCCTTACCTGGACGCGGCCGTCATCGTGGAGGACGACGTCTTCAGCACGGAAGGCTGCGACCTCGCTCACTCTGAGGCCGGTGCCGAGTTGGACCGTCAGCACGTCTTCGAGCACGTCGTGTGCTCGGCGGGACGTGGGGCCGCTGCGCGGTCGCTGGCGGTCGCGCTCCAGCATCTCGAACAGCGTGTTCACCGACGCCGCGGTGAGTGCGCGTACGTCTCCGCGACGACGGCTGAGCCGCTTCGGGAGGCCGGACGCCCAATTGTCGTGAATCGCACGGCCTCCTTTCGTGTGCATGGCGCGGATGATTGTGCGGCAGCTTCGGGCTTCACTCGGGTGCTGCGAGTTGAGCTCCGTCAGGAATTCTCCGAGCAGGTGACCGTCGACCTCGTCTAAGCGCAAAGCGCCGAGAGCCGGGATGATGTGGTTGCGAATTGATGCCCGGTACCGGCTCAGTGTCTGTGTCGCCAGGTCAGTGCGTCCATCGTATTCTGCGAGCACCAGCTCTGCGAGTTCACGAATCGTGGATTCGCTTTTCAGCATCGATGTGTTGCCGCCGGACCGACGTGCGCTGATCTTCTGGGCCGCAGCGAGGCGCACTTTGTCTGCCGCCGCACGAGAGGCTGCCGTCCGCTGGATCCGGTGGGTAGTTCCCCACTGGTCGCGGTAGGCACCGCTCACGCGGACCCGACCGTCGGCGAGGGTCTCGTACGTGAGCTTGCCCCACGCACCCAGCGACGTGCGCGGCCGACCGGTCATCGGTTGCCCCGCCTCGGGCCGAAGAAGGCGATGACGTCGTTTGGTCGCCACCGGCGCGAGCGTCCGATGTTGTTCACGGGCGCGGGCAGCTGGCCGCGCGAGGACATGTTTCGGACGGTGCCGATCGCGACCTGCAGGTAATCGGCGATGTCCTCCATCGTCCAGAGCCGATCGACCCGCAGGGTCTTCTTGGCTGTCTTGTCGCCCATGTTGCTCTTTCTCCCGCCTGCGTCGGTCGCCCCCGAGGCGGGCGAGGCGACCGTTGAGCACGATGCTCTGAACGGAAGCGATCATCGGAGATCACTGCCGCTCACTATCTGCTATGCGCGGAGGCAGCGGTTTGCCTGGGGTTTGGAGGGGTATCGCCTCCCCCAGTTCGGGGGACATGTGACGCGTCTTGAGATAGCGCACTGGGCCGCGGCCGCGGCCAGCACCCGCACCGCCGCCGTACAGGTGACGAAGTGGATTTCCCGGCCCTGGAGCCTGCTGCGGCTGCGGGACCCCTGGCCGGGCGCCGACCACATCTTCAGCGCGGGGGACAAAGCGTCCTCCGCTAGCTGAAGGAGACCACCATGCAGTTTCTCGACCGCCTTGCCCGAGACATCCGGGCGCGGCTCCGCAACCAGAAAGCCCGCCTGCGCGCCGAGAACGGCGTCGTCGACCTCGCCTCGATCATGGTCGGCATCCTCGTCCTCGGGATCGTTGCCGGGGTCATCGCCGCATCGCTGTTCGGAGTCATCCCGTGGTCGCAGGACCAAGCGGCGGTCCAGAGCCTGAATTCGGTCAAGACTGCTGAGGCTGCCTACCGGGTGCAGGCCTCCGACCTCACCTACGGCGACGGCAATGCCCTCACCGCCGCGAACCTGCTCACGAAGAAGGTGGAGCTGTCCGTTACAACTGGCAACTCTGGCCAGTGCTGGGTCGCCGCGATCCGGTCTGACGCTGGAAACGTGTTCTGGATCGACTCGTCGATGGCGGTGGCGAAGCCGCTGACGGCCGGTGACATGTCCAGCTGCGCGGACCTTTCCACGCTCGCCCCATTGCCTGCCGCGCCTGTCGTGATGGTCCACGACGCCGGCGAACTCTCGGACGCGTTCGCCAACAGTGCCGACGGGACCATCGTTCGCGCGGCCAACGACATCACGGTCACCCCGGGTGGCGACTACCTCACCACCTCGCACCAGGTCTCCCTCGACAGCGCCGGCCACACAATCACCCTCTCGGGCTACTCCGATACAGCGACAAATCAGGATCACCCGGCCGTCGAGGCTACCAAGGGTGGTGTTGTCACCTTCATCTCCTCCGCGCCGGGCGGCGTCCTGAACGTCGACAACTCCGACTTCAACACTGCGTACACCGCCGCGGGTATCGGAGCTGTCGCGTCAGACGACGCAGGGAAGTTCATCTTCCAGTCGGGCACCATCAACGTGACCACGAACGGCATGGGCGTCGGCATCGGTGTCGAACGGCCGAGCAGCGATGGTTCCGCTGTCGCACCACACCAAGGCGCTGTCTTCGAGTACGCAGGCGCAACCGTCAAGGTCACGCTGCAGAACCCGGACGACACCGGCAACATGCCTAACGAGGCACAGATCGGCGGCACGCTCAGCGAGGGCGTCGACGTCATCTTCAGCGGCGGCGACGTCTCGGCAATTTCGTACTGGTGGATGTCCGCCATCCAGCTCGGGCAGAACGGGACGGTCACGTTCAGCGGTGGTCACGTGCACCCGCTCGTGAAGCAGAGCGACGGCTGGGGCTCCAACGGAGCACCGGCGATCTGCGTCGGCGCGACCCCAGACGACCACCCCGACCTGGTCCCGCTGACGATCAGCGGGGGCATCATCACCGCCGAAACCGCATTCGAGGCGGACGGCAACTCTGGACCCGCGATCGGCGCCGGCGGTCACTGCCAGTCCAACAACCCGTCCAAGATCGTGCTCAGCGGTGGAGACCTCACTACCATCTCGGGCCCCCACCTCGACGGCGGTCTCACGGACCTGACGTCCCAGGGTCTGCCCGGATTCGCGTCCGGCTCCTACGCCTATGACGTCACACTCGGCCACACCACCATCAACGGCGTGGCCCACTAAGCACCAAACCGAAACGGGCCGCCTCCTCCACGGAGGCGGCCCGCTTCCGTTTGCACCTGGCCTCTGCTTCCGCGCATAGGTAGTGGGTACGATCTCAAGGAGACCGCCAGCTGCAGAACAGAGGACCCGATGAGCACGCTTGACGCACGGCCTGCCGCTGCCGCCGCGGCCGACAGGCTCCTCGACCTGTTCGGGGAGGTGACACTGGCCCTCCGCGAACGACGCGATGTCGACAGTGACGAGGGCCGTCGTGTGTTCGTCCACGATGTCGTCGCCGCACACACCTACTACCAGTCGACGGTCAATGATGCCCTCCCGCGGCACGAGGCAGCCCCCATCGAGACCGCGGAGGGAAGGATGCGAGCACTTCTCGCGGCTCTCCATGAGGGTGACGTCGACGTCGCCGCGTTCCTCAGCGAGGGCCGCTGATGAGCCTTGAGCGCGTGGTCATGACCGCGGAACCAGAGTCGATCCCGGTCGACCTGGATGTCCTCCTCGACGCCTGGGGCGATCTCTGTGGCTCCTTCGAAGAACACGCCGCCGCCGGCCGCATCAGCCCGGAAGAAGCGTTACAGCTAACGGCTGCGACACACGCCTGGCAGCGCAGCATTCCGCGGGACGACCCCGAGGCGATGCGCGCCGCCGCGCTCCGGCTGGAGCAACTCCTCGCCGAGCTGCGCACAAACTCCGACGTCGACGTCAGCGTCTTCCTCGGGGACCGGCCCTCTGATGGCTGAGCGAAAGCGGTGGCTTGAGGGCGATGCACTGGAGGCCCGCGTGTCGGAGATAGAGAGATCCGCGGAGCTGGCCTGCCACAGCCCCAATCCGGATGCAATCGATCGCGCGCGTCGAATACTCACCGAAGAGATCACGTTGGAGGAAGCGTCCGCGGAGATCCACAGGAAATACGAGCTGGCGGAGGAGCCCGAATTGTGAGCCTCACGACGCGCACAGAGGATGACGTTCGAGCTGCCGCAGCCCGGCTGCGCGCCGCTGCGGATACGGCGATCGAGCGGATCCGTGACAGCGGCCGCCCGAACGCCGACGATGAGATCACTGCCGTGCGTGACTATGTCGTTGCGGTACCGGAGGAGTGGCATGCCGTGGCCGTCGCTACGGCGCGCGTTCACGACGTAATCTCGTCGCTTCGTTACCCGAGCCCTCCCCGGAACTTGGCGGCGGTTCTTGGGGACCCGCCGCCGGCTGGCCTTCCGGAACCTTGGTCACTGACTTACGTGCGACCACGTCCGAGCGCGGAAGAGCTCTCCCGCCTCGATGTCCTCGTCGTGCTGGATATTGACGGTGTCGTGCTGCGCCAGCCGCCCCGGGCTGGGGTGAAGCACCGGCAACTCGAGGACGACGCCGGCCGCGTCTACGACCTGGACATCGTCGAGCGTGTTGTGGAACTCAGCGACATCCTCTACCAGGATGGCGTCGAATTTTGTTGGTCGTCATCGTGGGGCGCGCGGCCACGCGAGCTGGATCAGCTCCTGCAGAGGCTGCCGGATGACAGCCTGAACGGCGGATTTATCCTGGCCGGCCAACCTGCGGCCGGCGGCCTGGCCCGGTGGAAGCTGGACGCAGTCCGCAAAGTCGAAGCGGGACTGCCCAAGCACGTCGGGGTCGTTTGGATCGACGACCAACTTCACCCGCTGACCGCTCTCGACCCTGCTTGGGCCGCAGACTCCTCGCGCGATCGGTTGCTCATCGCTCCTCACGCTTCGTCCGGTCTTCTGCCCGGCCATCTGCGGCAGATCGAGGCATTCATCGACGGCCGCCGTGCTCGGGCGTGAGGCGCGCCGAGAATACCGGTGAGGTTCGCCAACATGCGTTAACGTCACATAACGCAAGTGGAAAGTGAACTCCGCGCATAGCTCCGGTATGACCCTCCTACCCAGCCCGGAACCGTCGGATGAGCTCGAGCGCTTCGAGCGCCTGCGCGCGCATCAAGAACACATCGCCGAGGACGTCGACGCCTCCCTGGCACCAGCAACCCGCCGCGCCTACCGGTCAGCTCTGAACAGTCTGCGCGCCTGGGCGGAGACGGAAGGCCTGGACTGGCTGGCGCCCGGAACCCTCGCAGCCTACCTGGGCGCTCTACGCCGACGCACCGACCCGAACACTCGCCGCACTGTTGGAGTCTCCCAGTCGTCGATCTCGCTCGTACTCGCTGCGGTTTCTACCTACGCGCGAGAGCAGCGGATCACCCCGTCGCCAACCGACGACCCCACCGTGCGACTCGCTGCTGCCGGCGTCCGGCGTAAACTCGCCGGCCGGCAGGTACAGAAGGCTCATCCGCTTCGCACCGAGGAGCTCCGACAGATCCTCGGGGCGATCGAGGACACACCCCGGGGGCACCGAGACGCCGCGCTGATCGTTCTGCTGTTCGCGGGGGCACTTCGCCGGAGCGAAGCCGCCGGCCTGCGCTATGGACAGATCACCACCTATCCCGGCCGAGGGCTGATTCTCCACTTACCCACGTCGAAAGGCGACCCGTTCGGCCGAGGGCAAGACGTGCCCGTCGTCTCCGGGCAGATGACCGATCCCGTAGCGATCCTCGAACGGTGGCTCGCGGACCGCACCACAGCGTCCGGCGCACTGATGCCGGATACCCCCGTTTTCGTCCGCTTCTACAAGGGCAGCGACCGCCAGGGCGACACACCCCTCTCCGGCGAGAGCGTAAATCAGATCTTCCACAACCGCTGCGACGCCGCCGGCCTCACCGCGCCGCGGCTCTCCTCACACTCCGGCCGGCGCGGGCACCTCACCGTCGCGGCCGAAGCCGGTGCGTCACTGGAAGAACTCATGGCTCAGGGTCGGCACACGAATCCGTCGACCACCCTGGGGTACGTCAGCGGCCGCGCACTGGACCGCTCAACAGGAAACGTCCTCGGGCTCTGAACAACGCACTCAGACCTCAGCGCGAGGACGGATCACGAATACTTTGCGACGGCTGACTGTCGGGCCGTCGGCGGCACCGGCGGTGTGCTGATCGATCCAGATCCGGCGGTGGTCGTCCTCTGACGGGTACCACTGGTTGCGCCAGTGCCCGCGGACCGTCCACTGGGTCTGCCGACGGACCGCATCGGCCGAAGACTCCGGCCGCCCCGAGGATGTGGCGGCACGCCGCAGGTAGACGATCTGGGTGTCGTCTTCGACCTTCGGCTCCGCTGGCGAGTTCCGCCTCCGTGTGCCTGCCGCGCCGCCCCTAGGCGGCTCAACGGGGATCGCGGCCACGAGGCCAGCAAGAAGCTGTGCGGCCGGGGCGGCGCCGATCTGGAACGAGCCGTTGTCGGACCGGAGGTCGTCTCGCACGACCGGGTCGAACCGGAGCTGCGGCTCGTTCGTTTCACCCGAGTCCTCATGCATCTCCAACTGTGCACGAGCGACCGCCAGTGACTGCTCGGTTGCCTCCCACCACAGCAGCCACTGCGGTGGATACCGGCGACCGGGAGCTCCGCAGATGACCGCCAAACCGACCGGCGCAGGCAGCTCGTCCAGATCGAGTGTCGCCGCGACTCGGCTGCCGTGCTCGATCGCAGAGGCGCCGGACGACGGAACGTAGAAGAGGTTCTCCGACTCCGCTGCCACCCGCAGGAGCGCTCGGACTGGCTGATGCCCGATCGCGCGAGCGCGGAACAGATCCGCGAGCTCAGGTAGCGAGGCCGGCAAGCGCGCCGTGAGCTCGGCGCCACGGGACGCGCTGCTGCCGAGACCGATCCGGCTCGTCCCGTCGTACCCCATCGCCTCCAACCGGGCGCGGAGTTTCCGCGCAACTGGCGGTTGGATCGAGCTCGACGGACCCTTCACGAACTCGCCCATCTCCTTGAGGGTCGCCAACGCGACCTTCGAGTCCACACCGAGCTCGAAGGCGATCTCGTGGACACGCGGCTTCGCTACCATCACGCCTCCTCTAATCGGATCGTATCCGGAGGCTCTGGCTGCGCGCGACTTTGGGCCGGCGGCTGCTCCATCTTGCTCGGCCGGACCAACTAAGCTCGTCGGCTGGCGCCTCCTCGCGGGCCACCGGCTCGTCTGATGCGGCGTCTGCGGCGCGATGGCGTGACGCTCGGATCGCTGCCGGCCAGCGGCCGCGGCGTTAGCGCGTCGGGTCTATGTTTCGGGGATCAACATCTTGTCCCACATTGAGCATCAGGAACCGATAAAGCCGCCAGCGGTGCCTGACCCATCTGACCCTAGGAACGGGTGGGAAGATGGACCCGATGAGTAGGTCGCAGAGTGTCGCAGTCTCTTAGAGCAACGCCTGGTGGCGACCCGGTCTTGGTCATTCGGCGCGGATTTACGCTGAGACAGTCAGCGGTTCGAATGTGCTACGAAATTCTGTCTCGACCCGTCGCAGGAACCATGTTTGCGTTGTCGGTCCTCATCTTGTTGGGGAGCGTGGTGGCGCTGGTTGTCGGTGAGCTCTTACCGCGTCCCGTGAGCCTGGTGATTGCTGCAGTCGGGGTCTGGTCGATCTGGTCACCAGTGAGAGCGACGTTCACTGCAGCGAAATCGCAGGCAGAGAGTTGGCGTGTGGGGGACACTGTGACTTCTGGAGCGACGGTAGATGAGTATTGGATTCGCACGCCGGCGGGCGAATGGCGGTACGACTGGGGCCGGTTGAAGCCTATGAGGCGCTTGTTCGGGTTCGTGATTGTCGAGGTGGACCAGAACCGGTTTTTTCACATAGCCATCCCAGGAGCCTTGTGGGTGGACAGGCCAGCACGGTAATGCAACGGCAACGTGTCTACTCAGGTCTCCACCCCGAGCGTGAACACGGTGGGCGGTCCGATGGGCTTTCAGCTGTCTTGTACTGGAACTTGACTGGTGCTCCGTGGGCGTACGTCGGCGACCGCTTTGGTGCGCACCGACCCGCAGGTCGCGGGCCGTGCAGCTCATGATCCGGAGATGGTGAGGACCGATGCCAATGCCAAACACGCCCCAGTCGAGCGACCGGATTCGAGAGGACATGCTGTTGTCGGCTTTGGGCAGCTGCCTGGCCGGCACCGTTGCGTGGAGCCCGCCGGACGCTGGTGATTGCCAACCGGCGGGATGTCGAGTTCACCGTCTCAGCAGGCGGGCAGCTTGATGGTCAATGCAGAGTCGCCGGCGAAGCGGCGTTGGAGCAGGTGGAATCTCACCTGGATTCTGGGTGGTGTAGTTGGTTGTGTCTACGGGGCAGCCGTCGTGTTCGGAGTGGTCACTCATCAGCCGACGCAATCTGTCCAGTCTGGTCCGACGATCACGGCCAAGCATGTTGCCGGCGGTGACTACCAGTTCGACATCCTCGATGGCCGTCATGCGAACACGATCGAGGTGAGTCACAAGGTGTACGACGAGTACAAGGTTGGGGACACCTACCTCCCGAGCAACTAGAGCGTGCTACCGGGCGGTTCACAAACAAGAGGGGGAGAAGTGTCCCAGTCTCAAGCCGATCTTGCCGCCGTCATCGTCTCGATCATCGCGCTCGTCGTGGCCGTGGTGGCAGCCGGCTTGACGGGATGGCAAGCGATC
Source organism: Streptomyces sp. L7 (assembly GCF_050990935.1). Lineage (GTDB taxonomy): Bacteria > Actinomycetota > Actinomycetes > Actinomycetales > Microbacteriaceae > Leifsonia. The sequence continues at coordinate 1,200,601 of NZ_CP194644.1, read as the reverse complement.
ACGGCGCACTTGGTGCGCAACCGGCCGACTAAGGCCCGGTGGATGTTTGAATATCCAGCAGCTGGACGGAGCTACATCCCACAGCCGTGGACGCTGCACAACACTGGCGGCTCAATCGCCTCCGACATCACCGTGCGCCTCATCTACTCTGCCCGTGACGGTCACGAGGCGACCCACACGGATTTCACGATCAACGCGCCCATCGACCACGGGCAGTCGCGTCCGGTCCCCGGGACGGAGACTCGCGGCGATCCTCGACTGCAGATACACCAGGTCGGCAGCTCATATCAGCCCGTGGCGGCCGACACTGTTGCCGGCGCGTGGTATCCGATCGACGCGTTCGCGCGGGTCAGTTGGCGCGACTACCGAGGGAGAGGAAGGAAAGCGCGCGTCCGGCTGCGCTGAGCGCTCTGGTGCGCCCAGAGCCGGATGAGTCATCCTCCGGACCAATACCCCCGACGGTAAACAATGGGCGTGGTCACTTCCTTCTGTGAAGGGATGGTCAGATGCCCGGATTGGGTGAACAAAGCAAGTGAATGAAATCGCCGACCAACTCGCCAACGTCACCTCGGTCATCGTGATGACACTCAAGGAATTTGACGGAGTGAGTTTTGCGCAGCACGTCTATGAGCTGGTAGCGGACGGAGAAGAGGTAGTGCTCCGGGTCGATATGGATCCGAGCGGACTTTTCCGCGATTTCAAAGTTCGCATAGCGGTGGCACCCCCCGAACGCGCTGACGAAGCGTTTGGCGACGCCTGGGCGGAACTACTTTACGACCTGTCCGCATACACAGAGCCCCTGTTGCATATGGGTCGCGAACTGGCGTACCAACGCATCACTCGCGAAGGGCGTTTGGTGACCGTTGCGATTACGGACGGGTCTAACACGAAGGCCTACACTGTGAATCTGTCGGCCTTGGAGGTTGGCTATCCGGACGACTTTGCCACGGATTTTCTAACGACGTTCCCGGAATAGATGGTCTTACCCCGCCGTCCAAATGCCAGTAGATCAGGCAGAGGGCCCGGCAGCGTCCAAATTCGAGACAGCTCGTAGCTTGTCGAATGGCGGGACCCTGGCCAAGCACCGCGACTACGACTCAACCATCTCAGCCGACCCCGGCTAGCGCTGCCAGCTTCTCGACGAGTTCGACAGGGTGCCGCGTGCCGGAGTTTCGGGCGACGGACGGGCGGACGAGCGTCGCCAGCTGAGATATGTCGATTTCGCTGATGCCGTCGCGGAGGACTTGGGCCGCCAGGCTGAAATCCACATACGAGTTGAGCAAGTCCGCGACCGTAACCGTGGGCGACGTGACAGGTAATCCCCTCCAGATCTGGACAGCATCACTGGGTAGCTGGCGACGATGCCAACGGACGTCGCGACTACCTCCCTGTCGACGCACGGGCGCGGTGAGGTCCACCACGTCGACCCGGAGATCGCCGATCCCGTGGATGGCTGCCGCGGCGGCGTGTGAGAAAACTACGCCGCCCCGCTCACGCTCCGCCAGCCGCTCGCCGGCGAGAACCCCGGGGTCGATAGAGAGATAGACCGCCCTGAGCCAATCCAAGTCGTCACCCGCGGAGGCAATTGCGCGATAAACGCCATGCGTCTCCCTCTCGAGCAAACCCGCTTCGACAAGACGCGCCAGCTGCTGCCGGGAGACACCGGCTGCCGCGGCCTGCCGCACCGTCGTCATCCCGTACTGTGTGCCGCAGATGTCGGAGACCTTGCGCATGGCGTCGATCAGACTCACGCTGCAAAAGTACCGAATGGTCCGGACAAGCGCAGCATTCTTCGTCCTGCGGGGCGAAAAGGCCGGCGAGACGCCACCGCCGCGCCAGACGAGCCGGCCCCGGACGGAGTGATGGCGAGACGTGGCGCGCCGTGTCGCCGCCCGTCAGCGAGCGGCGTGGTTGGTTGACAAGGGGAAAAGCGCTCCCGGTCGAATGGCTACGGATGGCATCGCTGAGCGCGAGGCCCCACGCCCTAGTGCATCGCGTAGTTCAGGATCCACCCGAACGCAAAGAACAGCACCCACACGTCGACGATCACGAACACGATCGACAGCACCGCGACACCGAGCACCACCGCCGCGAGCTCGGCGATCCGTACCGCCCAGGACCGACTCGTGAGCGTCGCCTGGCGAAGGCCTTGCGCGCGGAGCATCATCCCGGAGGTGGCGAACGGCAACGCCGTCGAGACTAGGAGCAGACCCCATTGCCAGGGCCCGTCACCCCCGAACAGCAGGACCAAGCCGACGACGGCCGCCGCGACCCCGATGAACAGCTGGGCGTGGCCAGCCCACCAGACGACCTTCGGGAACCGGGGAAGGCCGGGTGGTGGGCTGCGACGGTACCAGTGGACGCGCTTCGCCGTCACGTCGGTCATCGTCGCAGCCACCGCGTGACCGAGAGCCCGGCCCGGGAGAGCCGCACCCAGTAGACGAGGTTGACGACGACGATGACCGGCACGCCAAGACCGAAAGCCCACGCCCGCGCGGGATCCGGCACCAACGCGGCCACCGTCACGATCGAGCAGAGCAGGTAGCCGAACACAGCGACCAGCGTGACGCCAACGGTCATGTCCCGCCGCTGAGCCGCTTCATCCTCGCGCGGCTCTGCCCTTCGGAGAAGGAACGCCACCAGGCGTCGCCGGAAGACGAGGATCGCCGTCATCACCAAAACCAGCCAGACAATGTTCAGAAGCGGGAAGCCCGCTGGCCCGCTCACTGCCCACCGCCGATCAGCCGTGCGCCCGCGATCGCGCGGGATTCACCCATCCACCCGTCCCAACCGCGGACGTCCATCTCGTAGGTGGACCCGATCTGCAACGACTTCGCGAACGCGATCGCCTCCCGGTCGTTCTTCCCAGCGCCCTGGGTGACTTCCAGGTCACCACAGGTGGTCGTGTACACGTCGTAGACCGTGTGGTCGTAGCCGACCTTCCCGTAGACCCCGTAGTGGTCCATGTCGTCGATGGTGCAGACCAAGCTGGTCTTCGTGTTCCACCAGTTGTTCCACACGATCCCGACCACGGCGAGCCAGATCCCAAGCAGCACGAGGAATACGGCCAAGATGATGGCCGTCCACTTCCGCAGCCGACGCACCCCCGGTCGTGCCTCAAACGCCGCCCGACGCGCCTGCGTCTCCGCGTTCTCCAAAGGCACCACCTCGAACCCGGCCTGCAGACGGTCCGCGATCGACTTACGTGGCATGAGCCTCAATTCGAACAAATAGCGGCGGCCGGCTGCCGGCGTCTCCGCTCCGAGCAAAAAGGGTGAAGCACTTACGGTCCAACTGGGTGCCCTATGGGATTCGGTAGCTTGCGCTGCCCCCGCCGTCAGCATGGGCCTGCGTGGCATCGGTGCTGATGAAGGCGCTGTCGATCGTTACTCCGGACGGGATGTGGAATTCTCCGTAGCAGTTCGTGTAGTAGTTGGGGTTCAGGGCGATGTCGCAACTGGCGGGTCGCGTCGACCCTGCGATGTAGGTCTGCCCGTTGTCTCCGACGACGCCGAGCTGCTCGCCGGTGGCGGTGAAACGTGCCGCCGTGGTGTTCGTCACCTTGAAGGACAGCTCGCAGAATGCCTGCGGGTTGTAGCAGTTGCCGTTGCTGACTTCGACGAAGAGCGGGGGCGGAGTTCCGGGGGCACCATCACCTGCGCCTGACTCGCTGTCAGACACGATCGCGTCAGCGCTTGAATTTTCGGTGGGTGTGGCGCTTCCGGAGGGAAGCGCCAAGACGGAAGCTGCGGGTGATGGGGCGACGGATGGTACAGCTGGGGCTGCCCGCTTTGTGGTGGCAGATACCGGCGCGGACGCTAGGGCTGTTACACCAAACGGGATCGCTGCGATGACAAGTGCTGCCGCTGCGCAACCTCCGATGAGTAGCCAGAGGGTCTTGCGTGACCAGCCCGGTCTTATTGCACGTTCGAGGTCCGTAAAATCTTGTTGACGACGCTCGAATTCTGAACGGTATCGACGCTTGAAAAGTGAACACTCAACGATTGGAGAGTGATCACTTTGGAGGATTGGGCGCTGATCAGGAGGCTCGCTGCGGAGGGTGTTCCGAAGGCCCGGATAGCCGACCGGTTAGGGATCTCGCGCACGACGGTGTGGAAGGCGGTGGGTTCTGATTCGCCGCCGACGTATCAGCGCAGGGCTGCGCCGACCTCGTTCGATCCGTTCCAGGCCCGGGTGCGGGCGTTGCTGGCGGAGGATCCGGAGCTGCCGGCGACGGTGATCGCGGAACGGGTGGAGTGGCCGGGATCGATGTCGTGGTTCCGTCAGAACGTGAAGCGGCTGCGGCCGGAGCATCGTCGGATCGATCCGGCCGACCGGCTGGTCTGGGAGCCAGGCGATGCCGCCCAGTGCGATCTGTGGTTCCCGCCGAAGAAGATCCCGCTCGAGGACGGGACAGCGTGCTTGTTGCCGGTGTTGGTGATCACGGCCGCATTCTCGAGGTTCGTCACCGGGCGGATGATCCCGACCCGGAAGACGGAGGACCTGCTGTTGGGGTCGTGGGAGTTGATCCAGCAGCTGGGCGCGGTCCCGCGTCGACTGATCTGGGACAACGAGCCCGGCATCGGCCGCGGACCCCGGCGCGCGGAAGGGGTGAGCGCGTTCATGGGGACTCTGGCGACCAGGCTGGTGTTGCTGCCGCCGCGAGACCCGGAGTCCAAAGGCATCGTCGAGCGCCGCAACCGATGGTTCGAGACCTCCTTCATGCCCGGGCGCAGCTTCGCCTCCCCGGCGGACTTCAATACCCAGTTCGCCGACTGGCTGACACGAGCTAATGCCAGGGTGGTGCGGACCACGAACGCGTCACCGATCTCGAGGCTGGCGGCGGATCAGGCGGCCATGCTGCCATTGCCGCCGATCCCGCTGCATCTGGGCTGGCGCAACCAGGTCCGTCTCGGTCGGGACTATTACGTCCGGTTGGACACCACTGACTACTCCGTCGACCCGTCCGTGATCGGCCGCCTGGTCGATGTCAGCGCCGACCTGGAACGGGTGCGAGTGCGCGCCGGCGGCCGTCTCGTCGCTGACCATGCCCGTCTCTGGGCGCGGGGAACCACGGTCACCGATCCGGCTCATGTTCAAGTCGCAGCCCGGCTGCGCAAGCAGTTCCAGCAACCCAGACCGGTTCGGCCGGTCGATGATCTGCACCGGGACCTGGCCGACTATGACCGGGCGTTCGGGCTGACCGGGGAGGTTATCTGATGCCCCCAACGAGCTCACCGGCCGAGGCGGTCAAACAGATCACCTATCTCGCCGCCGCGTTGAAAGCACCCCGGATCACCGATGCCGCGGCCCGACTCGCGGACCAGGCCAGGGACTCCGGCTGGTCGTTCGAGGACTACCTCGCCGCCGTCCTGGAACGCGAAGTGTCCGCCCGCAACGCATCCGGAGCAGAGCTGCGGATCAAAGCCGCCGGATTCCCCGCCCGGAAAACGCTGGAGGACTTCGACTGGGACGCCCAACCGACCGCCCGACAACAGATCGCTCAACTGGCCTCCGGCGGGTTCCTCCTGGAAGCGCAGAACGTCGTCCTTCTCGGCCCTCCCGGAACCGGGAAAACACACCTCGCGACCGCGCTCGGGATCGTCGCCGCCCGACACGGACACCGGGTCCTGTTCGCGACCGCGACCGACTGGGTCACCCGCCTCACCGACGCCCACCGCGCCGGCCGGCTGCCGCAGGAACTGGCCCGGCTGCGTCGATACGGGCTGATCATCGTCGACGAAGTCGGATACCTCCCGATCGAGCAAGACGCCGCGAACCTGTTCTTCCAACTCGTCTCCAGCCGCTATGAACACGCGTCGCTGATCCTGACCTCGAACCTGCCCTTCAGCGGTTGGGGCGGCGTCTTCGGAGACCAGGCCGTCGCCGCTGCGATGATCGACCGGATCGTCCACCACGCCGACGTCCTCACCCTCAAAGGCGCCAGCTACCGACTCCGCGGCCGAGGCATCGACAGCCTCCCCAGCATCCGCACCACCACCGCCGACACCGAGAACTAGACTGCCCGCAACCGTTCACTTTTCACCCGGCGAAACCGTCCAGAATCCGAGCGGCGTCGACAAATCTGTTCCGTCGAACCACCGCTCTGTCCGGCGATCATCGGCGGTCCGATACCAACCAGCCGGTGGCCGTGCGCGTTCTTCAGGCAACTTTTCCTCCGCGGCAACACTACAGAGGTATGCCACAGCGTCGCGCACCCAGTACGGGGCACTAGCCCGCAGCCAGCGAAGAGCCGCATCTGTCCTGCGGTGACGGCGGCTGTCGGTACGCTGCAGACTACGGGAGGGCCGAGAGATGGTGGGCCGGGAAGACGTTCCAGCAGACCGGAAGCGTGCGTGGGCGGCTCGACTTCGGAAATACCCAACGCCGCCGGCGGACGCACAAGCCGTCCCAGAACCAGGCTGGGTTGACTTGACCGACTCGGTCCGGTTCTTCGAGCCTGTCGGGGTGGAGGTCGCGCTCGCTCGCTTCCGGGAGTCAGAGCTCGACAACCTTCACGGGGACGCAGCCATCGAGGGTTTCGACGTATCCCGCGACGACGTCGCCGCGTTCCTCGCCGGCCGCCACGTGGCGGGGCTCCCGCTCGGGCATGCCGCTCAGCTGGCGGCCATGAAGCGGGCCCGTGACCTTGTTATCGCCCGGGTGGAGGCAGGGGAGGTGCTTGATCCGTCGAAGGAGCTATCGGATCAGGTCCACGACGTGCTGGCAGCGCCTTTCGGTTTGAAGTCGAATGCGTTCCGTGGCGACCAGCGTGAACGATACGACGGACCCCGCGTCCAGCTTGGTGGTGGGAAAGAGTTCCGCGCGCTCGACGCGCGACTCACTCAGGCTGTCCTCGACGCCGGACTCGAACGGATCCTCGCGCTCGAACACCCGATCCTGCGGGCGACCACGTGGGCGGCATTCGCCACGTACGAGCAGTTCTACTTCGACGCCAACCGCCGCACCGCGCGACTGGTGATGAACGCCGGTCTCCTCTCCCACGGCTACGACGCCATCGTCATCCCCGCTGAGGACAAAATGGAGTTCCTCGATTCGACGATCGCCACCTACTGGACCGGCCAGCTCACCCACCACTTGCACTTCCTCGTCACGACGTTCCCATCCGACCGCACCGACCTCTGGCTGAAGCACCAGCCCGCCAGCTACCAGGCCGCGATCGCCCTACTCAGAGAGCACTCCGCAGGTGGTCTGACCGAGGCTGAGCTTGAGGCCGAGCTGGTCGAGCTGCCGAGCGTGCCACATATCCCGTGGCCCGACGACGCCTGGTGGAGTGGCGAGGCGATATTCGCGCACGGGCCTATCCGAGCCGTCTACAACACCGCTGTGCGCGGAGAGATGCCGCCAGAACTCGCGGTGAAGCTTACGCGCGCCCTCGCCGAAGCCGGGCACGAATCCTGAGATAGGTCGGCTCAACGCGCTACACTGACGCTTGCAGTGCGGAAACGCAGTGTACTGAGCTTTGAGAGGATCGTTGCGTGTCTCGATTGCCACACTCGTACTCTGAGCGAGCAGAGATGATCGGGGAGCTCCTCGGGTTGCAAATCGGCGCGGCTCGCCGCGAGCGCAAGATGACACAGGCCGAACTTGCCGCCCGTGTAGGCATCTCCGTCGGCACCCTGCGAAAAATCGAAAAGGGGGATCTCACTGTTGCCCTCGGCCCGATCGCCGAATGCCTTACGGTCCTACGACAGCCGGTCTTCGGAGAAGACCTGCGGGATGTTGACGGCCGATTCGGGTTGGACATACCCCGGCGCCTCCTCGAGCAGAGGTTGCACCTGCTCCCGAGTCGCGTGGCGCGGACCCCCGAACCCCCGGTCGATGACGACTTCTGAGGGCCCAGCAGCACGTCGAGACGTTCGGCTCGCCTTGGTCGCTGCCTGTCACCGTACTGGCCACCCCAGGGGATTCCCCCACGGAAGCCGGGGGTGGCCAGTATCAGCTTGTTGGCGGTGATCCACCCACCGCCGAGTCATCTATGCGCGGAAGATGGAACTGAGGTGTAGGAACGTCCGGGGCGGCGGAGTTGCACCGGACGAAGGAGGGACGGCCGTAGCTGCTGAGGTGAGGCTACGCCTCGCGGGGCTTGTCGATGAGGACTTCGGCCTCGGCCACGATCTCGCTGGCCTGCCATTGCTCGATGGCCTCGTCGGCGCCGGGCTCGTCGAGGTCCCGCAGCCGCTTCGCGAAACGCTCCCGTGCGAGCAGGACGGCGTCGTCGTCACGCGGGTCGACGGCCCCGACCGCGTCCCAAATCTCCCTGGCGGCCGCGGCCGCCTGTTCGTCAGTACTGGCGTCGGCAACGAGCCACCCAGCGAGCCGGCTGGCACTCTCTCGCATGGTGTCGTACTCCACGACGACGTCGACGGGTAATGGGACCGGCGAACCAAGTTCCGCGCTCACATCGACAACCTCGCCGTTCTCTACGCGTTCTGCTACGGCATTCAGCTGTGTCACGCCGGAGCGCAGGGCCTCCAGGTCTCCGACCGGGAGCCGCGCTTGGAACGCCCGCGCCACCCGGATGTCGGTAACCAGTCCCGCCCCGTTTCCGCTGTCTAGCAGCGCGCTGACGAGCCGGTTCGTCGCGATCCGAAGCGCCGTGTACGCCTCCTCGCGGTCAGCGGGTGCGGCCATCAGCTCGCGTCCTTCCTCCGGGCCTTGTCTCCACAGGCCGCACGTGCTGGCTCGGCGACCATTCGACAGCCATGCACACCTCCCTCCGGGCAAGGCTACGACGTTCCACCGTCACAGACGCGCGAACCAACAACCAGCGTTCCCGGGGACGCCGTCTCTCGGCTGCCCGCCGGGCTCGCCTGGCGGCTCGCCCAACCCGCCGCCGGCCCGCGACCGGGTCGCCCACCGGCCCGCCATCGCAGCGTCCACGCTTGCAGCCCGTCCACGAACCGGTCTCCGCACCGTCCACGATCCGAGTGGTTGCCGGATCGGCTCCGTACCGTCGGCATCCCGTCGGCGGTGCGGCCGCATGCGGAACGCCCCCGCCGCGTAGTCGCCGCGCCAGCGAGACGGGGACCGTTGGCGATCCGAGGGCGTGACGGTGGGCGGATCGTCGGCGGGCCGGGGCGAGGAGCGCAGCCGTTGCGTGCCACGAAACGCGTGCGGATCGTCACCGGACCGTGCGAGCAGCAAGTGAGGTGCCGGCGGCGGCAATCCGGGGAGAAAGGCCGCCGGCACTTGCACCGAGTCTAGTAATCCGGAGAGCGCGCAAGAAGCGGCGCTTCACGCCGCGCGCGACTCGTCAACGCCACACGTTGCGATTCGAGAGCGCAACGGTGGGCGGACCGTTGGCGGACCGGGCGAGGAGCGTGCGACGAGCCCGGTAGTCACGCTTGATGGCCAGCGTCCAGCATCTCGTTGACCGCGTGCAGGTAGACATCCGCGGGGATGACCCCGTCGTAGGCCTTGTGTAGGAGCTGGTAGACGGGGCCGTGGACGACGGCATACCCGTCGTACCAGGACCCGCCCGGTGGGGGTGCTTGCTCTACGTGGGGGAGGGTGACCAGGGCGGTCACGAAGTCGTCCTCGGAGATTCGGCCGGCGGCGAACGCATCGCAGGCTGCACCGACGTTGGTGAACGTCAACGCGGTCGTCATGGTCGGTCCCCTTCTTCACCCGCATCGTATCCGGTTGGCTGCGGGTCCTGGTAGTTCAGTCAGAATCGCATCCGGCCGGCGTCGTGCCGGGCCTCGCGGATGACTGCGGCGACCTGCTCGTCGTCTCCGTTGCGAAGGATGTCCGCCGCGGTTCTGCCGCAGCCGTCTGGGTCGGGGGCGTTCAGCCAGGCTGCCGCTGACCACGGCCCGTAGGCTCCGGCCAAGAGCGGCCAGAGCTCTGGCAGGTGCGGTAGAGGAGTCCCGCGATCGTCGAACTGATACCTCGGGAAGACCTCCGTCCCGTCAGCGGTGGTCAGCTGGATCACATGAGCGCCGGCGACCAGCTCTTCGAGTCGTGTCTCTGTCCACCCCAACCACGCGCGGAGGCCCGCACGGTCGAAGAATGGTCCGACCACGTCGTTCAACGATGATCTGGAGGTCATGGCTGTAACCGTAGTCGCGCCGCGCCCGCGCCGCCCAAGTGACTGGTGCGGCGCCACGCGGTGGTCGCCTGGGACGTGTCGCGCGGCTCACGCGGCGTAGCTGAGGTCGTGCAGGTCGAGACCGTTCAGGGCGCTGCGCATCCGGGAAACTAGGGCGTCGATGACGCCACTGACCTCGCGGGTCGTGTAGCCGAACTCTCCGCAGACTTTCACGCGGGATCGGCCCTCGACCAGGACGGAGAGGATCAGCCCCCGCTCGTTCTCCGTGAGCGTGTTGAGCGCCTGCGCGGCCAGGCGGCGGGAGTGCTCCAGGGCGAGAACCTCGTTCTCGACGCTGATGGCGGCCACTGGGTGCCAGGGGTTGTTGTCTTCGAGCGCTTCGATGGGCCGAACGTCGATGCCCAGGACGTCAGCAGCAGTGAGGGTGCGGCGGTGCTGGCGGCCGCCGTTGTCGTTGTTGTAGCTGTTGGCTAGCGCGGCGACCTGGTGGTTGGTGTAGCTCACGCCCCGGGCCTCGAACTCGCGGCGGGCCTTGACGATGTAGGCCATGTCGCGCCGGTCGACGAACCCGTTCTCGTTGGAGGCGTGCTGGCATTCGCGGTAGGCGACCGTGTGGAGGTGGGCGAGGAGGTCGCGGATGTTGTTCAGCTTGGTCGGGTTCCCGGCTAGGGCGTTCAGTTCTGTGAACACGGCGACGTGAGCGATGCCGTTCAGGTCGTCCGCTTCGATGGTCTGGGCGAAAGACTTGTAGAAGTTGCTGCTCCAGACGCGGACGATGCCGATCAGGATCCCGCTGAGCTCGCGGATGATCTCGCGCTGCTCGCTGGCGGTGGTGGCCCGGGCGAGCCCGTCCTTCAGCTCGTTGGTGGCGGCGGCGTTGGCCTGGTCCTTGGCGGTGGTTTCCCTCATGCCAAGAACACATGCGGCGAGGAAAGCGCCTGTCCCCTTGCTGAGTCACGCGGCGGCGAACAGGTGTCGGTGTGCGGCCATGCGCCGGCGCACCCTCTTGCGCGCGAGCGGCGGTTGCGTCATGTCTTCGCCGTCGCGGCCGAACACGTCCAACGCCATCTGCAGCGTCTCGTCGTCCAGGGCCGCGAGGATGGCGCGTGCAGCCTCTCGGCGCTCCGCCGCGTCCTCCTGCTCGATCAGCAGCTCGAGGGGGTCGGCGACACGGTGGTCGCCGTCAGCGGCTGCCTGACGGTCGAGGAGGACCTCGAGGGTTGTTCGTTCGTGGTCGACCGGATGGTCCGTGACGTTCGTCGTCCGCGCGGTTCGCAGCGGCTGCAGGTCCTGGGCGGTCAGCGCCCGGCGCTTCTGAGCCTGGGGCTGTGCCGCCCAAGCGGTCTGCGCGGCGGTCAGTAGCTCGTCATCGGTGGGAGTGCGGCCCAGCTGCTTGGTGAGCGCGGGGAGGACGCGGGCCGCGACGAACGCCTGCATCCTCTGGATCTGTCCGGCACCCAGGGCGACGTCGCTGGCGCGGGCTTCGATCGCCCGGGCGGCACGCGAGGCGCCGCGGACGGCCTCGTTGCGCAGGACCCCCTGGCCGGTGGTCTTCACCCTCCCGAAGCGGAGCTTTGTGAGGTGGTCGGAGACCTGCGCGGCGGCCTCCGCGATCGCCTCCTCAGGGGTGAGGATGGGGGAGCCGGCGCGGCTGACGAAGTCCCGCCACGGGCCGGTGATGCATGCGAAGGTGGCGCGCCCGATCCGGTTCACGATCCGCTCCCCGGTCAGGGTCAGCGTGCGGCCGTCCAGGTCGATAGTGACGGTCCCGTTGCCGAGCCCGGCCAGTACTTCCAGCAGCTCGTCGACGTGAGCCTCCGCCATGATCGCGCTGGACTTCTCGTACTTGGCGTTCACAGACGCTCCCTCCTGGAAGCCGTCTGTCCTGGCTCCCGAAGGAGATGTGGTCGGCGAACAGCCACCCCTGCCGCAGCAGAACGCCCGCCCCACCAGAACGGCAGGACGGGCGTCAGCAGGCAGGCGAACCGCCGGTCAGTACTCGGGGACCGCCGGCACACCATCGGCGTCCAGTGGCGCCACCAGGGCGGCCGCGCGGGCCGGCTTCTGCTGTCCGTCCAGCGCCGCCTTCACCTGGGTCGGGGAGGCGCCGGTGCGTCGGGCGATCGCCGCCCGTGAGAGCTCCGGCTCGGCCGCGGCCAGGGAGCGGATGATCGTGGCCATGTCGTCCTTGACGGCGCGGGACTTCCCGCCGTCGTAGGTGACGATGCCCTTGTCCACCAGGTCCTGCTTCGCGCGGGCGGTGTCAGCGTTCTCGGCCGGCTTGACCAGGACGGTGAGCACACTCTCGATCGCGCCGAGGATCAGCACCGGCGTCATGCAGGTGACCGCCAACACCGCCACGGTGGAGGGCCCGGATGCGGTGTGGAGGCTCAGCGCCCTCATCACGTTCAGCAGGGTGGACAGCGCCAGTGACATGCCCATGATGACCTTCGGCAGCACAGCCCGCTGACCGCGGCTGCGTTGTACCGCGAGGCTCAGCGCGTTCGCGGCAAGGGCTCCGTCGAGGCCGATGATGACTGACCAGCCGAGACCCGGCGCGAGGTCCAGCTGACCCTTCTGCGTAACCCAGAGGCCGCTCTCTGCGGACACGCAGAACAGGCCCGCGAAGGTGATGAGGATCACCACGGCGCTGAAGATGACGAAGGACGGTGAGTTCGGATCCCATCGCGCCATGCGGCGCGTCTGGCGCACCGACTCGACGGTCTTGCTCGAGAACGTAGGCATGAGGTGGGTCCCCTTCCCAGAGACACCGAAGCTCAGACCTTCCGAGCTCCCGTCGGAGATGTGGTCGGCCCACCAGGTTCCCTCCCGCACTCCCAGACATCCGACGCCCCGGCCAGTCGGCCGGCCCCGCAGGTGAACTGAAAGAGACCCAAGAAGGGGTGAAGCAGTAACCCCAGAGGTGCTGAAACTGAGGGTTGGTTCTTAAGTGAAGGTGATCATCGGAGTACCCGCTACGAGTACGCGACGCCGCCACCCCGCCTCGCTCCGCTCGGCGGGACGCCCCCGTCCCGTCACCGGCCCGCTTCCGGATCGCGTCCGTCACGGCGGCCTTCGGCCGCGCCCGCGCGAAGCGCGGCCCGCCCACGGCCCGCACGCGATGCGTTCAGCGACACGCCCCCGAACCGGGCTCGCTGGCGCTCGCCCGGCGCGCAACGATACGGTCTGCGCTACGCGTCCGCCCCGCCTTGCTCCGCGGCGTTTCGTTGACGGTGCGCAGTCGCCCCGACTCCGAACCGTGGCCGCGCCATCGGCGCGACCTCGAAACGCTGGCTATTCGTTGGCGGGCCGCTGGCGCGCGCGAACGAAGTGAGCGCGGGGTGGCGTCCCTTGGGGTGGTGTAGTTCTTGGGCTTGAGTGTCACGTCGTTGACGCAGTGAGCCATCGTGCGATGGTCAGTGAGAACTGTCTAGGAATCTCACGGAAGGACACAACGCACGATGGCTCTTGACCAGTCTGCCCTCCTCGAGCTGCTCGGGGAACTCAAACTCACCGATGTCAGCGACCGGATTAGGGTCGCGACCGAAACCCTGTACCAAGAATTGATCGACGCGGAAGCTGTCGCGTTCATCGGCGCCGCCCCGTTCGAACGCACCAGCGATCGGGTGGCCCAGCGCAACGGCACCCGACCCCGGGCTCTGACCACGACCGCCGGCGAGTTGGAGTTGAAGATCCCCAAGCTGCGGCAAGGCTCCTTCTTCCCGTCGCTGTTGGAGCGGCGCCGCCGGGTCGATCAAGCGCTGTTCGCGGTGGTGATGGAGGCTTATGTTCACGGGGTCTCGACCCGGAAGGTCGATGATCTGGTCAAGGCGCTCGGCGCCGGCACCGGGATCTCCAAATCGGAGGTGTCCCGGATCTGCGCGAACCTGGACGAGGACGTCGCGGCGTTCCGCGACCGGCCGCTGACGGACACGACCTACCCGTATGTGTTCCTGGATGCCACCTACTGCAAGGCCCGCGTCGGCCGCCGGGTGGTGTCCCAAGCGGTCGTGGTCGCGGTCGGTGTCGCCGCCGACGGGCGCCGGGAGGTCCTCGGGTTCGAGGTCGGCGAGACGGAGTCGCAACCGTTCTGGACCAGCTTCCTGCGCTCCCTGAAAGCGCGCGGGCTGGGTGGGGTGAAGTTGGTGATCTCCGACGCCCACACCGGTCTGATCGCCGCCATCCAAACGGTGTTCGCCGGCGCGGCCTGGCAGCGCTGCCGCGTTCACTTCATGCGCAACGTCCTCGCCAACGTCCCGAAGACGGCCGGTCCCATGGTTGCCTCGATCATCCGCACGATCTTCGCCCAACCCGACACCGAGCATGTGATCGCCCAGTTCGGCGAGGTCACCCGGATGCTAGCCCGCTCGCATCCCAAGGTCGCGGACATGCTCGAGGACGCCCGCGATGACCTCCTCGCCTTCACCGGGTTCCCGGTCGCGCACTGGCGGCAGATCTGGTCCACGAACCCGCTGGAGCGGGTCAACAAGGAGATCAAACGCCGCACCGACGTCGTCGGCACCTTCCCCAACCCGGCCGCGCTGCTGCGCCTGGCCGGGCACGTCCTGATCGAGCAACACGACGAATGGGACGGCGCCGACCGCCGCTACTTCAGCGAACACTCCATGAAGCTCCTGGACGTTCAAACCGAGGAGGTGGCAATCCCCGAACTCACTGCGGCATAATCACCAACAGCTGATCCCGCACGGTGTCGAGAAACTCCACCACACAACGGGACGCCACCGGAGCGCGGTTGCTCGTATCCCCTAACCCGTGCGCTGCGCGCCCGGCTCGCGGCCTGTTTGGTTGCACACGCTCCGGCGTTCCACGTGGCCCGGCGTCCTCCTCCCTGCCTTTCGCCGCATTTCACGAACATGCGGCCGGCCGGCTTCGCCTGGCCGCATGTTCTGAAAGCTCTGAGTCGTTAGGAGACCACCACCCCATGCCCGTTTCGTTCACCACCGCCCCCGATCCTCGCCCGGAACGGGAGGATCCGAAGTCCGCTGTTCGTCGTCTGCTGGCCGCCAACCGTAGCCGTTCTCCGGTCAACACCGTGCTGGCTGTTCTGTGCGGCCTGCTTCCGACGATGGCTGCGGCGTCCGTCCGACGGCTGGTCCTGTCTGTCACCGACGCCGATGACCCTGTTCGTCGGATCGCTGATGACTCGGTCCGTTGGGCGTCCTCGGTCACGACTGCGTCCCAGTACCTGAAAGGCACTCCGTCAGCTTCGGACAAGACGGCTGTCGCCAATCGACGTGTCGAGGTTGCGACATCGCTCCTCTCCCTCCTCCTTTCCCCGGCGCCGGCGCGCGCGACGTTCGTCGAAGCGAAGGATACGGATGTCGCGGCGGGTCGCGCGGCGGCGATCGGCGACCCGATCTCGAAGAAGCTGACACTGTCGGCGCGTGCGGATGTTCAGGTGCGGGCGTTGACCGCGCTGCTGGGCGTCCAGATCCTCACCGACAAATCCGGGTTCGACAGCGCCCTCGCATCTCGGTTGTACCTGGCACCTCGACTGAACCTGGGGGAGCGGGCGACCTGGTCGCTGCTGAAGCAAGCGACCACCTTCGGTTTCCTCCGCCAGGCAGGGAAGACTAGCCGCGGGGTAAACCGCTACCGTCTCGGTAGCCGCGGCCCGGGGACGGAGTTGGAGATCGGCGACGCCTACATCGACACGATCACCGCGCTGGCCATCGGCGACACGTCCGACCCCCTCGCCGAGCTGATCCTGTCGGTCGGCCACCTGACATGGGCGTACGCGAGCACGCCCGGACCAGACGGAACCCGCGTCGCCGCCTGGGACGGTTACCGTGGCTGGTTCGCCTCTGTGCTCGCACTGGCGGCCGCAGCGGCGAAACCCAATCTGGGGATGCCCGCAGCGACCAGGGCCCGGCTGCGGAAGAAGGTCGGCGCCGAGTTCGCCAAGGCTGGACTGCCGGGAATCGGGCGCGGACCGCTTGAGCCGCAGCTCGGTGCCCTGTCGGAGTCCACGCTCGCTGCGTACGTGTACGCCGACGCGATGGAGACCGCCAAGGTGAAGCGGGAACAGGTCGCCGCTGAACGGGACGAGTTCGTCCGGGGCCGCGCCGCCCAACGCAAGCTCGAGAAGCGATTGGACGAGACGTTCTTCACCGACATCCGCGACAGGTTCGGTGCGCTTCCGGACGAATCCTGGGATCGCGAGCGGTTCCAGAAGTGGTGGAAGAAGGTCCACCCGTGGTGGGTCGAGCACGCACAGCCGTTGTTCGTCAATGAGAAGATCGCGGCGACCATCCGCGGGCAGCTCGAGTGGCGGCTTACCCAGCGCAACTCGAACATGAAGGACTTCGTGCTGGTCAACCTGCCGTGGACCGTGGACGCCGAATCCACCGCGGCTTCGTTCGAGGAGGAGGACGACTGGTATGCGGCATAACCCGGGCACGTGTCAGCGGGTGCCCGTAGCCTGAGCGCTCCCGCGGCTTTGCAACTCCGGGTACGGCGGGCGGATCTCCTAGAGGGGTCCGCCCGCGTCGTCGTTCTCGCTGCGGCCGCTCCGGAGGCGGCGCAGAAGCCCGTACATCACCGCCCCCGCCGGCAGACCCTGTGATGCTCCCGCCCACGCGGCAGCCTCCACGGGTTGTCCGGTGCCTGCACCGATGACGAAGGCTCCCAGGCAGATAGTGAGACCGGAGACCACGGCGATGCCCGTGACCGCACCGCGGCGGTGGACGACGTTCAGGAGGGCACCGAGTCGGATCACGTCGAAGTCATCGGTGGCGGACACCATCTGTACGTCCGCGAGCGGGCCCGCGAGGTCGTCCCGCAACTGCGGGTCCTCATCAAGCGCCTGCTCTACGCGAATGGCCCGCTCATGGAGGTCTTTCGCGCGAATCTTGAAGGCACCGCTCGGTGGGGCGGCCGCGGTCTCGGCGAACCCGATAACTTCGGCGGCGAGGCGAGGGGAAGTGTCGATGCGTTCGTGCAGGAGCGCGAACCCGGCGCCGATGCCGGGGTAGGGCTTGGCCTTAGTGAACTCTGCCTCGAGCGCGGCCGCGCGTGCGAGCGATCCCGCCGACCACCCAACCTGGGGCATCACTTGCGTGAGCATGCTCTGCAGACTGGGGGAGACCATCTCCGCGACTGCCTGCGCGATGATCGACCCGCCGTTGATCTTCTGCGCAGCCCTCATCGCCTCATAGATCGCGCCGCCGGGCTGATTGAAAGCCGCGGCCTGGGCGATGATCGACGCGCCGTTGATCTTCTGCGCAGCCCTCATCGCCTCGTAGATCGCACTGCCGGGCTGGTTCAATCCCATTGCCTGGCCAATTACGGATCCAGACGGAGCGCCGAACGCTCCCGATGTCAGCAGCGCTTGCGAGATAGCACTGGTGGACTTTGAGAGCTGAGTCGCGTTCACGATCGCCTGGGTCAACCCGGGGTCCGGGAGCATCTTCCGCAGGCTCTCCTGTGCAATGGCGCCGAGGGCGATCTGGTTGCTCAGATGGGCGGTCAATGACGTGTCGAACCAAGGTTTCGTGTCCGTGAGCCCCATCAGCAGATTGCGGCTGGCCATCTTGGTGATGCTCTCGCTGAGCTTCACGAACTCCGGCTGTCGAGAGTACGCTTCGCCAACCCGCTTCATAGCGGCCGAGTCGACGCCCAGTTCCTCGCCGCCGCTGTCCTCCGGCTCCTGCGCCGCGTCCCCTTCAGCCATGCGCACCTCCTCCACCATTCTGGAGGGTTCGGCCGACGGTTCGAGCCGACGTGCCGTCCGGGCTCCGCTCCTTCGTCGCTCCGCCCGGAACGAGTACGCGACACCGACGGCATGCTGGCGGGGTGTTACCGGTTCGGGCGGTGCGTCCCGATACGCGTGTCGGGTGCGGCCCGCTACGGTCCGGTGATCCGGCCGGGCCCTGCGAGAGTCGGGGCGCCCCGACGACTACTGCCCCTGGAATTGGGACTGAGCCGACCGAGCGATGTCCGGATAGCGTCGTCCTGACTGTAGCGATCGGGGGAGTAGTGACGACAGAAGCGGAGCCCACGCCGACCAAGGTGATGCGGCTGCGCTACGCCGGCCGCTGCACGGTATGCGGTGCGGACATCGCGGCCGGGACGGTCGCCGTCTACGACCGCTCGACCAAGACGGTGCGCTGCGTCACCTGCGACACCGATCCCGCGGACGAGCCCATCACCAGCGGTCAAGCCGGTGCGTCCGCCGCGCGTCAGCACCAGAAACTCCACAACGCCCGCCAAGAACGGGTCCGCGCCAACCACCCGAAGATCGGCGGGTTCCTCCTCGCGATCACCGAAGACCCGCAAAGCACGCGAGCGTGGGGGCGGGGTGCGGACGGCGAAATGAAGTTGGGCGCGTGGCTCGACAGCGTCGCGACCGACACAGTGCGGCCGCTCCACGACCGCCGAATCCCCAAAACGACCGCCAACATCGACCACCTCGTCACCACCGCCCAGGGAGTGTTCGTCCTCGACGCCAAGCGATACGACGGCCAGGTAGCGCAGCGGATCGAAGGCGGCTTCCTCCGCCCACGCGTCGAGAAACTGATCGTCAACGGTCGAGACCGCACCAAGCTCGTGCCAGGCGTGGAGAAGCAAGTCACGAGGGTACGGACAGCTCTTGACGCTGCCGGCCTCCAAGAGATCCCGGTCTACGGCATGCTCTGCTTCGTAGATTCGACCTGGGGTCTCCTCCAGCGCCCATTCACGGTGGACTCGATCACCGTGCTCTGGCCCCGCAAAGCCGCCGAATACGTGTCCCGGCCCGGCAACCTCGACGCCGACACGATCAACCGCACCCTCCG
Source organism: Streptomyces sp. L7 (assembly GCF_050990935.1). Lineage (GTDB taxonomy): Bacteria > Actinomycetota > Actinomycetes > Actinomycetales > Microbacteriaceae > Leifsonia. The sequence goes on along the minus strand of NZ_CP194644.1, from coordinate 1,181,731 downwards.
GGTGCTCGCCACTGCGTTCCCTCCGTACAGCTGACCGCCAGGCAGCCGACCTTCGGCTTCGAAGAAGGGGCCGCCCCTGAGCTGGGGCCACCCACCCTCTGGCTCCGCCCCTGACCATCGGACTACCGTTTCCCCATGAGTAGCGAGAGCCGCAAGGACGCCGTTTCCCATGAGGCGGTCTGCCCCGTCTGTGAGCAGACCGTCCGCGTGAGCCGCCGTCAGGGTGTCATCTACTCGCACATGCTTGCCGACCGGATCACCGTCTGCGGGGGATCAGGGCGTTTCGGGGGAGTGCCGGAGGGCGGCGACGTCGTAACGCCATCGCTGAAGCGCAGGCCCAGCAGCGACCCTTTCCTGCCTCTGGATGTGACGCGGGTGGAGTCGTCAAGCGTGAGGGCTCTTAACGCTGGCGCACCCGGTTCTGGTCGCCGGGCCTGACTTCGCCTGTCACCACGGGCCCTCGCCTGCCCGGCCCCGCCGGGCTCCGCTCCTTCGTCGCTCCGCCCGGCCCGCTGCCGTGACGGTCCCGGCCTGCCCAGCGTTTCGTCGTCGTTGCGGGTGGGGGCGTTCCGGTTCCGCGCCGTCGGCGGTGCGGGGCGGTGCGGTGCCGGGGGCGGTTCGGGTGCGGGGCGGTGGCGTTCCGGTCCGGAGCGCAGCCCCGGCCACGGTGGCGGTCCGACAGCGGGATGCCTCCGGGGGCGGGGCGGGCGCCGCGGGCGCCCGGTGACGGAACAAATGACGGGCCGGCAGCGAGCCGGCCTCGTTTCGTCTACCGTCTCGCGGGCGCCCCGAGACGTGCCAGCCGGTCCGGGTGCGGTGTGTCGGCGGTCTGCACCGTTGAGGGGCGTCACCGTATCGGTGGAGATGTCGGGCGCATCGCGAGGTCGATGGTTTCGCTTGATCATGACGGGCCCACGGGTAAGCACCCCACGAACGTGTGGCTACCGTCCGGCTCCTACTCGCCATAGCGTCGGGGTGTGCATCGATCGCTTTCTGCAGCCATTTCTCTCGCCGCGGTTTCGAAGATGATCGGTGGGGTCGTGTTGGCGGCGAGCCTGGTCATCGTGGGGGGCGCAGGACCAGCCGCTGCCGCGTCTCCGACTCATTCACCCGCACCGTCTAACGGGAAGGGTAGCTCTAAGCACTCGCACAAGCCGTCTCCCGCGGGAAAGAAGAAGGCGACGCACAAACCAAAGCCGGCGCACACGCCGGCGGCGTTCGCGCACACAGGCTCTCCGAAGAAGGTGACAGAGTCGAATCATTCGACCGCCACAGTCACGCTCAACAGTGTCAAGTACGCGCCGGAGCCGAACGGCGACTCGCTAACGGAACTCGCTGTCGTTTCATTGACTCTCAAGAACACGAGCTCGAAACCGTTCGCTTTCAACGATGACGCGATTCTCGTCCAGTACGGCACGTTGGCGAACTTCGTCAGTGGTCCCACAAACGGTGATGGTTGGGGCGCCGACATGACTGCCGATTACACTCCGTTCGGAGACCCCTCCGCAACGGTGAACTCGCCCCTGGCGAGTCGAAGACCGGCCTGGCGATCTACGAGATGTCTCGGAACGCCAGCTACATCTTGCAGTTCGATGACCCCGCATCTAACGGTGGGAAGCCGCTCGCGTTCTGGTCGCTGAAGTCGGCGAAATGACGTGATAATCCCGGAGGTTCGCGGCGTCCCGTACTTCCGCTGGGCGCCAGAGATCAGGGCCATGCTCAAGGGCGGCCGGACGGATGAGGCGCTCGAGTTGCTCATGGAATGCAACGAGGCAGCCATCGAATCGAGTCGCAGCAACGGCGGCGGGATCGCACCGTTCTACACCCTCCGCGCGGCAAGGATCCTGCACGACCGACACGAGTACGCCCGGGAACTCGCCCTCCTGATCCGGTACCTGGCATTCGGCTCGGACCCGGATGTGGAGGCAGCACGTCGGCGAGCCGAGAGCGCTCCGCTGCCATTGTCGTGCCCGGCGTGCGGGAGCGTGCTTACGTCGTGGGCCGCGGTCTGCGGTGAGTGCGGAGTAACGCTCGTGCGCGATCATGGGGCGCTTCGGACAGCGGCCGGCGCCGAGCGCGAACAGGTCATTCACCGCGTCGGCCGATTCGGGATCGATGAGCAGACCTGGCTGGCGGTGGAGCGGCAAGACCCGACAGCGCGCCTTGGCGACCTGTACGTGCGCGCCGTCGAGATCGCGTTGCGCCGCGAGCGTGCGTCGGGGAGCTGGCCGAAGGAGCGGGAAATCCTATTCGATCTCGCTAACTTCCAGGCCCAAAACGGAGAACCGTGGCTGGAAACCAGCGCACGCGCCGACGACATCTACTGCGACGGCATCGTCCGTCACTACGACCCAGACACGGAATTTCTCATCTCCGGCTGCACCTGCGTGCCCTGCCAATCAGGGCCACTCCGTATGACAGCCGGCGAATACTTGGAGACCCGACCAGTACCCCATCCGGAGTGCGAACGACCACCGTGCAGATGCGCAGGGCACCGGCCAGTGATGTAGTTCGTGGCCGGCGCTCAGCGAGGACGACGGTCCGAGGCTACATAAAGGTTTCGAAGTTCGTTAGATGACAGTGGACAGGTCTAGCCTGACCTCACCCCAAGAAGGAGCCCAGCATTGTCGCTCGAGTTTCAGATCTGCCCGACCTGTAACGAGCCCCACACCGTCATGCGCAACGGTGAGATGTCGATCCACACAAACGGATCAGGTGCGCGGTGCGGCGGCTCAGGCGATCCCGAAGCCCACATCAAACGACGCCAAGAAGCCGAGCGTGACCGCATCCGCCGTCAGAAAGAGCGCGACGAGCGCAGCCGGCTTAGGGCTGAACGCGCTGAAGAGCGGAGCCGCCTGCGGACAGAGCGAGAGCAACGCCAGGCACTGGAGCGTGCCGCGAAGGAGCGCGAGCGCGCCTTGGCCGTGGCCGCAGAGCAGAGGTTCCGGCGTTACGTGTCCGAACAGATGCGAGGCGGCAAGCTCGACCGCAAGATCTACGCAACACGTGGCGTCCACACCGTATCCGGCGGATTGCCTAGCCTGGGCAAACGCGCCTGAGTGACGAGCCGGAGGTGTCGGCAGCCCCACCACTGGGGCCTGCGGGTCTTGTTCGCTCTTTCGTATCGTGGCGGGATGAGAGGTCGACACAAGAACCAACGGGAGCAGCCGTCGCCGTCGGAGCACGAGATCGCGATGCACCGAGCGCAGAATCTGCTGCTCATGCATGGGCCGATGTCGGAAGCCGAACTGCGCAGCTACTACCACCAGTCGCTCTACTTCATCGCGCGGCACGGAGTCATGACTCTCGAGGGGGCCCGCACCGCCATCGCTAACTCCCGAAGCGAAACGCCTCTCTACCTGCACCCGCCCGTCGAGGAGGCCGATGCGCCTGCGACGGACGATAGAGAGCCGACGTTGATGGAGCAAGCGACAGCCCGCTACACCGTACCGACAGAAGCAGGCGTGCCTGAGCCCCCTACGGAGCCGTCGGCATAGTCCTCACCTGCCGACAATCACGAATGTCAGCCGTACACTCCAGGATCTGACCATGCAAAGCCGCCCGCGCTTCTATCTCTCCGGTCGCACCGCACCGCTCTATGCGCCGGGCGCAGTGGTGATGAGCCGTCACCTCGAGGTGTCCGCGATGGAGTTGCAGGTCCGTCAGAAGCTGGTAGAGGCAGGGTTCAAAGTCCACAAAGGCCGGTCGGCAATTCAATGCGAGTACGACCCGGTTGGAAAGAACTACCCGGTGCTGACGCCGGACATCCTCCTTTCAGGAACCAAGGTATGCATCGAGGTGGACACCGATCGCACGCACCCCAACGCGGACAACGACCGGCGCCGCGACGCCCTGCTCGCCGCCGTCGGGTGGACGGTCGTCCGCCTCCGCCTCGGTGCACTCGAACCACTCGGCCCGTACGACGTGGCCAGCGAGTCCAGCTCGCCGACAGCAGCAGCGATCGCAGCGCTCATCGAGTCGCTGCACGACGCTGTAGCAGTCCGACCCGGCACCGTCCGCGGAGTCACGAAAAAGGTCGTCACCCGCAAGACAGCGCCAAGCCCATTGGGTGCGATCGCCGCGCACAAGTATTGGGATGCCGCCTACTACTGCAGCTATGACGGACATCGCATGGTGATCATGGCGGAAGGGAGGTACCTCGGCGGCCACGGCGAGCACAGCGACGTCGACTACATTTGCGACCTCGCCCTCCACGGCATCCCACGGGCAAAGTGGCGCGCAGCGATCGAGCCAGTCCTCGCCGAGATGACCTCCTTCCAGCCCATTTCGCGATTCCCGTGGGGCGACGACCTTTGGGTCGGCAAGTACGCACCCATCACCTTCGTCAAGAACAAGTTCAACCCGGGAGGCGAGGCATGGGTGATGACCACCAACGCCACGGGGACCGACCTCTTCGACGACGACGGGCTACTCGCCGGCGAGGAGAGGCTTCTGGCGCTACACCCGGGTGCGCGAGAGTTCGGCTGGCGGGTCGCCGACGTCACACTCATGACCGGGTACGCCGGGCCGTACCAGAAGGTACTGCTTGTGCGGGACGAACTCGAAACGCCGTCGGAGTGAAGAGGGCCGGGTCAGCCGCTACTCCGTAACGAGCTGGCGCCGCTTCATCTCACCTTCGATCACCATCGCCCTGAAGCCGGTCATCAGCCCGCCGTTGATTCGGTTAAGGAGGAGGTCGGCCGGGAACTTGTTCACGATGCGGGTCTCGAGTTCGTCGGCATTGACCGTCCGTGCTGCGAAGATGCGTGTGGTGTCCAGGGCGCGAAACGCGTCGATCGAGATCACCGACTCGTGAACGGCACCCCAGAGGAGCCGATCGAACTGCTTCGTGCCCGCCCAATGGGACTTGATCCGCCGGCGAACGTCCATCGTCTGGCCGATGTAGCACTGACGGTAATCGTCGAGCACCATGACGTAGAGGCCTATGGCTCCGTCCCACTTCCGCAAGTCAGAAACTGGTCTGAGATTGCGGTTGCGTTCCAGCATCGTGGACACCGCATTCTCGAAGTACTCAGCGGGGATCTGGGAGAAGAACGACATGTTCAGGTCGAAGTTCTCGAGCGCTTGGGCCCGATTGCGGTCACAGAAATCATTGGAAAGGACGCGGTGATCCTCGTCCTCGAACATCCAGGACAATTCCTCCCACGTCTGCGGACTCACCGCATCGCGCGGGATGTAGACGGAGGGCTTCTTGTTGACGATCGCGTAGGTTTCGCGGCTGAGGCGGTAACCGTACTTCCCGCGTCGGACGCGCTCACCGAAGTGGTCTACAACCGCTGGCTCAGCTGGCAGAACGTCATCCCGGTTCCTCAATCTCCCGCGCGCGGGCGGCACCGTCCAGTCCAATCCAATTCCCCTCTTTGCCGATCGGAGCCTCGCCGGAGCGTTTGCCTCAAGTCACTGTCATTCGTCCGAGTCACGCAAGAGGTGGCTCGGAGAGTGCCGCGCGAGTGAACCGGTCACGCGCCTCCGCCTTCTCTACCTCGGTTGTTGCCGCTTCATACTGTGCCCACGCTTCGGCTTGCTCTTGGCGCTTGCGGGCCTCGAAAGCCGCACGCTGCTTGGCCGCCTCTTTCAGACGCTGATCCTCTGAGAGCACACCTGCCGTGCGAACTGCTCGTTCAGCGGCTCGACGACGTTGTGCTTCTCTGGCCCTCTTACGGCTCTTACGCGTCGCCAGGTGGTAGAGGAGGACGAGCAGCACGATCCCCCCAACTACGCAGGCGGTGATCCACCAGTACTTGATCGCCGAGGAAACAACCCAGAAGATCAGCCCGAGAATCAGGAGGTAGGGCAGGATCGGGCGGATCAACTTCAGCACCCAAACGCCGAGCTCGGCCAGCGCGATGACGATCAAACCCATGAGGCGAATGGTTCCAACGACCCGGCCCCTCAGCCAGACCCCAGTTTGTGTGTCCACAGGCCGTGGTCGCTGTCGCAGCGAGGGGTGGGGGTGGACGGACCCTTGCGTATCGATTCCCGCGCAGATCTCACGCGTTTGGCCCGCCTGTGGCCATGCATGACCCGCCAACACCGAAATCGTTTGTTGTCGCGGTGATCTTCACGGAGGTGATCTGGTCTGCCGGCGTTTGCGTGAGCTGGAAGTCGTGCGCGTCTTGGCCGGCGCCGATTGAGCCGGAGAACGTCTGGGTTGCGCCGCTCTTGAGGGTAACCAGCACGGTGACGGTGGTCGGGCCTTGCACGCCGAGCACCATTACGACGGTGTGTCCGGTCGCGCCGGTCCAGTTCGCGACGGCGAGAGAACAGTCCGGGACTGGTGTGGATGCGGTGGCGGCATCGCCGAGTAGGTAGCTAGTCCCGGTCGGGGTGGGCCCCGTGATCGGGGTTCCCGCCGCCGCGTCTAGAGCGTCGGTGGTGCAGTCTTGCTTCGTCTTTCCGGCCACGGCATGCTCGACCTGCTGCATGATCTGCAACCGGGTCTCGCTGCTGTTCGACGCGTCCGCGTCGACGCTGAAGGTGATGGCGGACCCCTCGGTGCAGGCGCGCGTCAGCGCGGCTATGGCGCTGGTGTACTCGCCCTTCGCGGACACGGGCGCCTTATCCGCCTTCATCAACGCGGTGACATTCGGCGCGGCTGCAACGGACGCCGTCGGCTTCGGTGCGCCATCCGGCGTGGCAGAGCAGCCGGCGAGAGCAACCACGACCGCGACAACACCGGCAAGGGAAAACACCCCACGAAAACGCATCCTCTGAGGCTATGGGTAGGGCGGCCCCGTCAAGTAGCCCCCGTCCGGGCCACGATCATGCCGCAACGGATCGTCGCCAGCCCGGAGCGGTCCGGCGCTGGCGTGTCGCTGACGTGGTGCCGGAGGGCCGCAACGATACGATGCACACATCCTCCTTCGGGATGCAGAAGGGCTCGAGTCGCCTGTCGCCAAGCTCCACCAAACTGAGGGCTCGAGTCCTTGGACTTGATCAAGCGAGAGCCCCGCTTCGGCGGGGCTCTCTCCGTTTCCCGAGCGCCCGCTCCACCCCGCCTCCCTGCGGTCGTCGGCGGCCCGTCAAGCCTCACCGACCGCCACTCGGTCCGCCGGCGGGTCGGGGCTCCGCCACGGTGGTGGGGCGAACCCGGGGCGGGCACGGGGACCGCACGCGGACGGCTCGTCCACGATCCGGGCAGCGGACCGGCACCAGCTCCGTTCCGCCACCGATGCGATGGCGGGCGGGAACGTCACGGCAGCACCGCATAGACCTCGCTGCGGATAGCGGGACGGAGACGGGCCGAAGGCGAGGGCGGAGGGAGCGCCGGCGAGTGGAGCCCTCGTACGGTTGGTTGTCGGCTCGGTTGCCTGGTGATTCAGTTAGCGGCGGGCATGATGTGGCGCTTGAACGCTTCGTCGACCAATGCGTTCGGGCGGTCGATCCGGTAGTCGCCGAGCACCGATTTGAGAGCGCTGAACGGTTCGTACGTCGAAAGGGTGGCATCCGACGCGATCCGAAGCAGCGCGTTTCCAAGCGAGTCCGGATCCAACGTCGAGATGCTCTCGAGCTCTCGCAGGGCGATCGTGATCGTGGGGGCAACTGGCTCCGGCATGAGCTCGCGGACTTCCTGGTCGTTGGCACCGTAGATCGGCTCCGCCGTGACGATCACGCCGACGAATGGGCGGTCGGCTGGGATGTGCGCGAATTTCGGGTTGTGGTTGCGGATCTGTGACACGGTCCGGTTGATCTGCTGGATGGCAGGGCCGAGCTTCGCAGTAGTGTCTTCGGCGGTCGTGGGTGATCCCGCCCGGATCTCCAAGGTCGAGTGGGCGGACTTGCACTCCACGAGGATGGTCGCTGCCGGGGTGACGACGAACCAGTCGATCGATTTCTTGTCGCTCCAGCTGATCTCTGGGTGGACGTCCAATTGGCCGGTGTGACGGAGCTGGCGGCCTGTGTACGCTTCGACTCTCAGTCCGAGGTCTGACCCGAAGTTCGGAATCTTCGCTCGCTGGCCCAGGTAGTAGACGGCTTCCAGCGAACAGGAGCCGAGGACGAAGGCGGTCTGGGGCGCGACTACGGTCTCCTCGTCGACGCGGATGAACGGGGTGCGTGTGAGCGGATTGTACGCATACTTTCGCAGGCCGCCCTTGAACTGGGGCGCAGCGAGCCCGTCGGCCCGCGCTTCGTCCAGCGTCGCAGTGAGCCGATCGAGAGTTGCCAGCAGGGATTCTGCCGCGGGCACATTCCCGGGCGCTTCCCGCGCCAGTGTTCTCATCGTTTCTCGCTGCACAATTCCGTGGTTCGCCCGCGCACTCGCCCACAGCACGAACGTTGACGACGCCAGGTCCCGGATCGGCGCTCCAACCAGGTTGCTGAGATCACTCTCGCTCAGGGAATCCGGGCGAGCGGCAGGGGTATCGAGCAGCACCGCCAAAGTGCGAGCGACTTCCTCTTTCACGGAGACGCTGTACGAGAACTGCTCGTGTGCTGCACCCACCAAGAACTGGTGGAACTCGAAACCGGTATGTGGTGTGACGTCGACCCCACGGAACAAGTTCAGTAGCCGCCTGAATCCTGCGTCATCGAGCGGACGTCGGGTGCCGAAGCGGCCCGACGACAATATCGCCTGCCGGGCGATCGCTGAGACCGTCCAGGGAGCAACGTTCGCCCACGTCGCCTGGAACCCCTCGGCCTCGGGCATCGACGCGGAGACGCGCGCCATCGCAATCAGAACCGACATCGGATCGTACTTGCGGACGCACGCCTCGAACTCCGAAAACTGGACGCGCCGAGCATCCTCCCAATTCGCGAACTGGCCAGAACTCATGGATTCAAGTTTGCGTGCAACACCCGACAGGTGAGCGCGGGCGGGCGGGCGCGGCAGGAAGTCCTGCGCGCCGACCACATCGTGAGCAGGGACGGAGAGACCGAACCCTCGCGACTTGGAGACCACCATCATGACTCAGAAGGCCACTCTGTACATCGCACCATTCGGGACGCTCGCCGTCCCCAGCCCGGACCCGTTCTTCGGGCAGCGCCGGTACCTGCTGGCGACGCTGCCTGCTGCGTACTCCCCGGGCCTGATCCGGGCTTTGAACTGGACTGCCGATCGGCACGAGAACCTGGACGTCGTTCTGCTGATTGAGACGCTGGAGGCGGGAGTCCAGTTCGCGGAGATCACGGGCCTGCACGTTGACCGGTTCCTGACGCCGTGGGGTCACCGGAGTTGGGAGCAGCTGGTCCTGGACGACCTGCGGGAGAATCCGGCAGAGGTTGCCGCGTGGCTGGACAGCGTCCCTGCCGAGGAGCGCGCCACCCTGCACGAGCAGATCCCCGCCGGGACCCGCCTGGAGCTGATCAGCACCCACCCGGAGTTCGGTTTCCTGCCCAACACGTACTCCGACCTGCTCGACGCCCTTAGCGGCGGCATGCCCACAGAGTTTCTCGAACGGATCGATGTCGACTCGTCGTCTGCGCCAGCCCACACCGCGGACCTCGCATGACCCGGGACATTCGCCCCGCGTCCACCGTGTACTTGAGCGCCGGGCTCGAACACCTCACCGAGGGTGAACCGCTGCGCCGGCTGGTCTCCGCGTATCAGTCCGAGCTGGTCAGTCTGACCGGCGCCAGCGCCGGCATGTTCGATCGGGCCCTGTTCGTGCCGGGGACCGACGCGGCTGCGATCGTTCGCGATCAGCGCCGCCGGCCCCGCGAGTTCGCCTGGATCACCAGTGGAGTGTCTGAGGAGACGGCGGGGTTTGTCGCATGGTGCGCGCACACCTTCACACCGATCCTCACCGTCCCCACCGGAGGTCAGCTGACCAGCGTGCAACTCGATGAGCTCGCCGAGCATCTCTCTGACGCCGACCACTTCCGGGCCGCGTTCGCCTCCCTCAACCTGGCCGAACGGCTCATGGTCAAGTTCCGCGGGCACATCGACCTGTGAGCGGGGGAGTGAGCGCACCGAACGTGTACGACATCGACCCTGTCCTGCTTGGCCGCCTCGACGACCACTTCGACGCCGTCGCCGGAACCCGGGGCGCCAGCTGACCGTTACGGGTCGGGGACAGGGTTGACCAGCGGCATCGGACGAATGACCGTCAGGTCCGCCGGATGCGCCGCAGGGTCGCGGACCTCAATGCCGACGCCGCGGCAGACCCCGGCCGCCGGCACCGTCACCGGATCCTCACCCTCCGTGTGCTCGCCGGTCGGGCCGAACACCGCCCATGCGTTCGCTGGTCCACCAGCAGAGAACCGGGCGGTGTAGTAGATCCCGTCAAACGGTTCAGCGTCGAACCGGGCCGCCCACGCCTGGCTGATGTCGTAGCTGACCGCGCCGGCGAGCTCTGTTGTGATCTCGTACGCGGCAGCGTCCGGGGTGCTGATCAGCGCTGTCTCCCTGGTCCTGCCGACGGTGAGCAGCGACACCACAGTCCGGCCGACGGAGTCCGTGTCGATCCATCGGTTCCGCGAGAGCTTCTTACCGAACCGTTCCCGCAGGGCCGCCTCCGGAGTGTCCGCCACGTAGCAGGTTCCCTTGGGCCCGGTCAGGTTGAACCGGCCGCCCTCGTCGCCTGCTGTGTTGTCGAAGTACCAAGGTCCATAGCCGACGGTGTGAGCTCGAAACAGTGCTGTCCCGTCCTCCAACGTGGCGGTAGGGAACCCCGTCAGGTCCAGCCCCGCGGACGGTGTGTCCTGGACGGTCTCTGACCGAGGGGCCGGCGGGGTGGTGGTCATCGGGCGGTCATCCCGGCTGCGTCTTGGGTCGCATCCCGCAGAACCAACGCGACATGGTCCTCCGTACCGTAGCGAAGCACGTGCGCGGCGGTGCGCTCGCCCCAGTCCGGATCGGGCGTGTTCAACCAGGCCGCCGCCGTCCACGGTGAGTACGCCTTGGTGAGTATTGGCCAGATCTCCGGCAGGTGTGGGAGTAGTCGGCCGCGGCCGTCGAACTGGAACCGTGGGTAGAGCACGGTCCCATCGGCGTCCGTTGTCCTCAGCGCGATCACGCGGTTCTCCTCGCGCAGCTCGAGGAGCTTCTCAACGGTCACGTCTTTCCACCGGGCGAGGGCCTCAGTATCGAAGAACGGCCCGAGCTCGCGATCCCACGGACTCTTGTTGGGGAGCGCGGCGATTGCCATCTCCGCCAACGCCTCCGGATCCGCGGAAGTCTCTTCTAGGATCGGCACCTGCCGACCCCGCACGACACGGTCGATGACCGCCATGATGAAGGTGCTCTCCGCAAGAGACACCTCCAGGTCGACTTCCTTACCGGCGATGTCGATGATCCGTAGACGGCCGGGTTTGTACGCTCGCCCAGCGTCAATGTCGGTCTCGAAGAGCACCTCATTGATGCGGCGGCCGAGCAGCGTGACATCGAAGTCCGCCACGAAGTTGTGGAGGAGGCTGTCCCTGGGCGCTATGCGGTGGTCCTTCTCGCCGTCAGCCGCAGAGCTAGCCTTTCGCAGGCCGAACCCGGATGTGTCCTTCACAGCCCCTCCCGCCTCCGACCGATAACGGTGCCACGATACGCGCCTAACCCGGGCCAGCGTCAATACTGGCGCAGAACGCGAAGCGTCCAACCCGCCGGATCCGCCGCCTCTGCAGCGTTGAGCGTGGGAACCCCCACGCCGCCCAACACCTTCGGAGGTTCACCCATGTCCCAGCCCAACCTCGACCGCGACGACGACGTCACCGCGGTCACCGTCTACACACCCGCCGACCAGTCAACCGCCCCCACCGTCTGGGAGGACGGCGTGTTCACCGGCCCGCTCGCAGCCGACGCGCAAACCATCGCCGACGAGCAGCTCCCAGTCCTCCTGCTCACAGGGTTCGAAGTGATCGCCAGTGCGACCGAACCGCTCGGCGCTCTCGGTGCGATCGTTCTCGCCGCTCGGCATGACTGGGCGCTCCATGATGCGCCCGATCACGTCTGGCGGGCGCTGCTGACCGCGTACGCCGACCACTCCGTGCGGAGTGCCGCGGACGACTACATCCGCCAGGGCGGCGTCTTCGACGAGGCCGCCGCGTGACCCGGCGTAGCAACCCGGACTTCGCCCTCATCCCCTCCCGCGGCGGGCGCGGCCCGAAACGCTGGACCCGGATCCGAGACTACTTCGCCGGGGTGAGCGCTGCCGTGTTCCGCGCCGAAGCGAACCAGGTCGCCCGCGAGGCGATCGCGGCCCGCGACGCCGGAACCGAACAGCGCCGGCAGCAGCAACGGCAGCGCAGCGACCAGCTCAAACGCGAGCTAGGCGGAGGCGCGGTGCGCCCACAGGGGATGCGGAGCTCGTTGCAACCGGCGCCGCTGGTCACGCCGGCCATCGGGGAAGACGGCCGGGTTCGATTCCCACTCGGGATGACGCCGCTCGACTACTGGGCCGAGCGCGCGCAGCTTGCGGCAGCCGACCAGCAGGCGCTCCCATTCCAGGTGACGGGCGCGGAGGGCATTCGCCGGGCGATGGCACGGATGGAAGCTCGCGAGGCCGTGTATCTGCCGCTCGAGATGGAGTACTCGAAGGCGGTTGGGGAGGAGGAAGAGCTTCTCTCGCGGATGTTCGCCACCGGGCACATGCCGGGCGAAGACGGCGCAGACCCAGTTCTGCAAGCTGCGTACGGCGCAGCTGTGGACCGGCGGATCGCGGTGGAGAAGAAGCTCACTCACGAAGCGCTCAGCGACGGGTACAGCGACTGGCGGTCCCGGCGACGCCAGTTTTACGCGTCCCGAGTCATCGCGAGCAAGCGTCTGAACGGTATGCGCTGACACGAGCAGCACACACGACAGGTACGACGAAGCGGCCCGGGCCAGGATCCCCATCCCACCGGGCCGGTTCGCCTATTCTCGGGAAGCTCAGAACGTCATGTCGTCCAGCCTGTCGAAGAGGCCGAAGCCGCGTTGTGACGACGGGAGCGGCATCGGCGGGTACTCCCCGCCCGCGGAGACGCGGGCCTGAGCCTGCTCCGCACGGACGTCGCGGTACGCGTCGACGTGAATCAGGCGCAGGGTTGCGGTCTTCGCGTGATACTCCTGCCAGTCACGCTCCTGCTGAACCGACGCGAGCCGGTAGCCCTCGTCGGTCTTCTTCAGCTGCAGCGCGTTGACGCCGCCGTAGTACGCCGCCCAGGCGACGCGCAAGGTCCCCATCTGGATCGGGGAGTGGTCCACGGCAACGTTGTGGGAGTGCAGCTTGCGGCCTGAGACCGGGCACACGGTGCCTTCCGGCATCTCGGCGAGGAATGAGTCCCGGAACCGATCCAGCTGGCCCTGCACTGCGCGGCGCAACACCAGGTGCGGGTTCCGTTCGACGAAGAACGGCCTTTTCAACGTGCGTGCAATCGACAGGCCCCGCTGGATGCCGCGGTGGTCGATGTAGTTGAGCTCGAACGGGAACGGACCGCTCCCACGGCGGGTGATGAAGAACCGAGACGGAACCGGGTTGTCCGTCCCTGGGTTGGCGATCGCCCAGATCTCCTGAGCGAGCTTCAAATCCCACCGGTCCAGCGCATGTCCATCACGCAGGCTCGGCCGGAACAGTTCCGACTGTGCATACCCGATCGCGTGGTCGTGGGTGCGGAAATCGCGGCCACCGAGGGTGACTGCCGCCTTCTTCGTCTCGCTCATACACGGGAGATATGCGGCGGCAAAGCGTCGGTCCCCCTGCTGGAGCGGGTGGTCGAGGCATAGCTGGAGGCAAGCCCGTCCAGGCGCGCCAATCCGCCGCCTCTGAAGCAGCAGAACCGCTCACCCTCTACCGAAGGAGCCTCGTGCCCGCCCACACCAAAGAGCCCGCCGTCTTCTCGATCGTCCGCGTCGGTCACACCCGCGAAGAAGACGTTCCCTATGCCCACAGCCTCGCTGTTCTCGAAGACGGCTGGGTCACCGACAACGGATCCGGCTGGAAAGCCCTCATCGCCGCCCGCCTGAAAGACGTCCCCGCCGAAGAGCGCACCCGCGCCCTCGTCATCGACACCATCAAGGCGATCGCCGCCCGCCGACACGAACTCGTCGACGTGATCGACATCGACGAGACCAACAAGGCGGCGCGCTGATGTGCCGGAGTGCCACCACTGACACCGGCCGCCGCTGTCCGAACTGCGGCAACAAGCCCGCCAACCACGCTCTGCGACGTCCCCGCGACCGCAGCCGCGACCGCAGCCGCGCGGTCGCCCTCGAACCTCGGAACAAAGTGCTGAAGGGCGCGGTCGACGGAATCCTCAAAGGCGCGCCGATCAACCAGACCACAGGGCTGCCCACGCCGGCGCCAACAAAGGTCATCACCGGACGGGACAAGTTCCTCGACCTCATCACCAACAAGGGCGGCGCCACCCCACGCCTCACCCTGGTCGAAGTGACCAACCCACAGCCCGAAGACGCCAAGTACCAGGCGGTGCTGGACCAGACCACGTCCATCACCGACTTCGTCCACAACCAAGACGGGGACATCACCAAGGTCAAGCTCGCCAACGGCACCGTCCTCGGCCTCACTTCCGCGGACCTGGCCTGCGACGACGGTCTGCTTACCGTGCCCCTCGACCGAGAGAACCGCGTCTCGCTGACCTACCGTCTGGACCCGCCGGTCAGCGCACCCCTCGACGAGCTCGACGTCACCGGACTAGGCCAGCACCAGGTGCAGGCGATCCACGCGGAGCGTGGCGCGTTCGCCGCCACCGTCCGCTCCAGCGTCGACAGCGCGTCCCGTCCCTTCGCCGACACCGACGACCTCCGGGACACCATCACCCGCCGCACGAGCGAAGTCCGAGCCGCCGCAAAGAAGCTCGATCAGGTGCAGGCGACGCAGCGCGGACTCACCGAGCTGGAATGGCTCGACCGCCGCGACACCGCCGACAGGGTCGTCCTGCGCCTCCTCGAACGGCAGCAGACCACCTGGATCGACCGGTGCGACACCGCCATCACCAAGCTCGAACAGCGCAGCCGCCGCACCCCCGACGGACCCGAGCGCACGCGGTTCACCGGACAGATCGTCGACCTCAAGGAACTGCGCCGCGGCCTCGTCAGCGACCAGAACCTGCTGCAGAAGCGGCGCCGGCAGATGGAGGCTGTGATGCTCAGCTAACACGTCGGCCGGTTCGGGCTCTTGTAGAACGTCTGCAAGAGCCCGAACCCGCAAAGCCCCAGGCGGCAACGGCAATAGCAACAATATGAACAATAAGGTTTGTGCCCTCCAGGAGGGGGTTGAACATCGATAACCTTCCTCACCCCCTATAGGACCTCACAACAGATCTTGTTGATCTTGTTCCTATTACAGGAGGGACGGACGGCATCCGTCCCAAGCCCGTGATTTTCCGCCGCATTTGTCGTTCATGAAGACGTCAACGAGCGCGTACAACCCAGCCACTCTCGGTGAGTGCCGGGGCTCGTGAACCGTCTGATCACCGTAAGGAAGCGCACGATGACGGACATCACCCTCGACTACACCCAAGAGCTCGAACGCTTCGAGCACCTGCAAAAGCAGCAGAACTCCGCATTCGCACTGCAGCGGATCATGACCGCGCTCAGCACCCTGCAGGCCAGCGGCCTGACGGTTCTCGTGGATGGTGAGGCCAAAGGCTTCGGAATCACGCCCGAAAGCGAGATCAGTGTCGTTCTCGGAACGGACGGGAAGTTCCCATTCGGACCCGAGAGCCAGCCGCACTACCTCATCGCGCTCACCACCCCAGCACCAGAAAGCGCCGACGCGATCGCGTACGAGGACACCGCCGCACGGCTCTCCTGCAACAAGCTGGTAGGCCGCATCGCCGGTGGATGGGTCGAGACGGCCCCTGACAAGCGCCAGGTCCACGTCCTCGCCGTCCAGGCAGACACCGATGAAGAGTTCGAGACCGTCATGGGACTCCTTCCCGCGGACATCGCCCTGAACAATGGGCGCGCCATCGTCACCCTCGACTTCACCGGCCACCAGCCGGTCGCCCCCACTACCGGCTTCGTGAATATGGACAACATGGGGTCGCCGCGCGTGCTGAACGAAAACGAGCTGTTCGGCCTCGGCGTCGTCCTCGACGAGCTCTCCGACACCAAGACCTCGCCGCAGAACTTCCCCTACGACGTGCGCAAGCACGACACCGGCGTCAACATGATCCGCGACAGCTACAACCGGGCAGCCACGGTCGAAGGCGTGCAGACCCTCCTCGAGGAGAACGGCTGGGAGGCTACCGGAAGCGACGACCACTCCCTCAGCTTCAAGCGCGGCAGCGAATTCGGCCGGCTGACCCGAAGCACGTGCGTGCTCGCGGTGTGCGACGAAGCCCAGCTGAACGAGCACGGAGAGGCCGACTTCTACCTCCGCACGCTGCACACCCCATTCGACCTCCTCGTCGGATCCGAGCAAGGCGGGAGCGTCCTGCAATCCTCCGAGGATGCCGCGCAGTGGCTCTCGGACAACGGGCACTTCCAGGCCGAAACCGTCGTGTTCTCCGCCCGCGGTGAAAAGGCGATCATCAACAAGAATCAGCCGACCGAAGAGGTCATCCGCCAGTACACCAACGCCGCGCGCAAGGCCAAGTCAAAGACCAACCCTAAGCAGCCTCTGCTGTTCGCGAAGCGGACCCCTGGCGACACTGAGGTCGAGGCGATCATCGGCATCACACCGTCCGGCAACGTCATCCGGTTCAACGAGCGGACTACCTTCAAGACCGCGATGACCGCGTACGCGCAGTACGCGATCGTGAAGGAAGACAAGGACACCGGCAAGGAGTACGTCGCTTCCTACCTGCACGGCGGCCCCGACGAGCTCGTCGACGCCATCATCCGTAACCTCAAGGAGGACGGCCAGCTGTCTCCTGTCGAGTGGATCGCCCGCCAGCCGATGGTCGTCTCCCACCGCCGAGGCCACGGTGAGGTCGTCATCGAGCCGGGCTACAACCCGAGCGCGAAGGCATACCTCGCGATCCCGTCCCGGCAGGTCAACTACTGGCGCGAGCAGTATGAGGTGCCCGGACGCCCGACTCTTCGACAGGCGATCGACGCGTACCAGTACCTCTACACCGAGGTGCTCTCCGACTTCCCGTTCGTGGAGGCGCGAGACGGCGCACGAGCGATGGCATACATCCTCACGGCATGTGGACGGAACCTCCTCAACGGGAGCATCGGGTTCCTCTTCAACGCGACCACCCGCGGCTCCGGCAAGTCCTTCCTCGCGATGCTCGGCCGGCTGATCGCTCAGGGCACCACGGTCGCGCAGACTTTCAGCTTCGACGAGCGGACCGACCAGGAAACTAAGAACGCCATCGTCAGCCTGATGGTGGAGGGTGGAACGTTCCTCCACGATGACGAAGTGGCGATGGGCAGCACCATGCGTTCGAAGGTGATCCAGGCCATGATCCCCGAGGTCGACGGTGGCATCGGAATGCGCATCCTCGGCGGCAACGACACTGTCAAGCGCAAGGGCATCATCGTCACCGCGTGCGGTAACAACGTCACCACCGGCTCTGACCTGAACCGTCGCTTCATGACGATCCGGCTGGACTACCCCGGGGCGGGTCCTCTGGCTGTCGACAACAGCACTCGTCGGCACCCGAACCTGCTCGAGTGGGTGGTAGAGAACCGCCCGAAGCTGCTGGCAGCCGCGCATACGATCCTGCTGTATGGGCTGCAGAACGCACCCACCCGCGTGATCCCGGACGTCAAGCTCAACCACAACTGGGCCCAGATCATCCTCGGTTCGCTGACCCACATCCCGAGCCCAGAGGGCGAAGGCTCCGTCGCGGACCTGATCTTCGACGGCTGGGTGGATGAGCTGAACGCCTCCGACGAGAACGGCAGCGCCTGGGGAGAGATTCTCTGCCACCTCTGGAACGAGGCGGGCACCAAGCCGGTCCTCGCCAAGACGCTCGCTCGTCTCACGGAATGCGTCTCCGCTCACCGCGCTCAGCATGGCATCCGCCACCCTGAGGTGCCGGATGACCTCCGGCCGTGGCGGGCGAACGACCCCGGAGCGGGGAAGACGTTCGCCGCGAAGACTCGCAAGATCGTCGGCACCTCGATTCCTTACGAGGGCAACACCTACAAGCTGCTGCAGCAGAAGAAGCCCAAGGGTGACACCAACCCGACGAAGTACTACCTCGAGTGCTACGGACCAGACAACCGTCTGATCCCGAACCCGGAGGGCTTCCCGGTACACACCCTCAAGGACGCACGATGACCGCCCGGGTGACGACCGAGTCGCTTCCCGAGTTCACCGCCTGGCTGAACTCGGGGAAGCGGATCCTCGGCCTCGCCTGGGCGGGCGCTGACCTCGCGATCGGGGAGGCTACTGACGACAGCTGGACGGTACGCACCACAGACAGTGACCTCGTGCGGTCCGTGCTGGATGCCATCGCTGCTTCCGGACAGCGTCCGTGGTGCGAACTCGCCGGCAGCGTCGCGATTCGGATTGCTCGCAAATGGAGCCTGCGCGTCCAGGACCTCTCCTGGCTGCGGGACGCCACCACCGCTCTGTACACGCTCCGACCAAACATGGTGTCACCGCAGGCGCGTACGCTGCGTCAGGCCGAAGGGTCGAACACCCTCGGGTTCAAGGCCGACTCGGCCGCTGACGCGGCCACGAAGACCGCCATGCTGGTGACGGAGCTCCAAGCGACAGCAGGAGTGGCCGGTAAGGCAGCCACCGATGCGGTGCGGTGGGAGCAGATGTGGCGCCCGCGGCAGATGAAGGGGTGGCGTGTCGACATGTCCGTCCTCGAGGATGAGCTCGCTGCTGCACGGGCAACCGCCGACGAATTCACGAAGACGCTCGGCATCGACCTCGCGAGTGCGCGCAGCGACAGCCGCAAGGCCGAGGTCCTCGCCCAGCTCGCGGAGATGGGCATCGCGCTGTCCTCCCTGAGCCACGACGCGATCGACGCGGTCGTCGTCGCGGATCTCCCGGAGCGGGCAAAGCTCGCCTGGCAACCGTTCAGGGATGCTTACTCGGCTAGCTGGCGGCTCAGCAAGATCTTGGAGATCAAGCGAGCAGCCGAGCGCGGCGGCGGCAGGGTTTACTCCACCCTGATGATCCGCGGAGCCCGCACCGGGCGCGCGTCGAGCTCCCGCATTGCGTTGCAGAACATTCCACGCAACTTGCGCCACCTCCTCGTCGCTGACGAAGGAAACGTCCTGGTCGCGCTCGACCTGTCGAACGCGGAACCGCGGGTCGCGGCCGCGCTCTCCGGAGACGAGTCGCTGCTCGCCGACATCTACTCGCCGGACGGGGTCTACGCCTCGCTGGCCCGCAAGATCTGGGGAGAGTCCGCGTTCAAAGACGGCGTCGTGATCAAGGCGTACCGAGAACTGGCGAAGAACGTCTTCCTGCAGACGATGTATGGCGCCCAGGATGAGACGCTCGCCTCGAAGCTCGGCGTGAGCCTGAGCGAGGCTCGTCAGCGGAGGGAGCAGCTGTGGGCTGCGTATCCGAAGCTGGCGGCCTACCAGGCGCGGCTGCTGACGGACCTGCGCGCGGGACGCGTCATGCGGTACACCAACGGACGGCCGATGCCGACTCCGAAAGGCCGTCACGCCATGCTCAACGCCGCGGTCCAGGGCCAGGCCGCGGATGTTTTCTACCAAAAGATGGAGGCAGTCCTCAGCAAGCTGCAGGTCGAATCCGCGTTCCTCCCCATCCATGACGAACTCGTCGTGGAAGTTCCCGCCCGGTTCGCCGACCTTGCCCAGAGCGTGCTCGTGCAAGAGATGTCCTCCGAGTTCCTCGGCGTACAGATGACGGGTGACTCGGCGATACTCGGGAGGAGCTGGAAGAAGGTCTAGGCGGTTTTGTCGCATATGACTTAGATGTGCGCGCCGCCACACGAACCGCGCTTGTACCCGCGGTGGGCCCGCCGGTTGAGGGAGCGCTTCCCCTTACCGGCGGGTCCTTCTTCGTTGTCCGGAGAGAAGCCGTCTCTCGCCGCGTCTGCTCCTAGTACAAGCCGCTGCTCGGGTTCCGTCAGCCCGATCCGCGTCTCGTATCTCCCTCCGGCGCCCCAACGCCACCGAACCGCCGGCCCGCTGATCACTCGGGCCGGCGGTTCTGTGTTCCCGCCCGTTTCGGGTCCGCCCCGTGCGGGATCGAGGGTGGCGGCAGCGTCCGCCAGCGAGAGGCGTAGTTTTGAACGCCGAGGTGGGAGTTACGGCGTTGTATCCGGGATCCGGAGTTGACGGCGCACCTCGGCGGAGAGTTCCGTGTTCAGGCGGACCACGTCTTCAGCGAGCTGTGCCGTAGGGGCCTTGTTCCTGTCGGCAAGCTCAATAGCCAATCTGAGTTGGTCTCCGATGTGACCTGTGATTGTCGCGCACTTCGGGGCGATGATGCTGAACCTTTCCTCCGCGTCTCGAATCTCCATGACCGACCGGGACAGACTTGCAGACAAGAGCCCGAATCGCCGTCCGTCATCGTCACCGATATATCGGGCATCCCAGAATGGGTCCAGAGACTTCCTCACTCTCGCGAGTTGTGCGAGAACTAGGCTGTCCCACTGGCGGAGATCCTCCGCTTGCTGCCGTCGACGGTCACTGGCGCGGACCGAGAATGACGCGATCAGGCCTCCGACGAGCGCACCTACCAGTGCACCCAACGAAGCGATGAGCGGTCCGACCCAGTCAGTGGTGGTCGAGTTGACGATCTCGATGGGGACCGGCGTCGGTGTCATGAGCACACGTTATTGGAATACGTCCACCCGCTGATCACTCGGGCCGGCGGTTTCGTGTTTCCCGCCCGTGGGTGTCCGCCGCATACATGTCGGCTGCGACGCTGTTCGAGACACTGTCGCACCGCTGTCGGCCGGCGCCTTTCAGGTCCTATCCAACCGGCCGCCGGCACCTCGAATCCATCCGCCGCATACATAAGCTGCGACGCCCCGGTCAGCTTGGTGGTTTTCCCGGGGCGTCGAGCGGTGGTTCGCTCTCCTCTCCAAGCTGGCGGCGCAGGATCGGATGCGCCGCCAGCCACCACCATCCCGAACTTGCTGTTCCCGATCGAGCAGCGCGGCCCGGAGACGGGAATCTCCCAGCCGCTGAAAGCCCCGCCCTGGCTCCCGACAGAGGCGGGGCTTTTCCTTCCCTCATGCTGTCGCCACCCACTGTGGGACCCTCCCAAAACCGCCGACCACATCTCCTTCAGAGGGCGAAAACCACCAAGCCGCCCGGGAGGAGACAGCACCATGATCGACCACAGCACCGTCACCAACGAGATGATCCAGCTGCGAGCGGACACCGTCCGCCAGGCCGTCCTCGCCATCGAGAAGGGCTCGAACGCGTCGCACCGCATCCGCATCGACGGCGACCCGGCCGGCACCACGTTCGATGCGACGATCCTCGTCCTCCCCGAAGACAGGGTGGCCGTGCTCGCCACTCTGTTCGACGTCGACAACGTGTTCCTCGGCCTCCGTGTCGAAGGCTACGACGTCGTCGACGAGGTCCAGACGCTCACGGCGACCCCGTTCACCGCCGCGCTCGAGATCGCCGCCCGCCGCGAACTTCACCGCCGCGCCCAGTCCGCTTACCAGACCGCCGCAGCGGCGTGACCTGAGAGGAGAAGACCATGTTCACACTCACTTCGATCCCACCTCAGGTCACGTCGCTGACGGACTACGCACCGCACATTTCGTTCCTCGCCGACACCATCGACTGGATATGTCGGACACACCGTCTGGTCGACCCGGTCACCCGCAAGTACGTGGCACCCCGGGCCCACACCGTCGATGCCATCCGCCTGCCCGTGATCGTCCCCGCGCGCGGGATCGCGTTCGAGGACCTCGTCGTGCTCTTCGGCGACCGCAGGGTCTTCGCCGGGGTGCGTCTCAGTGAGAACTGGGATCGCCCCGCGGACCTGGAGCACACCCTCCTCACGGAAAGTGTCGAGCTCGCAGTGCGCTCCCTCCACAACGCCGCGCAACCACTAGATGAGTCCGCCCGCATCCGTTACCTCGCCTACACCCCAGCCAAACACCACTGACCCGGCCGAGGGGACGGACGCCTTCGCCGCATGTATCCCCTACGAGGCCAACACCCACCATCACGTCTGGAAAGGACCACACCACATGAAGTCAGCCAAGCCACCGGTCGTCGAGACCGGACCATACACCGGGTTCACGGTCGCCATGACCTCGGTATGCGCCGCCGTAGTGACCGCCTCTGTCGTAGCTCTGATATTCGCGGTCGTGAGCAGCTCTCTCTCCGTCGTCTCCGGTGTCCTTTTGATCTCCGGCCTCACGGTCTCGGCCGGTCTCCTCGCCTACACGATCGGAGCTGCGGAGAACGAGAAGGCGCAAGCCCTCCGCGACCAGGCTGCAGGCACCTCGCCGAAGAAGACCCGCGCCAGCCGCCGGGAGATCGCCACGCTGCGCCGGCTCCTTGCTGACGCCGAGCAGCGGAACGAAACGAAGTCCAAGGGGGCAAGAAATGAGCCGTGCAGGGAACTACCGAGAGGAGCAGGAAACCATGATCGACACCAACACCCACGCACCGGTTGACTTCCGGGATCGCGTACTCGGCCTCGTGACCGGTGCCTTGATCGTGGGCTGCATGGTCGCGATCCCGTGCTTTCCGGAGACCCTGGTCACGGCACCGCTCTTCGTCGGCCTCACCTGGATCCTTGTGCATCGTCGGCTGACGAGGCGCCGCCTCCAGGACATCGCTGCCATGAACGCTGATTTCGAGTACTTCCTGGAGAAGCGTGTCGAGGAGGAGACCGCGAAGCGCCTCGCCGAGAACGCGGGCCGCCTCGGCTCGATGACTCTGGACCAGATCGCCGCTCTCAACACGGGAAGTCTGATGAGCGAGGAGCCGGCCCGTCTCGGGTCGCTGACGATCAGCCTCGACCAGTTGGTCAAGTTGGCGGCCGCCAACGTTCCGGCCCCGGGGGCTGCCGGGGAGCGCCCATCTCCCACCTCCCCGGACCGGGACGGCAATACGAAGTGACCCTTCGCGAGCTCCCGGTCGGCTCGTCCGCACCCCGCCGGGAGCTTGCCTCCTCATCGTCTGTCTGGCCCCGCCAATTCGCCGCCTCTGGAGAAGCAGAAGCCCTAACCACCGAGAGGAACCGCCCATGAAGACCATCGCTATCGCCACGTTCTGGTTCCTGCTGACCGTCGTCATCGGCGTCGGCTTCGCCGCCCTGTTCCTTGCCCCGTACCTCGTCCTGGCCGGCTTCATCATCGTCCCGGTCGCAGCCGGTATCGGCGTTGGCATCACCATCGGCCGCCGCCTCAGCAGCACAAACCAGTAACCACCCACCACGAATCGATCGGAGAAGAACCACCATGACCACCACCACCAACACGAACCAGCCGGCCCCACAGGCCAAGCAGGGGGACAGCCTCCTCTGGCTGATCCTCAAGGGCGTCGGCTTCCTGTTCATCTCGCCGGTCGTCGCCACGTACTACGGCGGCTACCGCGGCATCATGAACGACAACCCCGAAGCCGTGAAGGCGCGGCAGCAGATGCGAGCCCGCGGCGAGTACGTCAACCGCCAGATCGCGGCCACCTGGTCGGCGATCTTCATGGTCATCGCCCCGGTGATCCTCGGAGGTGTCCTGGGCGCGCTCCTGCCGTTCCCGTTCAACCTGCTCATCCTCGCCGGCCCGATCGCTGCGATGACGTGGTACGCACCGTTCATCACCGTTCGCCGGATCGCGGCCGCCGAGGACGTGACGCTCACCCGTTCCGACTTCGCCGACATCGACAAGGAGTGGTGGCGGACCGGGAAGAAGCGGTGGGTCCGCCTCGCGGTGAAGGTTGCGCACTGGGTGACCGTCGCCCTGGCGCTCGCGGGTATCCAGTTCCCCCTGCTGGCGTGGCTGGCACTCATCCCGTCGCTCTTCCGCGCGATTGTGTACGTGAAGGTCGGCTACGAGCAACGCAAGCGTGTCCTCGCCGAGATGGACCAGGCCGACGCCGACTTCTCCCAGTTCAGGCCCCTCGTGGCGGCGTTGTTCGAATTGGCAAAGGACCCGTCTCTGTCGGAACGCAAGCTCCAGGAGTGGAACGTCCAGATCGTGTGGAACGCCGAAAACGAGGCCCTCGTGGTCAAGAACATCCCGGCTGACCTGTACGCGCACGGAATCATGTCGGCGGAGAAGGTCAACACCACGCTGGCCCGCATCGCCGCCGAGGGGTATCTGAAGGTCCCCGAGCTCGAATTCGTCACCGCCGAAGACCAGACCCTGGTCCTTGGCCGCGCTTCGGAGGAGACCAAGCAGCTGCGTCAGCACATGAAGGCCTCGGGGGGTCTGATCGTCGGGCTCGACACGGAGGCCACCCAGAACCCGTGGTCGACCGTCGCCCTGGCCGCCGCGCCGACGTTCAACCCTGCCGCGTACGCCCCGCAGGCGCCGCAGCAGCCCCAGCCGGCCCGGACGTTCAACCCTGCCGCGTACGCACCGCAGGCACCGCAGCAGGCCTCGACGTTCAATGGGGCCGCGTTCGTCCCGCAGGCTCCCGTCCAGGCGCCCCAGCAGCCGGCTCCGGTCGCCGCGCCTTCGTTCGCGGAGTACGCGGCGCACGTCCAGGCACAGCAGGGTCAGCCGACCGCCAGCCAGTACGGGAACTGAGGCCGCCATGTTCCAGGTTCCGTCTCCTACGAACGGAGCGACGCCGCAGGCGCAGGCGTCCCCGCCGGTCACGCCCAGCAAGGTCATGCTGGACCTGACCGGCGGGGACCCGAACGCGGAACCGTTCCCAGACGAGTCGTGGCCAGTGCTGGTCCGCTACGTGAAGGATCACTGCGGCCCGAACGCTCATATCGAGATGGTCTCCCCAGACCGCCGTTTCCTCGTCGTCGCTGTTAATCAGTCCCCGGAACCGCTGCCCGGTGCGACGCCGGTGTTCAGCAAGCCCGGGCTCCGCCGGGACGAGATCGCCGCGCTCGAGGCGAAGGTGCCTGGTCTGTATGACGGCCGCACCCTCGTCGCGTTCGACCCGCACCGCGGTGGCCTCGCAGCGTGGCTGCCGCCCGTGACGCAGACGATCCGCGACCGCGCCGCTCTGCTGAGCGGTATGGAGCCGTGGCGGGTCACCTGCGTCGTCGACTGGGCCCTCGATAATGAGACCGGGCTCGGGCGTATCGACCAGGTCGTCTTCTCCGGCCTGCCGCACCTGTCCGAAGCCGGCCGGCAGAAGCTGCTGGAGATCGTCCCGGCCTGGGCGAACAACGGGGAGCAGATCGCATCGTCTTGGGACGTCGTGACCGATTCCTACGGCAACACGATCACGCTCGCCTACCGTCGCCCCCGCCGGCTTCCGAAGCGAGTCGAGGGCACCACGCTTCTCCCCACCCGAATGCATGACTCGGATTGGCAGCGCTGGCAGGTGGGCGTGAAGGCCGACGGAAGCCCGTTCAACGTGGACCTGACCGCCGGCCCGCACAGCCTCGCCGTGGGCGGTACCGGCTCGGGGAAGACGGTCTACATCGCTCAGGCGATCATGAATGCGATCGCTCGAGGGTTCCGCATCGTGTTCATCGACGAGATCAAGAAGGGCAACGGTCTCTGGGACCTGGAACCCTACTGCGACGCGTTCGCAGTCTCCGGCGTCGGCCGCGGAGGCCTGATGGAAGCCGCGCAGGTGCTGAAGTCCGTGTACACGGAGGTGGAGGAACGAGTCGACCTGAACAACGAGCACCACGCCGCGGACTGGTCGCACCTGCCGCCGGAACTCGGCGTCCGCCCGATTCTGGTCGTAGTCGACGAGTACTCGTCGCTGATCAACCCGGACCCCAAGCCGGCCGGTCTCGAGCGTGACGACCCGATCCTCCTCGAATGGCAAGAGAAGACAAACGCGAAGGCGCAGATCAAGCAGCACATCGGCAACATCGCCCGTGAGGCCCGCTCCGCCGGTGTTCACCTGCTAATCGGATCGCAGACCGCGTACGCGCACATGCTCGACGGTGAGACGCGGGCCAATATCGGAACCGCGCTCTACCTGATCCCGCCGACCAAGGTGCCGCCGAACTCGCTGCTTGGCATGGTGTTCGACGCGAACAGCCTGGAGTACGCGGTCAAGGAGATCGCTGACCTCAACGATGGTGTCAGTCGAGGGTTCGCTGTGGCTGCCACCGAAGGTGGCGAGGTCGCCGGCTTCCGTGTCGGTTTCGTCGAGGAGCACGCCGCGTACCTGGAGACGATCGGCGCTCCGCGCGGCACCCCGCTGAAGAAGGTGACGGAAGACGCGCTGAGCCAACCGAACGCCGCGTTCCGTCGCGTGCCGCGCTCGGCCCGAGTCGAGGCTACCGAGGTGACCCGCGGCAAGGTGTCGTTCTCGTTGGCGGACTTGGAAGCTCTGACCGAACCAGCCCCGGACTACGACGACGACATCCCGGAGCCGCCGGACTACTGAACCGGTCGGGCCGCCCGGATGTCCAGGGTGGCCAAATCGCCGCCTCTGGAGGGGTGAGGGCACCAGCCGGTGTTCCTCGCCCCCAGCAGAAAGGCTCAGCAGCCCATGTCCAACCCCACCCCGTCTCCCGATCACGTCTCGCTCGCGGCTCGTGCGCAGGCCGCCGCGCAGCAGGCGAAGTCGTTCGCCGCGCCGGTCGCCCAGTCCGTCGCCGCCCGCGCGAAGTCGGCTGTCGCCGCGCAGTCGGTCGCTGGTGTCCGTCAGGCACATGACGCCCACGAGCCGGCCACCCTTACCCGGGCCGACGTGCGAGCGCTGACCGCGACCGCCCGGATTGCGAAGGTGACCGCGGTACTGGCCACCGTCACGGTCCTCGGGATGATTGCCCTGGCCGTCACCCTGCTGACCAACCTCCACCAGAGCTACTGAGAGGCGCGCCCGATGAAGAAGCTCATCTCCGTCGCCGTCGCCGCCCTCACAGCTGTCGCCGCACTGACCCTGACCGGCTGCTCCGCGCAGCAGGCCGACCCCGCCTTCGCCAAGACCCTGACGGCCACCTGGGGCAAGAACGCCACCATCGAGGCGGCAGCTCCGGGCCAGAAGCTCACCGGTGACCTCATCCCCGTCTTCTGCTGGGACCTGACCGGTTCGAAGGACAACCAGCACTGGTCGCACTGCGAACTCGCGGCGGCGACACAGACGATCACCCCTCTACGATCGCTCAGCGACGCCGGCTGGGAGCACCTGACCGGATACCCGGCAGTAGACGGAGACCGCTCCACCGCCCGGTATCTGCCGTCGACAGACGCGAAGCCGCTCCCGGCATATGTCCCGGGCCCGGAGTTCTGTGCCGCGCACTCCACCGTTTTCACCGCACTCGACCTGGGCGCGAAAGTGCCTGTGACAACCGACAGTGGTGCCCTCGCACTGGACGCGGCCGCGTACGGCCCCGGCTTCGCCTGTACCTCGGCGTCGATCGGCACCACCGCCGCGCAGGACGCCGCGTTCCAGGCGCTGGCGACGCAGAAGCTCACCCTGGCGGTGCTGAACGGGCTGCCGGCGAAGCTGAACGCGCACCCGGGCGCACCGACGTCGTGGACCGACCCGGTCACCGGCCGGACAGAGAAGATCGGTACCGCCCTAATCAGTGTCGACCGCAGCGGCGGCAAGACCGTCATCACCGTCCCGCAGCTGACCGTGGACGGACCGCTGAGCGCCCCGTACGGGAAGTCTTCCACCCTGTCCGCGGACGCAGCCGCACAGGTCGCCGGCGGCAAGCTCACGTTCAGTAACAACCTGGTGGGAAACCCCGCGGCCGCCAAGGGCGAGATCCTGCCTATCGTCTGTACCCAGCCGGACGCCTCCGCGGTCTGGCAGTTGTGCCAGCAGGGGAAGCCGGTCCAGATCGGTCAGGCGAGCAGCTACCGCGACGCCAACCCTCAGACGCTCGCGGTAACCCGTGAGTGGGCAGCGATGCCGGGCACGGTTGCCCTCCCGGACAGGATGGCCCGCATTTGCCTGCCGGACGAGAAGGGTAACGCGGTAACCTTCGGTCTCGCCACGGCTAAGACCGGCGGGGTCTCCATCTGGTCCTGTGGCGACCCCGCCAGCAACACTGACCTCACCAAGGCCGTCACCCAGGGGCTCACCAGCGGAAAGGTCACCGTCGGGCAGCTGCGCACGGCGCTGAACACGTTCTGCGCCGCTAACCCGGATGCGACCGCGAAGTTCGCCACAGGATGCGCGTACCAGTCGGCGACCGGCCAGGTGACTATGCCCGCCACCCTCAAGACGGTCTCCGTCGACCCTTACTCCAGCGACCCCAACTGGTGAGCACTCCGCAGCTCGGCGCTGCTGCTGACGCCGAGCCGCGGACCTCCTACAGCAGCTGAACCCACCCAGAAAGGACCACCATGCACAGCAGCGACCACCTCATCGTCATCCCACCCGCGAACCCGAACGCATCCATCATCATCCCGGCCGCCATCATCGCCGACGGCCCCGAGCTCGACTCCGCCTACCCGCCGCGGCCGCATCGGAAGCCTGTCAACCGCGGCGCCATCGTCACAGTGTCGGTCCTCGCCGGCCTCATCGTGACCGCCGGCCTGGCGTACGGCGCACTCTGGATGTGGGTCACAGGCCTTCCGATGCTCGCCGCCGCAGTCGGCGCATGGTTCATACACCTGTGCTCTACCCCGTGGGTCTGGCTGTTCGTCTACTGGGTAGCGGTCGGCATCGTTTACGCAATCTGCCGGTTCGGACGCCGAATGCACCAGGTGCCCGCTCTACTGATCGCTGTGCTCTCTCCGATGTTCCTCGCCTGGATCTGCATTACGATGATCTGCCGGTCGATGGGGAAGGCGTTCGGGTGACCATCACACGCGCGGTGTTACCCGCTTTCGTCACCACGGAGAGCATGCTCCCACGGGTCTACGCCTACGGCGCGGCCCTGTTCAACCAGATCCCAATCGGGGTTGGCATCACCGGCCCGCTGGTTGCCGACGCCAACCACACCCTCCTCACCGGGGACGCTAGCCAGACCGGCCGCGCAGCGACCAATCATAGCGCTCAGGCTCTCGCCCGCGGCCATGAGCTCGCGGTCATCGCTCTCACCGACCAACCCTCCGCGACCGAGGTCCTCTGCCCGTTCATCGCCGCGCGCGCCACCGACATGGATGCCGCGGCCGTGGCGCTGCGCCACGTCTCCGCCGAGCTGACGCGCCGGACCCGGCTGCTGCAGGAGCATGCAGCGTTCTCATTCGACCGGCTCCCGAACACTGTCCGCATGAGCTGGGAACCGGTGTCACCGATCACCGTCATCGTCGAAGACCCCGCCCCGCTGCTGGCGGAGCCCGAGCTCGCGGCTCTATTCGACACCATCGTCGCCCGCGGCCGCCACCTGGGCATCCACCTGCTGGTCACCGCCACGGCGCTCCGGCCTGCCGCCGCCCAGCACCTCACCCGGTTCAACTCACGGATCACGCTGATGGACACCGTCGACGAGGAACTACTCGAGCTGACCGCCCGATTCGACGGGATCCCCAAGAGCCCGCAGGAACTGACCGGTCCGGGCCTCGCCGTCGCCGACATCGCCGGGATCCCGAGCCTGTACCGGCAGGCAGTCCCGGACGACGCGGACAACCTGCTGGGACGGCTACGGGAGATCGGTGTCCCGGACGCCGACAGCTGGTTCTCCGCGTAGATCGTCCACGAAGCCCAGATCGCCGCCTCTGTAGCACGTGAAAGCACCACCGCCTCACAAACCGCCACAGAAAGGGCTTCACATGACCGAGATCAACACGCTCCCCGGCTTCGTCACCGGCACCTCACTACTCCCCGACGCCTACGCACCGGGGGAGTGGGCAACCATCCCGCAGGGTATCGACGCCGACGGCGACATCCTGCACCACGACATCCGCACCCAACCACACCGGCTCTTCCTGGGCTACCTGGGTTCTGCTGCGGAACCCGCGCTAATCAGCGATCTGGTTCACCGGCTCGCCCGCGGCCACCGGATCGTCCTCATTGACCCCAAGAACCGGCTCCGTGATGTCACAGCGAAGCCCTGGTACACCGACGCAGTAACCGACGGCGCATTCGACGCCGTCGCAGAGGGCACCTACGCCGCAGTCGAGGAGCTGCCCCGCCGCGCCGACGTTCTCAAGGCCCACAAGGCCGCGACCTGGTCGGACCTGCCCGAGGAAGTACGTGACCAGGAGAGCCTCGTGCCGATCACAGTTGTCGTGGCCGACCTCGGCGCGCTGACCCTCACCGACGGATACTCGACCGTGGAACGTCTCGCAGCTCTGCGGGCGGTGCATAACCTCACGGAGATCTCCGCCACCGGACGCGCCGTCGGCATCTACCTGCTGATCCGAACACAGCGAGCGACCGCGGACACCCTCCCTCCCGTGCTCCGCGAGAACCTGAACATCTCGGCGCCGGTCACCCCAATCCAGAAGCCGCTCGCGTGGGAGGACCTCGCGACGACGTTCGGATCCGAGGCCCGACAGGTCGCCGCCCTCCTCAACGCCGGCGACAAGCACCCGGGCCGCGCCGTCACGATCGACCCGGCCGGCCGCGTCGTCCTGTACCGGGTGAACTGGTTCGAGAGGGACGAGGTCGACACGCATCTCAGCCGGCTCGGCGTGCCGAAGGCTTCCTGACTCGTGCGCCGAAGGCTTCGGGTGACGACTACTCAGGGGCGGCCCGCACGGGTCGCCCCGGGTCACCTGGACCGCCACGCGCGCCGCGCGTTCATGCTGGGGAACTGTCTGAGCCTGGCGATCGCAGTATCGGACCGCACGGGCTGGCCGATCCTCACGCTCCGCGGCCGCGACATCAACGAGTCCCGTCATCGTTTCCTGGCACACGCTTTCGTGGAGCACCCAGAAGGTTGGCTCGTAGACATTAACGGAGCGAATCGACGCGACGTGACGGCGCAGTGGAAGTTCGAAACCGACCTGATCCCGGTCGGACATGACGCCGCCTGCGCCGAGCTGCGGGTCGATGCTGATGACTTTCCGCAGCAACACCCCGAGCTCGCGGTAAGTTTCGTCGACCCGGTCTTGGCGCTCATGACGCAGCAGCTGAGGCGGACCACGCGCCCCTGAACAGTCGCGCGGCGCTCTTCCGCTGGCCCGTTGCGACCCCGTTCCGCCCAGAATCACCCCGCTGCGCCGCTGTGCGCCCCGGTGCGCTGCGTTCAGCCCCGCGACCAGCAATGGCCCGTTGAGCGTTTCCGGCCGCGCACAGCCGCGCACAGCCTTGCTGCGCCCGCGGGCCGCCCGCACACACCCTTGAACCGCGCAGGTTGACCGGCGTATCGTCCGGGCCATGCCCGGAACGTCTGCGGCTGCGGGACGCCTGCCTGCTGAGCTGCGCGCCGGGCCCGAACTGATGCTGGCGAAGTCTGCCGCCCGTCTCCCGGGTGCCGCGGCGCTGCCCGGCGGGACCCGTTACGAGCCGAAGATGGACGGGTTTCGCGTTGCGGCGACCTTGGACGAGGAGACGGTCACCCTCTGGTCGCGACAGGGGAAGAACCTCACTCGCGCGTTCCCGGAGATCGCAGAAGCGCTGGCCGAGCAGGTCCCGCCCGGCTACGTTCTCGACGGCGAGGTGGTGCGCTGGGATGCAGCGGGCCGGTCCTCGTTCGATGCCTTGCAGCGCCGGCTGGTCGCCGGCCGCAGGATCAACCAGCTGGTCGCCGAGGAACCGGCCTCTTTCGTCGTGTTCGACATGCTCGCGTTGGCCGGGATCGACATTCGGGAGCAGCCGTACGACACCCGTCGGCAGCTACTCGAACGACTGGCGCAGGCCTGGGCCGCGCCGCTCTCGCTGATCGCCATGACCGACGATCCGGCAACCGCAGGGGAGTGGGCCGTTGAGCTCGCACCTAACGGGGTTGAGGGAATCGTCGCCAAGGGCGGCACCCAGCCGTACCGGCCAGGGGAGCGCGGCTGGGTCAAACACAAGGCCCGCGTTACCCGGGAGTTCCTCGCCGGCGCCGTCACCGGGACGCTCACCCAGCCAGGTGACATCATCCTCGGCGCCTGGCAGGACGGTGAGCTCCGCATCGTTGGGCGTACCGCACCGGTCAGTAGGGCGGCCGCGAGATCGCTGACGCCTTTCCTGCGTGAGCCGGAGAGCGACCATCCGTGGCCGGATGTGCTTCCCTCAACAGCCTGGGACAGGTTCAACCCACGGTCGGAGAAACGCGTGACTCTCGTCGAGCCGATCACTGTTGAGGTGAGCACAGACGTTGCTGCCTCGGAGAGCGGGTCGATCCGGCACGTCGCACGCTTCCTCCGGGTGCGGCCGGAGGTCGACCCAGCCACGGTCACCGGAGAAGCGCCCGCCTGAAGGACGACCCGCGCGACTGGCCGCGGATCCGCGGGAGGCCACCGCAGTAGCTATCGCTGATGTCGGCGTTGTCGGCCAGACTGGGCTCATGGAGCCTGAGGAGCCGCCGTACACGGTCATGCTCGGTAAGTACGAAGTCACAATTGAGTCGTACAACCCGGGCAAGGACACCATCGAGCGGCGGACTCGCGAAGACGCCAGTGGCTGCCTGCTATGGACCGGACCGCTCGACAAAGATGGCTACGGTGTCGCCTCCTTCGAAGGTCGCACCCACCGGGCGCACCGGCTCAGCTATGAGACGTACGTCGGCCCGATCCCCGATGGGATGCAACTTGACCATGTGTGCGAGACTCGCGCATGCGTCCGCCCCGAACATCTCGAACCGGTCACCAACTTCGAGAACACGGTCCGCCGGTTCGAACGACAAGGCATTCCCCGCGCCGACGCGGAAGCCGCCGCCGCAGCTGAGATGGAGGGGCGCCAGCGGATGCGGGCCCAGGACCGCTCTGCGAAAGAGCAGGCCCTGGAACGGGGAATCCGCAAGGGCACCCTGGTGCGCGACGGCCGGAAGAAGGGGGTCTACAAGGTATGGGGGTTCGCGCTCAGCGCCGCCGATGGCACGGCAGCCCTCTTCGTCTCTGACCCGGACGGCAGCAACAAGTACAACGCCATCCCGCTGCGGCGCGCTCGCGTCGTCGACGCGGAAAGCGATGGCCAAGACGTACAAAATGCCCACGGGTGAGAGCCGGGCCGGCGCGCCCGACCTCGCTGTCAGACTCGGTTGAGCTCGATTTCGATCATGTCGCCGTAGCCTCGCCCGATGCAGGTTTGCACGAGCAGCGAGTACTGATGCGGGAGGTCGTCGATGTGGGTCGTGTAGCCGTTGACGTGGAGGATCCCGACGACCTGGAAAGTCCCGGAGACCTCACCGGTGAGCGTGTATTTGGTGCCGATATTTTTGTCGAGGCCATCTCCGCCACAGTAGTCGTGGATGGCGACCGCCCCAGTCCCGAAGTACGACGAAACGTTCACCCCACCGCGACAGGCGTCTAGTTTCGACTGCACATCGGGCCCGTTGGAACTCGTCCACACGTAGATGCTGTTGTTGGCGGTGTAAGCCGCTGCCGCAGCGGCCGCAGCGGCAGCTTCCCGCGCCTTCTCAGCCGCGATCCGCGCCTGCTCGGCCTGCCACGCGGCCTCAGCAGCGGTCACGTTCGCCGCGAGCTGTCCGAGTTCGACCGGCACGGTCCGCAGCTGCTGAGCGACCGGGTACTGAAGCTGATCGATCACCCGGGCTGCGGCGGCGTAGTCGGGGCCGTAGGGGCCGGCGGCCGGTTTCGCTTTCGCAGCCGCGTCGACGAGCCGCTGCTCGGCCTCCCCGGTCTGCACCTTGAAGGTGTCACGGCGGAGCTCGTCTTCCAGCGTTGCTCGGGAGCCGTCTCCGTCGAGTACCTTCCCGGCACTGTCGGCGAGCACCTTTGCACCCGCGGTAACCGCGTCCTGAGCGGCGCCGACGAGCTGGAGCGCCTCTCCACGACGTGAGGTGAGCGCGTCGCGGGCGACGTCGTACCCGGGCCGTTGCGCCGCGACGGCGGAACGCTCCTGGGTGACGTGTTCGGCGGCGGCGACGCCGGCGCTGACAGCGATACTTGCTGCGAGCAGGAGGGCGAGAACGCGGGGGAGTGCGGGCATGGTGTGGGGTCCTTTCCGGGGGTCACCACCACACATGCGGCGGAGGCAAGGCGTTCGTCCCCAGCCATGCGACGAGCCACGGCCGCAGGTGCGAACCCGCGGGCCTCGCGCGGCGGCTCGGCCCGCGACTCGCCCCGCACCCGCACCCGCACCGCAGCCGTCACGCCCGCGGACCGTCCGAACCGCCCACGACACGCAGACGTCTCGGAAGCGGAGCGAGCGCGCTCCGACACCGCACCGGTGGTGGTCGCGTCCACGTGCGGCGGCTAGTCAGCGGCACGGCAGGCGTGACGATGCACGCCGGAGAGCGGCGTGATGACGAGACGCGGTGCGGTCTGAAGCGTGAAGCCAGCGGGAACGCTAGGGTAGGGCTACCAAGCGCGACGTCGGGAGTGCCCGTCGGCCGCGCGGGTCACGCCGACGTACCACTGCGAACGTCACTGAGACGGAGCGCCCTCAGCGTCGTAGTTCGCGATCTTCCACGTCCCGCCGACGGCAGCCAGTTGAATGTGGGAGAGGTATCGGTTGCCGTTCTGGGAGACTTCCACGGGGTGGTATTGCAGACCGATACGGTTCTGCGCGGAGTTGTTGTGTTCTGTGACGGTCACATCGACTAGTGCGGATGTGCTCGAGGCTTGCTGAACCTGTTCTGATTCGATCGTGGTCCAGTACTTGTAAACCTGTTTGTCGGCCGGGTCACCGCTCTTGTAAGTGATGATCCAGTTCTCAATGCGGCCCGCATTGTTCTGCTGCTCCCCTCGCGCCCTGCCTGACAGCACGGAGTTCGACTGCCACCCAGGGACGAAGAGCGCCTGAGTGAATGCCGTCGCATTCGTTGCTGCGATGTTGGCAGTGAAACTGCCCGTGGAGCCGCTGAAGTTGAGCCGCGCGCGGTAAGTAGGATCAGTCGTTCCAGCCATTTGCCACGCGGCGAATCGTTGCTCGACGAGCTTCGCCGCATCGCTCGGAGACGTCGAAATGGGGATTTCCAATGCTGCGACAGACAGACTCCCGGAAGCGTCACTCGCATCGGGATGATCCGCACGCCCGGTTGGCGCATAGCTCCCTGTAACGGTCGATGAAGGGTCTGGCCCGGCCGGAGCAGCGGAACAACCTGCCAAAGCGATCGCCGCGATTGAAACACCAACGGTTGCTCGCACAAACGATCGCTGTCTCATTGGGCCCCCTCGGGTGAAACGAATCCTCATGTTCGGTGCATGGATCGTAGCATCGTGGCATTTTTGACTCCGGTCGCGCCAGGCGGTATCCCGCTGGCCCGGCGGTGGCTGTGTCGGCTAACCGCGGTAACTCTCGTGTGGTGCGGGGGCGCGGCGGGCGCCTTGCGTGTGCGCTAACTGAACGCTTACGGAGGCGTGGAGCCAGCGGGAACGGAACAGCGACATGCCGGGGCGCGGCGGTTAGCGGGGACGGGAGCGTGCCGGCCGACCGGAGGGAGGCCGGTCCCTTCCATCGGGTGCCTCCGGAGTACAGCGAAGCTCTCGGACTTGGCTCCAGCGCGGCGGGGCGAAGTCCGACGCTGACGCAGAAAGGGATACGCTGCCGCCGTGACCGACCTGCATCTCGACCTGGCTGTCCTCGACGAAGCGACGAACGTTGGTATCAGCGCCGCCTATAACGAGATTGGCGCCCGTGTGGGACTTGCACCGCTGGACTGGAAGCTCTCCGACGTGGCGGATACCACGATCGAGGCTACTCACCCGCTCGGTCGGGCCCACCCCGATGGCGAGTCGCTGTGCCGGCAGTGGGCCGAATACCTCGGCCTCTGCGAGTCAGACGAGAATCTCTTTCCATACGATGGATGCGTGACGTGGTCGGGATGCACCCCCGAGTCGATCACGCTCATGCTGCACGCAATCACCGACGTGGAGCTCTACCGTGCAAACTGGCCGGAAGACGCGGGGTTTCTGGGGTCGTAGTAGTTCTACGCATACCGGTGGCCGCTCGCTCTAGGCCTCGCCGCTTCCTTCATCTCGATGGATGTAGCGGCCCAAGGAAGGCATAGGAGACGATGCTGTCATGACCTTCAGCGAGCTGCGCCCGTTCGACGATGAACTCAACGCCGCCTTTGTGAGCATGGGGTGGGAGACGGCGCGAGACTACAGGGATGACGTCTACGCGGATGAATGGCGCCGGCAGCTCCTCGGTGGAGAAGAAGTGGTCATGATCCAGGGCGACTTCGCTGTGTATGAGGGGCGGGGATGGAGCCTGCGGCTGGAAACACCCGCTGAGATTCTGCGTGTGGTGCGCGAGCGGGACGCGGCCGTGGCGCGCTACCTCGAAGAAATCAGAGCCTCGGCTGCTGCCGAGGCTTGACGCGTGAGCATCGGCACCCCGCAGCGGGTCCGGGAGCGCGCTGACTCAGCTCACAGAGCGCACGCTATGCCGACCCGGCACCGCGCGGTGCTGAGGCGCGAACAGACAGCATGCATTTCTCCGCGAGGCCGATCGCGAAGCTGAGGTGCCGAGTCGCCTGCTCCAGCATCATCCCGAGCGTGGTGAGGCTGACGGTAACGAGGATGTGATCGGGCATCTCAGTTCGGCTGAGAGCCCCAGCCGCAAAGTTGGAGTTGGAGTGGGCGATGCCGGAGCATGCTCTCCACGCGTCCACCCCGATGAGTTTGGCGCCGCGGTTCTCGGGGATCTTCTTGTCGACATCGCCGATGATGTCTGTCAGGTGCGCGAACGGCTTGTCGAGGTCGAGGCTTTTCAGCCCGGGCCGGCTTTGGATGACCTCGGTGAGCAGTCGACGGAGTTCCTTGGTAATGGCGTCCGTCGGCGTCGGGTATTTCTTCGTGTAGACGATGACGCGCTGCCGATTGTCCCAGGTGAGCCGGATGGAGCGGCGCACGCGAGCATCGATTGTGCCGGGCAGCATCAACCAGGACGCAAGCGCGGACGCCTCGATCGCCACGCGGATCAACGAGTACCCGGCGAGTGGCCGCGGCCCGTTCGCCTCGATGCCTTGGGCCAGCATTGTGAGGTGGTCGAGCGCGCTGTGCAGAAGGTGCACGATCTGGTCGGACGGTGGGTCGATGGGTTTGACGTTGTCGTCGACCTGGGCGCGACTTCCTTCCAGGGGATGAAGCATCCGGATTCGCAGCTCTGCGTTCTCCACCCAGGAGGGGAGGCGACCGACTAGCTCGGCAGAGGCCTGCACCAACGCCGGATCGTTCAGGACTGGATCTGCGTTCAAGGTCATGGTTGACGCTCCTGTTGAGGTGGCCTCGTCGCTCGACGACGGGGAGGCGAGGCGAGCTACTCCTCTGTGAAGCTCGCCAGCGCCCACATGGTCAGCTGCGGATCTCTTCGACGGAACCATCCGCGTTTCGTCGGAAGCGGCGCCCGTCGGCGTCTGTCCAATTCAGAACGACAGCCAGGTTCGTTTCGGGTGTCGGAAGGTTCTCGGTGCCGGAGCCATCCGGGAGTCGCCACTGACCTGTGAACGTCTTCGATTCCTGGGCCAGGATGAAGGGGCTCCCGCTGTTCGAGGTGCCGTTCGGATTCCAGATCGCTTCGGGAGGACCATCCTTCAAGCGAACAGGCCCGATCGTCACGTCGTACACCGGCTGGCTGTCTGTATTGGTCAGTTCGATCTTGGTCTCCGAGTAGCCCGGCCGGTGCCCTCCGGAGGTGGCCATGCTGTAAGCGGTCCACCGAAGTCGTTCGGCTCGCCGAAGGGCTCGATCGTCGTCCTCAGCGCGGGCCTCACGGCGTCGCCGGAGTTCAACGCGGAACCCCCACACGGCGATGCCTACCGCAACGGCCGGGGCGACGAGCTGGAGCAGGGTTTCGCATAGCGGCGGGTCGTTGTTGATGACGATGACTGTGGACGCTCTCGCCAGGCTCTCTAGGAGGCTCATCGCGCGTTCCTCTCAGCGGCGCGCTGGCTGGCAGAGCAGGGCTCGTAGAGCGTGGCCATGATTCCTCCTCGGTTGCTCGACGCTGGGTTGCGGACGTGCGCACCTCAAATGAGCAGATACACCGATACTCACTTGAAGCAGCACAACTCTATGGGCCGCAGCAGACACCCCAGTCGCCGAGAACGGGGCTGAGAGTGACGGCGCGGGGAGCGTGTCGGGGCGCGGACTGGAGGGGCAACCTCTTGCGCGTGGCTGCCAGCTCCGCAGGCTCTTGGCCAAGGTCCAGCGCCATTCAGCAGCGGTGCCCTTTCAACGCGACGCGGGTGATGATCGTGGTGAGCGGAGGTGACCAGCAGTGAGGCGAGCGGCATCGCGAGGGCCTTTTCTGCGACTTTCCTGCAGTTTTGCGGTTTCCTGGACAGCCCGGAATAGTGAAAGTTCTGGTCAACATCCGGATCGAGAGCACCCGTACCCAGACTCAGTTGTTCTTGGTTCGAGTCCAGGTACCCCAGCAAAAAAGACGTCGAAACCCCGGTGATGAGCCGGGGTTTTTTGTTCGGCGGAACGCAACGGCGCCGCTCTACATGGCGATGACTTCGCCCACCTCGACGCTGCCGCCGTAGGAGAGGCCGGGGCATCCTTCGGCCAGCGCGGTCGCCGCGGTGAGGTCGGCAGCGTCCACGAGGGCATAGCCGGACAAGGCGTTGGCTCCTGCGGGCGTTCCCAACAGCGTGGTCGCGCCGATGCGGCTGCCCATGTCGGTCACCGCCGAGCCGAGCTTCTGGAACCAGGCGCCCCAGGCGGCGACCTCTTCCTCGGTGGCGTTCACTGCCGGATCGTTGCGGAAAGCAAAGACGAACGCAGACATGATGTGCTCCTTCTGATTCTGGTCGACGTTCTGCTGTCGACTCAGCACTACGACGTCGCAGCGGGTCCGAAATCGACACGTCCCAGGAAACGCGACATGGAGAGCGCCCGGGGAGACCGGTCAGGACAGGACGACGCCCAATGCGTTCGTCCCGCCATCCACCGGCGCGCCGCCGAATACCAGCGCCACCACGAGCACGCACGCCAGCAGCGCTCCGGCGCCCAGAGAGATCCCCCAGATCGCGCGCGTCCGCCCCACATGCGTCGCCAGGCGTCCGGCGCGGATCAGCGCCGGAATGCCGAGGCCGACGGAGAGGCCGACGCCGACCAGGATCAGCAGGGCGAGGAGCGGGTCGATGCCGCCTCCGGTCGCGAGCGCGAGCACGACGACCGCGGCGGCGACCACGCCCGCGGCGATCGAGGCGGTGGCGTAGCCGTTGGTCGGGGAGGGCCGGCAACCGGCGCCGAGGGCGCCAACGGGCGGACCGCGTCCGTCCAGCGGAGGCCGTCCCACCAGCGCTGGAACCGGGTGTCGGCGTCTGGGTACCAGCCGGGCGGCGGCAACTGGCTCATCGGGCTCCTCGATCGGGGTGCACCGACACTATCGCCCGGCGTCTCCGCATCGGAGGATCCTCAGCCCGAAGCACCTGTTCTGGGGGTAGTCACAGGATGCAGTTCACCTCGTGGTAACCCCCGGCGAGGAAGATCATCCGACCGGGACAGCGGTACGGGGGTTCCGCGACCGAAGGTCACTCCGTGATGCGAGTGACAGTGCGGCCGGTCTCATCCACAGGACGGGATGAGACCGGCCGCACCTCTCTGTTCGAGACCGAACATCGAGACCGAACGTCTCGACCGACTGATCAGCTTCCCAGACCGACGCGGTCCACACGGCGGTGGAAGCGCATTCCCGCCACGCCGCCGAGCACCGCGCCCGCGAGGCTGACGATCGCCACAGCGACCGCGGTGATGACGCCGGTCAGGGTGACGCTGCCCTCGTCCAGCGGGATGCGGGGAAGCCGTTGATGTTGCCCAGGATGTTGTACTGGGCGCCGAGGATGAGGGTGAGGATGGCGACGACCACTGCGATGATGATCGCCCAGATCCACACGGCGAGGCCCTGGCGGGCGCCGTCGAAGCGCGCCATCCTGCCGGCGACATAGCCGCCGAAGTAGTACGCGACGAAGGCGATCACGACCAGCGCGATCGCACCGACGAAACCGATCGTCGCCGCGTTCTTGTTGGCTTCGTTCGCGGCGGCGTTCCCGCTGCCGCCCGACGCACCGAGGCCGACGGCGGCGCCCGCGGCGGCGACCAGCGCGGTCAGGATGACCGCCATGCCGGTCGCGGTGAGCCAGCCGAAGAAGGCGGCGCCGAACTTCATGCCGCCGAATTCGCTCCGCTCGCGGGCCACCACGTTCTCGCGAAGGGTGCGGTTGCCGTCGACCCGGAGGGCCTCGTCGGTCTCCTCCTGGGAGTCGCTCGGGTAACGCGCGGCGCGCGGGTACTCGTCCACCGGCTCCTCATCGAGGGAGCGGTCGTCCACCCGGCGCGTCGGGGTCGGGTCGTCGACGGCGGAGTCGGGGCGCGCCGCGACGGGCTCGACCGGCTCACCCGCCGCCCGGTGCGCTCCAGCGGCCGGCGCCGTCGCGTCCGCTGGTGCAGCGTCGTACGCCCGGGTTCCCGGCTCGTATGCGCGGGTCTCCGCCGGTTCGTTCGCTGGGGGTCTACGGTCCGTCATCTCGGTGCCTCCTCCACTTTCACGCGCCGGTGCGGCGGGTGCGTCGGCAGAACTGCCGCGGCGCACGCTAGCCGCGTCCGGACCGGCGGGGAAGGACCTTGATCCGCCCGGAGATCGGGGGTAGGCGAGCGTACAATCGGACCCACTTCAGCAGCACGCCGATCAGGTGGGAGGCGCTCGATGGGCTGGTTCGCCAGGACACGCCGCGCCGACTCCGTCGCGCTCGCGGAAGACGGGCTGAGCGCCGTGACGCTGCTGGCCGTGCTGGAGGAGGCGGTCTCGTACCTGTCCGCGGCGGAAAGCCTCCTGGAGCGGTGCGCGGTGGCGGGGGAGCCCGGTCACCCGATCGGAGTGCGCCCGGCCGACCGCCGGCTCGGCGCGGCGGACGCGCGCCAGGGCCTCCGGCTGCGGATCGCGTTCACCCAGCTCTCGCGCTGGCTCGACGGGATGACGTGCGAGCCGGAGCAGGAGCCGCTCCGCGCGGACGCGTCCCGGCTGCTGCGGTTCTACCTGCTGATGGTGACGTACGCGCTGGACGCCGCGTTCACGCCGCCGGCGCGGCAGCACATCGCGGTCCGCGGCGGCCACAGCGGCGCCGCGGGGCGGCTGGTCGAGTTGCGCGACCTGGCGCGGGCGGCGGCGGAGTAAGGCGCGACGCGCTCAGCGCCCCCGCCGCCTCCGCAGGCCGAACCCGATCAGCACGCCGCCGCCGATGGCGACGAGCACCCCGACCCCACGGACCACCCACTGCACGTCGCCCGTCGCCGCATCCACCAGGAGCGGACCGGCGAGCCCCACCACGACGAGCAGGATCCCGCCGATGAAGAACCACGGGGAGCCGTTCGTCCGTTCGACCATGCCCCGAGCCTACCGGCGGCCCCTCGCCGTGACCGGCGTCGTCACGCACGGCGGGATTGCAGCGAACCCCGGTAGCGTTGAGCACAGTATGCGCACCGACACCCTCGACCCGGTCCGGCTCCGCCCGGACTTCCCGATCCTCTCCCGCGAGGTGAACGGGCACCCCTTCGTCTACCTGGACTCCGGCGCCACGTCGCAGAAGCCGCGGCAGGTGCTCGACGCCGAACGCGAGTTCGCCGAGCGGTTCACGTCCGCCGTGCACCGCGGTGCCCACACCGTCGCCGGGGAGGCCACCGAGCTCTTCGAGGACGCCCGCGCCCGCGTGGCCCGCTTCGTCGGCGCCCGGCCCGAGGAGCTGGTCTGGACCTCCAACGCCACCGAGGGACTCAACCTCCTCGCCTATGGGATGTCGAACGCGTCCGCCGGCCGTGGCGGCGCCCCGGCCGAGCGGTTCCGGGTCGGCCCCGGCGACGAGCTCGTCGTCACGGAGGCCGAGCACCACGCGAACCTCATCCCGTGGCAGGAGCTGGCGGCCCGCACCGGAGCGACGCTCCGTGTGATCGGGCTGACCGACGACGGGCTGCTCCGGCTCGACCTGGCCGCCGCGCTGATCGGGCCGCGCACGAAGGTGGTCGCCTTCACCCACGTGTCGAATGTGCTCGGCGCGATCAACCCGGTCGAGGAGCTCGTGGCGCTCGCGCACGCTCAGGGCGCGCTCGCCGTGCTCGACGCCTGCCAGTCGGTGCCGCACCTCGCGGTCGACCTCCCGCAGCTCGGCGTCGACTTCGCCGTGTTCTCCGGCCACAAGATGCTCGGCCCGACCGGTGTCGGCGCCCTCTACGGCCGCACGGAGCTGCTCGACGCGCTCCCGCCGTTCCTCACCGGCGGCTCCATGATCACCACCGTGACACTCGACCACGCCGAGTACCTGCCCGCTCCGCAACGGTTCGAGGCCGGCACGCAGCGGGTGTCGCAGGCGGTCGCGCTCGCGGCCGCGGTCGACTACCTCGACGCGGTCGGGATGCCGGCGATCGAAGCGCACGAGGCGGAGCTGGGCGCGCGAATACTCGCCGGGCTCGCGGGCATCCCCGGCGTGCGGGTCCTCGGCCCCGGACCCGACGTGGAGCGGGTCGGCCTCGCCAGCTTCGTCGTCGACGGCATCCACGCCCACGACGTCGGGCAGTTCCTGGACGACCGCGGCATCGCGGTGCGCGTGGGCCACCACTGCGCGCAGCCGGTGCACCGCCGGTTCGGCGCCACGGCCTCCACCCGGATCAGCGCGTACCTGTACAACACGGCGGACGAGGTGGACGCCGCGGTGGCGGCCGTCGCTGACGCGCGCGACTTCTTCGGGGTGATCGACCGGTGAGCGACCTGCAGAGCCTGTACCAGCAGGTCATCCTCGACCATGCGCGCGAGAAGCACGGCTACGGCCTCGGCGAGGACGCCGCGGCCACGTCGCACCAGTACAACCCGACTTGCGGAGACGAGGTCACCGTGGGCGTGCACACGGACGCGGAGGGCCGCGTCCACGCGATCAGCTGGGAGGGTCACGGCTGCTCGATCTCGACCGCGTCCGCCTCGCTGCTCAGCGACCTCGTCCACGACGCCGACCGCGCCGACCTGGCTGCGTCGATCGCGGCGTTCCGCGAGCTGATGCAGTCCAAGGGCGCGCTGGAGGGCGACGAGGAGCTGCTGGGCGACGCCGTCGCGCTGGCCGGGGTCTCGCGGTACGTGACGCGCGTGAAGTGCGCGATGCTGCCGTGGGTGGCGCTGGAGGACGCCCTCCTCAAGTCCGCCTGACCGCCGAAGGGCACGCGTTTTTGCGTGCTCTTCGACGGAGTGCGGGGTGCTCAGGGAACCGGGGCCAGGTCCACTTCGTCGGCGATGGCCTCCAGCGCGGAGGGCAGGGTCGGGAACGTCGTGCCGTAGACGAGGCCGGACGGCCCTGCCGCGGTCCACGTCTCCTTCCGCTTCGCGACCTTGCCGACCAGATAACGCTTGTGGCCGCCGAGCGCCTGGCGCTGCGCGATCGGGAGCGTCAGCGGGAACGCGTAGACGTCGCCGCGCGGGCTGACCACCAGCTCCCAGCGGGCGCGGCCCGGGTTGAACTTGCTCGTGAAGATGCGCGACATGATGGCCTTTTGTACCCTGCCGCCGCCTCCGGTCGCCACGAAGATGACGACCTGTTGCGCGGGCGCGCGTCATGGGACGTCACACGGCGGTCACTCGCGTCGCCACCCGGCCGTCACCCGACCCGTCACCCGGCCGCCCTCAGTCGCCGAGCCCCTCCAGGAAGCTGCGGGTCGGCGCGAAGAACGTCGTCCCGGTGGTGGCCGTCGAGAAGTCCAGGATGCGGTCGTGGCTTCCCGGCGGGTCGCCGATGAACATGCGTTCCAGCATCCGCTCGATGACCCACAACTCGCGCGAGTAGCCGATGAAGTACGTGCCGAACTCGCCGTGGCCCGGCCTCCCGAACGGCATGTTGTCGCGGAGGATGTCGTGCTCGACGCCGTTCTCGTCGGTGATCGTGCTCAGCGTCTTGTGCGCCTTCTGGCCGTGCTCGACGTCGGGCAGCTCGATGTTCTCGACCTTCGTCCGCCCGATCACGTCCTCCTGCGACGGCACCGGGAGGCGGTTCCAGGAGGCGAGGTCGTGCAGGTACTTCTGCACGACGACGTAGCTGCCGCCCGCGTGATCGGGATCCTCGTCCCCGACGATCGAGGCCGCCGCCATGTCGCCCGCGGTGGGATTGGCCGTCCCGTCGACGAAGCCGAGGAGGTCGCGGGCGTCGAAGTAGCGGAAGCCGACCACCTCGTCCGCCACGGTGACCGCGTCGCCCAGCGCGTCGAGGAGCTGCCGCTCGAACTCGAAGCAGAAGTCGCCGCGCTCGGCGCGGATGTGGAACAGCAGGTCACCGGGCGTGGCGACCGCCGTGTGCACCGCGCCGCGGACCTCCCGGAACGGGTGCAGCTCCTTCGGCGGCGCGACGTCGGTCAGTCTGCCCCAGAAGTCCGCGCCGATGCCGATGTTGCACGA
Source organism: Streptomyces sp. L7 (assembly GCF_050990935.1). Lineage (GTDB taxonomy): Bacteria > Actinomycetota > Actinomycetes > Actinomycetales > Microbacteriaceae > Leifsonia. The sequence goes on along the minus strand of NZ_CP194644.1, from coordinate 1,137,501 downwards.
CAGGTTGGCGTTCAGATCGCGGAAGCCCACTGTCTTCACGATGTCGGAGATGTTCGCAACCACGTCCCGCGCGGTGGCGACGGAGCCGGGGGAGTCCGCGACCGTCACGACGAGGAAGACCGCCGCGCGGGAGAGGGGGCGTCGACGCTCTGCGGCTCGATCGGGACGCGCTGCCAGGGGTGGTCGCCGGTGCTGTTCGCCATGCCGATCACTCTGCCGGAATCGCGCCGCGCGCGATAGATCCGGTCGTGCACCACGCGCGGTTTCACCCGCTCTCGATTGGCGATCGCTGCGAAGACCCTGATAGCGTCGAAAGGCCCTGGTGCGCTGCGAGCGCGGCGCGCCGGAGGTGAACCAGCCCGCGATCCGGGCCGTGCGGCCGCACCGGTGGCCCCGCTCGGATCGTACGGTCGGCTGGCGTGGGCGCACCCCGATGGTCGCGCCAGCGACGGTGATTCGCGCGGAAGGCCCGCGCTCGAGTCGTGCCACCGTCGCCGCATGCCGTCGGCCCGGGCGCGACCAGAGTGTGCGTGTCCACCAGACGCGAGCGCGCACCGCGGAGAGACACGTTGAGCAACACGATCGCCGTCGAGGCGAGGAACATCTTCAAGGTCTTCGGACGCAAACCCCGGGAGACCGTGCGCCGGCTGCGGCAGGGCGCGAGCCGCGCGGACGTCGCCGGGCTCGGGACGGCCGCCGTCATCGACGCGAGCCTGACCGTCCGGCGCGGCGAGATCTTCGTCGTGATGGGGCTGTCCGGCTCGGGCAAGTCCACCCTGATCCGCCTCCTCAACGGGCTGCTGGAGCCGACCGCGGGTGAGGTGGAGGTCATGGGCACCACGATCACCGGCCTCGCGGGCGCGAAGCTGCGCGCCGTCCGGCAGCAGCACATCTCGATGGTGTTCCAGCACTTCGCCCTGCTGCCGCACCGCACCGTCCTCGACAACATCGCCTACGGCCTGGAGGTGCGCGGGATGCCCGCCGCCGAGCGCCGCGAGCGCGCGGTCGAAGTGCTGGAGCTGGTCGGCCTCGGCGGGTGGGGCGACAAGCTCCCCGGCGAGCTCTCCGGCGGGATGCAGCAGCGCGTCGGCCTCGGCCGAGCGCTGGCCGCCGACACCGACGTTCTGCTGATGGACGAGGCCTTCTCGGCGCTCGACCCGCTCATCCGCCGCGAGATGCAGGAGCAGCTCCTCGAACTGCAGAGCTCGCTGGGCAAGACCATCGTGTTCATCACGCACGACCTCAACGAGGCGATGTTCCTCGGCGACCGGATCGCGGTCATGCGGGACGGCCGGATCGTCCAGACCGGTACGCCGGAGGATATCCTCACCGATCCTGCCAACGACTATGTCGCCAGCTTCGTGCAGGACGTCGACCGCGCCCGCGTGCTGACCGCCGCGAGCGTGATGGAGCCGGCCCGCGCGCTGGTCACCGTCGCGGGCGGGCCGCGCGCCGCGATGCGCACGATGCGGGACCTCCAGACTTCCGCTGCGTTCGTCGTCGGCCAGGGCCGGCGGCTGCTGGGCGCGGTGCGCGACCGGGACGTGATGCGCCAGGTGCGGGACGGGCAGGGCGACCTGGCCGACGCGATCGACACGGACATCGCAACGGTGTCCCGCGACGAGGTGCTCAGCGAGCTGGTCGAGCCCGCCGTCGGCAGCGCCCTCCCGCTCGCCGTGGTGGACGACCAGCGCCGCCTGCTCGGCGTGATCCCGCGGGTCACCCTGCTCGCGGCCCTCGGGAACGTGTCCAGCGACACCACCGAGATCCCGGTCGTGGTCGAGCCTCCGGCCACCGTGCCGGTGGACGCGATGACGCTGGCCCTGCAGGAGTCCGCCGGGGGCGACGCCATCCCGGGCGACGCCGTCCCGGGCGACGCCGTCCCGGTCGTCGCCGACGAGGCGGAGGTGGTCGCGTGAACACGGCCCACCTGATCCCGCTCGGCCAGTGGGCGACCGCGGTCGTCGACTTCGTCACCACCACCTTCGGCGGCCTGTTCGACGTCATCCGCGTGGTCTTCACCGGGATGTTCGACGGTGTCGACTGGGCGCTGCAGACGCCGCCGTTCTGGGGCGTCGTCCTCATCGTCGCGATCCTCGCGGTCTGGCTGCGCGGCTGGGTGTTCGGCGCGGGCACCGTGCTCGGGCTCCTGCTCATCGCGGGGATCGGCCAGTGGGCGAACGCGATGGACACCCTCGCGCTCGTGCTGGTCTCCTCGGCCATCGCGATCGCGCTGAGCGTGCCGCTCGGCATCCTCGCCGCGCGGTCCCGGACGGCGTCGGCGATCATCCGGCCGGTGCTCGACTTCATGCAGACGATGCCGGCGTTCGTGTACCTGATCCCGGCGCTGATCCTGTTCCGGGTGGGCGTGGTGCCCGGCATGGTCGCGACCATCGTCTTCGCGATGGCGCCCGGGGTGCGGCTCACCGAGCTGGGCATCCGCGGCGTCGACACCGAGCTGGTGGAGGCCGGCCGCGCGTTCGGCTCGCCGCCCCGCCGCATCCTGCGCCAGATCCAGCTTCCGCTGGCCATGCCGTCGATCCTCGCCGGCGTCAACCAGGTCATCATGCTCTCGCTCTCGATGGTCGTCATCGCGGGCATGGTCGGCGGGGGCGGCCTCGGCCGGGACATCGTCCAGGCGCTCAGCCGGGTGGATGTCGGGCTCGGCTTCGAGGCGGGCATCGCCGTCGTCATCCTGGCGATCGTGCTCGACCGGCTCACCGCCGCGGTCGGCAAGGCCCGGGTGCGGATGCCGAAGCGCGCGCTCGCGGTGCTCGGCGCCGGCCTGCTCGTCGTGATCGGCGGGACGGCCGTGACCGCGGCCTCCACCGCCGGCGGCGACAAGGGCCACGTGAAGGTGGCCGTGTTCAACGGCTGGCCGGAGGGCGAGGCGGCCTCGTACCTGTGGAAGCACGTGCTGGAGCGCGAGGGCTACCAGGTGGACTTCGAGTACGCGGACGCCGGGCCGGCCTTCGCCGGACTGAGCACCGGGGACTACGACATCGCGTTCGACGGCTGGCTGCCGACCACCCACGCGCAGTACATGAAGACCTACGGCGCGCACCTCTCCGACCTGGGCGCCTGGAACGACGAGGCCAAGCTGACCATCGCGGTCAACAAGGACGCGCCGATCGACTCGCTCGACCAGCTCGCGTCGCACGCCTCCGACTTCGGCAACCGCCTGGTCGGCATCGAGCCGGGCGCCGGGCTCACCGAGGCCACCCAGAAGAAGGTCATCCCGGAGTACGGACTCGGGAAGATGGACTTCGTCACGTCCTCCACGCCGGCCATGCTCGCCGAGCTGTCCAGCGCGATGAAGAAGCGGGTCGAAGTCGAGGTGGACGCGGATGGCCGCGACCTCCGCACGACAGCCGTCCCGGTCTGATGCCGAACGGCACGTGAGCGCCCCTGGAACACGGTTGTCGCGGCGGCTACGTGTCCCTCGGCGCTCAGCGGATCAGCACTGAGCTGACCGGGAGGGCGATGGCGACGGCGCCGAGCGCGACCGCGAGCAGCCAGCCGGCGCGCACGAGCTGCGCGGTCCTGACCTCGCGCTCGATGACCGCGAACCGCTCCACCGTCTCGGGGGACGAGTCCACCGGGCGCCAGGTGGCCGGGTCGTCGAACAGCCCCGCCACCTCGGCGATCGTGGCGGCGTCCAGCACGGCCGGGCGCCGGGTCAGCCACCGGACGAGCTGTTCGGCGCGCAGCACCACGACCCGGCGCGGCCGCTGCCGAACGGTGACCTCCTTGGTCCCGACGAGCGCGACGACGGCCGTCACGGGAGCGGCGATGCCCGCCTGCGCGAGCACGCCCCGTACGCGGGAGGCCTCCAGGTCGGAGTTGCGCAGGTACGGCTGCTTCTGACCGGCGACCAGCACCGCGCGCTCGCCCACCCACACGCGCTGGCCGCGGTGATGCTCGGTGTTGACGACGAACACGCCTGGCGGGCCGACGACGATGTGGTCGACGTCGGAGACCGCTCCGGAGGCGTCCGGTCGCGTCCCGACCGGAACGGCGTGGAAGACGCTCCAGCCCCCGGGAGCCGGTGGAGCAGCGCACCCACTTCGCGCTCGCCGAGCGCGCCGGCGAACCAGGGCGCGGTGTCCGCGCCGATCGGCCGTGCGCCGAGCGCGCGTGCGAGCGCGGACCGCGGCGGCGACTGGGTGTGCAGGCGCACCACCTGCTCCATCACCGCGGCGCCTGCGGCCCTGTCGCGCATGCGCGTCGTGCGCCGTCCGTTCTCGTTCATCCCCGCAAGCGTACGGACGTGCGGGAGGACTCCCCAGTCCCCAGTGAGGGACGACCGCGGCGGCCTACCCCTGGCCGGGTGCCCCCTCGCCGCGGGTCACGTCTGCGTCGGGTTCGCCGTCACCGGCGCGCTCGTCGGAGCGGCCGCCGACGCCCGGTTCCTGGTCCGGCAGCCGCTCCTCGAGCGAGTCGTTGCGGCTCGCGACCTCCTCCAGGGCGTCCTCCGGCGTGTCCCCGAGGCCGGAGACCTTGTCGCGGAGCTCCTGCTCGCGGTACTCGGGAGGCTCGGGTGCGTCGTTTCGATCCGTCATGCGGCGCACTCTACGCCGAGCCGGCCTGAGTCAGACCATGATGTCGACGGCGTAGACCTGGTCGGTGGGATGCCCGGCCTTCTCGTGCACGCGCATCACCGCCTCCCTCGACGGCCCGGTCGACAGGCAGAACACCTTGCCGCTCTCCGGGTCGAGCCAGGCGGTCTCGAAGTGCACGCCCTCCTCGCCCTCGACCGCCAGGTCGGCCGCGTGGGCCTCGGCGAGCTGGTCTTCGGTGACGCCGACGAATCCGTCGTGGACGTCCATGAATCGTGTCATGATCGGCTCCTTCTCCTCGTGCCGCCGGGGATCCTCCCCGCGACGTCCGGAGTCTCCTCGAGCGGGTGACGCCGTGGCATCGGTCATCCGACCGATCCCGGTGCGGCACGCGTTCGCGCGGCGCTATGCTTCGCGCATGGATGCGGCGCCGGCATCGTTCCGGGGCGCCGAACGCGTGTGCCCGGTGTTCGTGGGCAGGGAGGACCTGCTCGCGCTGGCCCGTCGCCGCCTGGCCGCCGCGCTGGACGGCCGGGGCGGCCTGCTGCTGATCGCGGGGGAGGCCGGGATCGGCAAGTCACGGCTGATGGAGGAGGTCGTCGCCCTCAGCGTCGCGCGGCGGGTGCACGCCGACGCGTACGCGGACGACCGCGAGACCCCCGGGCTGCTGCTGCTCGGCATCGCCGCGTCGCTCGCGGAGGCCGGGGACGGCCCGGCAGCCGAGCGGATCAGAGGACTGGTGCTGCGCGGCGACCCGGCTGACGGTGCGGATCCCGCGACGCGCTCGACCCGCCGACGGCTGCTGGTCGCGGAGCTGGCCGCCACTCTGGCCGCGGCGCTCACGCTGCCCACGATCCTCGCCCTGGAGGACGTGCACTGGGCCGACCAGCTCGGGCTCGACGTCCTCCGCCGGGTCGCGGTCGCCGTGCGCGAGCGGCCGAGCCTGCTCGTGGTGACGTTCCGCACCGAGGACCCGGAGGTCGCGGCGGAGGCCACCGCGTGGCGGCTCGACCTGGTGGGCCACAGGCTGGCGGAGGAGGTGCGGCCCTCGCGACTCGGCGCCGACGGGGTCGCGCGGATGCTCGCCGCCATCCGCGGCACCGAGCCGTCCGCCGAGGAGGCCGAACGGCTGCACGCGGTGAGCGACGGCATCCCGCTGCACGTGGAGGAGCTGCTCGCCGAGGGCTCCGACGGCGCTCCCGAGACGGTCGCTACGGCTGTGCTGTCCCGCACCCGCGCCCTCGCACCGGCGTCGTCGGCCGTGCTGGAGGCGGCGGCCGTGATCGGGCGCGAGTCCGACGTCCGGCTGCTCGCGCTGGTCGTCGGCGACGAGTGGGACCGGGCCGCGCGAGAGGCCGCCCTCGACGACCTCGTGGCGCAGCACCTCCTGGTCCGAGCCGCGACCGGGTCCTACGACTTCCGGCACGCCCTCATCCGGGACGCGGTGTACTCAGCCGTGCCGTCCCCGCGCCGGCGCATCCTGCACGGGCGCGTCGTGGACGCCGGCGCCGGCCTGTCCGACGCACTGCTCTCGCTGCACGCCGAGCGCGCCGGGCGCGCGCGGGAGGCGTACGCTCTCGCCCGGCGCGCGGCCGAGCGGGCGGCCACGCTGTCCGCGCATCGCGAGGCCGCCGACCTCTACCGCCGCGCGCAGCGGACGATGCCGCTCGCCGTGGACGGCCCCGACCGGGCTGACCTCCTGCGCCGGCTCGGAGCCGAACTCGCCGCCGTCGACGCCAACCGGGAGGCGGCGACAGAACTGGCGCGGGCCGTCGACCTGTACCGCACCGCCGGGCTCGCACGGGAGGCTGCCGCCGTCGTGCCGGCGCTCGTCGCCGCGCGGCACCTCCTCGGAGCGGACTACCCGTCGCGAGTGGCGGCCCTCCGTGCCGCGCTCGGCTGGATCGACGCCGACGACGACGCGGAGGCCGTTCGGGTGCGCGGCCGTCTTCTCGCCGCGCAGGCAGCCGCCGCCATGCTCGAGCGGCGGCTGGACGACGCGCGGCGGGTCGCCGTGGAGGCGCGGGGGCTCCTGACCGCGGAGGGCGACCGGATCGGCCTCGACGCCACCCTCGGCTCGGTCCTGGTGTTCGCGGGGGAAGGCGAACCGGCCTGGTACCTGCTGCTCGGCGCGGCGGAGGAAGGCGCGGCGCACGGCCAGGAGGAGGCGTCGGCCCGCGCGTACCGGATGCTCGGATCGAGCGCGTCGGTGCTTCTGCAGTACGAGCGCGGGGCCGAGTGGCTGGCCGACGGGATCGCCTACGCCGAGCGCATCGAGCGCTGGAACGATGCGCACTATCTCACCGCGCACCTGGCGCACGTGCGCTGGGCCGGCGGCGACCTCCGCGCCGCGGCAGAGCTCGCCGGGCACGCCCTCGCGGACGGCCGCGGCGGCATCACCACGGAGGTGACCGCGCTGCACGTCCTCGGCTACTGTGCGCTGTCCTCGGGCGATCTCGTCCGCGCCGAGGAACTGCTGCGCCGGGCGGAGGGGATCGGCGAGCGGATGCAGGAGCTGCAGCGGCTGTCGCCTGCGCTGTGGGGGCTCGCCGAGACGGCCCTGCTCGCGGACGACGCCGCCGCCGCGGTCGGCTACTGCGAGCGCGGCGCGGTCGAGTCGCGCCGCGTCGAGGACTCCGCCTACGCGTTCCCGTTCGCGGTCACCGGGGTGCGGGCGCACCTGGCGGCCGGTGATGCCGCCGCGGCACGGGCATGGCTGGACCGGATCAGCGTCCTGGTCGAGCGCCGCCGGATCCCAGGGACGGAGTTCGCCCTCCAGCACGCCGCCGGGGTCCTCGCCCTGCGCGAGCGGCGTCCCTCCGACGCCCGGGACCTGCTGGAGTCGGCCTCCGCCGGGTGGGACGCGCTCGGCCGGTGGTGGGAGGGCACGCAGGCGATCCTGGACCGCGCCGAATGCGCACGCCGCACCCGCAGCCCCGGGGAGGCGGCCGCCCTCGTCGCCGAGGCCCGCACGCGAGCACGCGGGACGGTCCTGGAACGCCGCGCGGACGCGCTGACCGCGCGGCTGGCCGAGGGCGTCGAGCCGTCGATGCTGAGCGCGCGCGAGGAGGAGGTCGCCGCGCAGATCGCAGGAGGCGCGACCAACCGGGAGATCGCCGCCGCCCTGCACATCGCCCCGAAGACCGTGTCGACGCATGTCGAGCACATCCTCGCCAAGCTCGGAGCGTCACGCCGGTCCGAGATCGCGGCGTGGGCGGCCGGGCGCAGGACTTGACGGCCCTCGTGCCCGCCGGGCTACCATGCCGCACATGAGCCAGATCGAGACCGGGATCGTCTCCTACACGCTGTCCTCCGACTACTATGCGCAGGTCGGCGCCGACTTCGACACCGAGGCGGTGGACGACGCCATCCTGGCCGAGCTGAACCGAAAGCTGCCGAGAGGGATCGTCGTGCAGCGCAGCGGCAAGGTGCTGGCCGACGAGGAGCTGGCCGATGTCGCCCGGAAGCTGGACTGGCCCGAACTGCTGCGGCAGATCGACGTGGACCAGATCCTCGCCGATCACGCGCGCTGAGCGCTCTTGACGGTCTCGTAGGCGGAGAGCGCCGCGCGCCGCGACTCACCGAGGTCGACGACCGGCTCCGGGTAGTCGCCGGTGTCCCACTCCGGCACCCAGCGCCGCACGTAGTCGCCGTGCCGGTCGAACTTCGTGCGCTGCAGTTCGGGGTTGAACACGCGGAAGTAGGGCGCGGCGTCCGCTCCGGAACCGGCGACCCACTGCCAGTTGAACGGGTTGTTCGCCGGGTCGGCGTCCACCAGCGTGTCCCAGAACCACTGCTCGCCGTACCGCCAGTCGATCAGCAGGTTCTTGGTGAGGAAGGACGCGACGACCATCCGCACCCGGTTGTGCATGACTCCGGTCGTCCACAGTTCGCGCATTCCGGCGTCCACGAGCGGGACGCCGGTGCGACCCTGTTGCCAGGCGCGCAGCACGGACGGGTGCAGGCGCGGCCAGGGGAAGGAGTCGTACTCGCGATGGATGTTGACCGTGGCCAGGTCGGGGTGCTCGAAGAGCGTGTGGTAAGCGAACTCGCGCCAGCCGAGCTCGGAGAGGAAGGTGGCGGCCGCCTCGGCCAGGACGCCGTCGGATCTGTTCGCATCGCGCGCGGCGGTGATCGCGTGCCAGACCTGGTGCGGGCTCAGCTCGCCCCACCGCAGGCGCGGGGAGAGCCGGGAGGTGCCGTCGACGCCAGGGACGTCCCGGTCGTCGCGATAGCCGGTGAGACCGTCGGCGACGAAGCCGTGGAGGGCGGCGTTCGCCGCGTGCTCGCCCGGCGCCCAGGTGTCGCGGAGTCCGGCGGCCCAGTCCGGCCGGGTGGGCACGAGGTCGAGGTCGTCGATCGTGAGTCCGTCGAGTGCCGGGCCGGCCCTGAGCTCCTGCGGTGCGCCGAGCGGTCTTCGCGGTGCCGGGGCCGCCTGGCACGCCCGCCAGAACGGGGTGAAGACCGAGAACGGCGTTCCGGCGCCGGTGCGGATCGTCCACGGCTCGAAGAGCAGGCTCGCGCCGAAGCTCTCGGCCTCGACTCCGGCCTCCCGAGCGGCGGCCTTCACGGCCGTGTCGATCCGTCGCTCGGGGCCGCCGTAGCGGCGGTTCCAGAAGACGGCGCCAGCGTCCAGGTCTCCGAGGAGTGCCGCGATCGTCGGCTCTGCGGGTCCGCGCAGGACGACGAGCCGGGAACCGCGCTCGCCGAGGTCGGCGTCGAGCGAGGTGAGGCTGTGGTGCAACCACCACCGGGCGGCGCCGCCGGGTGGGCGGAGGCCAGGGGACTGTTCGTCCCAGACGTAGACGCAGACGACGGGGCGCCCGGTGCGCGCGGCCGCGTCCAGAGCCGGGTTGTCGGCGACGCGGAGGTCGTCGCGGAACCAGACGACGGCCGGGCGGGAGTCGGCGGTCACAGGTCGAGCGCGTCGCCCGGCTCGAGTGCGAAGAACTCGCCGCCGTTCTGCTCGGTCGCCCACGCGATCCGGGAGTTCGAGAGATCCTTGCCCGCCCGGGACAGCACCATCTCGTGGGTGGGGAAGCTGCGCTTGGGCTTCGCCGCGAGCACGTAGTCCATCGTCTCGGCCACCTTCATCCACGGCGCGCCGGCGGGCACCGCCAGCACCTCGAGCTCCACGCCCTCCGGGATGACGAACGAGTCGCCCGCGTAGTAGAGCTCTTCGTTCACCAGCACGCCGAGGTTGTCGACCACGGGGATGCTCTCGTGGATGACGGCGTGCCGGCCGCCGAAGAAGCGGAGGATGAACGGGCCGGCCTCCACGGTGTCGCCCGCGTGCACCACCGTGATGTCGAAGTCCGCGGCGGCCCTGGCCACGCCCTCCGGCGCGAAGATCGGCACATCGGAGTTCATCTCCACGACGCGCTTCAGCTGCTCCGGGGTCCAGTGGTCGGCGTGCTCGTGCGTGACGACCACGGCCACGGTGTTCGCGGTGTCCGTCAGCGGCGAGGTGAAGCTGCCCGGATCGATGAAGAGCTTCTTCCCGGACTCCTCCAGGAGCAGGGCGGCGTGTTCGAACTTCGTCAGTCTCATGGCTTCATCAAACCTCCACAGAGGAGCGCGCGCCAGTTCCGGTCGTGTCGCGCTGCGTTCCGGTCGTGTCGCGCTGCGGGGGACGGCGGCTATGCCATAGTCGTGGACTATGCCTGTCATCCCTCGGACCGTGGTCGTCGCGGTCAACCCGATGGCGTCGTTCGGGCGGCGCCGTGAGGTCGGGCCGCGCGTCGTCGAACGGCTGCGTGCCGCCGGGCACACCGTGATCGCGGTGGACGAGGCCAACATCGAGCTGCTCCGCCGGGAGACGACCCGCGCCGTGGAAGCCGGCGCCGACGCCCTCGTCGTCGTCGGGGGAGACGGCATGGCGAACCTGGGGATCAACATCGTCGCGCAGACGGAGATCCCGCTCGGGATCGTGCCGACCGGCACGGGCAACGACCTCGCCGACGGTCTCGGCATCCCCACCGACGACGCCGACGCGGCCATCGACCAGCTCCTGGAGGCGCTGGGACACCCGCCGCGCACGATCGACGCCGGGCTCATCCGGCACGGCGAGCAGCACGGCGAGCTCAGCACCTGGTTCGGCTGCGTGCTCTCTGCGGGGTTCGACGCTACGGTGAACGAGCGCGCCAACCAGATGACGCGTCCACGAGGCCGCAGCCGCTACGTCTTCGCGCTGCTGCGCGAGCTGGCGGTCCTGCACCCCCGCCCGTACCGCATCGTCGCCGACGGCGAGCAGATCGCCACCGAGGCGATGCTCGTCTCGGTCGCCAACAACCGCTCGCTGGGCGGCGGCATGCGCATCGTCCCGCACGCGGATCTCGCCGACGGCCGCTTCGAACTGTTCGTGGTGACGAAGATGTCGAGGCCGCGTTTCCTCCGGCTGTTCCCGAAGGTGTTCCGCGGCGAGCACACCGACCTGCCCGAGGTCTCCTTCCGCAGCCTCAGCACGGTGCGGATCGAGGCCGAGGGCGTCGTCGCGTACGCCGACGGCGAGCGGATCGGCCCGCTCCCCGTCGAGGTCTCGGTCGTCCCCGGCGCGCTCCGCGTCCTGGTCTGACGGCCGCGCGACACTCCCGGGGTGACGGCGCCGTTTTGGAGGAAGACACCGTTCTGTGGCATTATCGATGAGTTGCAAAGACGGCCCCATCGTCTAGCGGCCTAGGACGTCGCCCTCTCACGGCGGTAACGCGGGTTCAAATCCCGCTGGGGTCACAATCGCCCGCTTCCCTTGATTTTCAAGGGAAGCGGGCATTTTTCTTACGCGCCCGGTGATGTCGCGGATCGGCTTCGTGGCAACACTTTGGCAACATTCGATTTCATAGCTGCGTCATCCAGCGCGATGGCAACGGCGTCTAGGTCATCCTCGAAGAGGTCGGCGTAGACATCGAGGGTGATGCTGGCCGACGCGTGGCCGAGCATTCGCTGCACGGCTTTGACGTTGGCGCCGGCCGACACAGCAAGGCTCGCTGCAGTATGTCGCAGCTCGTGAGGCGTTAGCGCCTCGAGCCCGATCGCGGCCGCTGCGGGATCAAACCAGCCGTTGCGGAACGTGTGATTCCGTAGCCAGATCTTCGTTCGACTGCCGTAGAAAACCGGATCGTCGCCGCTACGGCCTCTGGTCTGCGATCTGAGCGCGTCGACCAGAAATGCAGGAATGGGGATCGAGCGGTGCTCGTAGTCCTTGGGCGGCTCGATGCGCTGGTAGCCCTTGTCGGCCACGACCGTCTGCTGGACCGTGAGCCGCTTCCGCGCGAAGTCGATGTCTCGCACCCGGAGCCCTGCAAGCTCGCCCCAGCGCAGCCCGCAGTAGGCGAGTGTGAGGACGAGAATGTCGTAGCCATACTGGGAGCCCTTTGAGCGATCTCCGACGGCCTGAGCAAGCGCAGCGACCTGATCGTGGGTGAGATAGCGCTTGATGGCCCGTACGCGCTTCGGGAGTTTGAGCTTGACTGCTGGGTTGGCTGGAAGCCGTCCGTCATCCACAGCGAGCTGCAGTGCCCCGCTGAGTACGTTTACGATTTTGCGGATCGTCTCGGGGGACCCGGGCAATCCGGCAGCCCACTCCTGGACTCGCAGCCGGTTCAGGTTGCCAATCGGGATGCGTCCCAACTCTGGTTCGATGTAATTCGCGATGATTCCCTCAACGCGGGTTCGCGTTGTCGCTCGAAGGTCGGGCCTCGTCGCGAGCCATCGGCTCATCCAGCTCGCAACGGTTGTACGGCTCTTGGCGGGATCGACGTAACGCCCGGTGGCCTTGTCCACCTCGACCGATGCCAAGAAGATCTGGGCGTCGAACTTGGTCCGGAACCCACGCTTCGACGTCTGCAGGTGGTCGGGTCGTCGGTAAAGCACCCGATACCGCCGGCCTTTGGTTGTCTCGTACGCCTCGATGCTTCCCATGGCACACCCCCTGCGAAGAATGCACCGATCCACCGACACCGGCTCGGTAGATCACCCCGTCTTGGGTGAGCAGCACCCAACCCACGTGCGAATGATGTGGGCGGCGGCTCCCTCACCGCGCCATCTCCATCGGCACCTGTCCGGCGTTCAGTCGAAGGTCGGATACTCCCACGGCGGCGCCCCTTCGAGGGCAGCGAATCGCGCCAACGAACGGTCGCAGGCGGCGCGCCACCGGTCGTTCACAGCCGTGGGTGGCCATGCGAGATGAGCCAGTTGAGCCGTGACGTGGACCGTGCAGCGAAGCATCGTCTGCGCATCGTCCAGAGCCAACTCCCTCGGCACTTGGAGGCTGATGTCTTCCGGGGAGACGTCGGCGGGGTTCTCAGGCACGTCGACCTGAGCGAACATCGCGATCGCGAAGCTCTGACCGTGGGCTACGGCCGATAGCTGCGAGTAGTAGAGGTCACCATAGGTCGCGTCCCCATGGGCACCTTGGATCTCGGCGGGGATCACGTCGTTTATCAGAGCCGACGTCATCGCGGCGAACTTCGGAGGCGTATACATTTCGGCGCGTTCTCTTAGCGCCCATGCCGTGATCTGTTGTCGGAACTCCTTCGCGGTGACCCTATCGCCCGACACGCCCGCGATCGACTGCTCGTACCGCTCGGAGTAGCCCAGTTCCGCGAAACTCAGACACGCGGTGGCGACAGCCAGAGACCTAGCGTCCGAGTTCTTCAATAGCCAGTGCGGTCGGCTGAGCACTTCCAGGCCCCCACGGGTGAGCGTGGAAAGCGACGCGGCGGCGGGCTTGTTGCCGCGTAGCAGGGCGGCCATGCCAGCGAGGTGGTCGAACCCGGCTAGGACGGCGATCTGGATTGTCTGCATTGCAACGTGCGTGACGCTCGTCCCGTGCCAGCCCGGGTGAGTGTTGATTGGGTCATCGAATAGGGCGCGCGCCGGCGAACCTGGCCACGGGTCCGTCAACATGATCGCCGTCATCAAGGTCCGACCATGGCGGGCGACATCGAGCAAAGCCCCGCTGATTTCTGCACGCTCCGCTTGCGTCAGTCTCGCGTCATCCACCAAGTCACTCCGATTCGGATTCGCTTCACCGCAGGGTACTGGCCCGAACACCCGAGTCCTGAGCGATATCGACGATGTTGTCGCGGGAAGTGTCGCGCTCAGGTCGGCGACTCAACGCGACTAGCGCTTGTCCCTTGCAACTCGGTCGATCCGCGCTGCACCCGTTTGTTGAGCGCTTGTCGGCTCAGGCCTGTCCTACTCGCGAGCGAATTCCAGCTCTCGCCGACCTCGCGAAGCTGCGCTATCAACTCGTCGCGCTCGACGAGTGCTTCCTGTTGAACCAGACGGAGTCGATCGATGGTCCGCGAAAGTTCGGTGAGTTTTTTGAGGGCGTCGACGCGCGTGCCCCATTCGGCTTGAAGCTTCAGCATCGCGTCGGCGGCGTGCCGCTGTGCGGCCTGCTGTTCGCGGTCTTCAGCGCGTCGGATGGCGGCGACATCGTGTGCTTGGCGTTGTCGTGCGTAGGACGCTTCACGCTGCCTGCCCTTGCTCGAACTGCCATGATTTGCCATGCAACCAGGTTTACACGCGACCCCTGTCATTCACTGCGCGCCGAAGGGCCCCACTTAAAGTGCCTACGTGCATTGCTCCTCGTTGCTTTGCTCTTGGTTCTCCTCTTCGGCCTTCCATCTCCCTTGTTTCTTGCTCTTGGGTCATTCTCTGGTTGGTGTTTCTCGGCTTGGTCTCTTATTGGTTCCTTGGCCTTGGTTCCTCCGTTGGGCCCTCGGCCTTCGCGTTCGCATCTGGTCGGCCGCGGCGACTCCCTGGTTGAGGGGTGCGATGGCTTGATCCCGCTTGTACCCACGGTTCTCAGCGCGCCATGCGTAGGTCGCTTAACCCGAACCCTCCACGTTCGGGGAGTGCTGATTCGATTTGCGCTGTCGAGAATGGGAGACGTGGGCGGAGCGACTCGGGCAGCTCGTCAGTTGGCGGTGCAGCCTCAGAGACACCCTCGGCCAACATTCGGGCCTGAGCTTTGGCGATCAACGGAACCTTCATGGTCCACTCTGTTATCTGAGCGAGGACGCGTATCGTCCACACCGGTGCAGGGACGACGAGGACGCGTCGGCCGACGATGCCCGCGATTCGATGAACGACCTCACTGAGCATGAGTTCTTCGCCGCCGACAACCGCGACCGTGGAGTAGGGAAGTTCGCCGTCCGCCGCCGCGACTAGGACGTCGACCATTTCGGTGATGGGGACGGGGCGGATCGGCTTCTCATGGAGTCCAACTGTCGCGAAAAGCGGCACGGTCTGAACCGAGCGGCTGACATGATCGACCAGGTGGTCGCCGTGGCCGTAAATCATGCCGGCCTTGAGGATGGTGTAGTCGAGGCCTGACTGGCGGATGAGTTCTTCCGCCGCCCATTTCGACTCGTGGTACGGAGACCCGCAATTCGGGCGTGCCCGCAAGAAGCTCAGCATCAGGATGCGCTTCACGCCCGCTCGCTGAGCGGCTTCGACTACCGCTCGCGTGCCGTCGATGTGCACCTTCTGGTAGGTCTGCGTGCCGATTTGGCGGTTGATTCCGGCGCAGTGAGCAACGACATCGCAGCCCGCGAATGCCGTGGCCAGAGCATCAACATCGTCGATGTCGACGCCCGTTCGTCGGGACACCACGACCGTCTTCGACGGGTCGTAGCGCTCGGCCAAGTGTCTTCCCACGAAGCCGGCGCCGCCGGTGATGGCGATCTTCATGTTTGATGTCTCCTTACGAACAAGCTCTCGGAGACAAGCTATGGGCTTTGTAGCTATTTAGCAAGGATGCTAGAATGCGAATCATGCAAGACAGTGTCAGCGACATCTTCGAAGCACTAGCGCACCCCACGCGCCGGCAGATTCTCCAAGACCTCAAGGGTGGGGAGCTCGCGGCCGGAGAGATCGCTGCGAAATTCAGTGCATCCGGCCCCACCATTTCTCGCCATCTCGGGGTGCTTCGAAACGCGGGCCTCGTGAGCGAACGTCGTGACGGGAATCGGATCCTGTATTCCCTTGTCGGGGACCGGTTGGCGCTGTCGGTCGGGGATTTCCTTTCGACGGTGTGCCCGGAGCAGATTGTGATGCGCGAAGTGCGAAAGAGGACGGGCCCGTCGGCACGCAATGCGAAGGGCGCGACCGCATGAGCGGGTTCAGGACTCTTCGAGCGCAGGTTCGGCGCCGTCTTCTCATCAGCTACCGAGTGAAGCCGGAGGTGGCCCAGACTCTGATCCCGGAACCGTTCCGTCCGCAGATCGTCGATGGCAGCGCTGTCGCGGGTGTCTGCATGATCGGGCTTCAGTCGGTTCGGCCCGGTTGGATACGCCCTCGATTGGGGTTCCGGACCGAGAACGTCGCTCATCGGAGTGCTGTTGAGTGGGACGAAGGCGGCGTCACGCGAAGCGGGGTGTACATCGTGGAACGTCACAGCTCATCGCTGCTACCTGTGCTCGGCGGCGGCCGGCTCTTTCCCGGAGTTCAAAAACTTGCGCGATTCAAGCTCGACGAGACGGCATCGCGGTTCCGGGTGACCATGTCGGCACCCGGAACTCACGTGGCCGTCGATGTGGCACTCGGTGGCCCGTGGAACAGCTCCCTGTTTCCGACCGTCGAAGATGCCTCCTCATTCCACGAACACGGCGCAGTCGGTTGGTCACCCTGCAGGGACGGCAGGGGAGTGGAGCCACTCAAGTTGACGTCGACCGACTGGGCGGTGGAACCGGGAAGGGTGATCAGCGTTCAATCGTCGTTCTTTGATGAGCTCCCTCAAGGGGCAGCCGTTCTAGACAGCGTGGTCGTGATGCGGGATCTTCCGTTTTTCTGGGACACGCCGGCAATTGTTCCGGAGCGAGTCGCAAGTGATTCCAGCTCGGTACTGTGAGCCAGTAGTCGAGTCTTTCCGAGACCGCTGTTCCTCCGACATCCCGCACATAGCAGCCTTGCTCCCTGAGCATCCGCGTCAAGGGTGCAGCTTCGCTGCATCGCGAAGCGACGCGCAGCGCCCTTGACCCGGACGATCAGGAAGCAAACGATTAGCTGTGGGGAAGTCGGATCTATCAGGCGATTTCAGGGGTCTGGCCCGCGGGTGGCGTCCCGTTGTGTGGTGGAGTTTCTCGACACCGTGCGGGATCAGCTGTTGGTGATTATGCCGCAGTGAGTTCGGGGATTGCCACCTCCTCGGTTTGAACGTCCAGGAGCTTCATGGAGTGTTCGCTGAAGTAGCGGCGGTCGGCGCCGTCCCATTCGTCGTGTTGCTCGATCAGGACGTGCCCGGCCAGGCGCAGCAGCGCGGCCGGGTTGGGGAAGGTGCCGACGACGTCGGTGCGGCGTTTGATCTCCTTGTTGACCCGCTCCAGCGGGTTCGTGGACCAGATCTGCCGCCAGTGCGCGACCGGGAACCCGGTGAAGGCGAGGAGGTCATCGCGGGCGTCCTCGAGCATGTCCGCGACCTTGGGATGCGAGCGGGCTAGCATCCGGGTGACCTCGCCGAACTGGGCGATCACATGCTCGGTGTCGGGTTGGGCGAAGATCGTGCGGATGATCGAGGCAACCATGGGACCGGCCGTCTTCGGGACGTTGGCGAGGACGTTGCGCATGAAGTGAACGCGGCAGCGCTGCCAGGCCGCGCCGGCGAACACCGTTTGGATGGCGGCGATCAGACCGGTGTGGGCGTCGGAGATCACCAACTTCACCCCACCCAGCCCGCGCGCTTTCAGGGAGCGCAGGAAGCTGGTCCAGAACGGTTGCGACTCCGTCTCGCCGACCTCGAACCCGAGGACCTCCCGGCGCCCGTCGGCGGCGACACCGACCGCGACCACGACCGCTTGGGACACCACCCGGCGGCCGACGCGGGCCTTGCAGTAGGTGGCATCCAGGAACACATACGGGTAGGTCGTGTCCGTCAGCGGCCGGTCGCGGAACGCCGCGACGTCCTCGTCCAGGTTCGCGCAGATCCGGGACACCTCCGATTTGGAGATCCCGGTGCCGGCGCCGAGCGCCTTGACCAGATCATCGACCTTCCGGGTCGAGACCCCGTGAACATAAGCCTCCATCACCACCGCGAACAGCGCTTGATCGACCCGGCGGCGCCGCTCCAACAGCGACGGGAAGAAGGAGCCTTGCCGCAGCTTGGGGATCTTCAACTCCAACTCGCCGGCGGTCGTGGTCAGAGCCCGGGGTCGGGTGCCGTTGCGCTGGGCCACCCGATCGCTGGTGCGTTCGAACGGGGCGGCGCCGATGAACGCGACAGCTTCCGCGTCGATCAATTCTTGGTACAGGGTTTCGGTCGCGACCCTAATCCGGTCGCTGACATCGGTGAGTTTGAGTTCCCCGAGCAGCTCGAGGAGGGCAGACTGGTCAAGAGCCATCGTGCGTTGTGTCCTTCCGTGAGATTCCTAGACAGTTCTCACTGACCATCGCACGATGGCTCACTGCGTCAACGACGTGACACTCAAGCCCAAGAACTACACCACCCCAAGGGACGCCACCGGCCCGCGCGGCACGCCTGGCTTTTGTGGCAACAAAATGGCAACAACTGCACGAGGATTCAGGTCATCTGCATGATTTACGGTGATCGCGGATCCCGCTGATTTACTGGGATCGCGGGCGTATTTGCCGAAATTCCCCTCGGACCCTTCGCCCTCTCACGGCGGTAACGCGGGTTCAAATCCCGCTGGGGTCACCACAGCCCGCTTCCCTTCATTTTCAGGGGAAGCGGGCTTTTCTTCGTCGCCAGTTGATGGCGCGAACCGGAACCTGGCCACGGGGCGACATCGAGCAGAGCCCCGCTGATTTCTGCACGCTCGGCTTCCGTCGCCCTGGCTCTTCTTCCGTTCGCTCCCTATCGTTTGTCACTCTTCGGTCCTGTCGGCTGACTCCCGCAACTTATGTCGATTTCGTGTAAAAGTAGTCCATAATTGGACCACGCGGACGGAGCAGGCATGACAACATCGTTGGTCGTCGATGGACGCCCTTTTCTCGCCATCGGTGGGGAGGTACACAATTCGAGCTCGTCGGACGCCGCCTTTCTGGCCACCGAGTGGGGTCGGCTGGCGCGCACGGGAATCAACACGGTGCTGGTCTCCGTTGCCTGGTCCGAAGTGGAGCGTGCGGAGGGCGAATTCTCGTTCGAGATCGTCGACGAGTTGCTCCGGTACGCGCGCGACGCCGGTCTGCGGCTAGGAGTTATTTGGTTCGGTGCATTCAAGAACGCGCTCTCCACCTACGCACCGAGTTGGGTCAGGGCCGACACGGGCAGATTCCCGCGCGCTGTCCCGCAGCAGGATCCGCTGCCCACGCCGTTCAGCTACGACGGCGCCACGGCGAAGCCCGTGCTCTCGGTCTTCTCGCCGGACCTCGCCGCCGCGGATGCGCGGGCGTTCACGGCGTTCGTGCAGCATCTTGCCATGGTCGACGACGCAGGCACGGTGATCATGATCCAGGTCGAGAACGAGATTGGGCTGCTCGGTTCTTCCCGAGATCATTCTGAGCCCGCAGCGGCGGCGTGGGCTGGTCCTGTTCCCGCTCGGCTGATCGCTCTGGCGCACGAGGAACCTGAAGCGCTGCCCGCCGGCGTCGCTGCTGCTCTCGCTGATGTAGCGCACGGTGCGACGTGGGCCTCGCTCGCGGGGTCGCAGGACGACATCGACGAGACGTTCATGGCATGGGCGTTCGCCGAATACGTCGAACGGCTCGCCATGTCGGCACGTCCGGTGACGCGCGTCCCGTTCTACACCAATGCATGGCTCGGGCCGCAGCCCGGCCAGGACCGGCCCGGTCAGTATCCGAGCGGAGGGCCGACCGCCCGGATGCTCGGGCTTTGGCAGGATGCCGCGCCGTCGCTCGACTGGCTGTCGCCGGATATCTACATCGACGACACTCGCGCGGTGCTCGAGGCCTACGCCCAGCGTTCCAACCCTCTGTTCGTTCCCGAGTCGCGGTTCTCCGCCGGCGACCTGTTCGTGGCTGTCGGAGCCCTGAACGCGATCGGCTACTGCACCTTCGGACTGGAGGACGGCCGCGACGGCGCGTTGTTCTTCCGGGCCGCGCGCAGCCTCCTCGCGTTGTGGGATCTGATCACCGCCCATCGTGACAGCGCGGGCGTCTGGGGATTCGCGCTCGACGCGGACGAGCAGTCCGAGGGGCACGATTTCGGCGACATCACCGTCACCGTACGGAACGGGCCAGCGATTTTCGCCAGGATGCTCCTCGACGTGGGAGTGCAACTCCCCGAGCCCGAGGCAACGGCGTCCGAGACGCTTCCCGGCGCCATCCCCGTCCCCGCCGACTCGCGCCCGTTCGGCATCGTCATCCGAACCGGACCGGACCGGTTCGTCGTCGCGGGGCAGGGGGCCCTTTTCGATTTCGACTCGGAGAACGGGCTTGTGGAAATCGACGAGGTGCGTGAGCTCATCCCGGAGGGCGGCACCCTCCGACCGGCGCGCTTCCTGAACGGCGACGAGCGGCTAGAGGTTGTTCCGCAATCAGGAATCGGGATCGCCGAGATCACACTCGTCCGGCCGGTCCCCGCACCGATAGCCATCTCGGCGTGAGGCCAAAGCCGTCCCGATTATGCTTTCCCACTCTGCTACCGTCGCCACCATGCTGAATCCGGTCGCCGAGGGCGTGCGCGTCCACCAGAGCGAGTTCTGTCAGACCAACACCGTCGTGGTCGACGGGGACACCGGCGTGCTGCTGGTCGATCCGGGCATCCTGGACGGGGAGCTGAGCGGCATCGCCGCCGAGCTCCGTGCGTCCGGCACGCCGGTCGCCGCCGGGTTCGCCACCCACCCGCACTGGGATCACGTGCTCTGGCATCCCGCGTTCGGCACGCCGCCCCGTTTCGCGACGGCGCATGCCGCCGGCGCCATCGAGGCCTTCCTCGCGAACGAGGCGTGGCGGGAGTGGGTCGCCCCGATGATCCCGGCCGACATCGCCGACCGCGTGCCGCTCACCCTCTTCGGCGAGCTCACCGCCCTCCCGGACGGCGCCGAGTGGATCCCGTGGGACGGCCCGCGCGTGCGCGTGATCGAGCACCGCGCCCACGCGGCCGGCCACGCGGCGCTGCTGATCGAGGAGCGCGGCATCCTCGTCGCCGGCGACCTCCTGTCGGACGTGCTGGTGCCGCTGCTCGACCACAGTGCGGACGACCCGGTCGAGGACTACCTCGCCGCCCTGACGCTCATCGAGAGCATCGCGGACGGCGTCGGCACGGTCGTCCCCGGTCACGGCTCCGTCACGGGAGCGGATGGCCTTCGCGAGCGGATCGGGCTCGACCGCGCCTATCTGCTCGCGCTCCGCGCCGGCGAGCAGCCGGAGGACGACCCGCGGCTCGGCCCGGACGCCGTCTACGACTGGGTGGCCGGCGTTCACGAGCGGCAGGCGGGGCTCCTCGCGCAGCGGTAACGGGGCGCACCGACCCGCCGACCCGCTAGACTAGGTGCTCGCGAAGGGGAGTATCCCGAAGAGGCCGGACGGCCTCGCGCTGCGCACGTCATCACGGTCCGGTCGGGCCCGGGCGCAGCGGCACGGATGTGCGGGAGAGACTTTCGGGTCCATCCCGCCTACCCTTCGAAAGGTCTTCCGTTGGAACTCGCGCTCCCGCTCTGGTTCGAGGTCGGCAGCTTCGTCGTCCTGCTGCTCATCCTCGCCTTCGACCTCCTGATCGTCTACAGGCGCCCGCACATCCCGAGCCCCCGGGAGTCCGCGCTGTGGGTGGCCTTCTACGTCGGCCTCGCGCTCGTCTTCGCACTGCTCATGCTGCTGATCGGCGACGCCGAGCACGCCGGGCAGTTCCTCGCCGGCTGGCTCACCGAGTACAGCCTGAGCATCGACAACCTGTTCGTGTTCGTGATCATCATGGGGCGGTTCGCGGTGCCCAGGAAGTACCAGCAGGAGGTGCTCATGGTGGGCATCATTCTGGCGCTGATCTTCCGCGGCCTGTTCATCCTGCTCGGCGCCGGTCTCATCGCCAGCTTCAGCGCGATCTTCTACCTGTTCGGCGCGTTCCTGCTCTGGACGGCGTTCAACCAGGCGTTCGGGAAGCACGACGACGAGGGCGCGCAGGACAGCCGGCTCATCCGCTTCGCGCGGCGCCGGCTCAAGGTCTCCGACCAGTACGAGGGCAACAGGCTGCGCACGACCGTGAACGGCCGGCGGATGTTCACGCCGCTGATCATCGTCTTCCTGGCGCTCGGGACGACCGACCTGCTGTTCGCGCTCGACTCCATCCCGGCGATCTTCGGCATCACGCAGAGCGCGTTCATCGTGTTCACCGCGAACGTCTTCGCCCTGATGGGGTTGCGCCAGCTTTACTTCCTGCTCGGGCACCTGCTGGAGAAGCTCGTCTACCTCAAGTACGGGATCGCGTTCATCCTCGCCTTCATCGGCGTCAAGCTGGTCTTCCACGCCATGCACGAGAACACCCTGCCGTTCGTCAACGGCGGCCAGCACATCGAGTGGGCGCCCGACATCAGCACCTGGACCTCGCTCGGGGTGATCGTGGGTGCAATGGCGGTCGCGACCGTCGCTAGTCTGGTGAGGCTGCACCTGAGCGGCACCACCGTCGAACGCGCCATCCACGGGGATGACGACCCGGCGACGACGACCGCAGAGGCCGCCCCGGCCGCGACATCCCCGGAGGACCCACGCACATGACTTCCCGCGTCGAGGTGAGTGCCAGAAGCGACACCGGAGCGGTCCGGCAGATCAACGAGGACAGCTACCTCGCCCAGGACCCGGTCTTCGTGGTCGCGGACGGAATGGGGGCCACGCACGCGGCGACGCTGCGAGCCGGACGGCGGTCGACAGCCTCGCCCGCACCCTTCCGGCCGGGGCGACGCCGACGCCGGAGGAGGTCATCACCGCGATCGACGAGGCGAACGCGGCCGTGCGCGCGCTGTCCGACGCGGAGGAGACCGGCGCGGCCGTCGCCGGCACCACGCTGACCGGCGTGGTGCGGGTGCGTGTGCCGGAGCGGGCGGCGGAGGAGTGGATGGTCGTCAATGTCGGCGACTCCCGCGTGTACTCCTGGGACGGCCGAGAGCTCCGCCGGCTGACCGTCGACCACTCGGCGGTCCAGGAGCTGGTCGACGCCGGGCTCATCACCCCCCAGCAGGCGGCCGTGCACCCGGAGCGCAACGTGATCACCCGTGCGCTCGGGGCGGAGGACTTCGTCGACACCGACAGCGAACTGCTCGCCCCGGACGACTCCCGGACCTTCCTGGTCTGTTCGGACGGCCTCACCCGGGAGCTGGGCGACGAGACCATCGCGGACATCCTCGCCGGCGACCCGGCCGACCCGGCCGCGGTGCTCGTTGAGGCCGCGATCGCCGCCGGCGGGCACGACAACGTCACGGTGCTCGTCGTGCGGCCGGGAACCGGACGGTCCTGAGCCCCGGTGCGCTTGCGGCCTGGCCCCAGCGCGGGTGATAGCCTGAGAGCGTGTTCGCGGGTCTGCTCCTCCTTAGCCGCCGCGGCGAGTCCTAATCCTCAGGCCACCCTCGCCGCGGAGTCCGTCGACGGCTGATCCGTGAACGAAGCTCAAGGAGTACCGAGATGACGACGCAGCACAGTCCGCTGACCCTGGCGGAGAAGGTGTGGCGAGACCACCTGGTCGTGAAGGGTGAGGACGGCACGCCCGACCTGATCTACATCGACCTCCACCTGGTCCACGAGGTGACCAGCCCGCAGGCGTTCGACGGCCTGCGCATGGCCGGGCGGCCCGTCCGCCGCCCCGACCTCACGATCGCGACCGAGGACCACAACACGCCGACCATCGGCATCGACCGGCCGATCGCCGACCTGACCAGCCGCACGCAGATCGAGACGCTGCGCCGCAACGCCGAGGAGTTCGGCGTCCGCCTGCACTCGCTCGGCGATGTCGAGCAGGGCATCGTGCACGTCGTCGGCCCGCAGCTCGGTCTGACCATGCCGGGCATCACGGTCGTCTGCGGCGACTCGCACACCTCCACGCACGGCGCGTTCGGCGCCATGGCGTTCGGGATCGGCACCAGCGAGGTCGAGCACGTGCTCGCGACGCAGACGCTGCCGCTCAAGCCGTTCAAGACGATGGCCATCACAGTGGAGGGCGAACTGCGTCCGGGCGTGACGGCGAAGGACATCATCCTCGCGGTCATCGCGAAGATCGGCACCGGCGGCGGTCAGGGCTACGTGCTCGAGTACCGCGGCAGCGCCATCCGCGCGCTCTCGATGGAGGGCCGCATGACGATCTGCAACATGTCGATCGAGGCAGGCGCCCGCGCCGGCATGGTCGCGCCCGACGAGACCACCTACGCCTACCTGAAGGGCCGCCCGCACGCCCCAGAGGGCGCCGACTGGGACGAGGCGGTCGCCTACTGGAACACCCTCGCCACGGACGACGACGCGGTCTTCGACGCCGAGGTCTACCTCGACGCCGCCGAGATCGAGCCGTTCGTGACCTGGGGCACCAACCCGGGCCAGGGCGTCTCGCTCAGCGAGGCCGTCCCGGACCCGGCGGCGATCGCCGAGCCGAACGCCCGCGCCGCCGCCGAGCGCGCGCTCGAGTACATGGACCTGACACCGGGCACGCCGATGAAGAGCATCCCGGTCGACGCCGTGTTCATGGGCTCGTGCACCAACAGCCGCATCGAGGACCTGCGGGCCTTCGCCTCCGTCATCAAGGGCCGCAAGAAGGCCGACGGCGTGCGCGTGATGGTCGTGCCGGGCAGCGCCCGCGTGCGCATCGAGGCCGAGGCCGAGGGGATCGACAAGATCGTCGAGGAGTTCGGCGCCGAGTGGCGGTTCGCCGGCTGCTCGATGTGCCTGGGCATGAACCCGGACCAGCTCGCGCCGGGGAGCGCTGCGCCTCCACCTCGAACCGCAACTTCGAGGGCCGGCAGGGCAAGGGCGGGCGCACGCACCTGGTGTCGCCGCTGGTCGCAGCGGCCACGGCCATCCGCGGCACGCTCGCGAGCCCGTGGGACCTGGAGCACGACGACGCGGATACGCAAACGGGAGAGAAGGTGGGCGCCTGATGGACAAGTTCGAGACCGTCACCGGCGTGGCCGTGCCGTTCCGCCGCTCCAACGTCGACACCGACCAGATCATCCCCGCGGTCTTCCTCAAGCGGGTCACCAAGACCGGGTTCGACGACGCGCTCTTCCACGAGTGGCGCAAAGATCCTGAGTTCATCCTCAACCAGGAGGCCTACCAGGGCGCGAAGGTGCTCGTGGCCGGCGCCGACTTCGGCACGGGCTCCTCACGCGAGCACGCCGTCTGGGCGCTGCGCGACTACGGTTTCCAGGTGGTCCTCAGCCCGCGGTTCGCGGACATCTTCCGGGGCAACTCGGGCAAGCAGGGCCTGCTCACGGGCATCATCACCGAGGAGGACGCGGAGCGTCTCTGGGCGGCCATCGAGGCCGAGCCGGGAATATCCGCGACGGTGGACCTGGTTGCCAAGACAGCGACCGTCGGTGGGGTCCAGGTGTCTTTCGACATCGACGACTACACTCGCTGGCGTTTGCTCGAAGGGTTGGACGACATCGCTCTGACCCTGCGCGATGAGGCGCGAATCTCCGAATACGAAGCCGCTCGCGCACGCTGGCGGCCCAAGACACTCCCGGTGAAAATTTGAACTCGCTTCTTCAGGACTCCCAGGCGGCAGGCGCGCACGTCGGTCTCACGGCCGACCGCATCACGATCAACGGCGGCATCCCGCTCCGCGGCCGAATCGAGGTGCGCGGCGCCAAGAACTTCGTCACCAAGGCGATGGTCGCCGCCATCCTGGGCGAGGGCCCGAGCGTGCTGCGCAACGTCCCGAACATCAGCGATGTCCGGGTCGTCCGCGGCCTCCTCGAGGTCCACGGCGTCAAGGTCACCGACGGCGCGGAGGAGGGCGAGCTGCTGCTCGACCCGAGCGCGGTCGAGTCGGCGCACATGGCCGACATCGACGCGCACGCCGGCTCCAGCCGCATCCCGATCCTGTTCTGCGGGCCGCTGCTGCACCGGCTGGGCGAGGCGTTCATCCCCGACCTCGGCGGCTGCCGCATCGGCGACCGCCCGATCGACTACCACCTCGAAGTGCTCCGCAAGTTCGGTGCCGTGGTCGAGAAGCTGCCGACCGGCATCCGGATGACGGCCCCCGAGGGCCTTCACGGAGCCAAGCTCGAGCTCCCGTACCCGAGCGTCGGCGCCACCGAGCAGGTGCTCCTGACGGCCGTCCGCGCCGAGGGCATCACCGAGCTCAAGGGCGCGGCGATCGAGCCCGAGATCATGGACCTGATCAACGTCCTGCAGAAGATGGGCGCGATCATCTCGGTCGACACCGACCGCGTGATCCGCATCGAGGGCGTCGACAAGCTGGTCGGCTACAGCCACACCGCGCTGTTCGACCGCAACGAGGCCGCGAGCTGGGCCGCTGCGGCCCTCGCCACCAACGGCGACATCTATGTCGGCGGCGCCCGCCAGCCGGAGATGCTGACCTTCCTCAACGTCTTCCGCAAGGTCGGCGGCGCGTTCGAGATCCACGACGACGGCATCCGTTTCTTCCACCCGGGCGGCGAGCTGAAGCCCGTCGTGATCGAGACCGACGTGCACCCCGGCTTCATGACCGACTGGCAGCAGCCGCTCGTGGTCGCCCTGACCAAGGCGGAGGGCGTGTCGATCGTCCACGAGACCGTGTACGAGCAGCGCTTCGGATTCACCGACGCGCTGATCGACATGGGCGCGAAGATCCAGGTCCACAAGGAGTGCCTCGGCGGCCACGACTGCCGCTTCGGGCAGCGCAACTTCAACCACTCCGCGGTCATCATGGGTCCGGTGGAGTTGAAGGGCGCCGACGTGGAGATCCCCGACCTGCGCGGCGGGTTCAGCCACCTCATCGCCGCCCTGTCGGCGGAGGGCCGCTCGACCGTCAGCAACGTCGGCATCATCAGCCGCGGGTACGAGAAGTTCATCACCAAGCTCGAACTGCTCGGGGCGGACTTCGTCCTCGAGGGGTGAGGCCCGCGATAATGGGATGGTGCCCCATCCCGATGAACCCGTGAACCCGTCTGCGTCCGCGAAGCCCGAGCGGCAGCGCTCCGAGAAGAGCCGACCCTCGATCTTCTGGGTGCTGGCCTTTCTCGTCATCCCGCTGGGGAGCCTGCTCGCCCGATTCCGCATCACGGACGGGCAGAAGCTCCCGAAGCACGGCGCCTACATCATCTCGCCGAACCACTACAGCGAGATCGACCCGGTGATGGTGGGAATGGTCGTCTGGAAGCTCGGGCGACTGCCTCGGTTCCTCGCCAAGGAGAGCCTGTTCCGCATCCCCGTCGGCGGCTGGTTCCTGCGCAAGTCCGGGCAGGTGCCGGTGGCGCGCGGCGGGTCCGCGCGCGGCGCCGCCCCTCGCGGAGGCGCAGAAGATCGTGGACGACGGCAAGGTCGTCATCATCTACCCGGAGGGCTCGCTCACGCGCGACCCCGACATGTGGCCGATGCGCGGCAAGACCGGCGCGGCGCGGATGGCGCTGGAGCACGACCTCCCCGTCATCCCGATGGCGCACTGGGGCACCCAGCAGGTCATGGCGCGCTACGCGAAGAAGATCAGCTTCTTCCCGCGGAAGACCATCGCGGTCAAGGTCGGCGACCCGGTCGACCTGTCCGCGTTCCGGGGCCGCAGCCTCGACCAGGCCACCCTCACCGAGGCGACCGAGGTCATCATGAACGCCATCACCGCGCTGCTCGAGGATCTGCGCGGCGAGAAAGCGCCGGAGACACGCTGGGACCCGGCGGCGCACAACCAGAAGGAGACCGGCCGCTTCGATGGCTGACAGGAAAGGCCGGACGGCCGCACCACCGACCACGCCTCCCCGACGCGTCGCCGTCCTCGGCGCCGGAAGCTGGGGGACGACCTTCGCGAAGATCCTCGCCGACGGCGGCAACGATGTCGTGCTCTGGGCGCGCCGCCCAGAGCTGGCGCGCGAGATCAACGAAGTGAAGCGCAACAGCGACTACCTGGAGGGCATCAACCTCCCGCGCAACCTGCGGGCGACCTCCCACATCGGCGAGGCGATGCGCGGCGCCGAGCAGGTCTTCGTCTCGATCCCCAGCCAGACGCTGCGCTCCAACCTGGAGGCCATCGCCCCGCACCTGGGGCCGGAGACCATCCTCGTCAGCCTGATGAAGGGCGTCGAGAAGGGCACCGGCCTGCGGATGAGCGAGGTGATCGCGCAGGGCCTCCCGATCGACATGGAGCGGATCGCGGTGGCGTCCGGCCCGAACCTCGCGCTGGAGATCGCACGCGAGCAGCCGACCGCCGCCGTGGTGTCGTCGGAGAGCCTGGAGACCGCGCAGGCCGTGGCGATGGCCGCCACCAACCGCTATTTCCGCAGCTTCGTGAACACCGACGTGATCGGCACGGAGTTCGGCGGGGTGCTCAAGAACCTCATCGCCGTGGCGATCGGCATCGTGGACGGCGTCGGCTACGGCGAGAACACCAAGGCCTCGATCATCACGCGCGGCCTGGTCGAGATGACCGACTTCGCGGTCGCGTACGGTGCGGAGGCCGTGACGCTCTCCGGCCTCGCGGGCCTCGGCGACCTGATCGCCACGTGCGAGTCGTCGCTCAGCCGCAACAACACCGCCGGGCGCCTGCTCGGGCAGGGCTACAGCTTCAACGACGTCGTCAAGCAGATGAACCAGACGGCGGAGGGCCTCGCCTCGGTCGCACCCATCCTGCGCCTCGCCGAGGAGCGCGGCGTCGAGATGCCGATCGTCCGCCAGGTGAGCCAGGTGCTCGCCGGCACGCTCGACCCCAAGGACATCGCCCCCCATCTGACCACCGAGGACGACGAACCACAGGGAGAGAGGACAACGGATGACGGACAAGGTCGCAGTCGCACTTCTGTTTGGAGGTCGCTCAAGCGAGCATTCGATCAGCTGCGCGACGGCGGCGGGAGTGCTGGCGGCGATCGACCGTGACCGCTACGACGTCATCCCCGTCGGCATCACCCATGAGGGCGCCTTCACGCTCCAGCCTGACGACGCGGCGCGCTTCGCGCTGAACGCCGACGTCCTCCCGGAGGTGGAGGACAACGGCTCCCGCATCGTCTGGCCGGAGTCGTCGACCTCCCGTGAGCTGGCCGTGGTCGCCGCCGACGGCACCCGCTCCTCGCTGGGACAGGTGGACGTCGTCTTCCCGATCCTGCACGGCCCGTGGGGAGAGGACGGCACCGTCCAGGGCATGCTCGACCTCGTCGGCCTTCCGTACGTCGGCAGCGGCGTGCTCGCGAGCGCGCTCGGCATGGACAAGCACTTCACCAAGACGGTGCTGCAGCAGGCGGGCATCCCGGTCGCGCCCTGGCAGACCGTGACCGCGTACCAGTGGGCGACGGACCAGGAAGCGGTGCGCCGCGAGGCCGAGCAGCTCGGACTTCCGGCGTTCGTGAAGCCGGCCCGCGCGGGCTCCAGCGTCGGCGTGTCCAAGGTGACCGCGTGGGACGACCTGGGAGCTGCGATCGACACCGCCCTCGCCGAAGACGACCGCGTGCTGATCGAGTCGGCGGTGGTCGGCCGCGAGGTGGAGATCGCGGTGCTGGGCGGCCGTCCGGGTCAGGCTGCGCGCGCCTCGGTCGCCGGCGAGATCGTCATCACGGGCCGCGACTTCTACGACTTCGCGGCCAAGTACCTGGACGCGCCGGGCATCGACCTGGTCTGCCCGGCCGACCTGACCGACGCCGAGCTGACCGAGATGCGCGACCTGGGCGTCCGGGCGTTCGACGCCATCGGCGCGGAAGGCCTGTCCCGGGTGGACTTCTTCCTCACTGCCGACGGCTTCGTGGTGAACGAGATCAACACCATGCCGGGGTTCACCCCGATCTCGATGTTCCCGCGCTGCTGGCAGGAGTCGGGGCTGGCCTACCCGGCCCTCATCACCGAACTCCTCGACGTCGCCGTAGCCCGAGCAGCATAGCCCCCGCACCTTTCGTGCCGAATGCGCGAAGTCCTACGCGCCGCGATTCGTGCCGAATGTCGTGAATGCGTGCGCGTAACGCGACATTCGTGCGGAATGTGGGCGGTGTTGCGGGTGGCGATTCGTGCCGAATGTTCGAGGGGTCAGCGGGACGGGGTGGGCGTCGGCGACGGGGTGGGTGTCGGGGGCGCGAGCGTGGTGTCCAGGGTGGAGAGGCACTTCTCGGTCTGCTTGATGCTGGAGATCGCCGACGCGAACTCGGGGAGCACGGCGGCGTCGGAGGCACCCGACACGTGGTCGATGACGACCTCCGTCGCCGGCGTGCGGCCGAAGGTCTGGTAGACGACCTGCTTCGCGGCCGGGTCCGACATCAGCACCCAGTCGACGCCGCTGACGTCGACGCACGGCTTGGTCGTCGGGCCGATCGGGGGGACGCCGCAGCGCAGCAGCACGGCGGCCGGGTCGCCCCACGCGCCGGTCGCCTGCGCGTCCGTCTCCCGGCGGTTCTTGTCGGCCACCGAGTCGGGCAGGCGCACCGAGATCTCGGCGCAGCCGGGGTCGTTCGCGTCCGCTCCCGGGTCGAGGGAGACCGTCGGCGCGCACCCGGCGAGGGCGAGTGCGGCGGCGGCGAGCACGAGGGCGAGGGCGGAGCGGCGAGCGGACATCAGGATTCAGGCTACCGTTGTGAGTCATGGTGGATTCTGGGAGCGCGGCCGACACTGTCGCAGGCGCGTCCGAACGCGAGGCGCTGAAGCGCATCTTCCCGCGGCTGCCGGAGTCGTCGGCGACGCTCGTCGGGCCCGGCGACGACGCGGCGGTGCTCGCGGCGCCGGACGGCCGGTTCGTGGTTACGACGGACATGATGGTGCACGGCCCCGACTTCCGGCTCGCCTGGTCGTCGCCGGAGGACCTCGGCTGGAAGGCGGCGGCGACCAACCTGTCCGACGTGGCCGCGATGGGCGCGGTGCCGACAGCGCTCGTGGTGGCGATCGCCGCGCCGCAGACCCTCCCGGTGTCCGCCCTGGAGCACATCGCCGACGGCTTCCGTGCAGCCTGCGCCGAACTCGCGCCGGGGTGCGGTGTCGTCGGCGGCGACCTGTCGGCGTCCGACACGCTCACGCTGGCGGTGACCGCGTTCGGCGACCTGCAGGGCCGCGCCCCGGTGCTGCGGAGCGGCGCGCGTCCGGGCGACGTGGTGGCGGTCTCCGGTCGCCTGGGCGCCGCCGCGGCGGGACTCCGGCTGCTGTTCGCGGAGGCCGTGGACGTGGACGGCGTGCCCGATCGCGAGCGCTTCGCGGCCGTCGCCGCCGCGCATCCCGACCTGGTCGGCGCCCAGCTGCGGCCGCGCCCTCCCGTCGCCGACGGCCCCCTGGCCGCGGACGCCGGCGCGACCGCGATGCTCGACCTCAGCGACGGCCTCGCCCTCGACGCCCGCCGGGTGGCCGAGGCGAGCGGCGTCGCCATCGACCTCGACCGCGCTGCCCTCGGCGACGACCCGCTGACGGCGCTGACCGCGCTGACCGGGGAGAGGACCACGGCCTCCTGGCCTGCTTCCCGCCGGGCGCCGTGCTGCCCGGGAGCTTCCGCCGCGTCGGCGCCGTCCGCGAGGGCGCCGGCCTCCTGGTCGACGGCCACCCGTTCGACGAGCGCGGCGGCTGGGACCCCTACCTGGAGTGGGACGGGCACAGCGGCTAACGGAGGAGATCCGTCGCGACACGCCGGGTGCGGGCAGTCAGCGGAGGAGATCGACGGCTGGGGAGGGCGGGAGTCCTCCGGGGGCGGGGTCAGGGGGTCAGGCGGGGCGCGGTCAGGCCGGCGACAGGTAGTGGACGGCGGTCTCGCCGTAGGCGCGCGTGCGGTCGAGGACGAGGCCCTCGGGGAGGCTCGGGGCGCCGTCGCGGGTGCTGCGCTCGACGCAGACCAGGGCGTCCTCGGTCAGCAGCGGCACCAGCCCGGTGAGCACGGCGAGCAGGTCGGCGTCCGGGAGATTGTACGGCGGGTCGACGAAGACCAGGTCGAAGGATGCCGCCGGGCCGGCCGCGAGGTACGGCAGCACCGCCGTCGCCCTCACCTCCACCTCGGGCCGCGCCCCTTCGGCGCCGCACGCACGACCGCCTCGGCGTTCCGCCGGCAGATCGCCGCGGCCGCCGCCGACTTCTCCACCAGCAGCACGCGCACGGCGCCCCGGCTGGCCGCCTCCAGCCCGAGCGCGCCCGAGCCGGCGAAGAGGTCGAGCACGTGGGCCCCGCGGACGGCGTCGCGCGCGTCCAGCCCGGAGAACACCGCTTCGCGCACACGGTCGCTGGTCGGGCGCGTGCCGCTCCTGGGCACCTGGAGCGTCAGCGAGCCGGCGAAGCCGGAGACGATTCGGGTCATAGCCCTCCGAGCCTAGCGGTGCCGCCGCGGCGCCAGCAGAATAGGAGCATGGACGAACGCCTCCCGCAGGCGGAACTCGACGCCCTGTGGCGGTACGACGACCCGATCGCCTCCGCCGAACGCTTCGCGATCGCCGCCGCCGAACCCGACCGCCCCGAACTGGTGCGCGCCGAGCTGGAGACCCAGCGCGCCCGCGCACTCGGGCTGCAGGGCCGGTTCGCCGAAGCGGACGGCCTGCTCGACTCGCTGGAGCCGGCCGGCGGCACGCTCGCCGTGCGCATCCTGCTGGAGCGCGGACGGCTCCGCAACACCGAGGGCCTGCGGGCGGAGGCCATCCCACTGTTCGAGAGCGCGTTGCTGGCCGCGCGGCGCGACGACGACGCGTTCCTCGCGGTCGACGCCGCCCACATGCTGGCCCTCGCCGACCCGGACCGCTCCGAGCAGTGGACGGAGGAGGGCCTCGCCGACCTCGCGAACAGCAACGACCCGCGCACGCTGCGCTGGGGCGTCGCCCTGCACAACAACCGGGGCTGGGCCCTCTTCGAGGCCGGCCGCCCGCACGAGGCGCTCGGCTCGTTCGAGTCGGCCCTGGAGGTCGCCGAGCGCTACGGCACGCTCGATCAGCAGTTCGCCGCGCGGTGGTCGCTCGCCCGCTGCCTGCGCGAGGTCGGCCGCTGGCAGGAGGCCTTCGACATCCAGGCCAGGCTCGCCGCCGAGCGCCCGGGCGAGAGCGACGTGGCGGATGAGCTCGTCGCACTCGCCGACGTCGAGGCGCAGGTGCGCGACACGGCGACGGAGGCGGCCCCTACGATCGAACCATGACCTCCAGCACCGCCACGGCCTCCGACGGCACCGTCGCGCTCGAGACCCGGCTGACCGGGGTGCTGGGCGGCCGCACGGCCTCCGCGTTCGAGAAGGCGTTCGGGATGCGCACCGTCGCCGACCTGCTCGCGCACTACCCCCGCCGGTACGCGTCGCGGGGGAGCTGACCGCGCTGGCGAACCTGCCGCTGGACGAGCACGTCACGATCGTGGCCGAGGTGCTTCGGGTGCAGGAGCGTCCGATGCGGGCGCGGCGCGGCTCCATCCTGGAGGTCAAGATCTCCGACGGCGAGGGCATCCTGACCCTCACGTTCTTCAACCAGGCGTGGCGCTCGAAGGAGCTCGCGCCGGGCGTGCGCGGCATCTTCGCCGGCAAGGTGTCGGCCTACCGCGGCGCCCTCCAGCTCGCCCACCCGGACTACGAGCTGTTCGCCGACGACGCCGAGAACGCCGTCGCCCCGGGCAGCGCCGCCGCGAAGGAGTGGGCGCAGACCCCCATCCCGATCTACCCGGCGACCGGCACGGTGGCGAGCTGGCAGGTGCAGAAGGCGGTCGGTCTGGCCCTCGACGCGCTCGGCCCGTGCCCCGACCCGGTGCCGCAGGCGATCGCGACCGAGCGCGGGCTGCTGCCGTTCCGCGAGGCGCTGGAGGGCATCCACCGGCCGCAGAAGAACGCGGAGTGGCAGCGCGCCCGCGACGCGCTGCGCTTCCAGGAGGCGTTCGTGCTGCAGGCCGCGCTCCTGCAGCAGCGCGCCGAAGCCCGGTCGGTCGCGGCGACCCCGCGGAAGGCGACCCCCGGCGGCCTCCTGGAGCGCTTCGACGCCATCCTGCCGTTCACTCTGACCGGCGACCAGGCGGACGTCGGGCGCGAGATCGCCCACGACATCGGCTCGGCCGAGCCGATGCACCGCCTCGTGCAGGGCGAGGTCGGCTCGGGCAAGACCCTGGTGGCGCTGCGGGCGATGCTCGCCGTGGCGGACAGCGGGGGCCAGTCCGCGCTGCTCGCACCGACGGAGGTCCTGGCCGCCCAGCACCTGCGTTCGATCGCGGACATGCTCGGCCCCGACCTGTCCGCCGAGCTGATGCCGACGCTGCTCACCGGCCAGCTCTCCACCGCTGAGCGCAAGCGGGCCCTGCTGCGGACGGTGAGCGGGCAGTCCCGCATCGTGGTCGGCACGCACGCACTCCTCGGCGACGCCGTCACGTTCTTCGACCTCGGCCTGGTCGTCGTGGACGAGCAGCACCGCTTCGGCGTCGAGCAGCGGGAGGCGCTGCGCGCGAAAGGCGGGACGCCCCCGCACGTCCTCGTGCTCACGGCGACGCCCATCCCGCGCACGGTCGCGATGACGGTGTTCGGCGACCTGGAGGTCTCCACCATCGCGCAGCTCCCGGCCGGCCGCCAGGGGATCGAGAGCTTCGTCGTCCCGCTCGCCGACCGGCCGGGCTGGGAGCGCCGGATCTGGGAGCGCGCGTCGGAGGAGATCGGGCTCGGCCGCCAGGTATTCGTGGTGTGCCCGGCGATCAGCGCGAAGGAGGCCGAGGACGACGGCGAGGACGCTCCGGCGCCCGACGACGACGCAGGACCGCCCCGGCCCGCCGCCAACGTGGAGTCGGTCGCCGCGCAGGTGCGCGCCGACCCGCTGTTCGCGCAGTCGCGCGTCGGCGTGCTGCACGGGAGGCTGTCCTCCGACGAGAAGGACGCCGTGATGCGCGCCTTCGCCGCCGGCGAGCTCGACCTCCTGATCGCCACCACCGTGATCGAGGTCGGCGTCAACGTGCCGAACGCCTCCGCCATGATCGTGCTCGACGCCGACCGGTTCGGCGTCTCGCAGCTCCATCAGCTCCGCGGCCGGGTCGGCCGCGGCGACGTCCCCGGGCTCTGCCTGCTCGTCACCTACGCCGAGGAGGGGTCGCTCGCCCGCGAGCGCGTCGATGCGGTCGCCGCGACGCTCGACGGCTTCGAGCTGGCCAACGTCGACCTCGAGCTGCGCCGCGAGGGCGACGTGCTCGGCAGCCGCCAGTCCGGCGGCCGGTCGTCGCTCAAGCTGCTGCGCGTGGTCTCCGACGGCGAGCTCATCGCGGAGGCGCGCGTCGCCGCCGCCGAGACGCTGGACGACGGCGGCCTCGCCGCGCATCCCGCCCTCGCCGCGGCGCTCGCGCGCAGGCTCGACGAGTCGGAGCGCGCCTTCCTCGGCAAGTCCTGACGGCGCCGCCGGGCCACGCGACACCTGCTCTGGGAAGATAACGGATTCACAACGAATAGCCGGGTATCGCGTAATAGTCTGGTGCCCTATGAACAGGATCGCCGTAGTCCCTGGATCGTTCGACCCGGTCACTCTCGGGCATCTCGATGTCATCGAGCGGGCCGCTCGGCTGTGGGACGAGGTCCACGTTCTGGTGGTGCACAACCCGGACAAGTCGGCCCTGCTGCCCATCGCGCAGCGCGTGGCCCTGATCGAGCGCTCGATCGAGGACGCCGGCATCCAGGGGCGGATCGTCGTGGCGTCGTGGTCGGTCGGCCTCCTGGTCGACTACTGCACCGATGTCGGGGCGGACGTGCTGGTCAAGGGCATCCGCTCCCAGGTCGACGTCGCCTACGAGACCCCGATGGCGATCGTGAACCGCCACCTCGCCGACGTCGAGACGGTCTTCCTGCTTCCCGACCCGGCGAACGCGCACGTGTCGAGCTCCCTCGTGCGCCAGGTCGCCAACCTCGGCGGGGACGTGAGCCCCTACGTGCCTCCCGCCGTATCCGAGCTGCTGTCAACCACATGACCCGGGTGGAGAGATGAACAGTTACGCGACGCGCCAGCCCACGGAGTCCTCTGTCGCCCCTGAGGAGGTGGGCCTGCCCGCGCCGGGGATGGACCTGGACGAGTTGCGGCGCGCCGCGGAGCAGATCACCGCCAACGTGGAGTCCGTCATCGACGGCAAGCACGACGCGGTGCAGACGGCGCTCGTCGTCCTGCTCGCCGAGGGCCACCTCCTCATCGAGGACGTGCCGGGCGTCGGCAAGACCATGCTGGCCAAGTCACTGGCGAAGTCGGTGGACTGCTCGGTCAGCCGCATCCAGTTCACCCCGGACCTGCTGCCGAGCGACGTCACCGGCGTCTCGGTCTACAACCAGGCCGAGCGGCGCTTCGAGTTCAAGCCGGGCGCGGTGTTCGCGAACATCGTGATCGGCGACGAGATCAACCGGGCCAGCCCCAAAACGCAGTCCGCCCTCCTGGAGTGCATGGAGGAGCGGCAGGTCACGGTCGACGGGTCGACGTACCCGCTGGCCGCTCCGTTCATCGTGGTGGCGACGCAGAACCCGATCGAGATGGAGGGCACCTACGCCCTCCCCGAGGCGCAGCGGGACCGCTTCATGGCCCGGATCGCGATGGGCTACCCCGACGAGGACTCCGAGATCGCGATGCTGACCACGCGCGACACCTCCAGCCCGCTGTCCCGGATCGGGCCGGTCGTCAGCGCGGAGGAACTGCGCGCGATGATGACGACGGCCCGCGCGGTCTTCGCGTCGTCCCCGGTGAAGCAGTACGCCGTCGATCTCGTGCGCGCGACGCGCGAAGACCGAGACCTCCGGCTCGGCGCGAGCCCCCGCGCGACGCTGCAGCTCGTGCGCGCGGCCAAGGCGATGGCGGCGCTCGACGGCCGCGACTTCGTCCTGCCGGACGACATCGACGCGCTGGCCGTCCCGGTGCTCGGCCACCGGCTGCTTCCCACCAGCCGCGCACTCGGCCACCACCACGAGAGCGCGCCCGTCATCGCGGACATCGTGCGGCGCATCGTGGCCGCGACGCCCGTACCGGTCGGCTCCGGCGCCATCGGCGGCGCGAGCGGCGCGGTGCGGAACGGTGCAGGGCACACCGCGGCCGCGACCGGCAGAGACCGGACCGCCACCGGAGCCGCGCGCACAGGCGGGGAGTAGTCCCGTGGCAGGGCGCGCGGGGCCGTCGCCCCTGAAGAAGCCGCGCCCCACCGCGCGCGGTTGGACCTTCGGCGCCGTCGGCGTCGTCGCGCTGGCCGCCTCCGCGTTCTTCGGCCGCACCGACGTGCTCTTCGTCGGCGTCTTCCTCACCGTGCTGCCACTGGCGGCGATGATCTCGGTCACCCTCGATCGGCCGCGGCTCACCGTGGCCCGCAGCTTCCACCCCGACGTCGTCGCGGTGGGGGAGCAGGCGACCATCGTCACAACGGCGCGCAACCAGTCCGCCCGGCCGAGCCCGCCCGCCCGGTGGCGCGAGTACGCCCCGGCCGGTGTGGAGGTGCAGGGCTCCGCGCCGTTCCCGCGGCTGGGCGCTCACCAGGTGAACGTCGCGCACGGTCGCGACACGGTCGTGCTGCGGCAGGATGTCGTCGCCTTCCGGCGCGGATCCCACCCGGTCGGGCCGCTCATCGTCAGCCGCACCGACCCGTTCGGGGTGGCCTACGCGGAGTACGCGGTCGGGCAGCCGCGGCAGCTTCTGGTGACGCCCCGCGTGGTTCCGCTCTCGAGCGGCGAGCTGGACGTGGCGCACAGCGAGGGCGCCGAGCACGAGTTGCAGCGGCACAGCATCCCGAGCGCCGACGAGCTGATCGCCCGCGAGTACCGGCCGGGAGACCCGCTGCGCCGGGTGCATTGGCGGGCGACAGCCCGGCACGACAAGCTGATGGTCCGTCAAGAGGAGCAGCGCAGCAACCCGGAGGCCTGGATCGTGATGGACACCCGGCCCGCGCCGACGTCCCTCGGCGCCCTCCGGCCTCCCGGACCCCGGAGCGCATACGAGCCGGAGGACGCGCTCTTCGAGACGCTGATGCAACTGGTCGCGTCGGTCGGGGTCCACCTCCTCGACGAGGGCTTCGTCCTCAGCGTGGTGGAGACCGCCCCGCGGCAACTCTCGGGTCGCAGCGGAGCAGGCAGGACGGGCACGCTCGGGTCGATCACGCCCACCTACGACCGCGGGACGGCCGACCGGCTGCTGCTCGCGGACCTGGCCGCGGTCGACGCAACCGCGGTCACACGCGACGACGCCGTCGCCGAGCTGGCCTCCGGGCTGCGGCGCGCCGGACGCGCCGTCCCGATCTTCGCCGTGCTGCTCGACGGCACGCCCGAGCTCGGCTCGCTCGCCGCGTTGCGCGGGATGGGCGACCCCGCCGTCGCGTTCGTCGGCGAGGGGGCCTCGCCCGAGGTGGAGGACGTGCTCGGCGACGCCGGCTGGCTCTGCGTGTCGTTCGCAGCGGGCGACGACCCGGCCGAATGCTGGCAGCGCGCCCTGGACCGACAGCGGGCGGTGGCGGGTCATGGTTAGCGAGGCCCTCCCGCTCGGGCTGACCCGCGTCCGGCGCCGGCGGCAGGCCTACTGGCGGATCACCGGGGCGCTGGTGCTGCAGCTGCTGGCGCTCAGCTTCGCGCTGGGCGGCCTCATCCAGGGCCCGTCGTGGTGGTTCGCGCTCATGCTGACCAGCTCGTTCCTGCTGGTGTGCGGAGCGGGCCTGCGCGCCGTCGGCGTGCACCGCGGGCTCGTCCCGGTGCTGGAGCTCGTGCTCGCCGCGATGATCATGACGGTGACGTTCGGTAGCGGGACCGGGTTGCTCGGCCTCATCCCCACGCCGGGCACGGTGCAGCGCTGGGGCGGATATCTGCAGCAGGCGATGCTCTCGATCTACCAGCAGGGAACGCCCGCCGAGAGCCTTCCCGAGTTCATCTTCCTGGTGGTCGCGGGGGCGTGCGTCATCGCGATCGTCCTCGACACCCTGGCGATCGCGATCCGCGCTCCGGCTTTCACCGCCGTCGGCGTGGCGGCCGTGCTGGTGGTACCCGGCGCACTGCTGGGCGACGGGCTCGACCCGATCGCCCTGGCGGCGTCGGCCGCCGCGTTCCTCTGGCTGCTGCGCTGCGACGTCCGCACCAGGAGGCCCGGTGCGGGCCGGCCTGGCGCGGCGCTGTCCGTGGGCGCCGCGGCCGTCGTCGTCGCGATGCTGCTGTCCGGGACGGCGCCCGGCTTCGACAAGGGCGGCGCGACCTCCTTCACAGCCGGCGGCATCTCGATCGGCGGCACCGTGACCCCGCTGATCGACCTCGGCAAGGACCTCCGTCGTCCCGCCGCCGTGCGCGCGCTGACCTACACGACCACGGCCGCCGCCGGCCAGTACCTCAAGCTCGCCTCGCTCGACCAGTTCACCGGCTCGGTCTGGAAGCACCGCGAGCGCGACACCAAGCGACTGTCCGACGGCGTGGCGGTCGGGCCCGTTCCCGGGCTGTCGGCCGCCGTGAAGCGGTCCAAGATCACCACCTCCGTACAGATCGACGACATGACCAGCCGCTGGCTGCCGGTGCCCGCGCCCGTGCAGTCGGTGAAGGGCCTGAACGGCACCTGGTCGTGGGACCCGGACGACCTCACCCTCGGCGGGATCAACGTGACCACGCAGGGCCAGAAGTACACCGCGACGAGCCTGATCCTCGCTCCGACGGCCGACCAGCTCAAGGCGGCGGGCGGCTTCGTGCCCGCCGACATCCAGCGCGACCTCTTCCTGCCCTCCAACATGCCGGCGATCGTCGGGCAGACCGCGCTGACCGCCACCGCCGGGGCGGTGTCGGAGTACGACAAGGCGGTGGCGCTCCAGGACTACTTCCGCGACAACGGCTTCGTGTACTCCACGCAGACGCCGCTGAAGCAGGGCTACGACGGCGACGGCGCGCGAGTGATCGCGAAGTTCCTGGAGGTCAAGAGCGGCTACTGCGTCCACTTCGCCTCGGCGATGGCGCTGATGGCGCGCAGCCTCGGCATCCCGGCCCGGGTGGCGGAAGGGTACCTGCCCGGCACATCGAGCGGCGGCACGGCGAACAGTCCCGGCACGTACACGGTCACCAGCGACGACCTGCACGCCTGGCCTGAGCTGTATTTCGCCGGCGTCGGCTGGGTGTCCTTCGAGCCGACGGTCGGCCGAGGAACGATCCCGAGCTACACCCGGCCGAACGCGACGCCGGACCAGATCGCCCCGACTTCCGCACCCGGCTCCTCCAACGCAGCGAAGCGCCTGGTGCCCACCGACCAGCCGAATGTCGCGGGCGCGGGGGCACCACGCCGCCGTCGCCGCTGCAGCCGGTGCTCTCCGGGTCAGGCGTCGCGCTGCTGGTCATCGCCGTGCTCCTGACGCCCGCGGTGATCCGCCGGATGCGGCGGCGCGGGAGGCTGAGGCGCCTCTCCGAGTCGTGGGGCGGCGCGTCGGTCGTCTGGGACGAGCTGCGCGACACGGCCCGCGATCTGGGCTGGTCGGCGCCGGACACCGAGACGCCGCGCGTCTTCGCGCGCCGCATCGCCGCGGCCGTCGAGGGCACTCCGGGCGAGGAGGCCGTACTGCGCCTGCTCGACGTGCGCGAGCGCGACGCCTTCGGGCCGCCGACGCGCGCGGTGGCGGTCGGGCTCGCGGAGGATCTCCGGCGGGTGATCGCCGCGCTCGAGGAGCAGGCGGGCCGCGGGCTCCGGCTGAAGGCGGCGCTTATTCCTGTGTCGTTGCTGCCAGCCGGCTGGCGTTCGCCTGCGAGCGCCGGCGGTCCCGCGTAACATAGCCGATCGTGAGTACCTTCAGAACCACCCCGTACACGGTCGGTGTGTACGACCTCATGCGTCGTCCCGGCGAGATGCGCGAGCAGCGCCTCAGCGTCCCGGTGAAGGAGAAGCTGGGGGAGGGACTGCTGTCGGTGCCGGAGGGTGCGACCATCGATCTCGACCTCCGGCTGGAGTCCATGCACGAGGGCATCCTGGTCACGGCGGAGGCCGAGGCCACCGCCACGGGCGTCTGCGGGCGCTGCCTGATCGACATCGAGCAGCCTGTCGAAGTCGATTTCCAGGAACTTTTCGCGTATCCTTCTACGGAAGCTTTCGATTATGAGGTTCACGACGACCACGTGGATCTTGAACCTCTGATCAGGGATGCGGTAGTGCTGTCACTGCCGTTTCAGCCGGTGTGCCGGCCGGACTGCCCGGGTCTCGATCCTGAGACCGGGGAGAGGCTGGCGGATGTACCGGACCGCAAGCCGAACGAGACCGTCGATACTCGCTGGTCCGCGCTCGCGGCGTTCCAGGCTTCCGACACCGAGTCCACCAGCAACAACGCCCCGGCCGCCGGGGCTGGAGAAGAGAGATAGTCATGGCCGTTCCGAAGCGGAAGCAGTCTCGCGCCAACACCCACGCCCGTCGTTCGCAGTGGAAGGCCGAGGTCCCCACGCTCGTCAAGTCGATCGAGAACGGCAAGGTCGTCTACAGCCTCCCGCACCGTGCCAAGGTCGTCGAGGACTCCGCGGGCACCGCGCTCTTCATGGAGTACAAGGGCCGCAAGGTCGCCGACGTCTGACTCGGCAGCGCGGCTGAACAGCGCACGAGGCAAACGAAGTAGGGGGAAGCAGGAACGTGGTCGGCGAGAACACTGACCGCTCTGCCCTCATCGAGAAGCTCGGGGTCGACATCGACCCCGAGCTTCTCGTGCTTGCGCTGACCCATCGCTCGTACGCGTACGAGAACGGCGGCATTCCGAACAACGAGCGCTTGGAGTTCCTCGGCGATTCGATCCTCGGCCAGGCCGTCACCGTCAAGCTGTTCCGTGAGAACCCGGACCTCGATGAGGGTGAGCTCGCGAAGCGCCGCGCCAGCCTGGTGAGTTCGGTGGCGCTCGCGGAGGTCGCCCGCAGCATCGGTCTCGGCCAGTATCTGCGTCTCGGCCGCGGCGAGAACCAGAGCGGGGGCCGCGACAAGGCTTCGATCCTCGCCGACACCGTCGAGGCGCTGATCGGCGCCACC
Organism: Streptomyces sp. L7; assembly: GCF_050990935.1. Taxonomy (GTDB): domain Bacteria; phylum Actinomycetota; class Actinomycetes; order Actinomycetales; family Microbacteriaceae; genus Leifsonia. The sequence goes on along the minus strand of NZ_CP194644.1, from coordinate 1,096,055 downwards.
TACCTGGACGCCGGCGGCGAGGCGGCGACCGCGCTCGTGCTGCGCCTGGTCGACCCGTTGCTGGCCGACCCCGACCGGTTCGGGGCGGCGATGGACCCCAAGACCAGCCTCCAGGAGGCGGCCGCCCACCGCGGCGCCGGCCTCCCGGTCTACACGGTGACGAACACGGGCCCTGACCACTCCAAACTCTTCCACGCCACCGTCTCGGTGGGCGACCTCGTGACCGCCACCGGCGAGGGCACGAGCAAGAAGCAGGCCGAGATGGCCGCTGCGCTCAGCGCCTGGACCGAGCTGACCCGCCGCCGTGCCCGAGCTCCCCGAGGTTGAGGTCGTCCGCGCCGGCCTGGCGCCGGCGGTCACGGGTGCGACCATCCTCGGGGTGGAGGTCTTCGAGCCGCGCTCGCTGAAACGCCACGATCCGGTCGCGGGTGCGTTCGAGACGCTGCTGACCGGCCGTGTGATGGAGGAGCCCGCCCGTCGCGGCAAGTTCCTCTGGATCCCGCTGCAGGGCACGCCGCGCCGCGCCATCGTCGCGCACCTCGGGATGAGCGGGCAGATCCTGCTGCGCGAGCCGGGCTGGGACGAGGCCGGACTGCTCCGCATCCGCCTGCACATCGAGACCGCCGCGACCCTGCCCGGCGACCACCGCGAGCTGTGGGTGAACTTCGTCGATCAGCGCATCTTCGGCTCGATGGCGGTGGACTCCCTGGTCCCGACCGCCGACGGCGCCCCCGCCGGCCGGGGAACGTCCGAGCCGCTGATTCCGACGCAGGTCGCCCACATCGCCCGCGACCCGCTCGACCCGGCGTTCGACGACGCGGGGTTCGTCGCCGCGCTCACCCGTAAGAACAGCGGGATCAAGCGCGTCCTCCTCGACCAGACGGTCATCAGCGGCATCGGCAACATCTACGCGGACGAGGCGCTCTGGGCGGCCCGCATCCACTACGAGCAGCCGGCGTCGTCGCTGAGCCGGGCGAAGGCCCGCACGCTCCTGGCGGAGGTGCGTCACGTGCTGGAGAAGGCGCTGGCGGAGGGCGGCACGAGCTTCGACGCCCAGTACGTGAATGTCAACGGGAACTCGGGCTACTTCTCGCACAGCCTCAACGCCTACGGCCAGGAGGGTAAGCCCTGCCCGCGCTGCGGCACCCCTATCGTCCGCGAGCGCTTCATGAACCGGTCGTCGCACTTCTGCCCGCGGTGCCAGCGGCTGCGGTGATTACCAGGAATTGGCAACTTCGCCCTCATGAAAGCCCGTAGGTCGGGCGCACCTACTCCAACGTCTTCTGCCAGTGCCCGGTCAGCGCGTGCAGTTGGAACCCGAACGCGCGGTTGATCGCCAGCATCGGCACATTCTCGTCCGCGTTCCAGGTCAGCAGCCGGTGGATGTGCGGCGCGTGGTGCGCCAGCTCGTGGATGTTCTGGAGCTTCACCAGGGTGCCGAGGCGGTGCCCGCGGTGGGGCATGGCCACGAGCGTGTCGTACTGCTCGGCCTTGTCGCCGTCGGCCGGGACCGCGATCTCCGTGTACGCGGCCAGTTCGCCGGTGTCGATGCACTCGGCGGCGGTGACCAGCAGCGGCTCGCCCCGTTCGGCCAGTTCGCGCTCCTGGGCGCGCACGCGCTCGCCCGTCCACTCCTCGCGGTCGACCGCGATGCCGCTCTGCGGGATGTCCGTCGACATGCGCGCCTTCAGCGCCGCGAACGGCTCCAGGAGGTCGTCGGGCGCGTGTCCCAGCCAGGACACCGCGCGGTAGCCCGTGGCGGAGGCCGCCGTGCTCGCGAGGCCGGCCTCCCTGGCCCGCGGCAGCGGCAGCAGCAACTCGCTGGAGCGCTCCACCTGGCCGAGCTGGTACCCGTGCCGCAGGGCGAAGCGCACGTCACGCGACTCAGCCGGCAGCCCGGCCGTGCCCGAGCGTGCCCGGATGACCGACACGCTGTCGGCGAGCGTGCTCGCCGGGTGCTCGGTGTAGGCGCTGATGACACGCCTCCCGCCCTCCGCTGCCAGCTCCTCACCGGCTGCCAGGAGGGCCGAGCCGATGCCGCGGCCGCGCACCGCCGGGGCCACGTCCACGAGAAGGCTCACGGTCTCGGCCTCCTCCTCGATGGGGAAGTCCGCCTGGACACGACCCACGACGACGCCGTCCTCGATCGCGACGAGCAGGATCTTCTCCTGGTAGTCCTGGGCGCGGAACGCGGCCAGCGCCTCCTCGGCCGTCTCGACGAAGTCGTCGGTCTTCCACAGCGCGACGCTGATCCCGTTCAGGACGCCGACGAGCTCCTCGAACAGCCACGACTCCGCGGTGCCGAGCGCCCGGGGAGGGGAGAGCCGCTCGATGCGCACCGCTGCCTCCCGCTGTCGTCGTACCGGATGTGCGGAGAACTACTCACCATATCCCGCGCCCGGACGGGTGGGGAAGAGCATCGAACGGTTTGGTTTCGATCGTGTAAATCTGGGCGCCAATGGCGGGTGCAAATGCTTGCATCGCATGTAGTCTCAGCACACATATTCGTGGTGCGACGAGGCGAACACGCCGCGTTCGACACGGATTCACGTCGAGAGGCAGAAGATGCTAGGAAAGAAAGTCACGATCGGTGCGGCTGTTGCAGCGTCAGTCGCACTGCTCCTCGTTGGGTGCGCCAACCAGCCGTCAACCGGTGGCTCCACCAACACCAACTCGAAGGTGAACATCCCGGCGATCACCTCGGTTTCCACCCCCAAGGACGCGGTGCTCCCCGCGGGTGATGGCAAGGCCACCTGCCCCTCCGGGCTCACCATCGCGTACGTCGGAGCCGAGACCGGCCCGAACGCTCAGCTCGGAATCAACATCTTCAACGGCATCCAGTTGGCCCTCAACCAGCACAACCAGGCCAACAAGGGATGCCAGGTCGGCTTCAAGAAGTTCGACACCGAGGGCGACCCGAACAAGGCGACCGGCCCGGTCACCCAGGCGGTCAACGAGGCCGACATCGTCGGTGTCGTCGGCCTCCCGTTCTCCGGTGAGTCCAAGGCGACCGGAAACATCTTCGAGCAGCAGGGCCTGGTGCACATCACCCCGTCCGCGACCAACCCGGCGCTGACCCAGAACGGCTGGAAGACCTTCTTCCGCGGCCTCGGCAACGACGCCGTGCAGGGTCCGGCGGCGGCGAAGTTCCTGACCGACAAGCTGAAGGCCAAGAAGGTCTACCTGGTCCAGGACGACTCCGACTACGGAATCGGCCTCGGCACCACGACCTCCAAGGCGCTCGGCAGTGCGCTCGTCGGCACCGACAAGGTGACGACCGGCCAGAAGGACTTCTCCGCGGTGATCTCCAAGATCATCAACGCGAAGCCGGACGCCGTGTACTACTCGGGCTACTACGCCGAAGGTGCGCCGTTCGACCAGCAGCTGGTCAACAAGGGATACACGGGCACGTTCGTCGGCCCCGACGGCGTGAAGGACGACCAGTTCATCAAGCTGGCCGGCGACGCGTCCAGCAACGCGTACTTCACCTGCCCCTGCATCCCGGGTGAGCTGATCCCGTCGTTCGAGTCGGCCTACAAGTCGCTCGCCAGCGCCGAGCCCGGCACCTACTCGATCGAGGGCTACGACGCCACCACCGTCCTGCTCGCCGGCATCGACAAGGGCAACACGACCCGCGCGAAGCTCGTCGACTGGGTGAAGAACTACGACGCCGACGGCCTGAGCAAGCACTACAAGTGGGACTCCACCGGTGAGCTCCAGGCGCCGACCGTCTACGGGTACAAGGTCGAGGGCGGCAAGATCGTCCCGATCGGAACCATCGGATAACGCGACACGCGAAGGTGCCGCGGGCCGCCGTGGCCCGCGGCACCTTTGTTTCGACTCTCTCGTACGCTCGTAAGACCTGAGCCGGACCAACGACGATCCGACACTGACACCTGGAAGCTCGAATGCTCGAAACCCTCCTCCTCGTCCATCCCGTCCTCGACAACTCGTGGATCAACTTCGATGTCGGCGCCCTCGTCCAGAACTTCTGGAGCGCCACCTTCGACGGCCTCACCTTCGGCGCCATCTACGGCCTGATCGCCGTCGGCTACACGCTGGTCTACGGCGTGCTCAACCTGATCAACTTCGCCCACTCCGAGGTGTTCATCGTCGGCGCGTACGGCGTCGTGATCACCCTCACCTCGCTCGGCTTCGGCCCCAGCGCGCCCAACCTGAGTCCTGTCGCGATCATCGGCGACCTGCTGCTCGCCCTGCTGGTCGGCATGGCGGCCTCCGCGGCCACCGCCTACGTGCTCGAACGCGTCGCGTACAGGCCGCTGCGAAAACGGAACGCGCCACGCCTCGTGTTCCTCATCACGGCGATCGGCGCCTCGTTCACGATCCAGTACCTGATCTTCCTGATCCGGGGCGCGAACGCGGAGCCGGCGGTGACGATGTTCATCCCCAAGCCGATCTTCGACGTCTTCGGGACGATCGTGAACAGCCAGCAGCTCATCATCGTGATCGCCTCGGTCGTCCTGATGATCGCCACGGACATGTTCATCCGCCGCACCCGCACCGGCCGCGGCATCCGCGCGGTCGCGCAGGACGCCGACACCGCGACGCTGATGGGCGTCAACAAGGAGAAGATCATCCAGATCACCTTCATCACCGGCGGTATCCTCGCCGGCGCGGCGGCCCTGTTCTACGTGATGCTGGTGCCCTCCGGCGTGATCTACAACGGCGGCTTCGTGCTCGGCGTCAAGGCGTTCGCCGCGGCCGTCCTCGGCGGAATCGGCAACGTGCGCGGCGCCCTCCTCGGCGGGCTGCTGCTGGGCGTGATCGGCAACTACGGCCAGATCCTGCTCGGCGACTCGCAGTGGACCGACGTCGTCGCATTCGTCGTGCTGGTACTGGTGCTGCTGGTCAAGCCGACCGGCATCCTCGGCACCTCTCTCGGACGGAGCCGCGCATGAGCACCACAGAAGGCCCCAAGGTCCTGCCCGACGGACGGTCGGAGCAGGCGGCCGACGCGCTGGAGGCAGCGCGCGCCGGCCGGAAGAAAGGTCCGCTGCAGCCGCTGCGCGACTACTGGAACGGCCTCCCGCGGGCCGTGCAGTGGGCGTGGCTGCTCATCGTGGTCGCAGTGGCGTACGCGCTGCCGTACCTGAACTTCTTCCCGCTCACCACCGAGCCCGGCAACGACTGGCCGCTCGCGTGCTTCGCGATGGCCACCTACGGCCTGATCGCGATCGGCCTGAACGTGGTGGTCGGCTACGCCGGCCTCCTCGACCTCGGCTACGTCGCGTTCTTCGCCGTCGGGTCGTACACCGCGGCCATGCTCACCAGCCCGGACTCGCCGTTCCTCAAGATCCCGTACCTGTGGACGGTTCCGGTCGCGATGGCGGTGACGATGACCTTCGGCGTCATCCTCGGCGTGCCGACGCTCCGCCTCCGCGGCGACTACCTGGCGATCGTCACGCTCGGCTTCGGTGAGATCGTGCGCATCCTCGCCACGATCATCCCGGCGATGAAGGGCCAGGTCGGCTTCCAGAACGTCGGCCACCCGCCGGGGAGACCGCAAAGGGCATCCCGATCTTCTCCAACTCCAACGGCGTGCCCTGGTACTGGCTCACGGTGACGATCATCATCGTGATCCTGCTGCTGGTCGGCAACCTGGAGCGCAGCCGCGTGGGCCGCGCGTGGATCGCCATCCGCGAGGACGAGGACGCCGCCGAGATCATGGGCGTGCCCACCTTCAAGTACAAGGTCTGGGCGTTCGCGATCGGAGCCGGCGTCGGCGGACTCTCCGGCGCACTGTTCGCCGGGCAGGTCGGCTTCGTCAACAACCAGAAGTTCGACGTCCAGACCTCGATCCTGTTCCTCGCTGCCGTCGTGCTCGGCGGCGCGGGAAACAAGGTCGGTGCGATGATCGGCGGCGCGATCGTGGCGTACATCCCGCTGCGGTTCACCGCGATCGCGGACTACAAGTACCTGATCTTCGGCATCGCGCTCGTGCTGATCATGATCTTCCGCTCGCAGGGCCTGTTCCCGGCGCGGCAGAAGCTCCTGGCCTACGGGCGGCTCGCGTACCGAAGAGTGGCCCAGACGGCGAAGGGAGGAGCGCGATGAGCGACGGACCCACCACACCCACCACACCCCCACCCCGGCGACCCCGGTGAGCCCGGAGGAGGAGCCGGCCCTCGGCGCCAACGAGGACGAGCTGGAGGCGGCAGGCGTCGACCTCGACGTCGCGGAGGCCGCGGCCCCCGACCGTGAGATCGCGGTCGAGGTCGGCGAGAACATCGTGGAGGTGCGCAACCTCACGGTCAAGTTCGGCGGCCTCCTCGCCCTCGACGACGTCTCGTTCGACATCCGCCGCGGCGAGATCCTCGGGCTGATCGGGCCGAACGGCGCGGGCAAGACCACCTGCTTCAACGCGATGACGGGCGTCTACAAGCCGACGAGCGGCGACGTGCTCCTGGAGGGCCAGTCGATCAAGGGCCGGAAGCAGCACCAGATCACCCGGCTGGGCCTGGCGCGCACGTTCCAGAACATCCGCCTGTTCGGCGAGATGACCGCGCTGGAGAACGTGGTCGTCGGGCTCGACGCACGGCACCGCACGTCGGTGCCCGGTGCGCTGCTGCGGCTGCCTCGGCACACGCGGGAGGAGAAGTCCTCGATCGAGCGCGGGATGGCCCTGCTCGAGTTCGTGGGCATCGCCGACCACGCCGCCGACCTCTCCCGGTCGCTGCCCTACGGGTCGCAGCGCCGCCTGGAGATCGCGCGCGCCCTCGCGACGGACCCCAAGGTGCTCTGCCTGGACGAGCCGGCCGCCGGCTTCAACCCGGCGGAGAAGGAGGACCTGATGGACCTCATCCGGACCATCCGGGCCGACGGGTACACCGTCCTCCTCATCGAACACGACATGAAGCTGGTCATGGGCGTGACGGATCGCATCGTGGTGCTGGAGTTCGGCCGCAAGCTGGCCGACGACGTGCCGCAGGAGATCCGGAACGACCCGCGCGTGATCGCCGCCTACCTCGGGGAGCCCGAAGATGACGTTGCTTGAACTGAAGAACATCAGCGTCTCCTATGGACGCATCGAGGCGATCCACGACATGTCCTTCTCCGTCGAGGAGGGCGAGATCGTCAGCCTGATCGGCGCGAACGGCGCGGGCAAGTCGACCACGATGAAGACCATCTCGGGCATTCTGAACCCGTCGAAGGGCTCCATCCTGTTCGACGGCCAGGACATCACCAAGATGAAGGCGCACATTCGGGTCGTCCGGGGCATCTCGCAGGCACCCGAGGGACGCGGGATCTTCCCGGGCATGACGGTGATGGAGAACCTCGACATGGGCGCGTTCGGCCGCAAGGACCGGTCCAACATGGGCCCGGACTTCGAGCGGGTGTTCTCGCTCTTCCCGCGTCTGGCCGAGCGCAAGACGCAGGTCGGCGGCACGATGTCCGGAGGCGAGCAGCAGATGCTCGCGATCGGGCGCGCGCTGATGTCCAACCCGCGGCTGCTGCTGCTGGACGAGCCCTCGATGGGGCTGGCCCCGCAGTTCATCCGGCAGATCTTCTCGATCGTCACGGAGATCAACAAGCAGGGCACCACCGTCCTGCTGGTGGAGCAGAACGCCAACCAGGCGCTGGCGCGCGCCCACCGCGCCTTCGTGCTGGAGACCGGCAGCATCACACGCGCCGGAACCGGCCGCGAACTGCTCTCCGACCCCGCCATCAAGGAGGCCTACCTCGGCGTCGGCTGACGCCGGGCACCTGCCGAGTACGCGAAAAGTCCGCCGTTTCCACCCGGAACGGCGGACTTTTCGCGTACTCGACGGCCCGTGGAACGAGGATGGGCGCAGGGGTCGGGTAGATTCGCGTGCGTGTACTTGAAGAGTCTGACGCTCAAGGGCTTCAAGTCGTTCGCCACCCCGACGACTTTCGCCTTCGAGCCGGGCGTCACCTGCGTGGTCGGGCCGAACGGCTCCGGCAAGTCGAACGTGGTCGACGCCCTCGCCTGGGTGATGGGCGAGCAGGGCGCCAAGACGCTTCGCGGCGGCAAGATGGAGGACGTCATCTTCGCCGGCACCTCCACCCGCGGCCCGCTCGGCCGCGCCGAGGTACAGCTCACGATCGACAACACCGACGGCGCCCTCCCGATCGAGTACACCGAGGTCACCATCTCCCGCACGCTGTTCCGCAACGGCGGCAGCGAGTACGCGATCAACGGCCAGTCCTGCAGGCTCCTGGATGTGCAGGAGCTGCTGAGCGACTCCGGCCTCGGCCGCGAGATGCACGTCATCGTCGGCCAGGGCCAGCTCGACGCCGTCCTGCGCGCCACCCCGGAGGAGCGCCGCGGCTTCATCGAGGAGGCAGCGGGCATCCTCAAGCACCGCCGCCGCAAGGAGAAGACCCTCCGCAAGCTGGAGGCCATGCAGACCAACCTGACCCGGCTGAGCGATCTCGCCGGGGAGGTGCGCCGCCAGCTCAAGCCGCTCGGCCACCAGGCCGAGATCGCTCGCGAGGCGCAGTCCATCGCCGCCATCGTCCGCGATGCCCGAGCGCGCCTGTTGGCCGACGACGTGGTCGGGCTGCGCCGCGCGCTGGACGACCACACCCGCACGGAGGCCGAGCGTCACAGCGAGCAGATCGTCCTGCAGGAGCAGCTCGAGCAGAAGCAGCTCCGCCGCACCCGGCTGGAGCAGGCGCAGATCGGCGATGCGGTCGATGCGGCCCGCAGCACCGCGTTCGCGCTGGAGCAGGCGCAGGAGCGCCTGCGCGGCCTCTATACGCTCGCCACCCAGCGCCTGGCACTGCTCGGCAGCCAGGCCGACACCGCCGACGACGGGCCGCGCGTCAGCCCCCAACAGGTGCAGGACGCCGCCGACGAGGTCGAGCGCCTGCGCGGCGCCGTCGTGGCGGCCGAGGCGGCCTGGCAGGCGGCGCAGTCCGCGACCCGCGCCGCGCGCGCACGCCTGGACGCGGTGGATGACGAGATCGCCGCCCAGAGCGCGCTCGTCTCCAAGCACGACCTGGAGATCAGCAAGCTGAACGGCCAGGCCGAGGCCGCCGCCCAGCGTCTCGCGGCGGTGCGCGGCGAGGTGCTGCGCCAGCAGAACGCGCTGGACGCCGCCGCCGAGCGACTGGAGAAGGCCCGCGCCGAGTTCGCCGCGCGGGAGGCCGAGACCGCGACCACGGACCTCGGCGAGGGCGCCCTGGATGAGGCGTACGAACTCGCCCAGGCCGACGTCTTCGAGGCCGAGGGGCTCATCGAGAAGCTGCGCGACGACCTCCATGCCCTGGAGCGCGAGCGGGACGCCCTCGCGGCGCGGACCTCCGCGCTGTCGCTGGCCCTCGACCAGAAGGACGGCTCGGCGGCGCTCGTCGCTGCGCGCCTCCCCGGGGTCCGCGGACTCGTGGCCGAGCACATCCGAGTGCATCCCGGCAACGAGGCCGCCATCGCCGCCGCGCTCGGCACGCTCGCGGACGCGGTGCTCGCCGAGAGCAGGGACGACGCCTTCGACGCGGTCGCGCGCGCCGGCGCCGACGACCTCGGCCGGGTCGAGGTCGTCGTCGCCGACGCCGCCGCTCCCGAGGTGGACCTGACCGGCGTCGTCGGCGTCGTCCCGGCCCGCTCGGTCGTGGACGCGCCGAGCGGCGTGCTCGGTCTGCTCGCCTTCACCGCCATCGCGGAGGACCTGGGGGCCGCGCGCGCCGCAGCCGACGCCTTCCGCGCGCGCGGGCTCGGCGGACCCGTCACCCTGATCACCCCCGCCGGCGAGGTGCTGACCGAATTCGTGCTGCGCGGCGGCTCGGGCGCGAAGCAGAGCCGCATCGAGTTGATCGCCGACCGCGACGCCGCGGAGGATCGCCTCGGCGAGGTGACCTCCCTGATCGACCGCGCGCGGTTCGCGCTGGCCGAGCAGCGCGGCGTCCTCCAGGTCGCCAAAGAGCAGTCCCAGACCGCGCTGACCTCGCTGCGGGAGTTCGACGCCCAGCTCGCCGCCCGGACCGAAGGGCTCAACCGGGTCAAGGTGCAGTACGAGTCCGCCGTGGCGGAGTCCGACCGGCTGAGCCGCGCGCTGGAGCAGGCCGCCGAGCGCGTCGCCGAGGCCGAGTCCGCCGCCGAGACCGCGAAGTCGGAGCTGGAGGTCGCGCGCTCCCGGCCGCGGCCGATCCTCGATGTCTCGGCCCGCGACGCGCTGTCCGTCGAGCTGGACGCCGCCCGCGAGGCCGAGGTCGAGGCGCGCCTCGCGGTCGAGACGGCGAAGGAGCGCGTCCGCGCCGAGCAGGCCAGAGGAGAGGCCCTAGCCCGGCAGCTCGAGGCCGAGCGCGCCGCCGCCGAGGAGGCCGCCCGCCGCGCCGTCATCCGCCGCCGGCAGCTCGAGGCCGCGCAGGGAGTCGTGGATGTCCTCCCCGCCGTGCTCGCCTCCGCCGACCGCTCGGTGTCGCAGGCGCGCCTGGAGCTCGCCGCAGCCGAGGCGCAGCGCGCAAGCCAGAACGAGGAGCTCGCGACCGTCCGCCGCGAGGAGGCCGCTCTCCGCGAGCGCCTGCACGGCATCACCGAGTCGGTCCATGGCCTGGAGCTGCAGATCTACGAGAAGAAGCTGCACCTGTCGAGCCTGCTGGAGCGGGCGGGCAGCGAGCTCGGCCTCGTGGAGGACGTGCTCGTGGCGGAGTACGGGCCTGACGTTCCCGTGCCGCCGGACACCCGCGACGAGGACGAGGCGCCCCGGGAGGGGGCCGACGTCGGGGAGGCCGACGACGCCGAGACCGGGGAGCGCCCCGGCACCCCCTACATCCGCGAGCAGCAGCAGAAGCGCCTCGCCGCCGCCGAGCGCAAGCTCGGCCAGCTCGGCCGGGTCAACCCGCTCGCGTTGGAGGAGTTCGCGGCCCTCGAGCAGCGGCACAAGTTCCTCACCGAGCAGCTCACCGACCTCACCAACACCCGGAAAGACCTGCTGACGATCATCGAGGAGATCGACGAGAAGATGCAGACCATCTTCGAGTCGGCCTTCGCGGACACCGAGGCCGCCTTCGAGCGTGTGTTCCCGATCCTGTTCCCCGGCGGCTCCGGTCACATCGCGCTGACCAACCCCGACGACCTGCTCACCACCGGCATCGAGGTGTCCGTCAAGCCGGCCGGCAAGAAGATCGAGCGGCTCTCGCTGCTGTCCGGCGGCGAGCGGTCGCTTGCCGCCGTCGCGCTGCTCATCGCGATCTTCAAGGCGCGCCCCAGCCCGTTCTACATCATGGACGAGGTGGAGGCCGCGCTCGACGACGCCAACCTCGGCCGGCTGCTCACGATCTTCGAGGACCTCCGCGAGAACAGCCAGCTCATCGTGATCACGCACCAGAAGCGCACGATGGAGATCGCCGACGCCCTCTACGGCGTCTCGATGCGCCAGGACGGCGTGTCCGCTGTCGTCGGCCAGCGGGTCGCCGCCGAAAGAGCCTCCGCCTAGCAGCCATCGCTTCCTCACTTTCTCCCGCTTCGCCGCGGCGTGTCGCGGGAGAAAGTGAGGAAGCGATGGCTGCTCAGAGGGCGATCGCGGCGAGTTTGGCGTCGAGGCCGTCGAGGGCCTCCGCGGCGCGCCGCTCGCAGCGCATGGCGAGACCGATGTGCTTGTGCTCGCGCAGCTCGTGGGCCAGCAGGAGGTCGTCCCGGTTGTCGCCGAGGGCGTCCTGCACGGACTTGGCCGACGACGACAGCCGCACGGCCTCCCGCCCGAGGTCGTCAGCGACCGCGTCGGCGGCGTACCGGACCTTGCGCACCGCTTTGCGGGTGGCGTGGCGCTCCTCGAGACTGTCGCCGCGGAGCCGGTGCACCTTCGCCACGGCCTTCTCCAGGCCGCGCGTCGTGACCCGGCCGGGATGCTGCCGCCCCTTCCGGGAGAGCGGAGGCTCGGCGGCGAACATCTGCAGGTCGGCGAGCAGGGCGCGCAGCGACGCGCTGTTCAGGTACCGGAGCAGCGCGGCGCGCGCCTCCGCGTGCTCGGCACGGGTCTCCGCGGCCTCGGCGGTGACGGCGTCCACCACTTCCGGCGGGTCCTCGGCTTCGAGGAGGTCCTCCAGCGTCGCAGCCTTCACCTCCAGGTCGCGCACGGCGCCCAGTCGCTCGCCGAGTGTCTTCAGCCGGGTGCGCATGCCGAGGGCGGCATCCGCCTCGAACGCGGCGCGGTAGACCCGGAGGATGCTGCGCAGCCGACGCACCCGGATGCGGGCCTGGTGGACCGCGTCCTCCCCGTCGGTCTCGATCGCGACGAGCTGCTCGGCGAGCTCGGCCGACACCGCCACGAGGGAGAACATGCCGCCACCGTACCAACTAGTCTGAGTGCATGGCAGACCGCACCCCCTGGTCCTTGTCGGGCGCCCTCCGCGGGATGTTCGCCAAGAAGACCATCGACGACACCACCTGGGACGATCTGGAGGCAGCGCTCATCACAGCCGACTTCGGTCCCGACGTCACCGAGGCGGTCGTCGACGACCTGCGGGCCAAGGTCGAGCGCTACCACACCACCGATCCGGCGGACCTCCAGCGCATGCTGCGCGAGACGATGGAGGAGCGGCTCTCCAAGCTGGACACGACGCTCAAGCTCAGCGAGCGGCCCGCGATCGTGCTGGTCGTCGGCGTGAACGGCGTCGGCAAGACCACCACCATCGGCAAGTTCGCGAAGTTCCTGCGCACCTACGACCGCTCGGTCGTGGTGGGCGCCGCCGACACCTTCCGCGCGGCAGCGGTCGAGCAGCTCGCCACCTGGGCGGAGCGCGCCGGCGCGGAGATCGTGCGGCCGCAGCAGCAGGGCCAGGACCCGGCGTCGGTCGCGTTCCAGACGGTCGAGAAGGCCAAGCGCGACGGCACCGAGATCGTCATCATCGACACGGCCGGCCGGCTGCAGACCAAGGGCGGCCTGATGGACGAGCTGTCCAAGATCAAACGCGTCGTCGAGAAGCAGGCCCCGATCGCGGAGGTGCTGCTGGTGCTCGACGCGACCACCGGCCAGAACGGCCTGGCGCAGGCGGAGGCGTTCCTGGAGCACGCCGGGGTGACCGGGCTCGTGCTGACCAAGCTCGACGGCTCGGCGAAGGGCGGCTTCGTGCTCGCCGTGCAGGAGCGCACCGGCCTCCCGATCAAACTCATCGGCCAGGGCGAGGGGATCAACGACCTCACCGGCTTCACCCCGCACGTCTTCGCGCAGCAGCTCGTCGGATAGGGGACGGCATGGCCATCGAGCACGACTACTTCGGCGTCATCGACGAGACCGCCTCGGGCGGCCTGGCCTGGAACGACTCCGTGGAGCTCGGCGACCAGACCGTGGAGGTCGAGCTGCGCGCCGACGACGAGCGGGCGGTGGGGGAGTTCGCCCTGGACTCGGCGGCTGCGCTCATCCAGGCGCTGGAGGGCTTCGACGCCCGCGCCAGGGACGCACTGGTCGCCGAGCTGAGCTCGCGGCAGTCGGCGACCACGAACTACGTCGACGAGCACGTGGAGAAGCTGGGGGAGTCGCTGCTCGACCTCCTGGTCTACAACTCGGGCGACATCGAGATCGACGTGCTGCGCTCGCTCCAGCTCCTCACGGTCACGGTGCAGGCCGATCAGGCCGGCGAGGACGAGGTCTTCGCGACGTTCGACTACTCGATCAGCCCGGACGAGACGGACGCGATCCTCACGGTCTCGTTCGACGTGCGCGGCGACGTGGTCGCGGTCGACACGCAGGGCTGACACGGGCTGACGCGCAGGGCTGACGTGCGCAGGGCTGACACACAGGCCTGACGCGCTGGGCCCGGGCTCGGCGACCGGCCAGGCTCGCCCGGTAGACTTGCACGATCATGGCTACTTTCGGCTCGCTGTCCGACCGTCTCACGGACACCTTCAAGAACCTGCGCACCAAAGGCAAGCTCACCCCGGCCGACGTCGACGGCACCGTGCGAGAGATCCGCCGCGCCCTGCTCGACGCGGACGTGGCGCTCGATGTCGTCAAGGAGTTCACCGGCAAGGTGCGCGAGCGCGCCCTGTCCGACGAGGTCAACAAGGCGCTGAACCCGGCGCAGCAGGTCGTCCAGATCGTCAACGAGGAGCTGGTGGCCATCCTCGGCGGCCAGCAGCGCCGCCTCCAGTTCGCCAAGCGCCCGCCGACGGTGATCATGCTCGCCGGCCTGCAGGGCGCGGGCAAGACCACCCTCGCGGGCAAGCTCGGCAAGTGGCTGGTCAAGGACGGCCACACGCCGCTGCTCGTCGCCGCCGACCTCCAGCGGCCCAACGCCGTCACCCAGCTCCAGATCGTCGGCGAGCAGGCCGGCGTCCCGGTCTACGCGCCGGAGCCAGGCAACGGCGTCGGCAACCCGGTGAAGGTGGCCAAGGACGCCATGATGTTCGCCGAGACCAAGCAGTACGACACGGTCGTCATCGACACCGCCGGCCGCCTCGGCGTCGACGCAGAGCTGATGAAGCAGGCCGCCGACATCCGCAAGGCCACCGAGCCGGACGAGGTGCTGTTCGTGATCGACGCCATGATCGGTCAGGATGCCGTGGCCACGGCCAAGGCGTTCCAGGACGGCGTGGACTTCACCGGCGTGGTGCTCTCGAAGCTCGACGGCGACGCGCGCGGCGGTGCGGCGCTCTCCGTCGCCTCCGTCACCGGGCGCCCGATCATCTTCGCCTCCACCGGTGAGGGACTGGACGACTTCGAGCCGTTCCACCCCGACCGCATGGCGTCGCGCATCCTCGACCTCGGCGACATCCTGACCCTCATCGAGCAGGCCCAGGAGGCCTTCGACGAGGAGGAGGCCCGCAAGGTCGCCGAGAAGTTCGCGACCGACAGCTTCACGCTCGACGACTTCCTCAAGCAGATGCAGCAGCTTCGCAACATGGGCTCCATCAAGAAGATGATGGGCATGCTGCCGGGCGCCGGCCAGATGAAGCAGCAGCTCGACAACTTCGACGAGCGCGAGATCGTGCGCACCGAAGCGATCATCCAGTCGATGACCCAGGCCGAGCGCACCACCCCCAAGCTGCTCAACGGCTCCCGGCGCCTGCGCATCGCCAAGGGCTCCGGCACGACGGTCACCGAGGTGAACCAGCTCGTCAACCGCTTCGAGCAGGCCGCCAAGATGATGAAGACCGTCGCCAAGGGCGGCGTGCCGCAGGTCCCCGGCATGGGCCCGATCCCCGGCGCCGGCTACGCTGGCCGCGGCAAGCAGCAGCCCAAGAAGAAGGGCTCCCGTTCGGGCAACCCGGCCAAGCGCGCCGCGGAGAACGCGGCCCTGGCGGCCGGCGTCAAGCCGGTGACGGGCGCACCCGCGGGCACGGGCTTCGGGCTCGGCTCGGGCAACAAGGCGAAGGCCGGAGGCCCGACCGAGGAGGAGCTGGCCGCCCTGCAGAAGTTCATGGGGCGCTGAGCCCCGCCGGCCGCGTCCGCTAGGACGTCACCCCGAGCGGCGCCAGCCGGTCCTCGATGACCTTCGCGACGGCGCGCTCGCCGGCCGCGTTCGGGTGGATGCCGTCGGCCTGGACCAGCTCCGGGTGCCCGGCCAGCGGGTAGCCGATGTCGAGGAACGTCCCACCGACGCCGGTCACGGCCTTCCGGACGATCCCGTCGACGGTGGCGACGGTCGGCGGCGGCGTGTCCGCGCCCCAGACGGTGGTGATGCCGATGATACGAGCCCGCGGGAAGGTGTCGCGCAGCTCGCCCAGCAGTTCATCCGCCGAGGAGGCCACGAGTGCCGGGTCTTCCATGCGGTCGTTGCGGGTGGCCGCGATCAGGATGTAGTCGGGGTGCAGCCCCAGCGCAGTGGCGACCTGTTCGCGGTAGGTGTCGCCGTTCCAGCCCGGCTTGACGAACCCGGAGCCCGAGACCGCGAGGTCGGTCAGCGTCCAGGCGTGCTGTGCCGCGATAAGCGCGGGCCACGCCTGATCCGGGCGCACGCCCTTGCCGAAGGCGATGGAGTCTCCGATGGCGACGACCTGGGGCTTGGCGTGCTCCGCGGGGGCGGCGACAGCGGTGTCGTCCGCGGCGACCGGTCGCGCGGTGACGGCGGAGGAGCAGCCGGCGAGCGCGGCCGCGGCGAGGGCGAGCGCGGCCAAGACGATCAGGCGGGAACGGGTGGACACGGAGTGAGGGTAGACCGCAGAGACTGACAGATCGCTGTGCGTCCTAGCCGGGCGTGTCGGCGCGCCGGACCGTCAGGCGATGCCATCGATGCGCGACAGGAAGACGGAAGCGATCGCCTGTTGTCCTTCGAGCGTCGGATGCTCGCCGTCGTCCTGCACCATCCCGAGCTGGCCGCGGTAGGGCTGGCCGAGGTCGATCCACTTGCCGCCCGCCGCGGTCACCGCCTGCTTCAGGGCGTCGTTCAGGGGAGCGAGATCGTTGTCGCTGGCCTCCCCGGTGAGAGCGTTATAGCCGATCAGGTGGGCTTTCGGAAGAGCGTCGCTCAGGCGCTCGACCGCGGCGGCCATAGCCTTGGCCACGGCCGCGTTGTCCTGGCCGAGGTCATTGTCGGAGGCGCCGATCAGCACCACGTTCGCCTTCGCGGCAATGGCCTGGTCGATCTGGCCGTTGAAGTCGGCGTTGGTCGCGCCGACGGCGACGAATCCGGCCCCCGGCTCGCTGAAGTTCTGCAGGCCCCAGCGCCGGTCGACGGCGACGAGCGCGGGCCACGCCTCGAACGGCTCCAGTCCCATGCCCGACTCGATCGAGTCGCCGACGATCGCGACCACCGGGTGCTTGCCGGCCGGCACGGTGGCGCCGACGGCGAGCGGGGAGGAAGAGGACGTGCATCCGCTGAGGGCGACCGTCCCGAGCAGCAGCGCGGCGAGCGCCGTGGCGACGGTGGCGAGGGGCCGGTGGTGGAACATGTCTCCGAGCCTAGAGGAGGAGCCTATGGATGCCCTAGGCATGATTATGAGCCGCCTGTGCCGGGCCGGGGCGTCTCCCGCGGCGTCCGGTCGAGCCCGCTGCGGAGTTCGTGCGTGAGTGAGCTGACCACGGCCTGCAGACTGCCGCCGTTGGCCTCCGCGACGGCGAGCTGGCGCTGGTAGCTCGCGCCCGTGGCGAGAACGTCGGCGACCGTCGCCAGTTCGGCGGAGCAGCCCAGCCGCTCCGCCGTCTCGCCGAGCTCGTCCACGAGCTGGAGGAGTTGCTCGCGCACCTGGCGCTCCGTTCCGTCCGGCGCGACGATGATCTCGGCGTCCAGCCCGTAGCGTGCCGCCCGCCACTTGTTCTCGCGCACGAACCACGGCTGGAGGGTGACCGGCACGACGCCCTCGTCGAGGTCGCCGGACATCCGGTCGGTCAGGCAGTGGATGAGCGCGCCGACCGCGCCGACCTCGTCCGCGGTCGAGAGGCCGTCGCACGCGCGCATCTCCACTGTGCCCCAGCGCGGCGAGGGCCGGATGTCCCAACGCACCTCGCTGTGGTCCTCCACGACCCCGGTGGTCACGAGGTCCTGCACGTACTCCTCGTAGTTCGCCCAGGTGCCGAACTGCCACGGCAGCCCCGCGGTCGGGAGCTGCTGGAACATCAGCGCGCGGTTGGAGGCGTACCCGGTGCGGGCTCCGGCCCAGAACGGGCTCGACGCGCTCAGCGCCTGGAGGTGCGGGTAATAGGTGAGCAAGCCGTTGACGATCGGCAGCGCCTTGTCGCGGTCATCGATGCCGACGTGCACGTGGATGCCCCAGATCATCATCTGCCTGCCCCACCACTGCGTGCGGTCGAGCAGCCGGTCGTAGCGCTCGTTCGGCGTGATCTTCTGGTCGTACCACTGGGCGAACGGGTGCGTGCCCGCGCACATCAGCTCCACGCCGAGCGGGTCGGTGACCTCCCGGGTGAGCGCGATCAGCTCCTGGAGGTCGGCGATGGCCGCCGGGACGGTGCGGTGCACCCGGCTGACCAGCTCGATCGTGTTGAGCAGGAGTTCGTGCGTGATCTGCGGGTGCTCCCGGCCGTCGGCCGTGCCGAGCTCGTGCAACACCTCGTCGGCGATCTGGACCAGGTCGCCTGTCGCGCCGTCGACCAGCGCCAGCTCCCACTCGATCCCGACCGTCGAGCGCTCGGACTCTGCGAATTGGATCTGCATCCTGGGGACCCCGTCCGTCCGATTGTTCATTGCGAGCGCTTTTCTGACAGAATATCTAGTTGAGTTCGCTGTGCCCGACCCTCTATCCGGCACATCGGACGAACAATAGACCTCCTGCCGCGTGTGCCCCCACGCCCACGGCAGTCAGTTCGACAACGAATCCACCGGAACCTGCGGGTTCCGGACGTCAACACAGGAGAATTGTGGCTGTCAAAATCCGTCTGAAGCGCCTGGGCAAGATCCGCGCTCCGTACTACCGCATCGTCGTGGCCGACTCGCGCACCAAGCGCGACGGCCGCGTCATCGAGGAGATCGGTCTGTACCACCCGACCGAGGAGCCCTCGCGCATCGAGGTCGACTCGGAGCGTGCGCAGTACTGGCTCGGGGTCGGCGCTCAGCCGTCCGAGCAGGTGCTCGTGCTCCTGAAGCTCACCGGCGACTGGGGCAAGTTCAAGGGCGACAAGAACGCCGTCTCGACCGTGAAGACGGCCGAGGGCAAGGAAGCGTTCGTCGCCGACGAGAAGAAGAAGCCGGTCCTCAAGCCGAAGAAGGACGAGACCGCCGCGAAGGCGGAGGCCGTCGTCGAGGCCGAGGTCGAGGCCGAGGAGGCCGCTGAGGCCGAGGTCGTCGCCGAGGCCGAAGAGATCACCGAAGAGGCCTCCGAGGCCGACGGCGAGAAGGCGTAACGCCTTGCTCGCTCCCGCTCTCACGCACCTGGTCAAGGGCATCGTCGACCACCCGGACGACGTGCACGTCGTGGCCAAAGGTTCGCCGCGTGGCGAGGTCCTCGAGGTTCGAGTGAACCCCGAGGACCTCGGGCGGGTCATCGGCCGTTCCGGCCGGACCGCCAAGGCCCTCCGCACGGTCGTGGGCGCACTGGCCGACGGCCGCCGCGTCCGCGTCGACGTCGTCGACGACTGAGGTGGCGGACCACAAGCTGCCCCGCAAGGAGGTCGCACCGCGGCCGGGTCAGACCGAGCTGCGCGTCGGCCGGCTGACCAAGGCGCACGGTCTGAAGGGCGCTCTGAAGCTCGAGCTGTTCACGGACGAGCCGGAGCGCCGCTTCGTGCCGGGCGCTGTCTTCACGCTCCAGGTGCCCACGACCTCCAAGTGGCACGGCAAGACCATCGAGCTCATCGAGCTGCGCTGGTACAACGGTCACCCGGTCGGCTTCTTCGCCGGAGTGGACGACCGCACCGAGGCGGAGACGCTGGTGAAGGCCATCCTCTGGGTGAGCCAGGACGCCAAGCAGCTCCCGGAGGAGGACGACGCCTGGTACGACCACCAGCTCGTCGGGCTGAGCGCGCGCCGCGACGGCGTGGAGGTCGGCACCGTCGCGCGTGTCGACCACTTCCCCGCACAGGACCTGCTGGTCGTCCGCACGGCCGACGGCGAGGTCCTGGTGCCGTTCGTGAAGGCGATCGTGCCCGAGGTCGACATCGCCGCCGGCACCGTGACGCTGACGCCGCCGGCCGGGCTGTTCGAGGAGCTGCCGGACGACGACGACTCCGAGGCCGCTGAGCCTGAGGCTGCTGAACCCGACGCTGCCGGATCCGCCTCCGAGCTGGAGAAGCCCGAGGACTGACCGCGGCGCGCTACGTGATCGACGCCTCCGCCGCCATCGAGTTGGCGGAGGCCGGTTACGTCCCGGCGACCGGCGGACCGTCGACCGGGACCTACGACGCCCGCGGTCCCACGATCGCGAGCCCGCGAGCCCGGAGCAGCCGTGCGTCCGCGTCCAGCGCTGCGAGCAGGCGCTCGTGCGTGCCCACGATGTGCCGGTGGATGCTGTCCGCCGCCGCGTCGGCGTCCCGCGCCGCGAGCTGGTCGACGATCGTGCGGTGCTCCTCCCACGCCGTCCTCCGCGCGTCGGCGGTGCGCACCTCCAGCCAGCGGGTGCGGGCCAGCCGGGTCATCGCGGAGGAGACGGAGTCGGCGAAGAAGTGGTTGCCGCTGAGGGCGGCGAGCCGCACATGAAAGCCCGCGCCGGCGCCGACCGCGTCCTCGTCGCTGCGATCGGCGTCGTATGCGCCGAGGTCGTCGCGCAGTTCCCGCAGATCGTCGTCCGTGGCGCGCACCGCGCTCAGCCGTACGGCGGCGCTCTCCAGGGCGTCGCGCAGCTCGCTGAGCCTGGCGATCTCGCCGAGGTCGATGGGGAGACCTCCCACCCGCGGCCGTCGCGCCGAACGAGCCCCTCCGCCTCCAGACGCATCAGGGCCGCACGGAGCGGGGTCCGCGAGGCCCCGAGCTCGGCTTCGAGCCCGCGCTCGGTGATGCGGGAGCCCGGCACCCGGTCCAGATCGAGGATCGCGGAGCGCAGGCGATCGTACACGTGCGGCTGCTCGGGCATCGGGCTCCTTCGTTGGTATACCAAGCCGGTATACCGTTAGGGTATACCGCATGAGCCGAGAAACACGAGAAGAGACCGGGCAGGCGACCAGAACCCCTCGACCGTGGCTCATGCTCGCCCTCGGCGTCGTCGGCCAGGCCAGCTCGACGGTGTTCGTCTCGACCCCGGCCTTCCTGATCCCGCTGCTGCACACCGAGCGCGGGCTGAGCCTCGCGCAGGCCGGGCTGCTCGCCTCCGCTCCCACCCTCGGGCTCGTGCTCGCCCTGATCCCCTGGGGCGCGCTGAGCGACCGGATCGGAGAGCGCTGGGTCATCGCGTCCGGCCTGGCCCTCACCGCTGCGGCGGCGGTCGCCGCCATGTTCGTCTCCTCATACATCGCACTCGGCGCACTGTTCCTGGTCGGCGGGATGGCCGCCGCGAGCCCGAACGCAGCGAGCGGCCGCGTGGTCATCGGCTGGTTCGCCAAGGAGCGCCGCGGCCTCGCGATGGGCATCCGGCAGATGTGCCAGCCGCTCGGTGTCGCGATCGCCGCGATCAGCGTCCCCCTGCTGGCGGCCTCCGGGGGCATCGCCGCAGCTCTGACCGTGCCCGCCGTGCTGTGCGGCGTCTCCGCCGTGCTGTGCGCCGTCGGGATCGTCGACCCGCCCCGCCCTCCCCGTGGCGCCGGCGAGGGGAGGACACCCACCCGCAGGCCGCCTGGCGGCCGTACCGGGAGACCTCACTGCTCTGGCGCATCCACATGGTGTCGATGCTGCTGGTCGTGCCGCAGTTCACCGTCTCCACGTTCGGCCTGGTCTGGCTGGTAACCGAGCTTCACTTCACCTCGCTCGCCGCGGGTGTCGTCATCGCCGTGAGCCAATTCGCGGGCGCGCTCGGCCGGATCGGCATCGGAGTCGTGAGCGACCGCGTCGGCAGCCACCTGGTCCCGCTGCGCTGGGTCTCCGCCGCCGCAGTCGCGGTCATGCTGCTGATGGGCGCGGCGTCCGCGCTCGGCTCGGCGGCCGCGGCGGTGATCCTGATCGTCGCGGCCATCGTGACCGTCGCCGACAACGGCCTCGCCTACACGTCGGTCGCCGAGATAGCGGGACCGTTCTGGTCGGGCCGGGCGCTCGGCGCGCAGAACACCGGCCAGTTCCTGGCGGCTTCGGTCGTCGGCCCCGCCGTGGGCGCGCTGATCGGCTGGGTCGGCTTCCCGCTGGCGTTCGCCGCGGTCGCAGTCTGCCCGGCCGTGGCGACTCCGCTGGTGCCGCGCGACCGGGAGCTCGCCGTCGTCCCCGAATAGAATTCCCCCATGCGCATCGACATCGTCACGATCTTCCCGACCTTCTTCGATGTGCTCGACATCTCCCTGCTCGGCAAGGCGCGGCAGTCCGGCATCATCGCGCTCGGCGTCCACGACCTGCGCGACCACACCCACGACCGGCACCGCACCGTCGACGACACGCCGTACGGCGGCGGCGCGGGAATGGTGATGAAGCCGGAGCCGTGGGGGAGGCGCTGGACGCCGTGCTGGAGGGCTCCGACGATCCCATGCTGCTGTTCCCGTCGCCGGCCGGCGAGGTGTTCACCCAGGCGATGGCCCGCGAGCTCGCCACCGAGTCGCACCTGGTCTTCGGCTGCGGCCGTTACGAGGGCATCGACCAGCGGGTCTTCGACGAGTACGCCTCCCGGGCACGGGTGCGCCTGGTGAGCATCGGCGACTACGTGCTCAACGGCGGCGAGGTCGC
This sequence comes from Streptomyces sp. L7, assembly GCF_050990935.1. Lineage (GTDB taxonomy): Bacteria > Actinomycetota > Actinomycetes > Actinomycetales > Microbacteriaceae > Leifsonia. The sequence continues at coordinate 1,073,948 of NZ_CP194644.1, read as the reverse complement.
CACGATGGCGATGATCGAGGCGGTCGGCCGGCTCATCCCCGGCGTCGTCGGCAACCCCGAGAGCCTCGTGCAGGAGTCGCACGAGGACGGCCTCCTCGAGTACCCGTCGTACACGAAGCCCGCCGAGTGGCGCGGCCACGAAGTCCCGCCGATCCTGCTCTCCGGCAACCACGGCGCGATCGAGACCTGGCGCCGCGAGCAGTCGCTCGCGCGCACCGCCCGCGTCCGCCCCGACCTCCTCCCGTAGCTGTCCGCGGAGTACGCGAATCGTGTGCGTACTCGAGCGTCTTCGCCTGATTTCGGGCGTACTCGGCGGTTGCTACGGCGCGCTGAGGACGACGGGGCCGGAGTCGGTGATGGCGACGGTGTGCTCGGAGTGGGCGCCGCGCGAGCCGTCGGCGGAGCGGAGCGTCCAACCGTCGGGGTCGGTGAAGATCTTGTCGGTGGACTCCAGGAACCACGGCTCGATCGCGATCACGAGCCCCGGACGCAGCGGGAAGCCGCGGCCGGCGCGGCCGTCGTTCGGGATGTGCGGGTCGCCGTGCATCGTCCGGCCGACGCCGTGGCCGCCGAACTGCGTGTTCACCGAGTAGCCCTCGCCGTGCGCTACGGCCGCGATCGCCGCCGAGATGTCGCCCACGCGCCCGCCGGGCTGAGCCGCCGCGATCCCTGCTGCGAGCGCCCGGCGTGTCGTATCGATGAGCCGGAGGTCCTCGTCCCGCGCCGAGCCGACCACGAGGCTGACCGCCGAGTCGGCCACCCAGCCGTCGACGCTGGCGGCGAAGTCCAGACTGAGCAGGTCGCCGTCGCGGAGCCGGTAGTCGTGGGGGAGACCGTGCAGGACGGCGTCGTTGACCGAGGTGCAGATGACCTTGCCGAATGGGCTCGCGCCGAACGACGGGTGGTAGTCGATGTAGCACGACTCCGCGCCGCGGCGGCGGATCAGCTCGTGAGCGATCCGGTCGAGCTCCAGGAGGTTGACGCCGACATCCGCGGCCGCAGCGGTCTCGGCGAGGACCTCGGCGACGAACCGGCCGGCCGGCCGCATCTGCTCGATCTCGGCAGGTGTCCTCAACTCGATCACGGGGTGTCCTCATCTCTGGCGGGGGTGCGTCCAGTCTTCCATGCGGCGTGCCGTTCAGTCCGCCGTGGGCGAACCCCTAGCCACCGCACAGCCGCGCGAGGTTACGCTGGTCGCGTGTTCATCCGCAAGGCCTTCTACTGGTGGCTCTTCCCGTCCGCCGTGGTGCTGCCCGTCTGGCTGCTGATCGGCTGGGCCGCTTTCCACCAGGGCAGCGGCTGGACGTTCCTCGGGCTGCTCGTGCTGTGCCCGATCCTCTTCGTCGCGCTGCTCGCGATCGGCGGCGTCGTGATGGCCCGCAAGAGTGTCAGGGAGACCCGCGCGGTCTCCTGGTACGACACCGGTCTGCTCGCCGGCTGGAGCGCCTCCATCATCGCCTTCGGGTTCTTCCCGCCCGGGGCCACGGGGTGGCTAGCTGTGCTCGGCGTGCTGTTCTTCCTGGCACTGTTCTGGGTCGGACTGTGGGAGCTGGTGACCGAGACGCGCGAGCGGGTCGCCGTCACTTTCGCCGCGTACCAGCGCGCCGCCCAGCCGCAGCAGGTCCCGGGGCCGTCCAGCCCGGTGGTGGACGACGCGGACGTCATCATCATCGAGGAGCATCGCGAGGACTGAGCCTGCGCACCGGGACCGCGCCGCGCTTTGGCAATAGGGCCCCGCGCGTGGCAGAATGGTTGTTCGTGCCGCCGCCCGGCTCTGCCGCAGGGGAGCCAGCAATTCACGCGTGCACACCCCAATCGAATCCCGGCCGTTCGCCCGTGTGCTGAGTGCATCCGGCAGCGGCCCCGAATCCGTCCCCGACCTGCCGGCGGGTACAGAGAGCGAACAGCAATGCACATCCTCGATCAGGTGGACGCCGCGTCCCTCAAGTCGGACATCCCCTCGTTCCGTGCCGGCGACACCGTCAAGGTGCACGTCAACATCATCGAGGGCACCCGCTCTCGTATCCAGGTCTTCCAGGGCGTCGTGATCGGCCGCTCGGGCGAAGGCGTCCGCGAGACCTTCACGGTCCGCAAGGTCAGCTTCCAGGTCGGCGTCGAGCGCACCTTCCCGGTGCACTCGCCGGTCATCGACCACATCGAGGTCGTCACCCGCGGTGACGTCCGACGCGCCAAGCTGTACTACCTCCGCGAGCTGCGCGGCAAGAAGGCGAAGATCAAGGAGAAGCGCGAGAACTGAGCGTTTCGCGCGCGACTCTTCCTGAGCTCCCGGTCCTACACTGGACCGGGAGCTCAGGCGGTTAACGAGCCAGGCAGGGTGGATGACGGACGAGACACTGCCCACGCGGCCCGAACGCGTGGCGCGGGGAGAGAGCGGCAGGCGCAGCGGCCTGCGGTTCCTGCGGGACGTGGCCGTCGTCGTGGTGATCGCGCTGCTCGTGGCCTTCCTGGTGAAGACGTTCGTGGTGCGCTCGTTCTACATCCCGTCGGGGTCGATGGAGAACACCCTCCAGATCAACGACAAGATCCTGGTCAACGAGCTGCAGCCGTCGCTGTTCCCGCTGAGCCGAGGCGATGTCGTGGTGTTCCGGGACCCGGGCGGCTGGCTCCCGAAGACGCCGCCGGTCGCCCGCAACCCAGTGGCCCAAGCGGCGGACACCGCGCTGACGTTCGTCGGGCTGTCCGCCTCCGACAGCGACGACCACCTCGTGAAGAGGCTCATCGGACTCCCGGGCGATCACGTGGTGTGCTGCGACGCGGCGGGCAGGATCACCGTCGACGGAGTCACGATCAACGAGCCGTACATCGTGATCCCCGCCGGCCAGAAGAACGCGGCGACACTCGCCTTCGACGTGACGGTCCCGAAGGGCCGCATCTGGGTGATGGGCGACAACCGCTACGACTCGCAGGACTCCTCCCGCAACCAGGCGCTCCCCGGCCACGGCTTCGTGCCGCTCGACCACGTCGTCGGGCGGGCCTCCGTGATCAGCTGGCCGGTCAGCAGATGGACGTGGCTGACGGACTATCCTGAAGTCTTCCGAGGCGTGGAGGAGAAGAAGGAATGATGACCCCGGTCTCGCCCTCGCTGCGCTTCGAGAAGGCGCTCTACCGCGACGGCGTCACCTCGATCGTGGCCGTCGACGAGGTCGGCCGAGGCGCCCTTGCCGGCCCGGTGGCGGTCGGCATGGTGGTCATCGACACCGCGGTCAGGCGCATCCCGCCGGGACTTCGCGACTCCAAGCTGCTGCCCGAGCCCGTGCGCGAAGCGCTCGAGCCCGCCTGCCGGCGCTGGTCGCTGTTCCACGCCGTGGGGATGGCCTCCGCCGAGGAGGTCGACTCGCTCGGCATCATGCGCTGCCTGGGTCTCGCCGGCGCCCGTGCCCTCGCGATGCTGGAGGACCAGGGCGCGCAGGTGCGGGACAGCACGATGATCCTGGACGGCAACTACGACTACCTCAGTCCCGCGCTGATGCGCCCGGCGCGCGTCGTGACGCGGATCAAGGCCGATCGCGACTGCGCGTCGGTGGCCGCGGCCTCCGTCATCGCGAAGGTGCACCGCGACCGGCTGATGATCGGCCACGATGTGGACTACCCCGGCTACGGCTGGGTGAGCAACAAGGGCTACTCGACCCCGGAGCACTTCGCGGCGATCGCCGAACTCGGACCGAGCGCCCTGCACCGGCTGACCTGGCTGAAGGACCTCGCGACGCTCGACATGCCGAGCTGAGGCGGCACGGCTAGACTTGTCGAACGATGGATGAGGACGAGTTCGACGACTACGACCGCGAGGTCGAGCTGGCTTTGTATCGCGAATACCGGGACGTCGTCTCGCAGTTCAAGTACGTGATCGAGACCGAGCGCCGCTTTTACCTCGCGAACGAGGTGGAGTTCGTGCGCCGTGACACGGAGCACGACTTCTATTTCGAGCTGACGATGAACGACGTCTGGGTGTGGGATGTCTACCGCGCCGACCGGTTCGTGAAGTCCGTGCGCGTGCTGACGTTCAAGGATGTGAACATCGAAGAGCTCTCGAGCAAGGAGTTCGAGCTCCCGAAGGAGCTGGCGCTCGACGAGTGAGATCGTCCGGTTCCTCCTGCACAACGCAGTGAGCTGACGACTTCTCCACAGATTTCGCCCCACCCGGTTCTGCCCGGCCCCCTCCGACCACGCTGGTCGTGGGAGGACACATGGCAGAGAAAGACCGTTTGGGTCGCCGCGGCGAGGCCGTGGCGGCGGACTGGCTGGAGGCGCAGGGCTACGCGATCGTGGGCCGCAACTGGCGCTGCGCGAGCGGGGAGCTCGATCTGATCGCACGCCTCGGGCGGGTGATCGCATTCGTCGAGGTCAAGACGCGCAGCTCGGTCGCGTTCGGGCACCCCTTCGAGGCGATCACGCCCGAGAAGGCCGCGCGTCTGCGCCGCCTGGCGGCGGAGTGGTGCCGCGCGAACGGGCCGGTCCGGGGCGAGACGCGGATCGATGCGATCGCGGTGCTGGACGCGTGGAGCGCGACCCCGTCGGTGGAGCACCGGGCGGGGGTGGCGTGATGGCGCTCGCACGTACGTTCGCCGTCGCGCTGACCGGGATGCGCGGCGACATCGTGGAGGTGGAGGCCGACATCTCGGCCGGACTGCCCGCCTTCGTGCTCATCGGGTTGCCCGACGCGGCGCTCGGCGAGTCCCGCAAGCGGGTCTCCGCGGCGGCGGCCAACGCCGGATGCGCACTCACGCAGCGCAAGCTGACCGTGAATCTGTCGCCGGCCTCCCTGCGGAAGCAGGGCTCCGGCTTCGACCTCGCTATCGCGGTGGCCGCGCTGGCGGCCTCCGGCGAGGTCCCCGCCGAGTCGGCCGCCCGGGCCGTCCACGTCGGCGAGCTCGGCCTCGACGGCCGGCTGCGTCCGGTCCCCGGCGTGCTGCCGGTCGTGCTGGCCGCCCGGAACGCCGGTTTCGCGCGCGTCCTGGTCCCGACCGCGAACGCCGAGGAGGCCTCCCTGGTCGACGGCGTCGAGGTGGTTCCGGTGGTCGGCCTGCGCGCCGCCGCGATCGTTCACGGCGCCGAACTGGACCCGATCGAGCAGACCCCGGTCGCGCTGCCCGACGACATCGGCCCGGTCGAAGAGGAACCTGACATGGCGGACGTGGCCGGCAACGACGACGCGGTCGACGCGTTCGTCGCCGCGGCCGCGGGAGGCCACAACGTGTCGATGATCGGGCCGCCCGGAGCGGGAAAGACCATGCTGGCGCGGCGTTTGCCGTCCCTGCTGCCCGACCTGACCACCGAGCAGGCCCTGGAGACGACCTCCATCCGCTCCCTGTCGGGCCGCGGCGTAGGCGGCGGATTGGTCCTGCGGCCGCCGTTCGAAGCCCCGCACCACACCGCGTCGTCCGCGGCTCTCGTCGGCGGCGGCAGCGGACGGCTGGTCCCGGGAGCGATCGCCCGGGCGTCGAACGGCGTGCTGTTCCTGGACGAGGCGGGGAGTTCCAGCCGAACGTCCTGGACGCCCTGCGCCAGCCGTTGGAGTCCGGTTCCATCGCCGTCGACCGGGCGGCCGGAAGCGCGACGTTCCCCGCGCGCTTCCAGCTCGTGCTCGCCTCCAACCCGTGCCCGTGCGGTCGCTACGGCTCAGCCGACGAGGAGTGCTCGTGCACCCCCGCCGCCCGCCGCCGATACCTCGCGCGGCTCTCGGGCCCGCTCCTCGACCGCGTCGACATCCGCCTCACCGTGCGGCGCCTGGGCTTGGGTGCGCTGCGAACCGCGTCCGACGGCACCGCCCCGTCGCGCACGAGCAGGGACCTCCGGCGGACCGTCGAACGCGCCCGCGCCGTCGCTCGCGAACGCCTGCGCGGCACCGGCTGGACGACCAACTCCCAGGCCGCAGGAACCTGGCTCAGAGCCCCTGAACGCCAGATCGGCGCGTCGGCCCGCGCCGGCCTCGACCGCTCCCTGGAACGCGGCGCCCTCACGATGCGCGGCTACGACCGTGCCCTCCGCCTCGCCTGGACCCTCGCCGACATCGACGGCGCCGGGAGCCCGAGCGCCGAGCACGTGGCGCGGGCCCTGTATCTGAGACGGGGTGCGTTCGCATGAGGAGAAGCTGGGTCGATCTCATCCGCGAGGAGCGCGACCACCCCGAGCGCGAGCGCGAACGGCGGTGCGGCGGGTGCGCGGTGTGGCGGCTGGCGGCCGGGGCGGTCGAGACGGAACGGAAACGAGAGCTCGGGGCGGATGCTGTCGACGGGCAGAGGGTTGTCGACGGGCAGGGCGCTGTCGCGGCGCGCTGGGCTGGAGAGGACCACGACCGCGTGAGGCCACCGGCCTCTCCGAAGGAATTCCGGCCGGATCCGCCCGCACCCGCGCCCAGCGTCCCCGGGAGCATCCGATGAGCGACGGCATGTTCCCCGGGCTGACATCCAGGGAGGTCGCTTCCGTCGTCGGCAGGGTCGCCCCGGGCATCGACTATCCGGACGAGCCGTCGATGGTCGCGGCGGCGGCGCGGGCGGCCCTGTCGTCCGCGATCGAGCCGGGCGACACCGACGCCGCGCTGCTGGTGGGCGCGTTGGGCGCACTGCCGACCCTTCGCGCCGTGATCGGCGACACGTCGCCGCAGTCCGTGAGTGCCGCGCTGCGGGACGCCGGCCCGCCGGCCCTTCTGCCGATCGACCGGCTCCGGGATGCCCTCGACCGCTGGCGCGGGCGGCTCCCGCGTGTGCCGCTCCACACCCCGCTGGAGCGCGCCGGCCGCCTCGGCGCCCGGCTAGTGACGCCGGAGCACCCGACCTGGCCCGCCGCCCTCGACAGCCTGGAGCTCGGCGCGCCCCTCACTCTCTGGGTGCGCGGCGACCCGGCTCGACTGGCCAGGCTCTCGCGCTCCATCGCGCTGGTCGGCGCACGCGCCGCCACCGGTTACGGCGAGCACGTCGCGCTGGAGAGCGCGGCCGGGCTCAGCGACCGCGGCTTCGCGATCGTGTCGGGAGGTGCATACGGCGTCGACGCCGCCGCCCATCGGGCGGCGCTGTCGAGCGGGCAGGTCACTGTCGCGTTCCTGGCCGGAGGCGTGGACCGCCTGTACCCGGCCGGGAACGACGACCTCCTGCGGCGCATCGCCCGCACCGGCCTGCTGCTGGCGGAGCTGCCCCCGGGCTCGACCCCGACACGCTGGCGCTTCCTGATGCGCAACCGCCTGATCGCCGCCGCGAGCGATGCGACGGTCGTCGTGGAGGCCGGCGCCCGCTCCGGCTCCCTGAACACGGCCGGCCACGCCGCCCAGCTCGGCCGCCCTCTGGGAGCCGTGCCCGGCCCGATCACCTCGCCGGCGTCCACGGGCTGCCACCGCCTCATCCGTGAGTACGGCGCGATCTGCGTCACCAGCCCGGACGAGATGGCGGAACTGGCCGAGCCGCTCGGGGCGCGACTCGACGGTGAGGAGCCCGGCGGCGAAGCGGGGCGTGTGCCCGGTGACCGCGGATGACGCGCGGACGGCCGCCACCGAAGGCCGTGCGAGGAAGCGGGCGAGGAGCGGGTGACGCACGGACGACCGCCACCGAGGGCCGCGCGACGGAGCAGGCGGGGAGCGGTGCGGCGCGGGGCGAGTGCGCTCGAATCGACCCCAGACGGTGCGTCCCCGGCGCTGTCACGGCGGCGATGACGGATGCTGGGGGAGTGAACCTCCGGCTCGCCGTCGACGGCTACCTGCGCCACCTGGCGGTGGAGCGCGGGTACTCGGCGCAGACGGTGCGGGCCTACCGCTCCGACCTCGCGCAGTTCGAACGATTCGCCGAAGGGCGGGGTGCGACCAGCACGGATGCGCTCACGCTCGACCTGTTCCGGGACTGGCTGTGGGAGGGTTCGAAACAACACCTCGCGAAGTCGACGCTGGCGCGCCGGTCGGCTGCGGTGCGCGGATTCAGCGCGTGGACCGCCAGGAGCGGGCGGCTCGACGCGACCTCGCCGGTTACGACGACGGCGCCGGCCGCGGCGACCGCGCCGGTCGTGACGACCGTTTCGCTGCCCGCCGCCGATCCCGCCGCGCGCCTGCGTGCGCCGAAGGCCGACAAGCATCTACCGCGGGTCATCAGCCGCCCGCAGATGGACGCGTTGCTCGATGTGCTCTCGGCACGAGCGGAAGACGGCGATCCGGGGGCGATTCGGGATGTCGCGGTCATCGAGCTTCTCTACGCGGCCGGGATCCGGGTCAGCGAACTCACGGGCCTGGACGTCGACGACGTGGATGTCGAGCGGCTGACGCTGCGAGTCGTCGGGAAGGGGAACAAGGAGCGGGTGGTCCCGTTCGGGGTACCGGCGCTGCGTGCGGTTCGACGCTACCTCCAGGTGGCTCGGCCCGCGCTCGCCGCAGAGGGCTCGGGGCCCGCGCTGCTGCTCGGCGCCCGGGGCGGCCGCCTCGGCACGCGCGCGGTCTACCAGCTCGTGGCTTCGCTGCTCGCGGACCTTCCCGGCGGCGGACCAGCCGGACCCCACACGCTCCGGCACACCGCGGCGACCCACCTGCTCGACGGGGGCGCCGACCTGCGCGCGGTCCAGGAGATCCTCGGGCACGCGAGCCTGGGGACCACCCAGATCTACACCCACGTCTCCACCGAGCGACTCAAGGAGACCTACCGCATCGCCCACCCCCGCGCCTGACCGACGCCGCGCAGGGGACCCGAAACGGCTCCCCGGCGGCAACCGAGGAGACGGCCGCGCCGAATGCGCCGCCCGGGCAGTGCCGCTGAGGCGGCCACATCCCCGCGCAGCGGCAGCAGCACCGCCCGCGGCGGCCGCTCGAAGAACAGCAGCGGCGACACGTAGTCGCCGTCGACGCGGACGCCCACGTGCAGACAGACACCCGAGCAGTGCGCGCCCTCGCCGACGACGCCGAGCACCATCCCGCGCGTCACCGGGTCGCCGACAGCCAGACCAGCCGCCACGACGGGCTCGTAGGACGAGAGCACACCCGACCCGTGGTCCAGGGTGAGCACCGGCCGGTCCACGACCACCCCCACGAAGTGGACCGTCGCGTCCGAGGGGGCGGCCACGATCGCGCCGGACAGCGCCGCTAGGTCGATCCCGCGGTGCCCGGCGGCGTACGGCGACGGCGGGGCCTCGTACGCCCGGACGACGCGGAGCGGGGCGAGCGGCCACGACCAGCGCGGCGCGACCCGCGGGGCTTCGGACGAGATCGCAGCGGACGAGACGCCGCCCTCCGCCATCGGGCCGGGGATCCCGCCGGCCGACGGAGCCACGGCGACAAGACCGCCCGACACCGCGACCAGCACTGCGACGACGACACCGTCCCTCGCCGCCCTCGACCGACTCCTCATTCTCGATCACCCCCGGGATCCAGCCTCCGCCAGTGGCCGCCTTCCCACCCGCACCCCGACCGAATCCGTGCAGAACCGTCTCCGACGCCCACCCTGTGCAGGACTCTTATGCACTCGAACGAGTCGGCGTACCGTGACCAGCGCACATTCCGCCGTCCTCCACAGGGGCGGCGCCCGGGTCGAGGAGGGGTCTCATGTCCGATCAGCGCAGCACCGGAGCAGAGCGGGAGGACGAGCACGTTCCCCAGCCCACCGCGGCCATGCGGCGGAGAGTCGTCGGACTCGCCACCGCCGCGGCGATCGGCGGCTTCCTGTTCGGTTTCGACTCCTCGGTCATCAACGGAGCGGTCGACTCGATCCAGCACAACTTCTCTCTCAACGCGTTCGTCACCGGATTCATCGTCGCCATCGCCCTGCTCGGCTGCGCGGTCGGCGCGTACTTCGCGGGCCGGCTCGCCGACCGGTGGGGCCGCATCCGGGTGATGCTCATCGGCGCGGTCCTGTTCCTCGCCAGCTCGATCGGGGCCGGCCTTTCGGTCTCCGTCTGGGATCTCGGATTCTGGCGCATCATCGGCGGTCTCGGCATCGGCATCGCGTCGGTCGTCGCGCCGGCGTACATCGCGGAGATCGCCCCCAAGCAGCGCCGGGGCGGCCTCGCCTCGCTGCAGCAGCTCGCCATCACGATCGGTATCTTCGTGGCGCTGCTGTCCGACGCGCTGCTCGCCGGAGCGGCGGGCGCCGCGGCCAACCAGCTCTGGTTCGGGCTGGAGGCCTGGCGGTGGATGTTCCTCGTCGGCGTGATCCCGTCTGTCGTCTACGGCATCCTGGCGCTGATCCTGCCCGAGTCGCCGCGCTACCTGCTCTCCACCGGCCGGCACGACGAGGCGCGGGAGATCTTCGCGACGCTCGTCCCGGAAGAGGACGTCGACCGGCAGGTGCGGGACATCGAGCAGGCCATCGAGGAGGACAAGGACGCCGCGAAGGGCACCCTCCGCGGCAACCGGTTCGGCCTGAAACCCATCGTCTGGATCGGCATCATCCTGTCCGTGTTCCAGCAGTTCGTCGGCATCAACGTGATCTTCTACTACTCGACGACGCTCTGGAAAGCGGTCGGGTTCACCGAGAGCAACTCCCTGCTCATCACCGTGATCACCTCGATCACGAACGTGGTCGTGACCGTTGTGGCGATCCTGCTGGTGGACCGGGTCGGCCGGCGTCCCATCCTGCTCACCGGGTCGGTGGGTATGGCGGTCTCCCTCGCGGTGATGGCGCTGGCGTTCAGCTTCGCCCACAAGTCGGCGGGCGCCGTCACCCTCCCGAGCCCGTGGGGGCCGATCGCGCTGATCGCGGCGAACATCTTCGTGATCTGCTTCGGCGCCTCCTGGGGCCCACTGGTCTGGGTGCTGCTGGGCGAGATCTTCCCGCCGCGCATCCGCGGCGCCGCCCTCGGTGTGGCGGCCTCCGCGCAGTGGATCGCGAACTTCCTCGTCACGGTCTCCTTCCCGCCGATGTCGGACTTCTCGCTGCCGTTCACGTACGGGATGTACGCGGTCTTCGCCGCCCTGTCCTTCTTCTTCGTCTTCTTCAAGGTGCCGGAGACGAACGGGATGGCGCTGGAGCACGCCGAGACGCTGTTCGCCAACGCCGGACGCAGCCGCGGCCCGCAGGTGCGTTCGTCGGGGGACACGGTCCCGCGGCCCTGAGTCCCGGCTGACGCGGCATGCTCGCGCCGACGGGGCACGCGGGCCGGCCGAGGCCCGCTTCCTGATAGGATGTCCAATGCACTCCGCACGTCGGAGTGACTACGCGTGTCCGGAACACCCCCGCAAAGGGTGTGCGCTTCTCCACCGGTCTCCCGCTCATCCATCACGGTCCTCCGTGCGGAAGCGCGGGTGCGGGGAGGCGCGGGGCACCAGGAGCGGCGGCCGACCGGCTGCCGCTGGACAACCGAGAGTCGCGTCCCCGCCGTGAGGCCGGGCGCGCAAGAACAGGAGAACGGCAAATGGCCGTCGTCACCATGCGCCAGCTGCTCGACAGCGGAGTCCACTTCGGACACCAGACCCGCCGCTGGAACCCGAAGATGAAGCGCTTCATCCTCACCGAGCGCTCGGGCAGCTACATCATCGACCTGCAGCAGTCGCTCGCCTACATCGACAAGACGTACGAGTTCGTGCGCGAGACCGTCGCCCACGGCGGCACCATCCTCTTCGTCGGCACCAAGAAGCAGGCGCAGCAGGCGATCGCCGAGCAGGCGACCCGCGTGGGCCAGCCCTACGTGAACCAGCGCTGGCTGGGCGGTCTGCTGACCAACTTCCAGACCGTCTCCAAGCGCCTCGCCCGCATGAAGGAGCTCGAGGAGCTCGACTTCGAGGGCACCACCAGCGGCTTCACCAAGAAGGAGCTGCTGATCAAGAAGCGCGAGCTGGACAAGCTCCACAAGTCGCTCGGCGGCATCCGGAACCTGTCCAAGACCCCGAGCGCCATCTGGGTGGTGGACACCAAGAAGGAGCACCTCGCGATCGACGAGGCGAAGAAGCTGGGCATCCCGGTCATCGCCATCCTCGACACGAACTGCGACCCGGACGAGGTCCAGTACCCGATCCCGGGCAACGACGACGCCATCCGCTCCGTCACGCTCCTCACCCGCATCGTCGCCGACGCCGCGGCCGAGGGCCTCATCCAGCGTCACCAGAAGCCGGAAGAGGGCGCCGAGCCGGCCGAGCCGCTCGCCGAGTGGGAGCAGGAGCTCCTCGCCCAGCCGCAGGACGAGGTCCAGGCGAGCGCCGAGACCGAGAAGGCCGCCGACGCCGACCTCGCCGAGGCCAAGGCGGACTCCGCCGAGGTCGTCGCAGAGGGCGAGGCGGACGCTGAGGCCGAGGTCGTGGCGCCGGGCGAGGCCGAGGCCGACGCCGACGCCGACGCCAAGTAACCACACTCACCAAACTTCGAGTCAGAAGGTTCCACTCAGAACATGGCAAACATCAGCATCGCTGACATCAAGGCCCTGCGCGAGCAGCTCGGCACCGGCATGGTCGACACCAAGAAGGCCCTCGAGGAGGCCGGTGGCGACATCGAGAAGGCGACCGAGATCCTCCGTCTCAAGGGCGCCAAGGGCAACGCGAAGCGTGCCGACCGCTCCACCTCCGAGGGCCTCGTGGCCGCGAAGGAGAACGGCAACGGCACCGCGACGATGATCGAGCTCGCCTGCGAGACCGACTTCGTCGCCAAGGGCGACAAGTTCATCGCCCTCGCCGACAAGGTGCTCGACGCGGCCGCCGCCGCGGGCGCCACCACCGTCGAGGAGGCGCTGGCCGCCCCCGCCGGGTCGCAGACCGTCGCCGAGCTCATCGGTGACGAGGCCGCGATCCTCGGCGAGAAGGTCGAGCTCCGCCGCATCGCCGTCGTCTCGGGCGAGAACTTCGCGATCTACCTGCACAAGACCTCCAAGGACCTGCCCCCGCAGGTCGGCGTGGTCGTCGGCTACGCCGGCGCCGACGCGGAGACCGCCCGCAGCATCGCGCAGCACATCTCGTTCGCGAACCCGACCTACCTCACCCGCGAGGACGTCCCGGCCGAAGAGGTCGAGAACGAGCGTCGCATCGTCGAGGAGATCTCGCGCAACGAGGGCAAGCCGGAGGCCGCGCTGCCGAAGATCATCGAGGGTCGCCTCGGCGCCTACTTCAAGCAGGTCGCGCTGCTCGAGCAGGAGTACGCCCGCGACAACAAGCAGAACATCGCCCAGGTCCTCAAGGACTCGGGTCTGATCGTCTCGGGCTTCGCCCGCTTCAAGGTCGGCGCCTGACCCAGGCATGAAGGAGTCCGGATCGTGAATCACGATCCGGACTCCTTTCTGTGCCCGCCGCGCCTGTTCAGGCGCTGAGGCACGCACTAGCGTTAACGAAACACACGGAAGGACTCCTACACACATGACGGCAGCCACTCACAGACGCAGGGTCCTTCTGAAACTCTCCGGCGAGGCGTTCGGCGGCGGCCAGCTCGGGGTGAACCCGGACATCGTCAGCAGCATCGCGCGCGAGATCGCCCAGGCGGCGAAGGACGTCGAGATCGCGATCGTGGTCGGCGGAGGCAACTTCTTCCGCGGTGCAGAGCTCTCGCAGCGGGGCATGGACCGCGGTCGCGCCGACTACATGGGCATGCTCGGCACGGTCATGAACTCGCTGGCCCTGCAGGACTTCCTGGAGCAGGCCGGAGCGGAGACACGCGTGCAGTCCGCGATCGAGATGACGCAGGTCGCCGAGCCCTACATCCCGCGCCGCGCCGAGCGCCACCTCGAGAAGGGCCGCGTCGTCATCTTCGGCGCCGGCGCCGGCCTGCCGTACTTCTCGACCGACACCGTCGCCGCCCAGCGTGCCCTGGAGATCAGCGCCGATGTCGTGCTGGTCGCGAAGAACGGCGTGGACGGCATGTACGACTCCGACCCGCGCACCAACCCGGACGCCCGCAAGATCGACCAGATCAGCCACCAGGACGCTCTGCAGCAGGGTCTCAAGGCTGTGGACTCCACCGCGCTGAGCCTCTGCATGGACAACGGGATGCCGATGCGCATCTTCGGCATCGAGCCGGCCGGCAATGTCACCGCCGCGCTGCTCGGCGCCGAGATCGGCACCTTGCTCGGCTGATCGAGCCCGGCGGGGCGTTTCGCCCTGCGCGGGGTGCTCCGCGGCCTGGCCCTAGACTAGACAACGACTCATCGATCTGAAGGAGAAACCGTGATCGCGGATGTGATTTCCGACGCCCGCCAGCGCATGGCCAAGACCGTGGACGCGGCGAGGGACGACTTCGGCACGGTGAGCGCGGGGCGCGCGAACCCCGCCCTCTTCCAGAGGGTGCTCGTGGACTATTACGGCTCGCCGACGCCGCTGGCCCAGCTCGCCGGCCTGCAGAACCCGGAGGCCCGGGTGCTGCTGGTGACGCCCTACGACAAGTCCGCTCTCAAGGACATCGAGAAGGCGATCGTCAACATGCCGAACCTGTCGGCGAACGTCGGCAACGACGGCGAGATCGTGCGCGTCACCCTGCCCGAGCTGACCGAGGACCGCCGCAAGGAGTTCGTCAAGATCGTCCGCGGCAAGGGCGAGGACGCCAAGGTCGCCATCCGCAACATCCGCCGCAAGGCGAAGGACGACCTCGACGCGCTCAAGGGCGAGGTCGGCGACGACGAGGTGGCCCGCGGCGAGAAGGAGCTCGAGGCCCTCACGCGCACCAATGTCGACGCGGTCGACGAGGCCCTCAAGCGCAAGGAAGCCGAGCTTCTCGAGGTCTAGATGAGCGAGGGAGCAGCCCCGGCGCACCTCGAACGCCGGCGTCGGGCAGAAGGGGGAAGGCTGCGGCGCGTGCCGAGCTGCGCGCGCAGGTGCAGGCGACCCGCGCCGACTTCGAACGGCAGGTGCTCGCGCGCAAGGCGCAGCTCGACGCGACCAACGAGCGGATCGCAGCGCGGACCGGACGCAATCTGATCCTCGCGATCCTGATCGGGCTCGTCGCCGGCGCCCTGCTCGTGCTGAGCCTGATCTTCATCAAGGAGCTGTTCCTCGTCTTCGGCGCCGCGATCATCGGATTCGCCGCCTTCGAGCTCACTCAGGCGTTCCGCGGAGCCGGGCGGCGCGTGCCGCGCACCCCTCGCTGATCGCTTCGCTCGCGATCGTGCCCGCGACGTTCTGGTTCCACGCCGGCGGCCAGCTCGTCGCGCTGGCGTCGGGCATCGTGCTGGTCGTCGTCTGGCGGCTGGTCGAAGAGGCCGCACTGCCGGCGAAACGCGCCGGGGGACTGGCGCTCACCCGCGACCTGGCGTGGAGCGTGCTCGTGCAGATGTACGTCACCCTGCTCGGCTCGTTCGCCATCCTGCTGCTGGCCGAGAACGGCGGCGAGTGGTGGGTGCTCGGCTTCCTGATCGTGGTCGTCGCCGTCGACACGGGCGCGTACGCGAGCGGGCTGTCCTTCGGCCGGCACCCGATGGCGCCGACCATCAGTCCCAAGAAGACCTGGGAGGGCTTCGCCGGGGCCGCCGTCGCGGCGATCGTCGCCGGCGTGCTGATCTCGCTGTTCATGATCCAGCAGCCGTGGTGGTTCGGGGTGATCTTCGGCGTCGTCGCGCTGCTGACGGCGACCGCAGGCGACCTCGCCGAGTCGCTCATCAAGCGCGATCTGGGCATCAAGGACATGAGCTCCTGGCTGCCAGGCCACGGCGGATTCCTCGACCGGCTGGACTCGATCCTGCCGTCCGCGGCGGCCACCTACGTGCTGTTCCTCATCTTCTCCTGACACAATGGGCTCGTGAGCACCTTCCCCCGGAGCCCCAAGTCGAAGCCCGGCTACGACGTCGCTCAGGTCGACGAGTTCCTCGTCACCGCCCGCCGCGCCTACGACTCCGACCCGTCCACCCCTGGCACCCTGTCCGCCTCCGACATCCGCCACACGGCGTTCTCGATGACGAAAGGCGGCTACTCGACCTCGCACGTGGATGCGGCCCTCGAGCGACTGGAGGACGCCTTCGCGGCCCGTGAGCGCGACCTCGCCCGCGGTGGCGCCCGCGACTCGGCCTGGTTCGAGGAGGCCCGCACGACAGCGCAGGCGATCCTCGACCGCCTGGAGCGGCCGGTGGGCCAGCGCTTCCAGCGGGTCAGCTTCCTGACCCTCGGCTACAACCGCCAGGACGTCGACCGCTTCGCCGGTCGACTGGTGAAGTACTTCCAGGACGGCCGCCCGATGAGCGTCGACGAAGTTCGCACGGTCACTTTCCGTGAGCAGCGAGGGGGTACCGTGAAGCCCAGGTGGACCTCCTCCTGGACAGCGTCACAGACGTGATGCTCGCGGTCCGCTGATCCTGGCCGTTTCCTGAATAGGGGAGCTCCGTGTTGGAAACCGCTGAAATGTTCGTTATGGTTCTGTGATCGTGGGTAGACAAGAAGCAGCAGAGCTCGTTCCGCTGACCCCTGCCAACCCGGTGGGAGTCGCATTCCGCCGTTCGCGACGGCCTCATGTCCGTTCGCGCGCCGTGATCTGGGGGTTCGCCTTCACAGCGGCCGTCGGCTTCGCGTTGGTCAACGTGGTGGACCCGTACTCCGGCTCCGCCGCCACGCCGGCCTACGCGGACACCCTTCAGAACATCCAGCAGACCGCCCGTTACGGCGCGGTCCCCGTTCAGAGCCTGACCGCCCCGAACGCTTCGGAGACGGCTGTGACGCGCGACACGCTGGGCGTCAAGCTCAAGCCGACGCCCACGCCGACGCCGACTCCGACGCCCACCGCGACGAAGAATTCGACCTCGTCCGGCGGTTCGAGCGCACCGTCCGCTCCGGTCCCCGACCCGGGCACCGCGAAGGCGATCGCCTACCAGATGGTGCATCAGCGCGGTTGGGGCGACGACCAGTACAGCTGCCTGGTGTCGCTGTGGAACAAGGAGTCCGGCTGGCGCGTGAACGCGTCCAACCCGAGCGGCGCCTACGGCATCCCGCAGGCCCTCCCCGGCAGTAAGATGGGCCCGGGCTGGCAGACGGACGCCTCCGTGCAGATCAACTGGGGCCTCGGCTACATCGCCGGCCGCTACACGAACCCGTGCGGCGCCTGGGCGCAGTCGCAGTCGGCCGGCTGGTACTGAGGCTCGACGCTCACTCGCCCGGAGGAGTCGCCTCGCTGGGCGACACCGGCACGTAGTCGCGCCAGAACCGGAAGTAGATCCGGCCGCCGATCGCGAACGACGTGACGATGTAGGCGACTGTGCAGACGATCCCCACCGTCCACGCTACCGGCACGCCAACGCCGCTCGTCGCGAGCACGACCCCGAGGAAGAGGCCCACGAGCGCTCCGTTGACCACGAACGTGAACATCATGCTGCTCCCGATGACCTGGCTCTGAGCTCGACGGCCGAGGAAGTAGTAGGTGCGGGTCACTCCCTCCCTGTCGTCGTGCCAGGAGGTGCTGAGCGCCCGCGCGACCTCCGGGGCCAGCCGCACGTACTCGGCGCGGAGGCGGTTCATCGCCAGGACGTACATGAGGTCTTCCATGGACACGTTCGTCACGCGGACCTGGGTGAGCACGCCGACCACCACGACAAGGCCGAGCAGGGCGTCGGCGAAGGCGGGGAAGATGCCCGCGAACTTCGTCGCCTGCCCGACCAGGGCGATGCTGACCAGCGCGGCCGACATGAGGGTCAGCATCATACTGATCCGGGTCAGGACCTCACTCTGCGTGGTGCTGCGCGACGCCAGGAGGCTCCAGTGCTCCGTCGCGAGCAGCTGCGCCGTCAGAGCATCCGTGTTGCGTGGTTCGCCGTGCCGAGCATCGTCGCTCATGCCGCCGATGGTACAGCGCGTGGGTCGGCGGGCGACAGCCGCGGCCTGCATAGACTGGAGCGGTGCCCCGCAGCAATCATCCCCGCCGCCGTCACGGCGAGCAGCGTGACGAGGAGCAGGACGGCCTCGACCGCCTCCTCGCGGGCTGGCGGCGCACGGAGGTGCGGCGCGGCGTCGAATGGAACGTGCAGCCCGTGTCGGCCGTGCAGGCGCAGAAGAGCTACGTGTGCCCCGGCTGCGGCCGCGAGATCGGTCCCGGCGTCGCGCACCTGGTCGCCTGGCGCGCGGACGGCGTGATGGGCGACGCGGCCGACCTGGCCGCCCGCCGGCACTGGCACACCTCGTGCTGGCGGATCGTCTGAGCACGAGAGACAGCGAGAGAGACGAGAGGGACAGCGGAATGACCGACAGTGCGGCGCCCGACGGGCCGATCGAGATCCGCGGCGGCGTCGAGCTGCCCGCCCGGCGCGAGGACATCGAGTTGCGCACGCGCGACGGTCTGACACTCGTCGGCGAGCTGGCCTCCCCGCTCGACCGCGAACCGGTGGCGACGCTGGTCACGCTGCACCCGCTGCCGACCGGCGGCGGCTTCATGGACTCCCACATCCTCCGCAAGGCCGCGGGGCGCCTTCCCGCGCTGGCCGACATCGCCGTGCTGCGCTTCAACACGCGCGGCACGGCGTCGCCGCGCGGCCGCAGTCAGGGGAGTTCGGCCACGGTGTCGACGAGCGCTACGACGTGGAGGCGGCGATGGCGTTCGTCGCCGAGCGCGGCCTGCCGCACCCCTGGTTGCTCGGGTGGTCGTTCGGCACGGAGCTCGCCCTGATGTACGGGCGGGAGTGCCCGGTGGACGGCATCATCCTGCTGTCGCCGCCGCTTCACCGCGCCAAGCCCGAGCACCTGGCGGCCTGGGCGGGGGACCACCGCCCGATCGTGGCGCTGATCCCCGAGCACGACGACTACCTGCGGCCCGCGGAGGCGGCCGAGCGGTTCCGTCCGCTGCCGCAGATCGACCTGGTCGACGTCGAGGGCGGAAAGCACCTCTGGGTGGGGGAGAACCAGACGCGCCGCGTGCTGGACGAGATCGTGGAGCGGATGAATCCCGCGGCGGCGCCCCTGCCGACGCAGTGGCCGCCGGCCTGACGCGGCTCGCGAGCGCCTAGAGCTCGTTCTGCCGGGGGATGACCACCTGCTTGATGATGAGCAGGATCGCCGCGGCGAACGGGATGGCGACCAGCGCGCCGAGGATGCCGAGCAGTGTGCCGCCGGCGAGGGCCGCGACCACGACGAGCGCGCCCGGCACCGACACCGCGCGGTTCATGATGCGCGGGCTGAGCACGTATGCCTCCACCTGCATGTAGACGATGTAGTAGATGGCGGCCGCGATCGCGGTGGGCGTGCCGGAGAAGAAGCAGACCGCCACGATGATCACCGAGCCCGTGATCGTGCCCACGAGCGGGATCAGCGAGAAGAAGAACGCGATCGACGCGAGCAGGATGGGGAACTTCGCGCCGATGATCGTCAGGAAGATCGCGCTCAGCACGCCGTTGACGAGTGCGAGCGAGACCTGGCCGCCGACGTACTTGCCGACCGAGTCGGTGATCTGGTCGCCCAGGTCCGCGAAGCGGGAGCGCCGGGAGGCCGGGACGAGCTGGTAGGCCGCGCGCTTGATGCTCGGCAGCGACGCGGTGAAGTAGATGGTCAGGATCACGACGATGATCACGCCGAACGCGCCCTGCACGATGCCGAAGCCGGTCTGCAGCACCTTGGACGTGATATCGGGGAGGTTCTTCTGCAGCCACTGGGTGACCGCGTCGATGTTCTGCTGGTTGACGATGGTCGGGAACTGGTGCTGGAGGCTCAGGAACCACTTCTCGGCGCCGCCGTTGTTGACCCAGTTGATCGAGTTCTGGACGAGCTGGGTGGCCTGCCCGACCGCGATCGGGACGATCGCCCAGATCAGCCCGACGAACGCGCCGACGATGACCACGAGCGTGACCACCAGCGCCGCCCAGCGCGGGAACTTCCGCCGCTCCAGGAAGGAGATGAGCGGCTCGATCCCGAGCGCCAGGAACAGGGCGGCACCGATGTACGTGATGATCGTGGCGAGGCTCACGATCGACGTCAGGATCAGGACGCCCAGACCGACGCCGAGCGTGCCGATCAGGCCGACTCGGAACGCGTTCTGGATCTTCACTCAGTCCCCCTCCGGGCCGTCCGCCCGGGAGGCGGACTCAGTCGTCTGCGGAAACCTGATCCGCCTGCTGGAGCATACCCCTCAGGTTCTCGAAGTAACCGGCGACGGCTTCGCGCTCAATCCTAATCTGGGAGAGGCGCTCTTCTGCGTCGGCGACCAGGCGTTGCGTGCGCTCCTCGGCCTCCTCCACCAGGGCGTCGGCGCGCTCCTGCGCCTCCCGGACGATGTCGGCGGCGACCTTCTCGGCTTCCTTGCGGGCCTTCTTGACCGTCTCTCGGGCCTCGGTGTCGAGGGTCTCGGCCTCCGTGCGCGCCTGCGAGGTGCGCTTGACGGCGTCGGCGAGCTGTACGTTGGCCTCGTCCAGGTACTTCTGCGTCTGTGCCACCGCCTCCTGATGCCGGCCGAGGTACTCCTTCTCTGCCTCGTCGCGGCGGGCACGCAGCTCGACGTCGAGGTCGATGCGCGCCTGCTCGATCTCGCGGGTGCGCTTGTCGAGCTCGGCGAGAGTGGAGGTGCGCAGGGCGGTGAGCTCCGCCTCGAGGTCGGCGCGGGCGGTCGCGGCCTCCTGGTCGTAGGCGGCCTGTCGCTCGGCGAGTTCGGCGTCGAGCGCGGTGCTCGCCTCTGCGGCTTCGCGCGCGACCTCGGCGCGGGCCTTCGCGATCTCGGCGTCGAGCGTGACGCGGGCGCGCTCGGTCTCCTCGGCGAGCGTCACCCGGGTCTGATCGGCCTCGCGCTCCAGCTCGAGGCGCTGCTGCTCGCGGTCGTTCTTCAGCTCCTGGGCCGTGCGAGCACGCTGGTCGGCGAGGTCGGCGGCGGTGCGCTTCACGTCCGCGGCGAGCGTGCTGCGGGTCTGCTCGGTCTCGTCGGCGAGGCGGGAGCGGGTCTCCTCGACCTCGGCGGCGAGGGCGGACGTGGTCTGCTCGACCTCGGCGGCCAGCGCGGACTTCGTGGTGGTGACCTCGGTCTCGAGGGCGGACTTGGTCTGCTCGACCTCGGCGGCCAGGTTGGAGGTCGTGGTCGTGACCTCGGTCTCCAGGGCGGACTTGGTCTGCTCGACCTCGGCGGCCAGGGCGGACTTGGTCTGCTCGACCTCGGCGGCCAGCGCGGCCCTCGTCGTGACGACCTGGGTCTCGAGCGTGGAGAGGGTCTGCTCCTTCTCCGCGGCGAGCCGGGCGGCGGTCTGGTCGACGTCGGCGGCGAGCCGGGCGCGGGTGGAGGTCACCTCGGCGGTGAGCGCGCTGCGCTCGGTGGCGAGCTCCTCGGCCAGGGCTGTGCGGGCCTCCCCGACCTCGGCGGCCAGCTCGGCGCGCACGTCGGCGGCCTCGGTCTCCAGCTCACGGCGCTGACGCTCGACGTCGGCGGCCAGCTCCGAGCGCGTGGTCTCGACCTCGTCGGCCAGCTCCGCCCGGGTGGTCTGGACCTCCTCGGCGAGGGCGGACCTGGTGGACTCCACTTCTTCGGCCAGCGCGGACTGGGTGGTCTCGACCTCCTCCGCGAGGGCGGCGCGTGCGGTCTCCACCTCGGCGGCGAGCTCGGCGCGGGTGGTCTCCACCTCCTTGGCGAGGGACGCCTGCGTGGTCTCGACCTCCTTGGCCAGCGCGGTCTTGGTGGAGTCGGCCTCCTTCTTCAGCGCCGAGCGGGTGCTCGTGACCTCCTTGGCGAGGGAGGCCTTGGTGGTTTCGACCTCCTTCGCGAGGGCGGAGCGCGCCGCGTCGGTCTCCTTGGCGACGTCGGCCCGCGTGGTCTCGACCTCGGCGGCGAGGTCGGCCCGGGTGTCCGCGACCTCCGTCGCCAGCTCGGCGGCGGTGCGCTCGCGCAGGGCCGTGACGCGGGCGCGGGTGGTCTCCTCCTCGGCCGCGAGCTCGTTCGCGACCCGTTCCCGGTCGGCGGTGAGCTGGGCGGCGGTCGCCGTGCGGTCGGCTTCGAGGGCGCTGCGGGTCTCGGTGGTCTCGCGCTCGAGGGTCGAGCGGGTCTGCAGGACCTCGTCGGCGAGCTCCTTCTTGGTGCGCTCGACCTCCTCGGCCAGCGCCGAACGGGTGGTGGTCACGTCGGTCTCGAGCGTCGAGCGCGTAGTGGTGACCTCGGTCTCCAGCGCGGCCTTCGTGCTGGTGACCTCGTCGGCGAGCGCGGCCTTCGTGCGCGTCACCTCGTCGGCGAGCTCGGTCTTGGTGCGGGCGACCTCGTCCGCGAGGGCCGAGGTGGTCGTCGTGACCTCGTCGGCAAGGCGGGCCTTGGTCTGCTCGACTTCGGCGGCGAGGGAGCTCCTGGTCTGTTCGACCTCCGCGGCCAGGGAGGTCGTGGTCTGCTCGACGTCGGCGGCGAGCGCCTGACGCCTGGTGGTGTCCTCGTGGTCGAGGTCGGCGCGCGTCTGCGCGGCCCGCGCGGCGAGCGTCGCGCGCTGCTGCTCGACCTCGTCCGCGAGCTCGGCGCGGGCCTGGGCGATCTCGGCGGCGAGGGCTCCGCGCGCCTCCGCCTGCTCGGCGGCCAGGCGGTCGGCGGTCTCGGCCACCCGCTTGTCGAGCTCGAGGCGCGTCTGCGCGGCCTCGCGCTCGAACGCGGCGCGGTCGGCCGCGAGCGCGTTCTCCAGCTCGCCGCGGCGGGCGGCGATGGTCCGGTCGAGCTCGGCTGCCTCGGCGCGCGCCGCCTCCGCCTCGCGCAGGGCGACGGCCTTCAGTTCGGCGGCCTCGCGGTCGGCCTCGGCGCGGAGCGCGGCGGCCTCGCGCTTGCTCGTCGCGCGCAGTTCGGCCGCCTCGGTGGCCACGGCGCCGCGGATGGCGGCGGCCTCCCTGATCGCGTCGTTGAGCAGGGTCTCCTTGTCGGCGCGCGTTCGCGCCAGCAGCTCGGAGGATTCGATCTGGGCGTCCTCGAGGGCGGTCGTCGCGCGGGCCTGGGCGTCGGCCAGGACGCGCTCGGCCTGTTGAGCGGCGGTCCTCTTGATCTTGTCGATCTCGGCGGCGACGCCGGTGCGCAGCTTCTCGGCGTCGATGTCGGCCTGCGCGATGAGCCGGGTGGACTGCTCCTCGGCGACCCGGAGGGTGTTCTCCAGCTTGGTGCCGAGCCCGGAGTACGTCGGGCTGCCGACCTCCTCGATCTCGGCGTTCAGTTCGTCGATGCGGAGCTGGAGGCGCTTGAGCTCCTTGGCCTGGTCGGCCGACTGGGTGTTGGATTTGATCAGCTCGCGGCGGAGGTCTTGGATGGCCTGGTCGACTTCGTCCTTGTCATAGCCGCGAAAGGCCTGGGTGAAGTTGGTTTCGTCGGTGGCCACCGTGTTACTCCTGAGGGGATCGAGTGAGCGAGCCGCGCGCGCGCCGCATCGATCTTACATTTCGAGACCCGTACCCGCATGGGGGACTGCATGAGCGTGCAGACAACGGTTAGATGCCTCTCAGGGTGCTCCATTATCGTGGTGTGACTGTGCCCGCCCCCCGTCCGGCACTGAGGAG
Organism: Streptomyces sp. L7; assembly: GCF_050990935.1. Classification (GTDB taxonomy): domain Bacteria; phylum Actinomycetota; class Actinomycetes; order Actinomycetales; family Microbacteriaceae; genus Leifsonia. The sequence goes on along the minus strand of NZ_CP194644.1, from coordinate 1,050,664 downwards.
TTCTGTTTGCGTTTCGTATTGGCCATCGTCGCGTTCGTGGTCGCTGCCGTCATGATCGTGGCCGGCATCGCCCAGCGCACGATCTTCGCACCTCCGTCGCAGGTGACCGCGGCGGCGACCGTCCCCGCTGACACCCGCTACATCGTGATCGACAGCGCGGTCCTGAACGCCCATCCCGGGCAGCAGACGCTGTCCGTCTCCGGCTCCAAGAACGCCAAGACCCAGGTGGTCGCCTACGGCCGCACCGCCGATGTGAAGGCGTGGCTGGCGGACCAGAAGTATGCGGACATCTCCTACCGCGCGGGCGACAGCGCCGTGACAGTGAAGACCGTGACCCCGAAGTCCGGCCTGACGGGCTCCTCGGGCTCGACCGGCTCGACCGGCGCGGCCTCCACCGCGACGCCGGCCCCGACGGCCACGCCGACGCCTGCGCCTACCGGGTCGACCCCGGCGCAGGCCGCCACCCCCGGCCCCGACCCGGCCGGCTCCGATCTCTGGCTCGACGAGTACGACGGCCAGGATGCCCAGGTGACCAAGATGAACGTCCCCTCCGGTGTCAGCGTCATCGTCGCCGGCGACGGGACCACCCCCGCCCCGAACAAGATCGTTCTGACCTGGCCCGTCGACACCAGCACGCCGTGGGCGTTCCCGCTCATCATCGGCGGTCTCGTGCTCCTGGTGATCGGCATCGCGCTCTACCTGTGGGGGCTCTACACCCACCGCAGGTCGCGCGGCCCACGACGCAAGAGCGGACCCAAGATGCCGAAGCTCCCCAAAGCCCCCAAGTACAAGCCGACCGCGTCCCTCGAGGCGACCCCGCGGGGACGGCGGTCGAGCCGCCGGACGCGCGTGATGGCGCCTGCCCTCCTCGCGGGCGTCCTCGCCCTGACCGGCACCGGAGCGGGCGCCGCCTTCGCCGAGACGTCGACGCCCACCCCGACTCCGACGCCGACCGCGACGACGGGCGCGCCGAACGCGAACAGCAACACCCCGCCGCCCGCCGTGACGGCGCCGCAGCTCGAGCGCATCATCAAGCGGATCTCGGTCGCCGCGGCCAATGCGGACGCCAAGAACGACCCGAACCTGGCGAAGCTGCGCTTCGCCGGACCGGCCCTCCAGCTCCGCACGGCCAACTACGCGATCCGGGTCAAGAAGGCGGACCAGCCGGCGCTTCCCGCCATCCCGGCCGGACCGCTCGAGCTCTCGCTCCCGCAGGCGACCGACAGCTGGCCGCGCACCGTCACGGCCGTCGTGAAGATGCCGAACGACGCCACGGGCAAACCGCAGGCGCCGCTCGCGCTCGCCCTCGTGCAGCAGACGCCGCGCGACAACTACCTGGTGGAGTACGCGATCGCGCTCGAGCCGAACGTCAAGGTGCCGAACCTGGCGCCGGCGAGCATCGGCGCCGCGGTGGTGCCCCCGGACTCCAAGCTTCTGAAGGTCCAGCCCGACCAAGTGGCGGCCGCCTACGGGGACATCCTGCTGAACGGCGAGAAGAGCAAGTGGTACCCCAGCTTCGACCTCACCGACGACAAGCTCGTCGCGCAGGTCGGCGCCTCCTGGAAGCAGCAGGAGCAGGCCAGGCTCGCGCAGCAGTTCGGCCAGACCTCCACGCTCACCTTCGCGGGCAGGGTCGGAGCCGGCCCGGTCATCTCGATGGCGACCAACGACTCCGGCGCCATCGTCTGGGTCAACCCGGAGGAAGTGCAGCTCCACCGTGTGACGGAGGCCGGCGCCCAGGTCATCGCGGGCGCCACGACGGCGGCGCTGAGCGGCGTCGCACAGTCCAACACCGGCATCGAATCGGTGTACGGCTACCAGCTCGCCTTCTACGTGCCCCCGGCGGGCTCGAACGAGAAGGTGCGCCTGCTCGGCTTCGCCCAGGGCCTGGTCTCCGCGCGCGAGGTGCAGTGACCCGCGAACGGCGCCCGGCCGCGCAGTAGGCTTGAGCGCATGAGTCAGCTTCCGCCGAATCCGACCAACCTCCGCGGCGCCGTGGATCTGAGCGGCCTCGTGAACCGGCCGCAGCCCGGGCAGGGCGACGCGGGCGGCGCGGCGCCGGGCGAGCCGGTCGAGCTGCCGAGCCTGTTCTTCCAGGGCACCGACGCGAACTTCAACGACTTCATCGACCTGTCGATGCGCATCCCTGTCGTGGTCGCGCTCACGGCCTCGTGGGCCGACCCGGACCGCGCGCTCGCGACGGTCCTCGACCGCGTCACCACCGACCTCGCGGGCCGGATCGTGCTCGTCCAGGTCGATGTCGACGCGAACCCGCAGCTCGTGCAGGCGTTCCAGGCGCAGTCGGCGCCGGCCGTGGCCGGCATCGTCGCGGGCCGGCCCGTGCAGCTCTTCACCGGAGCGCTCCCGGAGGACCAGGTGCGCGATGTGTTCGCCCAGCTGCTCGAGCTGGCTGCACAGAACGGGGTCACCGGGTCCGCGCAGATCGACGCCGCGGCGGGGGAGACCCCGGGCGCCGACGCCGACGCCGACGCCGACGAGCCCGCGCCGGAGCCGCCGCTGCCCCCGCTGCACGCCGAGGCGTACGACGCGATCGACCGCGGCGACTATCCCGCGGCCATCGCCGCCTACAAGACCGCGATCGCCCAGGATCCGCGCGACCAGATGGCGATCGCCGGGCTCGCGCAGGTGAGCCTGCTGGCGCGCCTGGCCGGCCGGACGCTCGATGAGATCCGCAACGCCGCGGCCGCCGCGCCGGGCGACAGCGACGCCCAGCTCGCCGTGGCCGACCTCGACCTCTCCGGAGGCCACGTCGACGACGCCTTCGACCGGCTGCTGACCCTGTTCCCGACGCTCGACGCGGAGGGCAAGGAGGCCGTGCGCGCGCGCATTCTGGAGTACTTCGAGATCGTCGGCGTGGACGACCCCCGCGTCGGCAAGGCCAGGGCTAGGCTGGCGTCGTTGCTCTACTGACGCGCGCCCTCCCATCCGGCCGGGTCCGACGCACCGAGCGGCTGACATCCCCCTCGCCTGGAAGGCTCGCGCATGTCCCGTGTGCTCATCGTCGGTGGGACCGGTCTCGCCGGTCGCGCCGTCACCGCTGAGGCCGTCGCGCGCGGCCACCAGGTCGTGGTCGCCGCCCGGCGCACGCCCGACGACGACGAGGCCGCGTACGTCGACGGCGCGGCCTATGTGACGGCCGACCTGGTGACGGGGGACGGGCTCGAGGAGGCGGTCGACGGCGTCGACGTGCTCATCGACACGAGCAACGCCGGGGGCCGACGTGCGTCGCACGTGTTCGCGCACGGCTCCCGCAACCTCCTGCACACCGCCGCGCGGTACGGCGTCGGCCGGGCGGTGCTGCTGTCCATCGCGGGCATCGACGGCGCGCGCTACCCGTACTACCGGTCGAAGCTGGTGCAGGAGAGCACTTACCTGGAGTCGCCGCTGGAGGTCCGGATCGTGCGCACCACGCAGTTCCACGACTTCGTCACGTCGGTGTTCGAGCGCGGCCGTCGGTTCGGAACGTTGACGGCGCCCTCAGGGACCCGGTTCCAGCCCATCTCGGTCGCCGACGTCGCGCGCGTCCTGCTGGACGCGGCCGAGGGCGTCGGCGAGCCGGGTTCGACCCGAACAGTGGGCGGCCCGCGGGTGGAGAGCGCGCGAGCGCTCGCCCGGCAGTGGAAGGACGCCACGGGCACGCGGCGACCGATCGTGTCGGTCCGCCTCGCCGGCCCGCTCGGCTCGGCGTGGCGCGCGGGGCGCCACCTCGCGCCGGATCACGCCGTCGACGGCATCGCGTACGCGGCGTGGCTCAAGAACGCGGTCTGAGGAAGAGCGCCCCCAGCGGCGGCAGCGTCAGCACGGCCGAGGCCGGCCGGCCCATCCACGGCTCGTCGTGCGCGGTGACGCCGCCGAAGTTGCCGACGCCGGAGCCGCCGAAGTCCTCGGCGTCCGTGTTGAGGAGCTCCTCCCACTCGCCGGCGAACGGCAGGCCGACCCGGTAGTCGCCGTGCGGGTTGCCCGAGAAGTTCAGCAGCACCGCGATCGGCGAGCCGTCGCGGTCCTTGCGCAGGAACGCGAGGACGTTGCCGGCGGCGTCCGAGCCGTCCAGCCACTCGAAGCCGCCCGGGTCGTTGTCGAGCGCCCAGAACTGCGGGTTGTCGCGGTAGACGGCGTTGAGCTGGGAGACGAGGTTCCAGAGCCCGCGATGGCTCGGCTGGTCGAGCATCCACCAGTCCAGGCCGCGCTCCTCGCTCCACTCGGAGTACTGCCCGAACTCCTGGCCCATGAACAGAAGCTGCTTGCCCGGGTGCGCCCACATGAAGGACAGGAAGGCGCGCACGTTCGCGAGCTGCTGCCAATGGTCGCCGGGCATCTTCCCGATCAGCGAGCCCTTGCCGTGCACGACCTCGTCGTGGCTGATCGGCAGCAGGAAGTTCTCGCTCCACGCGTAGACGAAGGAGAACGTGATCTCGCTGTGGTGGTAGCTGCGCCACATCGGGTTCTCCTGGATGTACTGGAGCGCGTCGTGCATCCAGCCCATGTTCCACTTGAGCCCGAAGCCGAGGCCGCCCGACGAAGTCGGCGCCGTGACGCCGGCGTAGCTCGTGGACTCCTCGGCGATCATCACGGTGCCGGGGTTGCGCTTGTAGGAGGTCGCGGTGACCTCCTGCAGGAAGCCGATCGCCTCCAGGTTCTCGCGGCCGCCGTGGATGTTCGGCTCCCACTCGCCCTCGTTGCGCGAGTAGTCGAGGTAGAGCATCGATGCCACTGCGTCGACGCGGAGTCCGTCGACGTGGAACTCCTCCAGCCAGTACAGCGCGTTCGCGACCAGGAAGTTGCGCACCTGCGAGTTGCCGTAGTCGAAGATGTACGTGCCCCAGTCCTTGTGCTCGCCGCGGCGGGGGTCCGAGTGCTCGTAGAGGGCCTGGCCGTCGAAGCGCGCGAGCGCCCAGTCGTCCTTGGGGAAGTGGCCGGGCACCCAGTCCATGATGACGCCGATGCCGGCCTGGTGCAGCCGGTCGATCAGGTACTTGAGATCGTCGGGCGAGCCGAACCGGCTGGTCGGGGCGTAGTAGCCGGTCACCTGGTAGCCCCACGAGCCTCCGAACGGGTGCTCGGCGAGCGGCAGGAACTCGACGTGCGTGTAGCCGAGTCCGCCCACGTAGTCGATGAGCTGGTCGGCGGCCTCCCGGTAGCCGAGGCCGGGCCGCCAGCTGCCGAAGTGCAGCTCGTAGATGCTCATCGGCCCGGAGTGCGGGTCGGTGGCGGCGCGGTGCGTCATCCACTCGCCGTCCGCCCACTCGTGCCGACTGACCGTGACGACGGATGCCGTGTTCGGCGGGGTCTCGGCGGCCTGCGCCATCGGGTCGATCTTGCGGACCCATTCGCCGTTCGCGCCGAGCAGGTCGAACTTGTAGATGGAGCCTTCGCCGACCCCGGGCACGAACAGCTCCCACACTCCAGAGGCGCCCATGTTGCGCATCGCGTGCAGAGTGCCGTCCCAGCCGTTGAAGTCGCCGACGACGCGGACGGCGCGGGCGTGCGGCGCCCAGACCGTGAAGGAGGTGCCGACGACGCCGCCGAGGTCGCGGACGTGCGCGCCGAGCGCCGTCCAGAGCTGCTCGTGCCTGCCCTCCCGGATGAGGTGGAGGTCGAGTTCGCCGATCGTCGGGAGGAACCGGTACGGGTCGTCCGCGGTCCAGGTGCTGCCGCCGGCGTAGCGCGCCTCCAGCTCGTAGTCGCCGGGGCCGACGATGTCGACTCCCTGCCAGATGCCGTGACCGAGGTGCGCGAGCTGGAGGTGCGCTCCCGTCGGCAGGATGGCGAAGACCGCTTCGGCGAGCGGGCGGAGCGCACGGATGACCGTGATCGGGTCCTCGACGCCGGCGGCGGCGATCTGGTGCTGACCGAGCACGGAGTGCGGGTCGTGGTAGCTGCCGGTCGAGACGGCCCGCAGCACGTCGTCGTCGATGGCGGGCAGGTCGACGGCGGCGGCGCCCTCGGGAATCGGGGTCATCGTGCGGCCTCCAACGGCTTGACGGTCAGGATGTGGACGGGCTCGGTGAACGCGTCGAGACGCACATAGGCGTCGGAGCCCCAGGTCCAGCGCTGGCCGGTGACCAGGTCGCGCACCTCGAACTGGGCGCCCTGCTCGATGCCGAACGCCGTGACGTCGAGGTGGACCATCGTCTCGCGCACCGAGTGCGGGTCGACGTTGGCGACGACGAGCACCGCGTCGGGCTTGCCGCTGCGGGTGAACTCGCCGGCCAGGTACTTCGAGTAGACGAGGATCGAGTCGTCGTCGGTCCGGTGCACGCGCAGGTTGCGGAGCTGGCGGAGCGCCGGATGCTCGCTGCGCGCGCGGTTGAGCATGGTCAGGTACGGCGCGAGCGAGCGGCCCAGCGCCGCGGCCCGCGCGTAGTCGCGCGGTCGGTACTCGTACTTCTCGTTGTCGATGTACTCCTCGGCGCCCGGCCGGGCGACGTTCTCGTACAGCTCGAAGCCGGAGTAGACGCCCCAGGTCGGCGCCGCGGTCGCCGCGATCGCCGCCCGGATCTTGAAGGCGGCCGGACCACCGAACTGCAGGTACTCGGTGAGGATGTCCGGGGTGTTCACGAACAGGTTCGGGCGCAGGAAGTCGGCCGTCTCCGTTGCGAGCCCGGTCAGGAACTCCTCCAGCTCCTCCTTGGTGTTGCGCCAGGTGAAGTACGTGTACGACTGCTGGAAGCCCGCCTTCGCCAGGGTGTGCAGCAGAGCCGGACGGGTGAACGCCTCCGCCAGGAACACCACGTCAGGGTCGGTGGCGTTGACCGTGTGGATCAGCCACTCCCAGAAGTGCAGCGGCTTGGTGTGCGGGTTGTCGACCCGGAAGATCCGCACTCCGAGCGACATCCAGTACCGGACGATGCGCAGCACCTCGGCGCGCAGGCCGTCGTAGTCGTTGTCGAAGTTGATCGGGTAGATGTCCTGGTACTTCTTCGGCGGGTTCTCGGCGTACGCGATCGTCCCGTCCGGAAGCGTGGTGAACCACTCGGGATGCGTCGTGACCCAGGGGTGGTCGGGGGCGGCCTGCAGGGCGAGGTCGAGGGCGATCTCCAGCCCGGCCTGCTTGGCCTTGCCGAGGAAGAAGACGAAGTCCTTCTCCGTCCCCAGGTCCGGGTGGATGGCGTCGTGGCCGCCCTCCGGCCCGCCGATCGCCCACGGAGAGCCCGGGTCGTTCGGTCCGGCGTCCAGACTGTTGTTCGGCCCCTTGCGGAAGGTGCGGCCGATCGGGTGGATGGGCGGCAGGTAGACCACATCGAAGCCCATCGCGGCGACCTCGGGGAGCCGCTTGGCGGCGGTGCGGAAGGTCCCGGACTGCCAGGAGCCGTCCGGCAGGCGCTTGGCGCCCTCGGAGCGCGGGAAGAACTCGTACCAGCTCCCGACCCCGGCTCTGGTGCGCTCCACCAGGATGGCGCGCGTGGGCGAGAGGGACGGCAGGGCGACCACGGGCCGCTCGGTGAGGATCCGCCGGATCCGGTCGTCGACCGCCGCCTGGAAGCGTTCGTCGACGCCGCGCTCGGAGTCGCCGACGACCCGGGCGGCCTCGGACAGGTGGCGGCGCTCTGCGGTGCTGCGGCGCTTGTCGGTCGCGGCCTTCTCCAGCAGCTCGCGTCCCATCGTCAGCATCAACTCGACGTCTACGCCGGCCGGCACCTTGACCTCTGCGTTGTGCCGCCACGTCGCGTACTCGTCCGCGTAGGCCTGGACGCGGTAGCGCCAGAGGCCCTCCTCCTCGAGCTGGACCTCCACGCCCCAGCGGTCGGTGCCGGGGGCGAGCGGCCGCATGTGGTGCTCGACCTGGTTGCCCGACGGGTCGAGCAGGATCAGGTCGACGCCGATCCGGTCGTGGCCCTCGCGGAAGGCTGTCGCCCGGAACGGGACGACCTCGCCGCTGAACGCGGACGCGGCCCAGTGGCCCTCGTCCACCTGGGGCGAGAGTCCCAGGATGGGGAGCCGGGGGAGGAGGGGGTCGTATTCGACGGCTGCCGGCGCCTCCGGTGCTGCGGCGGCTGATGTTTTGGTCGCTGCGCTCTTTGCCACATGCCGACCGTACACTCATTCGCCCGCAGCGGACGGGCGGACTTTCGACGACATCGCGTGAGATATAAGGGAAGAGTGTGGGATGAAAGATACGCGGTCGCCGAGGCGGAGTGCGCATGAAGGTCTCTTCCAGCCTCGGTGCCGCACAAGCCGCGGTCTCGGGATTCACCGAGCTCCACGGTGACCCGCCCGGGCAGCACGTGGTCATTGACTCGAGCAACGTCTCCGGAATGTTGGACGGCGCGAGGGTCGCGAACGAAACGCTCAGGAACGTCACGGAGCTGATTTCCGGGGTGAAAAGCGAGGCTGCCAAGGTTACGGCGCTCGCGGCAGAGATCGAAGCACGCGATGACCGGGACGCGGCCAGCTGGGGCGGAATGTGATGAACGGCCTCGGCGAGTGCGAGCGCGCGTACGGGCAGCGTGACGATGGGGGCTGCGCAGCATGGGGTTGAGCTATGACTCGCGTGACTCCGACAGGTTGAAGGCGGGGCTGTCGACGAACCTCACTGCTGCGTTGTCCATGCTCGATGAGTCTCGAAGTGCGAGCCGTGGTCTGTTGGCAGCGCTGGGGACGGGCGAACTGTCCGGGCACGGCTACTCCGCGGTCGATGCGTTGTTCGCACAGGTCATCACGCCCGCGCTCTCCGACACCAGAACCGAGGTCGAGTCGATCCAGCGCGATCTCGACACCTACACGCGGGCGGACGCGAAGGTCAGCCAGTTCGGCGTGCTGAAAGAGGACGAGCTGAACACGCAGCTCGCGGCGACTCGGAGCCAGCGTGACGCGACGGAGCGCATCATCGACCTGAACACCGCTGTGGCGAGTGCGGTGTCCACGGTGCCGATGTTCGGCGAAGCGCTGCGTGCGCTGAACTTTCAGCTCGAGTTGGTGCTTGCCCACCTGGAGAAGCAGCTCCGCGAGCTGGAGGACATGCTGCGGGCGTTGAAGGAGTTCGACGCGGCAACCCGAGGGCTCTTCCGAACGGGCGCGCCTGCCCGCACGGTCGCGTCGACCGTTACCGCCTCCGCCGCGAAGCCCGATCCGCGGAGAACGTGGACCGCCTCCGAGCTGATGAACCTCCTTGCGCTGCTCAGCCCGGCCGAGGTGGAACGGATCCTGAACAGCAACCCGGACCTGATCCAAGCATTCTGGGACACTCCGCCTCCGGCGGAAGCAGTGGCGAGCTGGTGGAAGACCCTCAGCCCCGAACAGCGGGAGAAGTGGTGCCAGGCCGCGCCGTCGATCGTCGGGAATCTGCCCGGGCTGGACGCCGACACCCGCATCCACGCCAACATGATCCAGTTCCAGCGGGATCTGTACGACCCCAGCATCGACCCGAATTCTCCGCGCGGGATCGTCATTCAGGACATCCTCGCCGCGCTCAAGGTGGGTGGGATCTCCGGGCCTGGGCTGGATTACGAAAGGCTGGCGAAGGAGCAGCTGCCGCCCCGCGGGTTGCTGGCCTACTACTCGACGCACGTGCCGCCCCTGGCAGCGGTCGCGATCGGGGACACCAGCGCGGAGAAGTCGGGCAAGGTGACGTGGATGGTTCCCGGGATGAACAGCGGGCTGGGCAATGAGCGTGACACTCTCTCCGGGTGGACCAACGTCATTCGTATGGGACCACTGTCGTCACCAAGGCGGTGAGCGCCGGCGGAGGTCTGTCGCACAACGTGCAGTCGGTGGTGCTGCTGGCTTCAGCCGGGGTTGAGAAGGATAGTCCGACCGCGGATTCACTGCGAGTGGATGGGGGTGCGGGGCAGGTATACGCGTCGCAGTCCTCGCAGGACCAGGTCGCGGACTGGGGGCGCGTCGGATCCGGGCGGCGTGATCCGCGGGACGAGTCATTCGGTGCGAATGTGTTCTCGTCCGAAGGTGACGCCGCCCATCGGTTGAAGCCGACCGATGGGCATGACGTTCTCGGTTACGGATCTGACCGTGGTGGGTTCTTCTCCCGGCATGCGACGGCTGGACAGGGGTATCTCAACATGCACACGGAAGCCATCAACAACACCGCCGCCGCCGCGCCGAGGTTGGGCGGCAATATCAACCGTGGCACCCGTTTGGGGAAAGGCTGGTGACATCCATTCGTCGAACCATTGCGGCGACAGCCGTAGCAATGCTGGCGCTCGCCGTGACCGGATGTGCGTTTTATGGAGGAACAATGAACGATTTCGGTGGCGCTGTCGTTCCACCTGCCGAGTTCTCGACCAAGACTGACATCCAGACGTTGGATGAGGCCTTGGCCCATGCGGACGACCTGGTTCAACTACTGGGCTGCGAGTGGCTCAACGCTGGTGTGCCGCCCGGCGTGTTCGATCCCACCGACCGGTCGGGATGGTCCTCTGGGCCGTGTGGGGCTCACAACACCAACCAGTACTCGATCTTTCTTCATCAGGGTGCCCCGGTCGCGGACCCGACGGCGAAGATCGAGCAGGTTCGAGACCATTGGGAGAAACTCGGTTATCGGGTCCGCCAGATCGGGCCGACCGACACCAGCAACACGATGTTCACCGCAATATTCGTTGATCTGGCCTACGGCGCAGGTCTCGGGTTCAACGCCAGCACAACAGGGATGGGCATCTCAACGGAAGGCGAATGCATCATCAAGCAGTAGCACCGGGTCGTGCACGCCGAGAGACGGAATGGGCAAGCCAGATGACACGATTCCGCCGCACCGCCGCTGCGATCGTCGCGACCATGCTGGCGTTCGCCCTAGCCGGGTGTGCGCCGGTAGGCGGAACCAACGATTTCGGTGGCGCTGTCGCCCCACCTGCGGAGTTCTCGAGTAAGACGGATAGGCAAACTCTGGATAAGGCTCTCGCTCATACGGATGACCTTGTCCAATTCCTCGGCGGAGAATGGCTCGATAGCCACGATCGCCCGTTTGTTATCACCAACAACGTCAGATGGTCCTCCGGGCCGTGTGGAGCGCGCAACTCCAACCAGTACTCGGGTCTCGGTTACCGGGTCCGGCAAATCGGGCCGACCGCAGCCGACCAGGAGAAGTTCACCGAAATCGTTGTTGATCTGCCCTTCGGTGCTGGCCTGATTTTCAACGCCAGCACCACAGGGATGGGCATCTCGGCGGAAGGCGAATGCATCATCGAGCAGTAGCGCCGTCACGAACGCTCGATCTCAACGGTATCGACCGCCCGTAACATCGCACCACTAAGGTGGGCCGAGTGAAGGCCATCCGTAGATTCACCGTCCGCGCAGTCCTCCCCGACACCCTCTCCGCTCTGGAGGAGATCGCCGGCAACCTCCGTTGGTCGTGGCACGAGCCGACCAAGGAGCTGTTCGCCCGCATCTCGCCGGAGCTCTGGCAGGAGGTCGAGCACGATCCGATCGCGCTGCTGGGTTCCGTCGAGCCGGCGCGGCTCGCGGAGCTCGCCGCCGACCAGGGATACGTCGACTGGGCGAACCACGTCCGCGACGAGCTGCGCGCCTACATCCACGAACCGCGCTGGTACCAGTCGCTCGACGGCTCGGCGCCGAAGTCCATCGCCTACTTCTCGCCCGAGTTCGGGATCGCGTCGACGCTGCCGCAGTACTCCGGCGGCCTCGGCATCCTCGCCGGAGACCACCTCAAGGCCGCGAGCGACCTGGGCGCTCCGTTGGTCGCGGTCGGCCTGTTCTACCGTTCCGGCTACTTCGCGCAGGCGATCACGCCGGACGGCTGGCAGGTCGAGAGCTACCCGGCGCTCGACCCCGACGGGCTCCCGCTGAGCGTCCTCCGCGACCCGGACGGCGCGCCGGTGCAGATCACGCTCGCGCTCCCGTCCGGCGAGCTGCGCGCCCGGGTCTGGCAGGCGGCGGTCGGCCGGGTGACCCTGCTGCTGCTGGACACGGACATCCCCGAGAACGACGAGAGTCTGCGCTCGGTCACCGACCGGCTCTACGGGGGCGGCGGCGAGCACCGACTGCTGCAGGAGCTGCTGCTCGGCATCGGCGGCGTGCGCGCGGTGAAGGCGTGGACCGAGCTCACCGGCTCGCCCGAGGCGGAGGTGTTCCACACCAACGAGGGGCATGCCGGCTTCCTCGGGCTGGAGCGGATCTCCGACCTGATCGGCGAGGGGCTGACCTTCGACCAGGCCCTCGAGGTGGTGCGCGCCGGCACGGTGTTCACCACGCACACGCCCGTCCCTGCCGGCATCGACCGGTTCGACCGGCCGCTGGTCGAGCGCTACTTCTCCACGTCCCTGCTCCCCGGCGTCGAACCGGCCCAGGTGCTCGCGCTCGGCGCGGAGGACTACCCGGGCGGCTCGGACGCGGTGTTCAACATGGCGGTGATGGGCCTGCGCCTCGGCCAGCACGCCAACGGCGTCTCCCGCCTGCACGGCGAGGTCAGCCGGCAGATGTTCGGCGGCCTGTTCCCCGGGTTCGACAGCACGGAGGTGCCGATCGACTCGGTGACCAACGGCGTCCACGCGCCGACCTGGACCGACCCGATGCTGCGCTCCCTCGCGTTGGAGCGGCTCGGCACCGACGACACCACCCACGCCGACTGGGGCAACGCCGGCGCGGTCAGCGACCTGGACCTGTGGAGCGTGCGCACCCGGATGCGCGAGCAGCTCGTCCGGGACGCCCGGCACCGCGTCGCCGCCGCCTGGGAGGCGCAGAACCCGGGCGGGATCCCGCCGGTCTGGATCAGCGACCTCCTCGACCCGAACGTGCTCACCATCGGCTTCGCCCGCCGTGTGCCGACCTACAAGCGCCTCACGCTGATGCTGCACGACCCCCAGCGGCTGAAGAACATCCTGCTGCACCCCGAGCGCCCGGTGCAGTTCGTGATCGCGGGCAAGTCGCACCCCGCCGACGACGAAGGCAAGCGCCTCATCCAGAAACTCGTGCAGTTCGCCTCCGAGCCGGAGATCCGCTCCCGGATGGTGTTCCTGCCGGACTACGACATCGGGATGGCGCAGCTGCTCTACCCGGGCACCGACGTCTGGCTGAACAACCCGTTGCGGCCGCTGGAGGCCTGCGGCACCTCCGGTATGAAGGCGGCGCTCAATGGGGCGCTGAACCTGTCCATCCTGGACGGCTGGTGGAACGAGTTCTACGACGGCGAGAACGGCTGGGCGATCCCGTCCGCGGACGCCGCCGGCGACGGGGCCGAGCGCGACGCGCTGGAGGCCGAGGCGATGTACGACCTGATCGAGCACCAGATCGCGCCGCGGTTCTACGACCGCGACAGCGACGGCGTGCCCGAGGCCTGGGTCGGCAGGATCCGGCACACGCTCGCCACGCTGTCCGCCCCGCTGAGCGCCGAGCGGATGGTGCGCGAGTACGTGGAGCGGCTCTACATGCCCGCCGCCGCCAACGAGAAGCGGCTGAGCGCCGACGACTACCGAGACGCGCGCGAGCTCGCCGCCTGGAAGGGCCGCGTGCGATCGGCGTGGCCCGGCGTGAATGTGGCCCACGTCGACGCGGGAGGCCTCGACGCCGTGCCGCAGGTGGGCGACCAGCTCCGGGTGCGCGCGCTCGTGCACCTGAACGGCCTGCGCCCGGAGGACGTGGAGGTGCAGCTGGTCTACGGCCGCAGCTACGACGGCGAGGACCTGACCGCGGTGCGCTACGAGCGACTGACACTCGCCAACGGCGTCCCGGGCGCCGACCCGTCGGTCGCGCACGAGTACTCGGGCGGCGTGACGCTGACCTGGGCGGGTTCCTTCGGCTACACCGTGCGCGTCGTCCCGGTCAACGATCTGCTGCTGTCGCCCGCCGAGCTCGGCCTCGTCGCGGCCGCCTGAGCATCGAGCTGGCAGGACCCGCCGCCTCGGACCGCCGAGACGGCGTGTCCTGCCAGGTCGTTTCGGTTACTTGGCGATCGCCGCGAAGCTCGCGTCGGTCGCGGCCGCGAGGTCGGCGGGCGCGAGCTCGAGGTCGAGGCCGCGCCGGCCGCCCGACACGAACACCGTGTCGAAGAGCTGAGCGGTCTCGTCCACGACGGTGGCATGCCGGGTCTTCTGGCCGACGGGGGAGATGCCGCCCACCACATAGCCGGTGCGCCGCTCGGCGACCGCAGGGTCGGCCATGACCGCACGCTTCGCGCCGACCGCCGCGGCGAGCGCCTTGAGGTCGAGCATCCCGGACACCGGCACGACGCCGACCACGAGACCGAGCTCGGTGTCGGCCAGCAGCGTCTTGAACACCCGGTCGGGCTCCACGCCCAGCGCGTCGGCGGCCTCCAGACCGTACGACGGCGCTGCGGGGTCGTGCTCGTAGGCGTGCACCGCGAACGGGATGGCGGCGGCGCCGAGCGCGACCGTCGCGGGCGTGGCCGCCGAGGCCGGACGCTTCGCCATCAGGCGGCGCTCGTCGTCGTCTCGACGCGCGGCCCGTTCGCCCGGTAGAGCTGCATCGACGTGCCGCCCACCAGGCGCGTGCTGCCCGGCGCGAGCTCGACGCCGTCCTCCAGGATCGGCACCTCGGTCGCGCTGTCCCAGAGGAGCTGGTACGACTCCACGCCCGGTGCGACCGGGAGGGAGACCTCCACATCGTCCTCCACGCCGTGCACGACGAGGAGAACGCGGTTGAACTCCTCCTTGTCGGGCGTGGAGGCAGCCAGGTACTGCAGGGTGCGGTTCTCCGGGGAGTTCCAGTCCTCGTCGTCCATGAGGGCTCCGGTGGCGTCGTACCAGTCCATGTGGCTGGCGTTGGGCGTGGTCTGGCCATAGACGGCGAACCGGCTCGGGCGCAGCGCCGGGTTGTCGCGACGCAGCTCCAGCAGCCGGCGGGTGGTGTCGAGCATCTCGCGCTGCTCCCGGGTGCGCAGCCAGCTCATCCAGGTGAGCTCGCTGTCCTGGCAGTAGGCGTTGTTGTTGCCGCGCTGACTGCGGCCGAACTCGTCTCCCGCCGTGATCATCGGCACGCCGGCCGAGAGCAGCAGCGTGCCCATCAGGTTGCGCATCGTCTTGTGCCGGTCGAGCAGCACGCGCTCGTCCAGCGTCGGGCCCTCCGTGCCGTGATTGAACGAGCGGTTGTTGTCGGTTCCGTCGCGGTTGTTCTCGCCGTTGCCGAGGTTGTGCTTGACGTCGTAGGCGGTGAGATCGGCCATCGTGAAGCCGTCGTGCGCTGTGACGAAATTGATGGAGGCCAGCGGGCCGCGCTCGGGCGAGAACGTGTTCGACGAGCCCGCGAGGCGGGTGGCGAAGCCGCCGATGCCGATCGGGGCCTGGCCGTTGCGCCGGGCCTCGGCGATATCGGCCAGCCAGAAGTTGCGGACCCGGTCGCGGTAGCGGTCGTTCCACTCCGACCAGCCGTCCCTGCCGTCCGTACCGCCGGGGAAGTTGCCGGTCTGCCAGCCGCCGATGCCGACATCCCACGGCTCGGCGATGAGCTTGACGTCGGAGAGCGCCGGGTCGCTCAGCATGTCGTTGATGAGCGGATGGTCGCGGCTGTAGGAGGCGTCCTCCCCGCGGCCCAGCGTGACGGCGAGGTCGAACCGGAAGCCGTCGATCTGGACCTCCTGCGCCCAGTAGCGCAGAGAGTCGAGCACCAGGCGCTGCGGGACGGGATGCCCGAAGTTCACGGTGTTGCCGACGCCGGTGACGTCGATGTACACGCCGTTCGCATCCTGCCGGTAGTAGGTGGCGTTGTCGATGCCGCGCAGGCTGGTCCGCGGGCCGCCGATGCCCTCCTCGGCGGTGTGGTTGTAGACCACGTCGAGAATCACCTCGATGCCCGCCTCGTGGAGCAGCTTCACCATCCCCTTGAACTCCACGAGCACAGCCTCCGGGCCTGCGGCCTGGGCGGCGCGGGTGGCGTAGGGGGCGTGCGGGCTGAAGAAGTTGAGGGTGTTGTAGCCCCAGTAGTTGGTCAGGCCTTCGCGGATGAGGCGCTGCTCGGAGGTGAAGGCGTGCACCGGGAGCAACTCGACGGCGGTGACGCCGAGGTGCTTCAGATAGCCGATCGTGGACTCGTGCGCGAGGCCCGCGTAGGTGCCGCGCAGCTCCTCCGGCACGTCCGGGTTCTGCCGGCTGATGCCGCGCACGTGCGCCTCGTAGACGACGGTGTGATCCAGTGGGGTGCCGGGCTTGCGGGAGTCCCCCAGTCGAAGCCGTCGGACACGACGGTCGAGCGCCACTCCTCGGGACCGACGCGGGTCAGGCCCTTGGCGTACGGGTCCATCAGCAGCGACTCGGGGTTGAACATGTTCTGCGGGCCTGGCGGGCCGGACACCGTGATCGCGTACAGGCTGCCGACGTGGAGGCTGCGGGACCGGCCGGTCCAGACGTTGTCGGCGTCGCGGTGCATCTCGACCGACTTCACCCGCCAGTCCGGATCCTTCGGGTCGAACAGGCAGAACTGCATCGCGTCGGCGTTCTCGGAGTAGACCCGAAGCTCACCGCCGTGCGGACCGATGCGTACACCCAGGTTGCGCAGAGGATCGGTGGACGTCATGCGATCTAGAGTAGTGACCACACCGCGCCACACCGGAGGAGGCCTCGGTGCCCGTTTACCTCGATCACGCCGCCACCACCCCGATGCGTCCGGAGGCGATCGCCGCCTTCACGGATGCGCTCGGGCTCGTCGGCAACCCGTCGAGCATCCACAGCCAGGGCCAGCAGGCCAAGCGGATGCTCGAGGAGGCCCGCGAGGCGGTCGCGTCGACGCTGGGCTGCGACCCGATCGAGGTGGTCTTCACCTCGGGCGGCACGGAGGCGATCAACCTCGCGATCAAGGGGATGTACTGGGCCCGGGGAGGCGCGGCGCGCCCCGCATCCTGGTGCCGGGCGGCGAGCACCACGCGACGGTCGACGCGGTGGAGTGGCTGGAGCGCGCGGAGGGGGCGCACGCGGAGTGGCTGCCGCTCGATGCCGAGGGACGGATCCTGCCGAGCGTCGTCGCCGACGCGCTGGCCTCCCCGTCGGACGCGGCGCTGCTGACCTTTCTGGCCGTCAACAACGAGGTCGGGACGATCCAGCCGGTCGCCGACCTCGCCGCCCTCGCGCGGGAGGCCGGGGTGCCTGTCCACGTCGACGCCGTCGCGGCGTACGGGCACCTGCCGCTGTCTTTCGCCGCCCTGGGGGCGGACGCTCTCAGCGTCTCGGCGCACAAGATCGGGGGACCGGTCGGGATCGGCGCGCTCATCCTCGGACGGCGCTCGGCGGTGGTGCCGCTCATCCACGGCGGCGGCCAGCAGCGCCAGGTGCGCAGCGGCACGCAGGACGTGGCGGCTGCCGTCGCGTTCGCGGCGGCGGCGCTCGCCGCGGAGGCCGAGCGGGTGGACGAGGCGCGCCGGCTCGCCGGGCTGCGCGACCGGCTGATCCGGGGCGCGCGGGAGGCCGTGCCCACGGCTGTGCTGAGCGGGCCGGAGCCGGTGGACGGCGAGCGCGTGGCCGCGAACGTCCACTTCGTCTTCCCGGGGGCGCAAGGGGACTCCCTGCTGTTCCTCCTCGACCTCGCCGGGCTCTCCGTCTCCACCGGCGCGGCCTGCACGGCGGGCATCCCCGAGCCGTCCCACGTGCTGTTCGCGATGGGCCGGAGCGAGCAGGAGGCCCGCAGCGCGCTGCGCTTCACGCTCGGGCGGACCTCCACCAAGGCCGACGTGGACGCGCTGCTCGCGGCCTTGCCGGGAGCGTACGCGCAGGCGGCGCGGGCCGGCCTGGCCGAACGGACACCCGGGAGCCGCTCAGCCGCCACAGCGTAGACTCTCCGGGTGCGAGTTCTGGCAGCGATGAGCGGTGGCGTCGATTCCGCCGTGGCCGCCGCGCGCGCCGTGGAGGCCGGCCACGACGTCGTCGGGGTGCATCTGGCGCTCAGCCGGATGCCGGGGACACTCCGCACCGGCAGCCGCGGCTGCTGCACCATCGAGGACTCGATGGACGCGCAGCGTGCGGCGAACATCATCGGCATCCCGTACTACGTCTGGGACTTCTCCGAGCGGTTCAAGCTCGACGTCGTGGACGACTTCATCGCCGAGTACTCGGCGGGCCGCACCCCAACCCGTGCATGCGCTGCAACGAGCGCATCAAGTTCGCCGCGCTGCTCGAGAAGGCGCTCGACCTCGGCTTCGACGCCGTCTGCACCGGGCACTACGCCAGCATCCTGACCGACGACGACGGCAACCGCGAGCTGCACCGCGCGAGCGCGTGGGCCAAGGACCAGTCGTACGTGCTCGGCGTGCTCACCGCCGACCAGCTCGCGCACGCGATGTTCCCGCTCGGCGCCACGCCCTCCAAGGCGGAGGTGCGTGCGGAGGCCGCCGCCCGGGGGCTGAGTGTGGCGAACAAGCCGGATTCGCACGACATCTGCTTCATCCCCGACGGCGACACCCGCGGCTGGCTGGCCGAGCACGTCGGCGCGGCGGAGGGCGACATCCTCGACCGCGAGGGCAACCGGCTCGGCTCTCACGAGGGCGCGCACGCGTACACGGTCGGCCAGCGCAAGGGCCTCAACATCGGCTACCCGTCGCCGGACGGCCGCCCGCGCTTCGTGCTGGAGGTCCGGCCGAAGGACAACACGGTGGTCGTCGGCCCGAAGGAGGCGCTCGACATCGCCGAGATCGCGGGCTCGCGCTTCACCTGGGCCGGTCCGGCCCCCGCGGCGCCGGAGACCCCGTTCGCGTGCGACGTCCAGATCCGCGCCCACGCCGACCCCGTGCCCGCCGTGGCCCAGCTCCGCGACGGCGAGCTCGTCGTCCGCCCGGACGAGCCGCTGAACGGCGTCGCCCCCGGCCAGACCGCCGTCGTCTACATCGGAACCCGGGTCCTCGGCCAGACCACGATCGACCGCACCGTCTCCGCCGTCCCCGCCTGACCCGCCTGACGGTCGGTAACGGAGGACATCCGGCCGCGCCTCCGGCGTGTCGGCAGCTACCGGAGGACATCCGCCCGGATCTGGCCACGATCTCCTCCGTTCGCCGCGGGCTGGGGCGCGTCGGGAACGGAGGAGATGCGGGTGGATAGGCGGCCGAAGTCCTCCGTTGACTGACTTCCGGCGGCGTGTCGTTGCGGGACTCCTCCGTTGCCGCCCTCGCGTCGGTGGGGGTGAATATGCTTGCTGGGTGGCGATCGAGACGAGCGAGCAGACCCCGGAGCAGACGGCGGACGCCGTGCAGGCCCGCGCGGAGGCCCAGGACCTGACCACCCGCATCCTGGAGCTGCGCGACGCGTACTACGAGCGCGACACCGTGCTCGTCAGCGACGAGGAGTACGACCGCCTGCTGCGGCGCCTCGGGGAGCTGGAACGCCTCCACCCCGAACTGCAGAGCCAGGACAGCCCCACGCAGACCGTCGGAGGCCGCGCGCAGACGACGCTCTTCACGCCCGTGCAGCACGCCGAGCGCATGCTCAGCCTCGACAATGTGTTCTCGCTCGACGAGTTCGAGACCTGGGCCGCGCGCGTCGAGCGCGACGCCGGCCGCCGGGTCGACTACCTCTGCGAGCTCAAGATCGACGGGCTCGCGATCAACCTCCGCTACGAGAACGGCGTGCTCGTCAGCGCGGCGACGCGCGGCGACGGCGTCGTGGGGGAGGACGTCACCGAGAACATCCGGCAGATCCCGGCCATCCCGCAGCGGCTGGCCGGCGACGGCCCCTTCCCGCCGCTGGTGGAGGTGCGCGGCGAGGTGTTCTTCCCCGTCGCCCAGTTCGACGAACTCAACGCCCACCAGCAGGAGGCCGGCGAGCGGGTCTTCGCGAACGCCCGCAACGCGGCCAGCGGCTCGCTCCGGCAGAAGGCAGAGGGCAAGAACGCCGCTCAGCTCGCTCTGATGCGCGACCGGCTCCGCCGCCTGCACATGCTCGTGCACGGCATCGGCGCGTGGGCGAACCCGCCGGTCGACGCGCAGTCGAAGATCTACGAGCTGCTGGGGTCGTGGGGGCTTCCCACCTCGACGCACTACCGCGTTCTCGGCACGGTCGCGGAGGTGGACGACTTCATCCGCTACTTCGGCGAGCACCGGGGCAGCGTCGAGCACGAGATCGACGGCATCGTCATCAAGGTCGACGAGCTGGCCCTCCATGACGAGCTGGGCGCGACCTCCCGGGCGCCGCGCTGGGCGATCGCCTACAAGTACCCGCCGGAGCAGGTCAACACCAAGCTGCTCGACATCGTCGTCAGCGTCGGTCGCACCGGCCGGGCGACGCCGTTCGCGGTGATGGAGAAGGTGCGTGTCGCGGGCTCCGAGGTGCGGCAGGCCACGCTGCACAACCAGGAGGTGGTGAAGGCCAAGGGCGTGCTGATCGGCGACACCGTCGTCCTGCGCAAGGCCGGCGACGTGATCCCCGAGGTCCTCGGCCCGGTCGTGGAGTTGCGCGACGGCACCGAGCGCCCCTTCGTCATGCCCGAGAACTGCCCGGAGTGCGGCACGAAGCTGGCGCCCGCCAAGGAGGGCGACATCGACCTCCGCTGCCCAAACGCGGAGTTCTGCCCCGCCCAGGTCCGCGGTCGCGTGGAGCACATCGGCTCGCGCGGCGGTCTCGACATCGAGGCGCTCGGGGAGGTCGCGGCCGCCGCTCTCACCCAGCCGCGCTTCCCGGAGAAGCCGCCGCTGCCGACCGAGGCCGGGCTGTTCGGTCTGACCGTGCGGGAGCTGTTCCCGATCGAGGTGGTCGTCCGCGACTCCGAGACAGGGTTGCCGAAGCTCACCGAGTCCGGCGCCGAGAAGGTGGACACACCGTTCCGCCGTCGTCGGCAGAAGAAGGACGGACCGTTCCAGCCCGACGCCGAACAGTTCGGCGGCGACGAGCTCTACGTCCCGTCCAAGAACGCGCTGGAGCTGGTCGCGAACCTCGCGGCGGCCCGCACGAAGCCGCTCTGGCGCATCCTCGTCTCGCTCAACATCCGGCATGTCGGCCCGGTGGCCGCGCGCGCGCTGGCCGACCACTTCGGGTCGCTCGACGCGATCCGCGGCGCCTCGCGCGAAGAGCTGGCCGCGGTCGACGGCGTCGGCGGCATCATCGCCGACGCGGTGCTCGCGTGGTTCGAGGTCGATTGGCACCGGGAGATCGTCGAGCGCTGGGCCGCCGACGGTGTGCAGTTCGCGACGCCCGGCCACGCCGGCCCCGGTGCGCAGTCCGACGCGGGCGGAGTCCTCTCGGGCCTGACCGTCGTCGCCACGGGTTCGCTGGAGGGCTTCACCCGCGAAGGGGCGCAGGAGGCGATCATCGCGGCCGGCGGCAAAGCGGCCTCCAGCGTGTCCAAGAAGACCGATTTCGTCGCGGCGGGACCCGGCGCAGGGTCTAAGCTCGCCAGGGCGGAAGAACTCGGGGTCCGCGTCATCGACGCGGCCCAGTTCGCGATCCTTGTCGAAATGGGCCCCTCCGGGCTCGAGAACTAGTCCGTCACTTTGTGGACAGACCACAAGTTATCCCCCTGAATCGGGGGTAGAACGTCCATCCGTCCACCCCCGGATGCGGCTAGAGTCATGGTGTGCGCTCGCCCGGTGCACGCAAGGGCTTAGCTCGCTCGCTCTCGGAGGGACCCGGACGGAGTGCTGGTCGGCTTTGCAGCAGCTTCCATCGTCACCTCGGTCGTCACAGGACTGACCGGGGCCTTCGTCATGCCTGCCGACAGCGCGCAGGCGGCGCAGCTCTCCGCGGTCGCCCAGCCCGTGTCCGCGGCCATCGGCGACGCGCCGGCAAGCTCGGGCCCGGCGGGAGCCGGCGTCTCCGGCCCGAGCGCCGCCACCGTCTTCGGCTCGATCCGCGCGGTCGACCCCGCGGCGCTGCCCGGCTTCCTGGGTGCGCACGCCTCCGAGCTCGACCGGCTGCTGACCAACCCGCCGGCGGCGAGCGATGTCAGCCAGCTCTGGAAGCTCCTCGACCCCGCCCGTCAGGCGCAGCTGGTGAAATTCGCTCCGCACGTGATCGGCAATCTGGAGGGCGTCCCGTACGACGTCCGCGGCAAGGCGAACGTCCTCGACCTCGACCGCACCATCGCCGCCGCGACGTCCGACCTGCGCACCGAGCGCGGCAAGACCGAGCGCGTCGCCCTCAAACGGCAGCTCAGCACGCTCGGCAACGTCGAGACCGCGCTGAAGAAGAAGGACGGAGTGCAGCGCACCCTGGTGTCCCTGGACACGTCCGCGGACGCCCGGGCGGCCATCGTCGTCGGGAACCTCCGCACGGCGCGCTACGTGAGCGTGCTCGTGCCCGGCATGTACATGTCGGTGGGGGAGCAGGTGGAGGGCTGGGCCGGCGTCGCCCAGGACCTCTACTCGCAGGAGACCGGCTTCCTCAAGCGCTTCCTCGGCTCCCGCGCGAACACCACGACCCCGGGTGTCGCGGTCGTGGCCTGGATCGGCTACCAGACTCCGGTGCTGACCAACATCGGCGGCATGGACCTCGCCCGGCAGGGAGCCGACAGCCTGGAGCGCGCCCTGAGCGGCCTCCAGGAGCTGCGTCAGACGGACCCGCCGTACCTGAGCGTCCTCGCCCACTCGTACGGGTCGACCGCCGCGCTGCTCGCGTTGGAGAAGGGCACCGTCACAGTGGATGCGCTCGCGCTGATGGGCTCGCCCGGGTCCGACGCCCAGTCGGTGCGCCAGCTCGGCGTCCGCGACGGCAACGTGTACGTGGCCAAGGCGTCGATGGACCCGATCGTCAACAGCGCCTTCTTCGGCAGCGACCCGGGGGCGCCCTCCTACGGCGCGAAGACGATGGGGGTCGACGGGGCGGCCGACCCGATCACCCACAAGAGCCTCACCGGGTCGAGCGGCCACAACGAGTACTTCACGGCGGGGACCGAGTGCATGCGCAACCTCGCGCTGATCGGCATCGACCAGGGCGACCTCGTCCTCGGCTAGCTGCCCGGCGGGACCCGATGGGCAGGCGCGGGCCACACGCGTCACCCTAGAATTGAACTGCGCCCAACGAAATGAACGAGTTCAACCGTTTGGACCCACCCACTCAGACACCACCACGGAGACGCATGTCCGAAATCAGCGCAGAACAGGTCGCGCACCTGGCGAACCTCGCCAGGATCGACCTCAGCCCGGAAGAGATCGAGAGCCTCACCACCGAGCTCGGCCAGATCGTCGAGGCGGTCGCGAAGGTGCAGGAGGTCGCCGGGCCCGACGTCCCCGCGACCAGCCACCCGCTGCCGCTCACCAACGTGTTCCGGGCCGACGAGGTCCGCCCGTCGCTGACCGTCGAGCAGGCGCTCTCCGGCGCCCCTGAGCGCGACGGCGACCGCTTCAAGGTCGCCACCATCCTGGACGAGGAGTAAGCATGACGGATCTGACCAGGCTCTCCGCCGCGGCCCTCGCCGACCTGCTCGCCGCGCGCGAGGTCTCCTCCGTGGAGGCCACCCGCGCCCATCTCGACCGCATCGAGTCGGTCGACGCCGATGTGCACGCGTTCCTCCACGTCGCGGGTGAGAACGCGGTCCGCACCGCCGCCGAGATCGACGGCCGCCGGGCCGCGGGCGACGCGCTCGGCCCGCTGGCCGGCGTCCCGGTCGCGATCAAGGACGTGCTCGCCACCCACGACATGCCGTCGACCTCCGGGTCGCGCATCCTCGGGGGCTGGATCCCGCCGTACGACGCGACGGTCGTCCGCAAGCTGCGCGACGCCGACCTGGTGCCGCTCGGCAAGACCAACATGGACGAGTTCGCGATGGGCTCCTCCACCGAGCACTCGGCCTACGGCCCCACCCGGAACCCGTGGGACCTCGAGCGCATCCCCGGCGGTTCGGGCGGAGGCTCGGCCGCGGCCGTGTCGGCGTTCGAGGCGCCCTTCGCGCTCGGCTCCGACACCGGCGGCTCGATCCGCCAGCCCGCCGCGGTCACCGGCTCGGTCGGCGTCAAGCCGACGTACGGCGGCGTCAGCCGCTACGGCGCGATCGCCCTGGCGAGCTCGCTCGACCAGGTCGGCCCGGTTTCGCGGAGCGTGCTCGACGCCGGTCTGCTGCACGACGTCATCGCCGGGCACGACCCGCTCGACTCCACCTCCCTGACCGACACCTGGCCGTCGATGGCGGAGGCCGCGCGGGTGGGACTGCGCGAGGGCGCACTGAAGGGTGTGCGCGTCGGCGTCGTCCGTGAGCTGAACGGCGAGGGGTTCCAGGCCGGCGTCAAGCAGCGGTTCGTCGAGGCGCTGGCGCTCCTGGAGGGCGCCGGCGCGGAGATCGTGGAGGTCGGGGCCCCGAGCTTCGAGTACGCGGTCGCCGCCTACTACCTGATCCTCCCCGCCGAGGCGTCCAGCAACCTGGCCCGCTTCGACTCGGTGCGCTTCGGCCTCCGGGTGAAGCCGGAGGACGGCCCCGTCACCGTCGAGCGCGTGATGGCCGCGACCCGCGACGCCGGCTTCGGCACCGAGGTCAAGCGCCGCATCATCCTCGGCACCTACGCGCTGAGCGCCGGCTACTACGACGCCTACTACGGCTCGGCCCAGAAGGTCCGCACGCTCATCCAGCGCGACTTCTCCGCCGCGTTCGAGAAGGTGGACGTGCTGGTCAGCCCGAGCGCGCCGACCACCGCGTTCAAGTTCGGCGAGAAGCTGGCCGACCCGATGGCGATGTACCTCAACGACATCACCACCATCCCGGCGAACCTCGCGGGCGTGCCCGGCATGGGCCTGCCGATCGGTCTCGCGCCGGAGGACGGCCTCCCCGTCGGCATTCAGCTCATGACGCCGGCGCGCGCCGACGCCCGGCTGTACACGATCGGCGCCGCGCTGGAGCGGCTCCTGGAGGAGCAGTGGGGCGGCAGCCTGCTGAGCCAGGCGCCCGACCTGAGCGCCACGGAGATGTTCGCGAGCGAAGAGGGAGCGGTCTGATGGCCACGGCCGAACTGATGGATTACGACAAGGCCCTCGAGTTGTTCGAGCCCGTGCTCGGCTTCGAGGTCCACGTCGAGCTGAACACCGCGACCAAGATGTTCTGCGGCTGCGCGAACGAGTTCGGCTCCGGCGCGAACACGAACACCTGCCCGACCTGCCTCGGGCTGCCCGGCGGTCTCCCGCAGGTCAACGAGAAGGCGATCGAGTCGAGCATCCGCCTCGGGCTGGCGCTCGGCTGCGACATCGCGGAGTCGAGCCGGTTCGCCCGGAAGAACTACTTCTACCCCGACCTCGCGAAGGACTTCCAGACCTCCCAGTACGACGAGCCGATCGCGCACGACGGCGTAGTCACCATCGAGCTGGAGAGCGGCCGCGAGCTGACCATCCAGATCGAGCGCGCCCACATGGAGGAGGACGCCGGCAAGCTGACGCACGTCGGCGGCGCCACCGGCCGCATCCAGGGCGCCGACTACTCGCTGGTCGACTTCAACCGCGGCGGCGTGCCCCTGGTCGAGATCGTCACCAAGATGATCGAGGGCGCGGAGGCGGACGCCCCGGAGGTCGGCCGCACCTACGTGCGCGCCATCCGCGACCTGGTGAAGGCGCTCGGTGTCTCCAACGCGCGGATGGAGGAGGGCAACGTGCGCTGCGACGCGAACGTGTCGCTCCGCCCGCGCGGCTCGTCCGTGCTCGGCACGCGCACCGAGACCAAGAACGTCAACTCGCTCCGCTCGATCGAGCGCGCTGTCCGCTACGAGATCCAGCGCCAGGCGGCGATCCTCGACGCCGGCGGCACGATCACGCAGGAGACCCGGCACTGGCACGAGGACACCGGCACCACCTCCGCCGGCCGGCCGAAGTCGGACGCCGACGACTACCGGTACTTCCCGGAGCCCGACCTCGTCCCCGTCGCGCCCAGCCGCGAGTGGGTCGAGGAGCTGCGCGGCACCCTTCCGGAGGCTCCGGCGGCACGCCGCAAGCGACTGACCGCGGAGTGGGGCTTCACCGCCCTGGAGTTCCAGGACGTCGACAACGCCGAGCTGCTGGACGAACTGGAGGCGACCATCGCCGCCGGCGCGACCCCCGCCGCCGCCCGCAAGTGGTGGACCGGTGAGATCGCGCGTCTCGCGAACGCGCAGGGAGTCCCGGCCGGCACGCTGGTCAGCCCGCAGCACGTCGCCGAGCTCGCCGCGCTGGTCGACGCCGGCACGCTCACCGACCGCCTGGCCCGTCAGGTGCTCGAGGGCGTCATCGCCGGGGAGGGCGCGCCGCAGGAGGTCGTCGACGCCCGCGGGCTCGCCGTGGTCTCCGACGACGGCGCCCTGATCGCGGCCATCGATGAGGCCCTGGCCGCCCAGCCGGACGTGCTGGAGAAGATCCGCGACGGCAAGGTCCAGGCCGCGGGCGCGGTCATCGGCGCCGTCATGAAGGCGATGAAGGGCCAGGCGGACGCGGCACGCGTGCGCGAGCTGGTGCTGGAGCGCGCCTCGCAGTGAGCGGCGCTCTCGAGCGCCGCCGCAACAGCGGCGGCGCTCGAGAGCGATTCGTGACGAATGTCGTGTTCGCCACCCGGCGCGATTCGTGACGAATGTGGTGAATGTCGCCGCCACACCCCACATTCGTGACGAATGTCGGGAGCGTCGCCCGGCGCGCTAGCGTAGGCGCATGGGCGTTTTTACTCTTGGGGGGCTGACCACGGAGCCTGCCTCCTCGCGCACAGACCTGCTCGCCCCGGGCACGCTCGCGATGTTGACGGACCTCGGCTGGCTGGACGAGGTCGGCGTCGTGGAGATCGACCCGGATGTGTCGGACACCGCGGCCACCCGGGAGGAGTTCGGTCTGACCGCCGACACGCTCGCCAACTGCGTCGTCGTCGGCGGTAAGCGCGAGGGTGCGGAGCGGATCGCCGCGTGCGTCGTGCTCGCCACCACCCGGGCCGACGTCAACAACACCGTCAAGCGGCTGCTCGACGTCCGCAAGGCCTCGTTCCTCCCGATGGAGCGCGCGGTCGAGCTGACCGGGATGGAGTACGGCGGAATCACGCCGATCGGCCTCCCGCGGGAATGGCCGCTGCTGGTCGACGCGCGGGTCGTGGCCGAGGGCGTCGTGGTCATCATCGGGTCGGGCGTGCGCCGCTCCAAGATCCTGCTGCCCGGCCGGCTGCTCGGCGACCTCCCGTCGGCCCAGATCATCGACGGCCTCGGGACGCCGCTGCCATCCGAGTCCGGCGCCCCACGATGACCGGGGCTCCCGTCGACCGCCTTCTCGGCCCCGTGCGCTCGCATCTGATCGAGACGCTGTCCGGACGCTCCGACCGCATCCCGAGCTGGGTGCTGCGGCTCGAGGACGGCGAGGACGAGGGGTTCTTCCCGGCGGGCGGCGCCGCCTGGACGGTGCACGGCGGCATGGCGACGCTCGTCGCGGGCGTCCGCGCCCTCCTGCTGCAGGCGCTGCACCCGGGAGCGCTGGCCGGCGTCCGCGAGCACTCCCGCTACCGAGAGGACCCGCTGGGCCGGCTGGCCGGGACCATCCAGTGGATCCACACGGTCACTTTCGGCAGCCGCGGTCAGGCCATCGCCGGCTCGGAGATGGTGAAGACCCTGCACGAGCGCGTGCACGGCAGCTACGTCGACGGGCACGGCGTCACGCGCCCCTATGCGGCGAACGACCCCGACCTCGCCGAGTGGGTGCACCTGGCCTTCACCGACGCCTTTCTCACCGCGCACGAGCACTGGGGGCCGCCTATCCCGGGCGGCGCCGACGGCTACGTGGGCGAGTGGGCCATCGCGGCGGAGCTGATGGGAGTGGCGGACCCGCCGCGCACGGCCGCCGACCTCCGCGCCAGGATCGACGCCGTCACCGACGCGGGCGAGCTGCGCGGCGGCCCCGAGGTGGCGGAGATCGTGCGCTTCATCCGGCGGGCGCCGCTGCGCCGGACGCTGCGGCCGTCGTACCGGGTGCTGTTCCGCGCGGCGGTGTCGACGATGGAGCCGCGGTACCGCGCCCTGCTGGGGCTTCCTGTCGCCGACCGGCTGCCGATCCACCGCGCGACGAGCGTTGTGCTCGCGGGCGCGCGGGTGCTGCTCGGGCCGCAGACGCAGGCCGAGCTGGCTGCGCGGCGACGCCTGGCGCGGCTCGCGGCGACGACCGGAGGGTGAGCGGGCGGCCCGCGCGTCGTCTGTGAGAACGTGCAACCCCGCGGGGCCGTCTCGGAGTTGCGTTGTGCTGCGCGTGACTGTGCCGTCCCGTTCGTCTGTGAGAACGTGCAACCCCGCGGGGCCGTCTCGGAGTTGCGTTGTGCTGCGCGTGACTGTGCCGTCCCGTTCGTCTGTGAGAACGTGCAACCCCGCGGGGCCGTCTCGGAGTTGCGTTGTGCTGCGCGTGACTGTGCCGTCCCGTTCGTCTGTGAGAACGTGCAACCCCGCGGGGCCGTCTCGGAGTTGCGTTGTGCTGCGCGTGACTGTGCCGTCCCGTTCGTCTGTGAGAACGTGCAACCCCGCGGGGCCTGCTCGGAGCTACGCTGTGCTGCGGTGGCCCGTTCACCGGTGAGCGGACCCGAGTCACCGGAGGTGTTGCCATGACATCCACCCGTCCAACCGCGCCCGACGAGGCCGGGAACAAGGGCCTCAAAGGGGGCGCGCTCGGCCTCGTGTCCGGAGTCGTCGTCGGTGTGGCCTCCACGGCGCCCGCCTACAGCCTCGCCGCGAGCCTCGGCTTCATCGTCGTGGGCGGCACTCTCGCCGCCGGCGTCAAGGCGCCCGGCATCGTGCTGCTGGCCTTCATCCCGATGTACCTGATCGCCGTGGCGTACCAGGAGCTCAACAAGGCCGAGCCCGACTGCGGCACGACCTTCACCTGGGCGGCCCGCGCGTTCGGGCCGATCACGGGGTGGATGGGGGGCTGGGGCATCGTCATCGCGGACGTGATCGTGATGTCCAACCTGGCGCAGATCGCCGGCCAGTACTCCTTCACGTTCGTCGGCGGCTTCGGCCTTCCGGGCGTGGCGGCGCTCGCGAACAACAATTTCGCCGTGACGATAGCCGGCCTGGTCTGGATCGCCCTGATGACCTGGATCTGTTACCGCGGCATCGAGGTGTCCGCGCGATTGCAGTACTTCCTGCTCGGCTTCGAGGTCGTCATCCTGATCCTCTTCGCCGTGTATGCGCTGGTGCGGGTCTACTCCGGCACCGCTGAGCCGTACTCGCTCATCCCGCAGTGGTCGTGGTTCAACCCGTTCACCCTCGACTTCGCTCAGACCATCGCCCCCGCGCTGCTGACCGCGATCTTCATCTACTGGGGCTGGGACACCGCGGTCTCCATCAACGAGGAGACCAAGAACCCGGAGAAGACCCCCGGTCGCGCCGCCATCATCAGCACGCTCCTCCTGCTCGGCACGTACGCGCTCGTGACGGTCGCCACCGTCGCGTTCGCGGGCGTCGGCACCAAGGGCATCGGGCTGGCGAACCCGGCGAACTCGGGCGACGTGTTCTCGGCGATCGGGCCCACGCTGTTCGGCAGCGGGCCGATCGGCGCCATCCTGATGACGCTGCTCGGCTTCTCCATCCTGACGTCGGCTTCCGCGTCGACGCAGACCACCATCCTGCCGACCGCGCGGACGACGCTGTCGATGGCGGTCTACAAGGCCATCCCGGAGAAGTTCGCGCGCATCCACCCGAGGTTCCTGACGCCCACCTGGTCCACGATCGGGATGGGGCTGGTGTCCGCGGCGTTCTACCTCGTGTTCACAGCGATCAGCGTCACCCTGCTCACCGCGCTGATCGGCTCGATCGGCCTGATGATCGCCTTCTACTACGGGCTGACCGGGTTCGCGTGCGTCTGGTACTACCGCCGGACGCTGTTCACGAGTTTCCGGCACGCGATCATGCGCGGGCTGTTCCCGCTGGTCGGCGGCCTCATGCTGCTGGCGGTGTTCATCTACGGCGTCATCAGCTTCTCGGCGCCCGACTGGCTGACCGACGCGAACGGCAAGAACGTGACCATCTTCGGCATCGGGGCGGAGGCGGTGGTCGGCATCGGCGGCATCCTGATCGGCGTCGTGCTGATGGTCGTCTGGCGGATCATCCGGCCCGACTACTTCCAGGGCCGCACACTGCCGCGGCAGAGCGACGACATCATCCTGGAGCCGGTCGCGGTGGGCGACGAGCTGCCGTTCGGCACCGCGGCGTCGCGGATCCCCGCGACGGTGATCGCACCCGACTTCTCGAACCTCCCCGAGGGACAGACACCCGTCAACGCGGATACGCTCGAAGCGGTCGAGGAGCCGACGGACCTCCCGCCGGCCGACCCCGACCTGCCGCGGAAGGGGAGCGAGTGAGCCAGCGCACCAGCCGAGTGAACCAGCGCAGCCGAAACGTCGAGTGGGAGGACCCGGCGCCGGGCGTCGCCGTGATGCCGACGATGAGCGGCCTGGCGTACCTGCAGGCGATGATCGCGGGGGAGCTGCCGCCGCCGCCCATCGCGAAGCTGATGGGGATGACGCTGGCCGAGGCCGAGACCGGGCGCGCGGTGTTCGTCTGCGAGCCCGACGAGTCGCACTACAACCCGATCGGGACGGTGCACGGCGGCCTGGTCTGCACCCTGCTGGACTCAGCGATCGGCTGCGCGGTGCAGTCGACGCTGGCGCAGGGCCAGGGGTACACGTCGATCGAGATCAAGGTGAACTATCTGCGGCCGGTTTTCGTCGGCAGCGGCCCGCTCACCTCCAGCGCGACCGTGACGAAGCCGGGCAACCGGGTGGCGTTCGCGGACGGGGTCGTGACCGACGGGAGCGGAAAGACCGTGGCGACGGCGACGGGGTCGCTGCTGGTGTTCCCGATCGGGTGACGCCGGCCGATCGGGTGATTCAGGCCCCGGCCGCCTCCCGCTGCGCCACGAGCTGGTCGCGCACCTTCCGGCGGATCACCTTGCCGACGATGCTGCGCGGAAGCTCATCCACCTGCACGACGTGCTTCGGCACCTTGTACGCGGTCAGGCAGTCCCGGCCGTAGGAGCGGATCGCCTCCTCGTCGAACGAGGCCCCCGGCTCCATCACGACCGCGGCGACCACGTCCTCGCCGCCGCGGCGGTGTGGGAGACCGACCACGGCGACGTCCGCGACGCCCTCGAAGCTGCGCAGCGCGTCCTCCACCTCGGTCGGGGAGACGTTGAAGCCGCCGGTGACGATGAGCTCCTTGATCCGGTCCACGATGCGGACGAAACCCTCCTCGTCCATCGTCACGATGTCGCCGGTGCGGAACCAGCCATCGGCCGTGAGCACTTTCGCCGTCTCGTCGGCGTTGCGCCAGTACCCGGAGAACACCTGCGGCCCGCGGGCGAGCAGCTCGCCCTCCTCGCCGAACGCCCGGTCGACGGACGGGTCGTCCGGGTCGGCGACGCGCAGCTCGGTGCCGGGCAGCGCGAGGCCGACCGTCCCGGGCTTGCGGGTCGCGCCGACCGGGTTCGCCATCAGCACCGGCGAGCACTCGGACAGGCCGTAGCCCTCGACCAGATAGCCGCCGGTCTTCGACTCCCAGAGGTCGACGATGCTCTGCGGGAGGCTCATCGCGCCGGAGATCGCGATGTCGATGCCCGACAGCGAGACCTTCCGCTGCTCGGCGGCCTGCACCAGGCGCTCGTAGATCGGCGGCACGGCGGGCAGGAAGGTCGCCGGTCGCTTCTTCACGACCTCCAGCACCAGGTCCGGGTCGAACTTCGGGAACAGCACCAGCCGCGACCCCATGCTCATCGCGAAGGTGAGGCAGAGCGTGAGCCCGTAGGCGTGGAACAGCGGGAGGACCGCGTAGACCACCGAGGTGCCGCGCTCGATCGTCGGAACCCACGCCCGCGCCTGCGCCGCGTTCACCGCGAGGTTGAGGTGGCTGAGCATGACGCCTTTCGGACGCCCGGTGGTCCCGCTCGTGTACTGGATGAGCGCGAGGTCGTCGCGCTCCGGTCGCGGCACGGAGGCCTTCAGTCGTCGCGACGAGACGAGCGTCTCCCACGTGACGGTGCCGGAGACCGTCGCGGTGAGCTGCTCGCGCGCCTTGCGGGCGGCGCGGACCGGGAGGCGGAGGGCGAAGCGCTTGCTCGCGGGCATCCCGCGCGTGATGTCCACCGAGATCACGGTCGTGACGCCGAGGTCGGCGGGGAGGTCCTGGACCATGTGCACCGCCTTGTCCCAGACGATCGCCACGGTCGCGCCGTGGTCCTCGAACTGATGCCGGAGCTCGCGCGGGGTGTACAGCGGGTTGTGCTCCACCACGACCGCGCCGAGCCGCAGCACCGCGTAGAACGCGACGACGTGCTGGGGGCAGTTCGGCAGGACGAGCGCCACCCGGTCGCCCTTGCGGACGCCGCGCGTGCGGAGGCCCTCCGCGGCACGGGCGATCTGGTCGCCGAGCTCGGCGTAGGTCGTCGTCGCGCCGAAGAACTCCAGGGCGACGTGCTTGCTGTACGTCGCGACCGAGTCGTCGATCAGGTGGGCGAGGGATCCGTCCGGCAGATCCACGTCGGAGGGGACGCCCGGCGCGTAGGCGGAGACCCAGGGGCGATCGCTGTAGCTGCTCACAGGGAAGAGCCTATTGGGCCGCCGTCAGGGCGTGCACGGCCTCCTCGATCGGGGCGTCGCCGGAGATGACCTCCCAGGTGCGGCCGATCGTGGCGGGCTCGGTCAGGCAGACGGCGATCAGCCGGGCCACGTCCTCGCGCGCGATGGTGCCGCGCGGCACGCTCTCGCCGAGCTGGACCGCGCCCGTCCCCTCCTCGAAGGTGAGGCCTCCCGGACGGAGGATCGTCCAGTCCAGCCCGGAGGCGCGCAGCGCGTCGTCGGCATCGCGCTTGGCCTCCACATAGGCGCGCCACTGCGGGTCGGCGTCCTCCGCCACCGGGGCGTCGACGCCCCACGCGCTCACCTGCACGAACCGGCGGACGCCGGCGGAGGCGGCGGCCTCGGCGGACTTCACCGAACCGGCATAGTCGACCGTGCGCTTCCGGGCGACGCCCGACCCCGCTCCGGCGCCTGCCGTGAACACGACCGCGTCGCAGCCGACGAAGGCCATGGCGATGGCGCCGGAGTCGGCCTGTTCGATGTCGATGACGTGGCCTTCGCCGCCCAGACGGTAGACGTCCTCGGCGTGCTCGTCGCTGCGGACGAGGCCGACGAACTCGTCCCCCCGGTCGTAGAGCACCCGCATGAGCTGCTGGGCGACTTTTCCGTGGGCTCCGACGATTGCGATTCGACTCATGCATCCATCTTGCTCCTGTTCGGGCCCGCTCCGCTCACGGCGAACGTGCGCGCGGCCCGGCGGGCGGATGCGTTACGGTCGTGCACATGACCGGTCTGCTGGAGTTCGTGGCGCGTTTCTTCGCGCCGGGCTCTGGCCTGTCGGTGCTGTGGCACTCCGCGGCCTGGCCGGGAGGTCTCTCCGGGCTCGTCGCCCTCGTCGGCCTGGCCGGCGCGATCGGGATCGTCGCGGTCGCCGCGACGGCAGTGGTGCGCTCGGTCGCCGCTCTCGCGGCCTCGCTGCGCGCCCGCGCCGTCTGGTCGAACCCGCTGCAGCCTGCCGCCGGTTGGCTCCTCGAGAGCCAGGCCGACCCGGACGCGGACGGCCGTCCGCGGCCGAGAGCGCCGGGCATCCCCTGCCGGTCGCGTAGCCGGGCGATCTTCGCCCTGCGCGGCCAGACGACGTCTCGTTCGTTCCGACTGCAGGGATATCACCCATGGACTTCTTCTCCTGGCCGCCGATCGCGGCCGTCCTCGACGCGGCCTACGGCTTCGTCACCGCCCTCTCCGCCGCCGCCGAGCCCGTTGCGGGCACAGCCGCCGGCATCGTCGCGATCGTCGTCCTGACGATGACTGTGCGCGCCCTCCTCCTCCCCGTCGGCGTCAGCCAGGTGCGCGCCGAGTACACCCGGCGCCGGCTCGCCCCGGCCCTCGCCGAGCTTCAGCGCAGGCACGGGAAGGACCGCGAGCTGCTCGCCCGCAAGACGATGGAGCTCTACCAGGCCGAGCGCACCTCCCCGTTCGCCGGGATGCTGCCGCTGCTCGCGCAGCTCCCCGTCATCTCGCTGGTCTACGCGCTGTTCACGCACGCCACCATCGTCGGCCATGCCAACGCTCTGCTCGACGCTCACGTGCTCGGCGCGCCGCTCGGGACCAGCTTCGTCGGCCTCGCCGGCGCCGGGTCCGTCTGGCCGGGGTTCCTGGTCTACGCGGGCGTGCTGGTGCTCATCGCCGCCGTGACCACGGTGTCGCGGCGCGTGCTCGCGGTGCCGCAGCCGGACGGCACGCAGGCACCGACCGGCGTCGTGCGGGCGCTCTCGTTCCTGCCGTATGTCACGGTGGTCTTCGCGGCGTTCGTGCCGCTCGCCGCGGCCGTGTACATCCTGACGACCTCGGCCTGGACCGTCGTCGAGCGGGCCACGCTGCGCCGTCTGCTCGACCCGGAGCGGGGGAGGACCGCGCCGTCGACGTCGCACTGAGCCGGTCCCGATCGGCATGGGATGCTTGAGGCATGTGGAAGCGTGATCGTCCCCGTCCGCCGCGCGACCCGCGCGAGGCCACGCCCGGCCTCGGCGTGGGCGTGCAGGTGTACGTCGTCGAGCAGGAGCCGCCGTCGTCCGACGGCTGGCCGGGGAGCCGACGGGCGTGATCATCGCCGGCGGTGACCGCAGCCTCCGGGCGATCTCGCTGCCGAACGACGGCTTCACGAACTGGGTCGTCGCCTTCAGCGAGCCACAGGTGCGCCGCGACGGCAGCGGGCCGTACGAGACCGCGACCATTCCGGCCGTGCTGCTGGTGGCGGCCGAGCCAACGGAGGCCTGAGCAGTGCTCGGGGTCGGCCTGATCCGCGGTATCAACGTCGGCGGCAACGCGCGCGTCGCGAAGGCGGACCTCGCCGCCGCGTTCGAGGCGGCCGGCTTCGAGGACGTGGTCACCCTGCTGCAGAGCGGCAACGTCGTCTTCCGTGGGCCGGGTGCGCCTACCGCTGAGCAGGCGGACGCGGTCACCTCCGCGCTGGCGGAGTCGTCCGGAGTGTCGGCAGGCGTCGTCCTGCTGCCGGAGGAACGCTTCCGCCGGATCGCGGCGGACAACCCGCTGCTGGACGTCGCGGACGACGACTCCCGGCTCGTCGTGACCTTCCTCGACCACGACCTGCCCGCCGGAGTGAGCGCGCCGGACGACGCCGCGCTCTCCCCGGAGATCGTCCGGCTCGGCCAGCGCGCTGTCTACCAGTGGAGCCCGCTCGGCGTCTCGAAGTCGACCGTGTCGGGCGCGTTCTGGCGCAGTCTCGGGCCGGTGGCGACGGGCCGCAACCAGCGCACCGTCCTCCGCCTGATCGCCGAGCTCGACCGCCGCGCCTGAACGCTCGCGGGAACGCACTGCGGGAGGTCACCGGCTGCTCTTACAATGACGGCATGTTCGTCGAGGGCACCCTTCGATGGCAGGTCACGGAGGACTGCCCCTGGGACCTGCTGATCGCGCTCGCCCTGCGCGACCTCGTCGGCCTCGACAACACTCGCGAGCCCGCGCTCCCGCGGGTGTCGCCGTCGATCGTCCCGGCTCTTCACGGTGCGCTGGAGCGGAGTCGTGGAGCCGTGACCCTGGCCGCGAAGGACGTCCTGGAGACCCAGTGGCACGCCCTGTTCGAGCGCGCAGCGGACCGCGAGCACCGCCCGCTCACCCCGCTGTTGCAGCCTCCGCACTTCGCTGCGCTCGATCGCGCGATCGAGCTGCAGGACGTGGTGCTCGCCCAGTACGAGACGGCGGCGAGCTGGGCGCGCGAGCGGCGAGCCGAGTACGCCCGCGCGAGCATCGAGCGCCACGCGACGCGCTCCGCCGACATCGTGGACGTGGTCCACGAGCGGGAGCACGACCTCCGACGCCAGGCCGGCTACTTCCGGCTGGACATCGACGTGCTCCCGCTCGCCGAGCGCGGCGCGTGGATCGTGGGGCCGCACACGGTCGTGGTCAGCACCTCGCTGCGCGACGACTCGCCGGCGTTCCGCGACTGGTTCCGCCCGCTCGTCGCCGCGTTGGTGTGAGTCAGGCGACTCGCTGCGCCGGGGAGGTCGTCTCCGCCGGGTCGGTCACCGCGACGTCCCCGACCGCCTCGTCGATGCGGGCGAGCACGTCGCCGCTGAGCCGGACGCCCGCGGCCTTCACGTTGGAGGCCACCTGCTCCGGCCGGGATGCGCCCACGATCGCGCCGGACACGTTCGGGTTCTGCAGCACCCAGGCGATCGCGAGCTGCGCCATCGTCGCGCCGAGCTCGTCGGCGATCGGCTTCAGCCGCTGCACGGAGGTGAGGACGTCGTCGCGCAGGAAGCCCTTGATCGCGTTCGCACCGCCCTTGTCATCGGCTGCCCGGCTTCCCTCGGGAAGCGGCGCGCCCGGGAGGTACTTGCCGGTGAGCACGCCCTGCGCGACCGGGGACCAGACGATCTGCGAGATGCCCAGCTCGGCAGAGGTCGGCACGACCTGCTTCTCGATGACCCGCCAGAGCATCGAGTACTGCGGCTGGTTCGAGATGAGCTGGAAGCCGAGTTCCGTGGCGAGGGCGTGACCGGCGCGGAGCTGGTCGGCGGTCCACTCGCTGACGCCGATGTAGAGCGCCTTGCCCTGTCGCACGATGTCGGCGAACGCCTGCATCGTCTCCTCGAGCGGCGTCTCGTAGTCGTAGCGGTGCGCCTGGTAGAGGTCCACGTAATCGGTGCCGAGCCGGGTGAGCGAGCCGTCGATCGACTCGAGGATGTGCTTGCGCGAGAGTCCGGTGTCGTTGTGCCCCTTGGGACCGGTCGGCCAGTAGACCTTGGTGAAGATCTCCAGCGACTGGCGGCGCTGGCCCTTCAGGGCGTCGCCGAGCACCTGCTCTGCGGCGGTGTTCGCGTAGGCGTCCGCGGTGTCGAAGGTGCTGATGCCGGCGTCGAGGGCGGCGTGGACGCACTGCGTCGCCGTCTCGTTCTCGACCTGGGAGGCGTGCGTGAGCCAGTTGCCGTAGATGATCTCCGAGATCTTGAGACCGCTGTTGCCGAGGTATCTGAATTCCATGCCTCCACGCTAGTCCCGTGCTCCGGCGGCCGCCGTCCACGATGTCGTGGCCGGATGGGAGGATTGAGGGGTGGGAGGGCTTCTTCATGGGTAGGGTTCGTCGTGGGTAGGGCGGACGGCAGCGACCGGCGGGTGACGACCGCCGACGTCGACGACGCCGACGCCACCATCCTGCACGTCGACATGGACGCCTTCTTCGCCTCCGTCGAGCTGCTCGACCGGCCGGACGCCCGCGGCAAGCCCGCCATCGTGGGCCACGCCGGCGGCCGAGGGGTGGTCACCAGCGCCACCTACGAGGCGCGCCGGTTCGGCGTGCGAAGCGCGATGCCGGTCTCCCAGGCGCTGCGGCTGTGCCCGACCGCGATCATCTTGCCGCCGCACTACGAGAAGTACACCGAATACTCCGGCAAGGTGATGGACATATTCCACGAGGTGACCCCGCTGGTCGAGCCGCTCAGCATCGACGAGGCGTTCCTGGACGTCGCCGGTGCGCGCCGGCTGCTGGGGTCGCCGCGACGTATCGCCGAGCTCATCCGTTCGCGTGTCCGTGAGGAGACCGGCCTCACCTGCTCGGTCGGCGTCGCCGGCACGAAATTCATGGCCAAGCTCGCCTCCGGTCACGCCAAGCCGGACGGGATGCTCGTCATCCCGCCGGCCGACGCGGTCGCCTACCTGCGTCCGCTGCCGGTCGGCGCGCTCTGGGGCGTGGGCGCCAGCACCCAGGCGTCGCTGGAGCGGATGGGGATGCGGACCGTCGCCGACCTCGCCGACGCCCCGCTGACCGTTCTGCAGCGCGCCGTCGGCGACGCGACCGCGCACCGGCTGCACGAGCTCGCCAACGGTCGCGACCCGCGCCGGATCGTCACCGTCTCCCGCGAGAAGAGCATCGGCCATGAGAACACCTTCTCGGTCGACGTGGAGGACCCCGACACCCTGCGCCGAGAGCTGCTCCGGCTCTCCGGGCGGGTCGGCGAACGGCTCCGCAAGCACGGGATGGTCGGCCGCACGATCGCGATCAAGGTGCGGTTCTCCGACTTCCGCACCATCACCCGCTCCCGCACCCTCGCCGAGCCGACCAACGTCGGGCGGCGGCTGTTCGAGGAGGCCTGGGACGTCTTCGAGGCGCTCGACCTCCGCCTGAAGGACACCCCGATCCGGCTGATCGGCGTGCGGGCCGAGCAGCTCGCCGACGCCGGCGGCGACGCGCTCGCGCTGTGGGACCCGGACGAGGAGTGGCGCGAGGCCGAGCGCACCCTCGACGCGGTCAGCGCACGGTTCGGGCGCGGCACGATCGGCCCTGCCTCCCTGGTCCGCAGGGCGCGCGACGCCGACGCCGCCGAGCGCGACGGCCGCAACCCGCGCTGGCTGAGCGACTAGAGCGTGTCCTGAACCGCACCCCTCTCGTTGAGGATGCGTCTCGTTCAGTCGGCCACACCTCCTGCTCGCGGTGGAGCTGTTGTTCGTTAAGTGGTGTTCCGGACGATACGTGTCAGGTGTGAGATTTGACGCAAAAGGCGCGAGCTTATAGCGTCGAAACCCACATACTTCGCTCCACGCGGAAGTACGTCTTTGTGTCGAAACAGGGGGTTTCTCATGGGCCAGATCAGCGTTACGCCGGAAGAACTGAAGCAGCAGGCTCAGGTCTACACGCGCTCGAAGGAAGAGATCGAGCAGGCGATCCAGAAGGTCAACCAGATGAACTCGACCATTGCCGAGCAGTGGAAGGGTCAGGCGTTTCAGGCCTATCTCGAGCAGTACAACCAGTTGCACGAGAGCGTGAAGAAGTTCGAGGAGCTGCTGGTCAACATCAACGAGCAGCTGAACAAGTACGCGGACACCATCGCCGAGCGTGACGCGCAGGACGCGCAGAGCTTCGGCTTCTGATTGCGTTTGCCGTCGGTTGTGCCTACGGCGCGTCTCAGGTTGAGGCCGCAGGTTCCTCGGAGGTCGCGACGCGCGGCAGCCTCTCTGCGGTTGGTCGGCTGTTGCGGTGTTGTTTGAAGGGCGGGGAATGAAGGTCGCATCGAATACCGCCGCAGCGGAGGCTGCGGCTGCGGGTTTCGCGAGCATCGAGGTTGAGAGCGATGGGCGGCAGGTGGCGCTGGGGTCGAGCACTGTTGCGAGCATGCGAGAGGGCGCGGGCGTTGCGCCTGGACGCGAAGAACTACTTCGTGCAGAAGGGGCTGGCCGCGAGCAGAGAGCTCGACTCGTACGTGGGCCGGCTGGCACGCGATCACGCAGACCTTCTGGATGAGACAGAGCGGGAGGTCCGCTCGACGTCGGAGGCCGAGCTGGAACGGTTACGGCGAGAGAAGGCGGACGTGTCATGGGGCTGATCTACGACTCGGGGGACTCGGCTGCGTTGACGGGGGCGCTTTCGGCGAACCTGACGGCCGCGGCGGCTGTGCTGGATGCCACGGTCAGCGCCTGCGCACAGCTTCGGGAGGTTATGGCGGGTGGTGAGCTTTCGGGCAAGGGCTACTCGGCGGTCGACACCCTCTTCGCGCAGATCGTCCAGCCGTCCGTCGCGGATGCGCAGGGCGAGGTCGATGCCATCGAGGTGGACCTGGAGAAGTACACGCAGGCGGACTCGTTTGTGGCCGGCTTCGGGGTGCTGAAAGAGGATGAGCTGAACATCCAGCTCCGGGCGACGAGGGCGCAGCGGGACGCGACGGAGCGTCAGATCGAGGCGAACCGGACGGCGGCTGCTGCGTCATCGACGATTCCCGGGTTGGCTCCGGCGTTGGAGGCGGGGAACGCACAGTTGGAGTTGGTGCTGGCGCAGCTCGATGCCACCGTGCGGGATCTGGAGGGCAGGCTGCAGGCGTTGCATGACTTCGCTGCGCGGACAGCGGGGCTGTTCGTGGACAGGCTCGCGAATCTCGCGGCGGCGACCGGCGACACGGTTTCCCTTCTGGAGCAGTTGACGGGCTCGCTCATTCTCGGGTCTGTCGGCACCGGTCTCGGTGCTGGTTTGACGAGGCAGGCGATTCTGGATCAGCTCGCCGGCAACAAGATCGCCCGGGACGCTGAAGGTCGGTTGAAGTATGGCGGGAGGTTTCTGGTGCGCGCAATTGTCAAGAAGGTCGCGCTCTGGGTGGGCATTGTGTTCGCGTTCTGCGTGGTTCTGCTGGTCCTGACCAAGCTAGGGATGTCAGATACACGGTGACGAACCAGCGCGCGAGCGAAGTACGGAGTACACGATTGGAAGGACCACTTCATGCGGTTTAAGCAGCGGACGTTGAGCATGCCAACGTTGTGAGTCACACAGCAGAGCTTCACCCGGGGGACGAGCTGTTCGAGGTCGTGGACCCTGTCGGCGATTACTTCAAGCAGGTGTTGATGCACAACGGCTACTACACCAGTGGTCCCCTTGTGTTCTCCAGCGTTCCCGGCGGCCGAGACTTCACGATCATGACCACTCTCGGCAACCGGATCAACATCGTCGAGCACAGCGGTGAGAGTTTCCGTTTCAAGGAGCACCTCGAACTGGAGACCGACTTCTTCTACCGGCACTACGATCTGGAAAAGCCGGTGCCGTATGAGGAGATCGAGCGGGCGGTGGCGGCGGCGGGGCTGGAGATCAAGACCATCTACCACGTGGTCCTGAAGTTCTACGGCGAGGTCATGCTGGACCTGTATGTCGACGCGGTGGCTCGCGAATGGATGCTCTTCTCCAAGGCGTCACTTGCGGCGAGAAGCTGGCGTATCAGAACGTGGTCAGCCGCCGCGCGACCTTCCACTACAGCGAGCTCGGCGACCAGCTCGAATCGTTCGTGACGGACATCGTCCGGCAGGGTGGCACCCCGAAGGGTCCCTCCGTGTACAGCCTGAACAACGTGCCACTGGATGAAATCACCGACATCGAGTTCTTCCTCCCGATCCACGAGGCGGCCTTCAGAGCAGACGGAGGAATGCTGTTTCATTCCTCTTTCGAGATCAGCCCACTGGTAAAAGGAATCGTCACAGGAGACTTCGAGAACCAGACCGAGCTGATCTACGCGCGGCTCCTCGCTGCTCTCGACGCCAATGGCCTGGAGATCAACGCGCCCTTCTTCCATGTCTTCCCCGCAGACGGCTCCAAGTACGCGTCGGTGTACGTCGGCTATGCCGACCCGAGCGAAGCGGCGGACTGAGGAACGACTCGACGCGCTGGATGCCCCGTGAACGGGCGAACGGTCGCGTGCCACCCCGGCCATAACCGCCCTGGTCACGCCGGGGGACGCCGGGTACGGTGAACCCATGACGAACCTCTCCCTCAAGCTCGCCGAGACGATGAGCTCCTCCGGAATCAAGTCGGTCTACGGCGAGCCGATCGTCGTCGACGGCACCACGATCGTCCCCGTCGCCGCGGTGCAGTTCGGCTTCGGCGCGGGCGAAGGCCCCGGCGACGAGTCAGCGCCGGGCGGAGCGGGAGGCGGCGGCGCCGCGGTCCCGTTCGGCGCGTACATCAGCGACGAGACCGGCGTCCGGTTCCGGCCGAACCTGATCACGCTGCTCGCGGTCGCCATCCCGTTCGTGTGGGTGGCCGGTCACGCCTGGGCGCGGGTCATCCGCGCGCTCAAGCGGTAGCGCGCACGCGCACAGCCGCCCGGCGGTCTACACTGAACTCCTGAACACGGGAGTCCGGTGAGCCGGGCTGAGAGGAAGCTTCTCCAAGTTTCGACCGTCGAACCTGATCTGGGTCATGCCAGCGCAGGGAGGCATCTCACATCCCGTGCCCTCATTTCTGAACAGAAAGGGCACGAACAGTGCACGCAACCATTTCGTCCGTCTCCGCGACGTCCAAGCGCGTCCTCCGCTGGCGGGTCGTCGACATCGTCGTCGCCAGCGTCGTCGCCGTCGCAGCCGGCGTCGTCTTCTGGGTCTGGGGTCAGGCCTACAACCCGATCTCGGGGCCGGTCACCGCCGTCCTCCCGGGCTTCCAAGGCATTTTGAACGGCCCCTGGCTGTTCGCCGGCGTGCTCGTCGCGCTGATCGTCCGCAAGCCCGGCGCCGCCCTCTACGGCGAGATCGTCGCGGCCGTCGTCTCGATGCTGATCGGCACGCAGTGGGGCTTCGCCACGCTGCTGTCCGGCGTCGTGCAGGGGCTCGGCGCGGAGATCGTCTTCGCGATCTTCCTGTACGCCCGCTGGAACCTGGTGACTGCGCTGATCGCGGGCGCGGGCACCGGCATCGCCGAGTCGATCCTCGACCTGATCTACTCGTACCCCGGCTCCAAGCCGGAGTTCGCGATCGTCTACACGATCACGACGACCATCTCCGGCATCGTCGTCGCGGGCCTCGGCTCGTGGCTGCTGGTCAAGGCGATCGCCCGCACGGGAGCGCTCAGCCGGTTCGCCGCGGGCCGCGAGGTCACGGGGCGGGTCTAGGCGGCGGCCGGGAGGCGTTCATGCCGGAGCTGAGTCCGGCCGGCTCTGCGCCGGCCCCGGTCGCGGTCCATGTCGGCGACTGGGGCTGGCGTCACGCCGGCCGCAAGGGCTGGGCGGTCCGCGGGCTGAGCCTGTCGATCGAGCCGGGGGAGCGGGTGCTGCTGCTCGGCGCGTCGGGCGCGGGCAAGTCGACTCTGCTGGCCGGGCTCGCCGGGGTGCTGGGCGGCGACGACGACGGCGAGGCGGAAGGCGACCTCCGCGTCGACGGTCGGCATCCCGCGCAAGCGCGCGGCCGATCCGGGCTGCTGCTGCAGGACCCGGACGCGCAGGTGATCCTCGCGCGTGTCGGCGACGACGTGGCGTTCGCGTGCGAGAACCTCGGCGTCCCGCCCGACGAGCTGTGGACTCGCGTGCGCTGGTCGCTGGAGGCGGTCGGGCTCGACCTCCCGCTCGACCGCTCGACCGCACAGCTCTCCGGAGGCCAGAAGCAGCGGCTGGCGCTGGCCGGCCTGCTCGCGATGCGGCCGGGTCTGCTCCTGCTGGATGAGCCGACCGCGAACCTCGACCCCGGCGGCGCGCAGGAGGTCAGGGACGCCGTGTCCGCCGTGCTTGCGCGGACCGGTGCGACACTCATCGTCGTGGAGCACCGGGTGGCCGTCTGGCGGGACCTGGTGGACCGCGTCATCGTGCTGGACGCCGCGGGCGGCGTGCTCGCAGACGGCGCTCCGGAGGCGGTGCTCGCCGACACCGCGGGCCGGCTGCGGGAGGCCGGCGTCTGGCTGCCCGATGAGCCCGTGCCTGCCGCGCGCCCTGTCGCGCCGGGGGCGCCGTTGCTGGAGGCCCGCTCGCTCGCAGTAGGGCGATCTCCACTGTTCTCCCGCCGTAGCCCGCGGAAGCGCGCCGAGCGCGGCGGCGACCTGCTGGCGCATGCGCTCCCGTTCCGGGCGGACGTCGCGATCGCGGAAGGCTCCGCACTGGCGCTCACCGGCCCGAGCGGGGTCGGCAAGTCGACACTGGCGCTCACGGTCGGCGGCCTGATGCCGGCCCTGGGCGGAACCCTCGCCGCCGCGCCCGCGCTGGCGGGCGGCGCAGGCTCCGATCCCGGCGCCTGGCGTTCGCGCGAGCTGCTGACGCGCGTCGGCACCGTCTTCCAGAACCCCGAGCACCAGTTCATCGCCTCCACGGTGCGCGACGAGCTCGCCGCCGGGCCGCGCGCGCTCGGGCTCGCGCCGGAAGAGCTCGCCGAGCGCACCGAGCACCTCCTGGAGGCGCTCGGGCTCGCCGTACTCGCGGACGCGAACCCGTTCACGCTCTCCGGCGGCCAGAAGCGCCGTCTCTCGGTCGCGACCG
Organism: Streptomyces sp. L7; assembly: GCF_050990935.1. Classification (GTDB taxonomy): domain Bacteria; phylum Actinomycetota; class Actinomycetes; order Actinomycetales; family Microbacteriaceae; genus Leifsonia. The sequence goes on along the minus strand of NZ_CP194644.1, from coordinate 1,007,114 downwards.
CACTTGCGACGCGCCCCCGCCTCCTCATCCTGGACGAGCCGACCTACGGCCAGGACGCGAACACCTGGCGCCGGCTCGTCGAGCTGATCGCCGGCCTGCGCGACGAGGGGCACGCCGTCGTCGCCGCCACCCACGACGCCGAGTTCGCCGCGGCCATCGGCGCCGGCGAGCTGCGCCTCGAAAGCCGGCGGGAGGCGATCGCATGAGCATCGCCGAACCCGTCCGCAGCGGCCCGCTCGCCACGCTCAACCCGGTGTCCAAGCTGGGCGCCGCGCTGATCGTCACCGCGGTGCTGCTGGTCTCCATCGACCCGGTCTCGGCCGGCGTCGCCCTCGGGCTGGAGCTCGTCCTGCTCTGCTTCGCCGGCATCCCGGCACGTGTGCTGTTCGTCCGGACCTCGCCGATCCTGATCGCGGCGCCGCTCGCAGGACTCACCACCGTGCTCTACGGCCGGACCGCCGGGACGGTCCACCTGCACTGGTGGGCGATCGAAGTCAGCGACGGCTCCCTCCAGCTCGGGCTCGCGACCTTCCTGCGCGTTCTGGCGATCGGACTGCCGGCCGTCCTGCTGTTCGTGACCATCGACCCGACGGATCTCGCCGACGGCCTGGCGCAGCTCCTCAAGCTGCCCGCGCGCTTCGTGCTCGGCGGGCTCGCCGGCCTCCGGCTGGTCGGGCTCTTCGTGGACGATTGGCGCGCACTGACGCTCGCGCGTCGTGCGCGCGGCGTGGCGGAGTCGGGGGCAGTGCGCCGTTTCCTCGGCCAGTCGTTCTCGCTGTTCGTGCTCTCGATCCGCCGTGGGTCCAAGCTCGCGACGGCGATGGAAGCGCGCGGCTTCGGAGCGCCTGTCGCCCGCACCTGGGCGCGCCCCTCGGTGTTCCGCGGGCGGGACTGGGTGGCGCTGGCTGTCGCCCTGCTGGTGGCGGGCACGGCGGCGGCGGTGGCGATCGCAGTGGGGAGCTGGAATGTCCTGGGATCCTGACGAGCCGTCCGATGCGCCCGAGTTCTGCGAGCTGCTCGGGGCGGTCGCGGACGCGATGGACGCGACCGGGCGAGAGGCGCCTCCCGTCGTGCTCATCGACGGCCCGAGCGGGGCGGGGAAGAGTTCCCTCGCCGACCTGCTCGTGCGGCACTGGCCCGGCGCGGACGCCCCCCGCTTGATCCGGATGGACGACCTGTACCCGGGCTGGGACGGACTCCTCGCCGCGAGCGACGCGCTGGCCGGCGGCCTCCTCGAACCGCTCGCCCTCACCGGGCACGGACGCTGGCGGCGCTGGGACTGGGCGGGCGAGTGCCCGGCCGAATGGCACGACGTGGCAGGCAGGGCGCCGGTCATCGTGGAAGGCTGCGGCACGCTCGCCGCCGCCAACGTCCGCTGGGCGCACCTCGCGATCTGGCTGGACGCCGACGACGCCCTCCGCAAGGCGCGCGCGCTCGACCGCGACGGCGCGACGTTCGCGTCGCACTGGGACCACTGGCAGTCCGATTTCGAGGAGTACCTGGCCCGCGAAGACCCGCGGAGCCGCGCCGACGTGGTGCTGGACGTCACCGACTGGCCGATCGGCTCTGCACCCCGGCCGACCTCCGGGTCTACGGTGGTGCCATGAGCGAGACATCCCAGCCGGATCCTGAGTACATCGTCGAATACGCCGACGGCCCCCTCGTGGGGACCGCCGAGCGGCGCTACCTGGTCGGCGGCAAGGTGGACGAGCGGATCGGCGCGGTGGCCGCGGTCGAGGGTCTCGAGTCGCTGTTCTGGTACGTCGCCGGCGAGGAGCGCACTCTCAACGGCGAGCGTCACGTCTCGTACCATTTCGACGCTCCCGACAGCGACCCGGTCGAGGCCGACAAGGACGAGGAGTCGCTCTAGCGGCTCGACACGGATGCCCCGGGAGTCGAAGACTCCCGGGGCATCGTTCGTCCGCGTTCCGCGGATCAGCTCTGCCGACGGGCCGTCCTGCGTCGTGCGGTCATGAGCGCGAGCCCGGTTCCGGCGATCGCGAGGAGGCCGGCCAGCGGCGCGAGCCAGCTCAGCACGTCGCTCCCGGTGTCGGCCAAGGGCGGGTCGGCCGAGGGAGGGTTCGCGGCCGGAGGGTTCGCCGCGGGCGGGTTCGCCGCGGGCGGGTTCGCCGCGGGCGGGTTCTCGACAGGCACGCGGAGGGCGTCGACCACGGCGGTGGACTCCGCCGAGCGGACGGCCGCCCCGGCCGGGCCGGTCGCGTCGGCCGTCGCCGTGTTGGTGATGCTGCCCGCGGCGTAGTCGGCGTCGGTCGACTGGTAGTCCGCGGTGCAGGTCAGTGCGGCTCCCGCTGCCAGGGTGACGTCAGCCGGGCACGTCACGGTCAGCGGGCCCCCGCTGCCGGAGAAGCTCTGCTCGGTGATCCCGACGGCGGTCAGGGTCACGTTCCCGGTGTTCGTCACCACGAAGGAATAGGCGATCGGCTGCCCGGCGCCGGAGATGGTGGTCGGATCGGCCTTCTTGTCGAGCGTGAGGCCCGGCGACTGATCGGCGGTCACGACCGCTGTCGCGGGCATGCTCGCCACATTGCCCATCGTGGCGTCCAGGCCGGTGGCGACGGCCGTGTTCGAGAGGGTTCCCGCGTCGACGTCGGCGGCGGTGACGTCGTAGGTCGCGTTGCACTCCACGGTGGCGGCCGGCGCCAGAGTCGTGGTCGGGCAGTCCGGTGTCGGGGCGGTACCCGTCCCGGTGAAGGCCACCTCGGTGACGTCGACGCCGGTCAGGGTCGTGTTGCCGGTGTTGGTCACCGTGAAGGTGTAGCGGACCGTGTCGCCCGCCGTCGCGATCGTCCCGGGGCTCGCCGTCTTCGTCAGCGTCAGGGACGCGGCCCGTGGTGCGTTCGTGAAGGTGCAGACCACGGACGGAGACTCACCGGAGTAGGTCGCCAACGCGAAGGAGACGGTCGTGCCGGTGCCGGTGATGGGGAACTGCGGGTTGCCCGGGTTGAGCGTGTCCACACAGGTGTACGTCGAGACGTACTGCGCCATGTTCGTGGTTCCCATCGCGGATTCGCTGGCCGTGTACGTGTCGCCGTACCGGGCGAGGGCAGGGCCGGCTCGGAGGACGCGGCCGTCCGGCGACTGCTGGAGCCCGGTCGCGGTTCCCGCGGTGACCGCCGCGGCGGGAAGGCTCACCGTGGGGCCAGTGACGTGCAGCGCGAACTGGTCGGTCGGGTTCACCCGCGCGACGACGTTCTTCTGCGCGCTGACGGCGGGCGGGAAGGCGCAGCTCGCCAGATCGACGATGCCGACCCCTCCCGGTCCGGTCAGCGACGCGGGGAGCGGAGTCAGGCTCCCGTCCAGCGAACCCGTCCCCGGGTCGATGGAGAAGACGCCGTTGGTTCCGCCCTGGCTCAGGTAGAGCGTCCCGTTGCCGTCGAAGGCGATCCCGTTGACGGCCGCTCCGCCGGGGACGGCGAAGATGCTCAGGAGCGATGGGAAGAGCGTCGCCGCCTGCGGGGCGGTCTGCGGCAGCGGAGCGCTGAGCGCCTCGAGCGTTCCGCCCGCCGTCGAGGACGCGACGAGGTAGAGGTTGCCGCCGCCGTCGAACGCGATGTCGCCGTTGGTCTGACCGGCGACGGCCGGGAAGGTGACCAACGGGTTCGGGCTGACCAGCTGATCGGTCGTCGTGTCGAAGCCCCAGAGCTGACCGGTGACGCCGTCGGTGCCGACGTCGCCGAAGTAGTAGATCCCGGTCGTCGGGTCCACGGCGCCGGCCGTGACGCCGGAGCCGGGCGCCGGCTTGCCCGGGTACGACGTCCAGGCGCCCGTTGCGGCGTCGTAGCCCTGCACGACCGTTCCGTTGTCGGAGGCCTGGAAGGCGGCGGTCCCGCCGATCGCGATGCCGAGCCCGTTCGGGGAGACGCCGGAGATGGTGGTGGAGGACTCGACGCTCGCGGCGAGTTGTGCGCCGCCTACCGACGAGCCGTCGATGCCTACCAGGTCGGCGGAATCCGGGACCCCCGTCGCCGCCGGCACGACGCCGTAGAACGTGCTGCCGGAGCAGTCGAGCGCTCCGGCTGCGGTCGCCGGGCCCGCGGGACCGGAGGTCGCGGCGAGCGACACCAGGACTCCGACGACCGTCGCGAGGATCAGTCCGGGCCGAACCGCGCGTTTCGCGGCGTTCGCGGATGTGGGCATCGCCACCCTTTCGTTTCGTTGCGTCAGCGCGCATCGCGGGAGGCGAGTCGCGTGAGGGGTTTATAGCAACGAGGGCGGGGTGACATCCCGCGGAGACGGAGGGCGATATCCCCGGGAAGCAGGGGGATTCCGCGTGCTACGGCCGGCGACGCTCGGCAGGGAGGGGCCGAGGGTCGCCAGGATTCACCCGCGCCTTAACGCGGCAGAAGCGGACGGAGGGAGAGCTCGCACCCGGATTCAGGGGTTCCGGTATCCGCGGATCAGGCCCAACCGAGCTCGTGCAGCCGGTCGTCGTCGATGCCGTAGTAGTGCGCGATCTCGTGCACGAGCGTCACGTGGATCTCGTCGCGCAGTTCGTCCTCGTTCGCGCAGAAGGCCAGCAGCGGCTCGCGGTAGAGGATGATGCGGTCCGGCATCTCGCCGAAGCCGTAGGCGTCGCGCTCGGTCAGGGCGACACCGTCGTAGAGGCCGAGCAGGTCGAGGGAGCCGTCCTCCGGGCGGTCCTCGACGACGAACACGACGTTGTCCAGTCCGTCCACCATCTCGTCGGGGAGTTCGTCGAGCTCGTCCGTGACGAGGCTCTCGAACGCGTCTGCGTCCAGGTGCAAGGGCATCGTCACCAGGCCCCGGCGACGGCGGCGTGGAGGCCGATCGTGCGTTTCGCGCGTCCGCGGCCGAAGCCGCGCGCCGTGGCCACCGCGAACCGCGCGCCGCGGATCGTGTGAACGACAGAGGGGACGGGGGCCGGGCCGGTGCTCACCTGGGCGAGTCTACCGGCGCGGCCGCCGTCCCCTCTGTTCTGGAACTGTCGGACCTGGCGTCGAGGTGCCGAACCGGCTCAGTACCAGTTCATGGCCTGGGAGTGGCTCCACGCGTTGCACGGGGTGCCGTACGAGCCCTTGATGTACGAGAGGCCCCACTTGATCTGGGTGGTCGCGTTGGTCGCCCAGTCGCTGCCGAACGTCGCCATCTTGCTGCCGGGCAGCGCCTGCGGGATACCGGTCGCGCCGCTGCTGCCGTTGGAGGCCTGGTAGTTCCAGCCGGACTCCTTGGACCAGAGGCTGTCGAGGCACTGGAACTGGTCGGCGCCCCAGCCGTAGGAGCTGGCCATGATGGACTGCGCGGCGGTACGCGCACCGTTCGGCGTATTCGCGTTCGCCTGGGTGGCTGCGGCAGCGGCGGCTGCTGCTGCGGCGGCTGCGGCGGCCTTCTGGTCGGCGGCCACACCGGCGGCGGCGAGGGCCGTGGTGGCGGCGTCGGTGGTGTCGATCGTCGTCGAGCTTCTTGAAGTCGCCGAGCCCGGCGATCGCGGTCTTCGCGGCGGTCGCGTCCGCCTTGGCGGCGTTCGCCTGGACGGTGGACTCCGCCTTGGTGAGGCTCTGCTGGGCGATGCCCTCGAGGCGGTCGCGCCAGAGCTTGTCGTAGACGCCGAGCTGGTCGTGGTGGATCCCGGTGGACTGGGACAGTTCGCGGGTTGCGCGTTCACTCTCCTGCTGCTGCGCGACCATCGGGGCGACGATGCTGGCCGACATGATGATCGCGGCGGCGCCGGTGAGGACGCGGCCGAACGAGAGGTTGGAGGAGCGGACGACGTGGCTGAGAGTGCTGAGCATAGGGTTCCTGGATCGGGCTTCCCCGCCCAGCCGCGCGGCATCCCGGAGGGAGGCGCGCGGCTGAGAGCGCTCCCGGGGAGAGCGCTCGGACGGGCTGGCAACCGCGCCGGCACGCACGGAAGCGCCACTGGACCAGTGGTCCCGAGGCGCGGCGTTCGGCGCGGGTGTGCCGCACCGGGTTTTCGGGGGTGACGTCCGGGGTTCGGGGGTTGGACGCCGGGGCGCAGCACGGACGGCGTTCACTGCCGTCGATCGACCACGCTAGGCGCCTACTCTGGACGACTCGGGCACAAACGCTGGCAAAGTCGTGTGCGTGCCCCCTCGCGGCTCCGTCCCGAGGGGCTCCCGGAGCCGGAACCTGACAGTGCGGTGTGCGTCGGTCGGCCGGTCAGCCGCCGAACGCGGCGTGGTCGCGCTCGTCCGCTTCCTCGGCCTCCGTCTCGGCTGCCGCCATGCGATTGTCGGTGACCCAGATCATCCCGATCAGCATTGCGAGAGCGACGACGCCCATGCTGAGGAACACCGCGGGAATCCCGAAGAACTGGGCGATCACGCCTGCTGCTGCGGCCCCGAGCGGCATCGTCCCCCACGCGAGCAGGCGATACGCGGAGTTCAGCCGACCGAGCAGCCGCTGCGGCGTCACACGCTGCCGGAGCGACACCGTGATGACGTTCCAGATCGAGACGGTGACACCGCCGAGGAGGAACCCGGCGCCGATGATGTACGGGTTCGTGGTGAACGCCGGTGTGGCGACAGTCAGCAGCGAGCCGAGGACCGTGAGGGTGAGCGCTCGCGCCCGGCCCAAGAGCCGTTCGGCGGGCTCGGCGAGGAATGTCCCCAGGACGCTGCCGAGCGCCGAGGCGGTGAGCAGCAGCCCGTAGCCCGGGTCGGTGAGGTTCATCGCGGAGGCGGGGCCGACCGCGTACAGCACGAATACGTGAACACGGCGCTGCTGGCGAAGTTGAATCCGCCCACCATGACCGCGAGCGTGCGCAGCAGTGTGCTGCGGCGCAGGAACCGCAGCCCTTCCGCGATGTCGGCGCGCATGGTGGTGGTGCGTGGATGGTCGGTGGTGAAGCGTCCGCGGACGAGCAGCAGGATCGCGATCGCTGCGACCCAGAGCAGCACGGGCGTCCCGAAGGCGAGCCCGATCCCGGCTGCGACCAGCAAGCCGCCGAGCGGAGGGCCGATGAACTGGTTGGTGGTGAGCTCGGCCGCGTAGAGGCGGCCGTTGGCCCGGGACAACGCGGGCTTGCTCACGAGCTGCGGGAGGATCGACTGCGACGACGTGTCATAGACGGTCTCGGCCACGCCGACGCAGATCGCTTCGGCGTAGAGCATCCAGATCGACCCGGCGCCCGCGACGGCCGCGATCGTGAGGAAGCCGAAGAACGCCGCCCGCGCGATGTTGGCCACGAGCATCAGCCGGCGCCGGTCGAACCGGTCGGCGAGCGCGCCCGCAAGGAGCGCGAACACCAGCCACGGCAGGGTGAACGCGAACGTGAGGCCGGCGATGAGCGCGGGGGAGTCGGTGTAGCGGATGGCCACCAGCGGCAGCGCGACTTTCATCACGCCGTCGGCGAGGTTGGAGAGGGCCGACGACGTCCAGAGCGTCCAGTAGCGCGAGCCGAGCGGCGCGGAGGCCGCGCGTTCCGATGTCACGTGGTCCAGCCTGGCATGAGGATTGAGAAACCTCAATCGACATGAAGAAACTCAATTGGGCGGGTATCCTCGGGGTATGTCCGCCCCGACACCCTCCGACTCGTCGTCCCCCGCCCAGACGCCTGAGGAGGCCGCGCGCGGCGTGCCCGGCCCGTCCGCCGACCCGGATGCCAAGCGGCGCCCGGCCACCGTCGCGGAGGTCAAGGCGTTGTCGCATCCGCTGCGGGTGCGCATTCTGCGCCTGTGCGGCGACCATGAATTGACCAACAAGCAGCTCGCCGACCGGCTGGGGGAGGACGCCGGCACGGTCTACTACCACGTCCGCCAGCTCGTGGGCGCGGGCTTCCTGGAGCCGGCGCCGGTACGATCGGGAGAGAGCGGGGCGCTGGAGAAGCCGTACCGCTCGACCGGGCGGAGCTGGTGGCTGTCGATGGCGCTGGAGGAGCAGGACTCCAGCCGGACCGTGGCTCCGATGGAGGCTTTCCAGCAGGAGCTCGCGGAGGCGGGCCCGGCCTCCATCGCGACGTTCGCGAGGTTCTCGTTGCACTTGTCGCCGGAGGATGTCGCGGAGCTGGACCGCCGCATCGTGGCGGTCATCGACTCGTATGTCGAGACGGACCACGAGCGCAGCCACCTGCCAGCGCACGGCGGCATCTTCGTACTCCACCGAAGCGCGGAATGAAGAAAGGCACGCTGCCGAAACAGCGTGCCTTTCGTGTTGGGGTGAGTAACGGGGCTTGAACCCGCGACCTCCTGGACCACAACCAGGCGCTCTACCAGCTGAGCTATACCCACCATGTTCCGCGAGCGGTCCGGGTCATCTGCGATGGCCGTTCCGCGCGAGGCAACTCATCGATTCTAATACATCCGGGCGGCCCATTTTTCCACCACGCCCGCGGCCGCTTCCTGGGTCTGCTCGGTGGTGGGTCCCGGCTCGCCCACGAAGGCCGCAGCGCGGTAGTAGTCGAGTTCGCGGATGGATTCGAGGATGTCGGCGAGCGCGCGGTGGCCGCCGTTCTTCTCGGGGGCGTTGAAGTAGATGCGCGGGTACCAGCGGCGTGCCAGTTCCTTGATGGAGGAGACGTCGACGTTGCGGTAGTGGAGGTGGTTGTCGAGGCGCGGCATGTACTTGGCGAGGAACATCCGGTCGGTGCCGATGGTGTTGCCCGCGAGCGGCGCGGTGCGGGCCGTCGGCGCGTACTTGAGGACGTACTCCAGCACCTCGTACTCGGCTTCGGCGAGGCTTTTGCCGTCCGGGATCTCCTCGATGAGGCCGGAGGTGGTGTGCATCTCGCGTACGAAGTCGTTCATGTTGGCGAGCGCGGAGGCGTCGGGCTTGATCACGATGTTGAGCCCCGGGTCGAGCACGTTCAGCTCGAAGTCGGTGATGACCACGGCGATCTCGACGAGCTCGTCGACCTCGAGGTCGAGTCCGGTCATTTCGCAGTCGATCCAGACCAGTCGATCACTTGAGGCAGCCATGCCCGCAAGTCTAGTGCGGGCCTCCGACCATCCGCGGCTGTCCGGGGACGAGGGCCTGGCTGCGCACGGGCAGCGCCTCCGGGAGCTTGGGGCTGAGCCCGTCGCCGGAGGAGATCCCGCGCAGGCGCCGGGCCGCCCACGGGATCGCGTGCACCCGCAGCCAGGTGCGCAGCGGGAGGTCGTCCGGAGGGGTGGGGGCCTCCGCCGCGGTTCCGGCGCGCGCGGCGGTCCCCTCGGCGGGAGCGGTCTCCGCGTAGGGTACGCCGAGCGCGTGGGCGGCGTGCGACGCGAGCAGCCGGTGCCCGCGCGAGCTGAGGTGGACGCGGTCGGCGCCCCACATGGCCGGGTCGCGGAACTCGCGCACGCCCCAGACGTCCAGCACGACGGCGTGGTGGTCGCGCGCGATGCTCCAGATGTTCGCGTTGAAGACCGCGGCGCGCCCGCGGAACGGCTTGAGGAAGAACGCGAACTGCGGGTCGAAGAGGTTCGCCAGCAGCACCGTCGTCCCGCGCTCCCGCAGCATCCGCACCCCGTCGGAGAGCCGCTCGGCGAGCGCGTCCGGGTCGGCGGTGGGATTCATCAGGTCGTTGGCGCCGACCAGCACCGACACCAGGTCGGGCTGCAGCGCGAGCGCGCCGGGCACCTGTTCGCCGACCACGTCCGCGATCCGCCGGCCGCGCACGGCGAGGTTGGCGAACTCCACGGTCGCGCCGGAGAGCCGCGCGTCGCCGTCGAGGATGCCGGCGAGGCGGTCGGCCCAGCCGAGCCAGGCGCCGGGCCGTGCGGGCGCGGGATCGCAGAGCCCCTCGGTGATCGAGTCCCCGAGGGCCACGTAACGTGTGTAGGCGGTCCTGCTCACGCCCCGATTGTCGGTCGCCGCGGTGACGCGCGGGTGACGCGCCGGGCGCTGTCGCGGGATGGTCGCCGGGAATTCGCCGGACGTACACTGGTCGACGTGGATGCGACACCCGCCGTTGACCGTCCCGTCACCCGGGAGGTCGGCCTCACCCTGTACACGTCCGCCTTCTGCGAGCCGTGCATGCAGACGCGCGCGGTGCTCGCCGAGGCGGTGCGCCTGGTCCCCGGGCTGCGCGTGACCGAGCGCGATGTGGCCCGCGACCCTGCGCGTGCCGAGTCGGACGGCATCCGATCGACACCGACCGTGATCGTGCTCGGCGGGGACGGCGCCGAGGTCTTCCGGGCGGAGGGCGTGCCGACGCTGAACCAGGTGCTGGTGGCGGCGGCGCGGGCCCTCTGACCACGTCGCGAGCGCAGATCGCGAATTCACATTCGGCACGAATGTGGCGAATGGCGACGCCAAAGGCGACATTCGGTCCGAATCGCGACTTGGTGAGCGTGTGGTGCCCCCGGCAGGAATCGAACCTGCGACCAAGAGATTAGAAGGCTCCTGCTCTATCCGCTGAGCTACGGGGGCGCGGCCTCCACGATACCGTAGCCGCCCCGCCCTACAGCCTCGCCCCGGCCTTCCCCGCCCGGTTCACGATCGCGATCACCGGCCGCCGCCCGCGCAGCCCGAACCGCAGCCGCAGGCTGGCGTTCCGCGCGATCATCAAAGCGACGACGACCGCGGCCGCCGCCGGCACCAGTCCCGAGATGGCCATCGCGATGTGCGGCCCGACGGCCTCCACCACCCAGCCCATCAGCGGGCCGCCGATCGCCTGGCCGCCGAGCAGCACCAGGATGTACAGCGAGATGACGCGGCCGCGGATCTGGACGTTCGACGACATCTGCACCAGCGAGTTCGCCGCCGTGATGAAGAGCAGGTTCCCGACGCCGATCCCGACCAGCAGCACGCTGAAGGCGATCTGGTCCGGCGCCAGTCCCGCGAGCGCCTGGACGATCCCGAGGGCCGCGGCCGTGCCCACCACCATCGACAGACGCACCGACGTGCGGCGCGTGGAGGCCAGTGCACCGGCGAGCGCGCCCGCGGCGACGAGCGCGTTGAACATCCCGTAGCCCCGTGCCCCCACGTCGTACACGTTGTTGGCGTAGGCGGCCAGGAACACCGGCATGTTGAACGCGAAGACCGCCAGCACCGCGACCATCACCACGGTCCAGAAGATGACCGGCTTGCGGCGCACGTATCGCATCCCCTCGGCGAGCTGGCCCTTGCCGCGCGGCGCCGCCGGGGAGTGGTGCAGTTCGCTCGTGCGGAGGCTGAGCAGCGCACCGACCACGGCGAGGCACGCGGCCGAGTTGATGACGAAGGACCAGCCTCCACCCACCGCGGTGATCAGGATGCCGCCGAGCGCCGGACCGATGAGGCCGCCGAGCTGGAAGATCGAGGAGTTGAGGCTGATCGCGTTGCGGAGGTACTTCGGGCCCACGAGTTCGTTGACGAAGACCTGGCGTGCGGGGTTGTCCACGACGGTGACGAGCCCGAGCACGAACGAGATCGCGTAGACGTGCCAGACCTGAACGGCGTGGGTGAGGGTCAGCGTCGCGAGCAGCGCGGCGAGCGCGGCCGCCGCCGACTGCGTGCAGACCAGCAGTCGCTGCTTGGAGTACCGGTCGGCGATCACACCGCCCCACAGCCCGAACAGCAGCATCGGCGTGAACTGCATGAACACGGTGACGCCGACTGCGGCGACGCTGCCGGAGAGCTGCAGCACCAGCCAGTCCATCGCGATGCGCTGCATCCAGACGGCGGTGTTGGCGACGAGGTTGCCGGCGGCGAAGCGGCGGTAGTTGGTCACGCGCAGCGAGATGAAGGTCTCGCGCCATGGCGGACGTGCGCTGAGCACGGGCATCGGGCCGGTGGGAGGGGCTGCTGCTGTGGAGTTCGCCACGAGTCGTTCCTGCGTTCCTGGTTCCGTATGGTCTGTTCTTGTCCTCCTTCAACCGTACGTAATCGGCGGTATTCTTTGAGCGAATTGAAGCTATAACTCCCATTGGCTTTCCGAATAACTGCCGCGAACGGAGCATCCGATGTTCGACCCCGTCCTCCTGCGCACGTTCCTCGCGGTGGTCGACACGCGCTCCTTCACCCGCGCGGCCCAGCGGCTCGGCATCAGCCAGCCGACCGTCAGCCAGCACGTCCGGAGGCTGGAGCAGGCCGCCAAGCGCCAGCTCGTCTCGCGCGACACCAGGGAGGTCCGGCTGACCGACAACGGCGACGCGATGGCCGAGTTCGCCCGCGCGATCCTCGCCGCGCACGCCGAGGCGGAGAGCTACTTCAGCGGGTCGGCGATGCGCGGGCGACTCCGGTTCGGCGCGGCCGACGACCTCGCGATCACGACCCTCCCGCGCATCCTCCGGCATTTCCGGCAGCAGAACCCGCAGGTCAACCTCGAGCTCACCGTCGACCAGTCCGGTCCGCTGCACCGCCGGCTGCAGGCCGGCCACCTCGACCTCATCTTCATCAAGCAGAACCCCGGCACCACCGACGGGACGGTGGTCGCGACGGACGAGCTGGTCTGGATCGGCCAGGAGAAGACGGCGCTGGAGCCCGATCAGCCGGTGCCGCTGATCGCCTACCAAGGGCCGAGCCTCAGCAGGCAGATCACGATCGAGGCGCTGGAGGCCGTGGGTCGCACCTGGCGGATCACTTGCAACACCCGCGAGGTCAACGGTGTCCTCGCCGCCGTCCGCGCGGGCCTCGGGGTCGCGGTGTTCCCGCGGTCCCTCATCCCCACCGACCTCATCAAGGTCACCAACCGGTTCGGCCTCCCGGAACTCGGGCATGTGGACTTCACGCTGCTGTCGAACCCGTCGGCGGCGCGCGAGCCGGTGGAGGCGCTCACCACCGCCATCCTCGCCCGGGCGGTCACCCGGGTGCCGTGATCCCGCCTCAGCCCACAACCGGGATGCGGTCCGGGTCGGGAGGCCGCACGCCGCCGTCGGCCGAGCGCTGCCGGAGCAGCAGAGCCACGACCGGGAAGATCAGCACCGACAGCATCCCGGCGCCGACCAGGGCCGTCGCGGTCCCGGAGGTCAGGTCGTGGTCCTTCACGCCGATGTTCGTCACGGCGACGATGATCGGCAGCCCGGTCGCGCTGAACAGCGTGAGTGACGCCCGGTCGGCGACCGTCGAGCCGCGCGGGGCGGCGAGCGAGCCGGGGAGGCCGCGCACGATCAGCAGCAGCACGAGGAAGATCGGCAGCAGGAGCAGGGCGTGCGGGTCGCCGAGGAGCCCGCGCAGGTCGAAGGTGATCCCCGTCTCGATGAAGAAGACCGGGACGAGGACGCCGAACGCCACGGCCTCCAGCTTCGTCTCGATGAGCTTCGCGTCCTCCTCGGCCGCCCCGGAGAGCAGCACGCGGACGACGACGCCCGCGGCGAACGCGCCGAGCAGCATGTCCAGCCCGAGCGCGAGGCTCAGCCCGACCAGCGCGGCGACGGCCAGCACGACGACGCGGACGGCGAACTGCCCGCTGGTGTGCAGGGTGGCGCGCACGAGCGCGTGGAACCGCTCGTGGCCTCCCCGCGCCGCGAACCACACTGCGCCGGCCGCGACGACGGCGAACGCGATCAGCACCAGGGCGGCGGCGAGCGGCCTCCGTCCGGACAGGAACAGCGAGATGGCCAGCAGCGGCCCGAACTCGCCGACGGCGCCGACAGCCGTGACGGCGAGGCCGAACGGGGTGCGCAGCTCGCCGGCGTCGCGCAGCATCGGCGTGAGCGTCCCGAGCGCGGTCGAGCACAGCGCGATCCCGACATAGACGCCGGCGATCGCGGTCGGGGCGAGCAGCACTCCGAGCAGCACCCCGGCCACCAGCGAGACGACCCAGCCGAGGGAGGCCCGGCGCAACGGCCGGCCGCGGATGGCGTGGAAGTCGATCTCGTTCCCTGCCATGAAGAACAGGAAGGCGAGGCCGAACTGACCGACCGCGTGCAGCGCGTCCGACGCCGGAACCCAGCCCAGCACACTCGGTCCGGCCAGGATTCCGAGCACGATCTCGAACACCACGAGCGGGATCTTCGCCACCCTCCCCACCGCCGAGGCGACCAGGGCGGCGACGACGGCCAGCAGCGGCACGAGCACGATCGTTCCGACGAGCGGGTTCATGCGGCCGATGCTAGAGCGAGCGCCTGGCGCGCGGGGAGTTCACACGGACGAAATCCGCGCCCAGTATCGTGGCAGCATGCGTGAACTCCAGGCCAGGATCATCGATGAGCTGAACGTGACGCCGAGCGTCGACGCCGCGGAGGAGGTCGCCGAGCGCGTCGACTTCCTCGTGCGCTACCTGAGGGCGACCGGCGCGTCCGGGTTCGTGCTCGGCATCAGTGGCGGCCAGGACTCCTCCCTCGCCGGCCGGCTCTGCCAGCTCGCGGTCGAGCGCCTCGCCGTGGAGGGGGTCGAGGCCGAGTTCATCGCGGTGCGCCTGCCGTACGGCGTCCAGCACGACGAGGAGGACGCGCAGCTCGCGCTGTCGTTCATCCGGCCGCAGCGCACCATCGAGTTCAACATCAAGCGCGGCGTGGACGGGGTGGACGCCGAGTTCGGCGACGCCGTCGGCGAGGCGATGACCGACTTCAACAAGGGCAACGTGAAGGCGCGCGTGCGGATGGTGGCGCAGTACGCCATCGCCGGCCAGCACCGACTGCTCGTGGTCGGCACCGACCACGCGGCCGAGGCCGTGACCGGTTTCTTCACCAAGTACGGCGACGGGGGCGCCGACGTGCTCCCGCTCAGCGGCCTCACCAAGCGGCAGGGCCGCGCGCTGCTGGAGCACCTGCAGGCGCCCGCACGTCTCTACGAGAAGCCGCCGACCGCCGACCTCCTCGACCTCGACCCGGGCCAGACCGACGAGGCCAACCTGGGCATCCGGTACAGCGACATCGACGACTTCCTCGAGGGCCGCGACGTCGCGGAGGAGATCGCGTCGGCGATCGAGACGCGCTACCTGGCGACCGAGCACAAGCGCCGGGTGCCGGCGAGCATGTTCGACGATTGGTGGACGACGCGCGGCGACTACAGCCGCTGAGCTCCCGCCTCCTCAGCACGCAGAAGGGGCGCCGACCGGATGGTCGGCGCCCCTTCTGTCGTGGTGAGGCTCGGGTGCGCGGGGTCAGCCGACAGGCTGACCGAAGCGCGGGTCGGGGGTGGTGTCGTTCTCGTCGCCGGACGCGGCGAACGCGGACACCGGGAGCGGGGTCTCGTCGTTGGCGCCGCCCGTGGTGGGGTAGTTGGCGGACGTGAAAGCGGAGTCGCTGTGCGCCGCGGGGGCAGCCGAGTGGGGAGCGGTCGCCGCCGGAGCGCCGGCCGCGGGGGTGTAGGTCGCGGCCGGGACCGTCTCCTCCGTCGCGGCGTCCGGCGCCGTGTACTGCTGGTGGTGCTGCTGCGCCACCCAGGCGTCCTGCTGGGCCACCAGCGAGGTGCTCGGGTCCGCGCTCTCGAAGCGCCAGCGCTCGAGGTCGCCCTGGAAGATGCGGCGCGCGCGGCTCGGCTTGTTCTGCCACTCGATCAGCCGGTCGCGGAACTCCGCGACGGCCGGGTCGAGCTGGTAGCCGAAGGTCGCGGACGCGCGCTTCATCTCGGCGAGCTGGTGCCCCGCCCAGTTGGCGGCGATGCCGGAGCCCTTGATCGGCAGGAGCCGCACGAGGATGTCGGCCTGGCCGACGGCGCGGTCGGAGAGCACCTGCTCGGCCGGAGTCAGCGAGTTCCAGACGGACGCCTCGGTCGCCGCGTCGACGAGCGCGGCGATCGCGCTGGCCTTCTGCTGACGATCGGTGCGCGACAGGAGTCCACGGAGGGCGCCGCGCGCGATCCACGCGGCGAGAAGACCGGAGACGATGACGGCGATCGCGAGGACCGCCGCGTTGAAGACCGCGGGCCGCGCGGCCGATGAGTTGAGCCAATCGACGAAGTCATTCCACCACTGCATGCGGTGATGCTAGCGGGGCGGACCGTTCCGGCCGGGCAGCGGCGGCGCTGTGTCGCGCATCCCGTTGCGAAGCTCGCGGAGGGTCGCTGCCGTAGCAGAATGGGGGTCGGACCGATCGAAGGGATGGACCGATGCAGACTTTCGTCCTCGCCGGCGGGTGCTTCTGGTGCCTCGACGCCGTCTACCGCGTGCTCCGCGGCGTGCAGGACGTGGTGTCCGGCTATACCGGAGGCACCGCCGTGGACCCGAGCTACGAGGAGGTGTGCACCGGTGCGACCGGGCACGCCGAGGCGGTCGCAGTGACGTTCGACCCGGAGGTCGTCCCGGCGGAGGTGATCCTGGACGTCTTCTTCACGCTGCACGACCCGCGGCAGCTCAACCGGCAGGGCGCCGATGTCGGCTCCCAGTACCGGTCGGCGATGTTCTTCGACGGCGAGGAGCAGCGCACGCTGTTCGAGGCCGCGCGCGAACGGGCGTCCGAGTACTGGGAGGGCGGAATCGTGACCACGATCGAGCCGCTCGGGACGTTCTACCGCGCGGAGGACTACCACCAGGACTTCTTCGCCAAGAACCCGGGTCAGGGTTACTGCCTGGCAGTCGCGCTGCCCAAGGTGAACAAGATCCGGGCGTCCTACGCGCAATACGTGACCGCCTGACGCGTGCCGCGTTGTCCTCCACAGGCTGACCGTTTCGCGTGTTCTCCACGGATCTCCGTTTTCGCGGCGGTGCAGCTTCCGGTTCGGCCATCGTTGACCCACGGCCTCACGGGAGGTCGCGGAAACGGGGGAGGACATGGCGGAGACGGTGACGGTACGAGGCACCGTGGCGACGAGACCGCGGCACGTCGAACCGGAGGCGGGCGCGGCGATCACGAGCTTTCGGCTCGTGACGAACGACCGGAGGCGCGAACGGCGCTCGGGGGTGAGCGATGCGGGGGTTCAGTCCAACTGGTTCACGGTCACCGCGTTCGACGAGCTCGCGGTGAGCGCGGCGGCGTGCATCGCGTGCGGCGACCCGCTTGTGGTGGCCGGGAGGCTGTGCGTGCGCGATTGGGAGGGTGAACAGCTCGGCGTGACGGTCGAGATCGAGGCGGAGGCGATCGGGCACGATCTGAGCTGGGGCCGCAGCGAATTCACGCGCCGCATGGCCGCTCTCGACCTGCCGGGCGGGGGCGACGGCGAGTCGGAGCCGCCTTCGGGGTTGCCGGAGACGCCCGGAAGTCGGAGGAATCCCCGAGGCGCCGGGCCCTAGGGTGTACAGCATGAGAGCGCCCGCCCGACCTGCCGCCGTCCTGCTCGCGGGTGCGGCGGTCGCGTCGGCGCTGCTCCTGAGCGGGTGCGCCGGGGCTCGTCCTTCGGCGACGACCGATCCCGCGCCGCGCACGACAGCCTCGGACTCGGCGACGCCGACGCCCACGCCGACCGCGAGCGCGGCGCCGGCGCTCATCCCCGGCGGCACGGCGGAGCAGAACCTGCCGTACTTCGACAAGGTCAACAAGGGGACGATCGCTGCCAAGCCCGCCGCGCAGGGGCGCGACTTCATCGACGCGCTCGTCGCCGCCGGGTTCGCCAAGTCGGACATGGAGCTGACGCCGGACACGACCACGATCGGTCTGAAAGCACCGTCGATCCAGTTCTCGGTCCAATTCGGAGCGAGTTGTGTGATCGGCCAGTACGGGGCGGACTCCGGCGGCTACACCAGCCTCACGAGCCCCACCCTCGCGACCGGAGGCTGTCTGATCGGCCAGACCCGGCCGATCGACTGGTAGTTCCCGGTATCCTCGTACAGGGCTTCGAGCCCGGCGAGTCCGAGACAGGGAGTACAGGAACAGAGTGGCCGAATACATTTACTCGATGGTCAGGGCCCGCAAGGCCGTCGGTGACAAGGTGATCCTCGACGATGTGACCATGGCGTTCCTGCCGGGCGCCAAGATCGGCGTCGTCGGACCGAACGGCGCAGGTAAGTCGACCATCCTGAAGATCATGGCCGGCCTCGACACCCCGTCCAACGGCGACGCCAAGCTGTCGCCCGGGTACACGGTCGGCATCCTCATGCAGGAGCCGAAGCTGGACGAGAGCAAGACCGTCCTCGAGAACGTCCAGGAGGGCGTCGGCGAGATCAAGGACAAAGTCGACCGGTTCAACGAGATCTCCGGGCTGCTGGCCGACCCGGACGCCGACTTCGACACGCTGCTCGCCGAGATGGGCACCCTCCAGGAGCAGATCGACGCCGCCGACGCGTGGGACCTCGACTCGCAGCTCGAGCAGGCGATGGACGCCCTGCGCTGCCCGCCGGGGGACTGGCCGGTCAACACGCTCTCCGGTGGTGAGAAGCGCCGCGTGGCGCTCTGCAAGCTCCTGCTGCAGAAGCCCGACCTCCTGCTCCTCGACGAGCCGACCAACCACCTCGACGCCGAGAGCGTGCTCTGGCTCGAGCAGCACCTCGCCAAGTACCACGGCGCCGTGCTCGCCGTCACCCACGACCGGTACTTCCTCGACCACGTGGCCGAGTGGATCGCCGAGGTCGACCGCGGTCACCTCTACCCCTACGAGGGCAACTACTCGACCTATCTCGAGAAGAAGCGCGACCGGCTCGAGGTGCAGGGCAAGAAGGACGCCAAGCTGGCGAAGCGGCTCTCGGACGAGCTCGACTGGGTCCGCAGCAACGCCAAGGGCCGTCAGGCCAAGTCCAAGGCGCGTCTGGCGCGTTACGAGGAGATGGCGGCCGAGGCGGAGCGGACCAGGAAGCTCGACTTCGAGGAGATCCAGATCCCGCCGGGGCCGCGCCTCGGCCAGATCGTCATCGACGCCAAGAACCTCGAGAAGGGCTTCGGCGACCGCGTCCTGATCGACGGCCTCAGCTTCACGCTGCCGCGCAACGGCATCGTCGGCGTCATCGGCCCGAACGGCGTCGGCAAGACGACGCTGTTCAAGACGATCGTCGGGTTGGAGCCACTCGACGGCGGCGACCTGAAGGTCGGCGAGACCGTGCAGATCTCCTACGTCGATCAGACCCGTGGCGGCATCGACCCGAACAAGAACGTCTGGGAGGTCGTGTCCGACGGGCTCGACTACATCCAGGTCGGCAAGACCGAGGTGCCGTCGCGCGCCTACGTCTCCACCTTCGGATTCAAGGGACCGGACCAGCAGAAGAAGTCGGGCGTCCTCTCCGGCGGTGAGCGCAACCGGCTCAACCTGGCACTGACGCTCAAGCAGGGCGGCAACCTCCTGCTGCTCGACGAGCCGACCAACGACCTGGACGTCGAGACGCTCTCCAGCCTGGAGAACGCCCTGCTCGAGTTCCCCGGCTGCGCGGTGGTCATCACCCACGACCGGTGGTTCCTCGACCGCATCGCGACGCACATCCTCGCCTACGAGGGCACTGAGGAGAACCCGTCCGACTGGTACTGGTTCGAGGGCAACTTCGAGGCGTACGAGGAGAACAAGGTCCAGCGCCTCGGCGCCGACGCCGCGAAGCCGCACCGGTCCGCGTACCGCAAGCTCACGCGCGACTGACGCCGTCATGCGTCTGCACGTTCCGATCAAGCTCCGCTGGAGCGACCTCGACGCTTACGGCCACGTGAACAACGCCGCGATGCTGCGCCTCCTGGAGGAGGCGCGCATCGAGGCGTTCTGGTCGAGCGACGAGCACGCCGTCGGCGGCTCGACGGCGGTGCTCGACGGCCGGCCCGGCGCCGACACGCTCACGCTGATCGCGCGGCAGGAGATCGAGTACCTCGCCCCCATCCCGTACCTGCGGCAGCCGCTGGACGTGCAGCTCTGGCTCGGCAGGCTCGGCGGCGCGAGCCTGGAGGTCAACTACGAGGTGTGGTCGCCGGACGGCGCAGACCCGCGCACGCTGTTCTCACGCGCTGCGACCACGATCGTGCTGGTCGACGCCGCCACCGAGCGCCCGCGCCGGATCAACGACCACGAGCGCGATGCCTGGACGCCCTATCTCGACGATCCCGTCCAGTTCACCAAACGCTGAGCACGTCGCCGCCGCCGATGCCCACGCCAGGTCGACGTAAACGCCCCTAAGACGCTGGTTCAGGGGCATTGGCGTGCCCCTCGGCGGTGAGGCGTCACTGGGTGACGGTGACCTTGTCGCCGGAGACGCTCGCCGTCAGCTTCGTCAGCGGCGTGCTCGCGGGACCGTTGATGACGTCCCCGGTCGTGCCGTCGAACACCGAGCCGTGGCACGGGCAGTCGAACTCGCTGCCCTGCGGGGCGACGGTGCAGCCCGCGTGCGTGCACACCGCGCTGAACGCGACCACCGTGCCGGCCGACGGCTGCGAGACGACGATCGGCGTCGAACCGAGCTGCGCGGAGACGGCGCCGCCGACCGGGATCGAAGAGAGAGCGACGGTGGCCGTGCCGCCGTTCCCGTTCCCCGATCCGTCGCCTGACGCACCCGAGCCCTGCGGCGTGCAGCCCGCCAGCAGCAGCGCCCCGCGCCTGCTGCGGACACGCCGCCGATCTGGACGAGAGTGCGGCGCGTCAGCGGCGCGGTTTCGGTCATCGTGGATCCTCCCGGTCGGCAGTGCTTTCTCCTAGGTTAGGCACGGGAGGCTGTCGGCTTTCGTTTCATCCATGGAGTTCTGAACTTTTCCCACACCGTCTCCGTGGTTAGTGCAGGAGGTGACCATGCCGGATGAGGACGCGCGCCTGCTGCGGGAGCTGCACGACCAGCACGCGCAGGCGGTCTGGCGTTACGTCGTCCATCTCACCGGCGACCGAGCGATGGCCGACGATGTGGTGCAGGAGACCCTGCTGCGCGCCTGGCGCAAGCCCGCTGTGCTGGATCAGACGCAGCAGTCCGCCCGCGCCTGGCTGTTCACAGTCGCCCGCAATATCGTCATCGACGACAAGCGCAGCGCGCACGCGCAGCACGAGTTCGGCACCGACACCCTCCCGGAGCGCCCGTCGTCGCCGGACGACGGCGCCGACGCCGTCCTCGACGCCTGGCTCGTCTCGGACGCGCTCGCCGAGCTCTCGGACGAGCATCGGGCGGTGATCGTCCATGCGTACTACGGCGGCAGATCCATCGCGGAGATCGCCCGGGAGCTGGAGATTCCGGAGGGCACGGTCAAGTCGCGGCTGCACTACGGACTAAGGGCCATGCGGCTCGCGCTGCAGGAGAGAGGGGTGACGGAGCGATGAACCACGACGAGTTCGCCACCTGGGACGCCGCGTACGTCCTCGGCGCGCTCGCTCCTGCCGAGCGCAAGGAGTTCGAGGAGCATCTGCGCGAGTGCGGGCGCTGCTCGGCCGCGGTCGCCGAGCTCGCGGGTATGCCGGGTCTGCTCGGCCGGGTGCCCCGGGAGCAGGCGTTCGCACTGCTCGACGAGGAGGCGCCGCAGGACGCCGGGCTCGGCGCCGAGGTGCTCCCGTCGCTGCTGGACGCCGCCCGGCGGCGCAGGAGGCGGTCGCGCTGGCTGGTGGGCGGTCTCGCCGCTGCGGCGGCGGCCGTGCTCGTGGGGGCCATCGCGATCGCCGTCCCTGCGTTGGAGCCCGGCGCCCCCGCGGGCACGAGCGTCGCGATGGAGCAGGTCGAGCCGAGCGCACTGTCCGCCGACCTCCACCTCACCTCGGAGCCGTGGGGTACGCGGATCGACTCGCGCTGCGCGTATGCCAAGGTCGGCGGCGACGGCGGTCGCACCTGGACGTATGCGATGGTCGTCACAGACCGGTCCGGTCACCAGACCCAGATCTCGACCTGGAAGGCCGCGGAGGGAACCGTGGTCGAGCCGGCGGCGACCACGAGCGTGCCGCTGTCGGACATCGCGGCGATCGACATCCGCGCTGCGGGCAACGGCACCGTGCTGCTGCGCACCACGTTCGGCTGAGCCGGCACGTCGGCGTCAGTCGCGCAGCTTCGCCGCGTCCGGCACCCGGAGGGTGGCCTCCTGGGCGACGCTGGCGACCAGGCGTCCGTCGCGGCCGAAGATCCGGCCCAGCGCCAGTCCGCGGCCTCCGTTCGCGCTCGGCGACTCCTGCGTGTACAGCAGCCACTCGTCCACCCGGGCCGGCCGGTGCCACCACATCGCGTGGTCGAGACTGGCGGCCTTGAGGCCGGGGTCGCCCAGGCCACGCCGTGACGGCGCATGACCGACTCCATGATCGTGTAGTCGCTGGCGTAGGCGAGCGCTGCACGGTGAAGCGCCGGGTCGTCCGGGAGGTCGCCGATCGAGCGGAACCAGACCGCCTGGTGGGCGACGTGTGCGCCCTCGACCGACAGGTAGATGGGCGACGGAACGTGCCGCATGTCGAAGGGACGCTGGCTCGCCCAGTACTGCGCGACCGGGTGCTCGACCTCCTCCAGCGTCGCCGCCGAGCTCGGCAGCGACTCGGGGTCGGGCACACCGGCAGGCATGTCCACCTGGTGCTCGAGGCCCTCGTCGTCGTCCTGGAACGAGGCGATCATCGACAGGATCGGCAGTCCGTTCTGGTACGCCTGGGTGCGGCGGGTGGAGAACGACCGCCCGTCGTGGATGCGGTCGACAGAGAAGGTGATCGGGTAGTTGACGTCTCCGGGTCGCAGGAAGTAGCCGTGCATCGAGTGGATGCTGCGGTCGTCGGCGACCGTGCGCGTCGCCGCGACGATGGACTGCGCGAGCACCTGGCCGCCGAACACGCGGCCCAGCGGCATCCACTGGGACGGCCCGGTGAAGATGTCCTCGCTGGTGCGAGCACCGGTGTCGGTGAGGTCGAGTGCGGTGAGCAGCGATTCCAGGGGCTCTGTCACAGTGTCTCCGTCCGGGGTCTCTAGTAGCTTAGAGGGCAGATGAGCCAGTCGTTTTCCCTCCAGGACACCCTCGCCGCCGCCGACCTGCAGACGTACCTGTCGCGCGCCGCCCGCGTCGAGGAAGGGTCGGTGCGCCTGATCGCAGGATCGGGCGTGCTCGCCGTGTACACCGCCATCCTCTATCCGAGGGGGCTGCTCGACCAGACGCCGACCGTGCTCGGCCTGCGCACGTTCCTGACCGGGAACGATGCGGAGTTCGACGTGGTCGTGCCGATCCGCTCGCTGCTCGACCGGCTCGCGCGCGTGCGCGAGGCGGCGGAGAGTGCGGCGGCCGCCTCCGAGACCGGCGCGGTCGAGGAGGAGGGCCGCGACGGCGACGAGTCCGGCGCGGTGGACGGCGCCGTCGAGAGCGCCCCGTTGGAGGTCCGGCTGCCGATGGAGGCGCCGTCCGTCACCTGGGCGGGCATCTCGCCGCCCCGCGGCGGCTGGCGACCGGTCGGCGAGACCAGCTACGAGCTCCTGCAGGCCACGGCGGCCGCCGGCATCGCCGAGGTGGCGGAGGCGGTGCCGACGGGGACGGGGGAGCAGCTCGTCCAGCGCGTGCGCGCCGAGGTGTGGGGCCGTCCGATCGACGAACTGGAGTACGTCCCTGCCGGTGCGGCGTTCGCGGCCGAGAGCCTCGGATTCCTTGCCGCGGGGGAGCCGGTCGCCATCCTGGAGACCGGGCCCTGGACGCGGCTGACCACCCGGCGTGGGCACACGCTCATCCGCCGGCAGTCGTGGAGTCTGCGCGGCTGAGGAGGCCCTGCGCGGCTGAGGACGTCCTGCGAGGCTGAGGAGGTCCTGCGAGGCTGAGGCGAGCCTGCGCGGCGCGGCTAGACCGCCCGCGCCACCGCGCGCCCGGCCTGCCGCCCGGAGAACAGGCAGCCGCCGAGGAATGTCCCCTCCAGCGCCCGGTACCCGTGCACCCCGCCGCCGCCGAAGCCGCTCGCCTCGCCCGCCGCATACAGCCCCGGCACCGGCGCGCCGTCGATGCCGAGGACGCGGCCGTCGAGGTCCGTCTCGATGCCGCCGAGGCTCTTGCGGGTGAGGACGTGCAGCTTCACGGCGATCATCGGGCCGGCCTTCGGATCGGTGAGCCTGTGCGGCGACGCCACGCGGATGAGCTTGTCGCCCCGGTAGGCGCGCGCGCCTCGGACCGCGGCGAGCTGGAGGTCCTTGCCGAACGGGTTGTCGAGCTGCCGGTCGCGCTCCCGCACATGTCGGGCGACCAGGTCGGTGTCGAGCGGGACCTCCGACAGGCGCTGCATCCCGGCGAGGAGCTCGTCCAGGGTGTCAGCCACGACGAAGTCGGCGCCCTTCTCCTTGAAGGCCTCCACCGGTCCGGGCGCGCCGGGGCCGACGCGCTTGGCGAGCAGGCCGACGTCCTTGCCGGTCAGATCTGGGTTCTGTTCGCTGCCCGACAGCGCGAACTCCTTCTCGATGATCTTCTGCGTGAGGATGAACCAGGAGTAGTCGGAGCCCGTCACGCGGAGGTGCTCCAGCGTCCCGAGGGTGTCGAACCCCGGGAACAGCGGGGCGGGCAGCCGTTCGCCGCGCGCGTCCAGCCAGAGCGACGACGGCCCGGGCAGGATGCGGATGCCGTGCCGCTGCCAGACCGGGTCCCAGTTCTGGATGCCTTCGGTGTAGTGCCACATCCGGTCGCCGTTGATGAGGTGGGCGCCCGCCGTCTCGGCGATGCCGAGCATTCGGCCGTCGACGTGTGCGGGGACGCCGGAGAGCATGAAGTCCGGGGAGTGCCGAGCCGTTCCGGCCACGCCGCGCGCACCAGGTCGTGGTTGCCGCCGATCCCGCCGCTGGCGACCACGACCGCGGGCGCGCGCAGTTCGAAGTCCGCGATCCGTTCCCGGTTGCTCGCGGCGCCGCGCGCGGCGGAGTCGGGCTTGAGAACCGCGCCGCGGACGCCCACGACCCGGCCGTCCTCCACGATCAGCTCGTCCACCCGGTGGCGGTGCAGGAGTCGCGCCTTCCCCGTCACGGCGGCGGCCTGCACCTGGCGGAGGAACGGCTCCAGCACGCCGGGGCCGGTGCCCCAGGTGATGTGGAAGCGCGGCACCGAGTTGCCGTGGCCTCCCGCAGTACCGTCGCCGCGCTCCGCCCAGCCGACGACCGGGAAGAACCGGACGCCCTTCTGGTGCAGCCACGCGCGCTTCTCGCCTGCGGCGAACTGGAGGTAGGCCTCGGCCCAGCGCTTCGGCCAGTGGTCCTCCGCCCGGTCGAAGCCGGCGCTGCCGAACCAGTCCTGCCGGGCGAGCGCGAGCGAGTCGGTGACGCCCATGCGGCGCTGCTCGGGGAGTCGACGAGGAAGAGGCCGCCGAACGACCAGAACGCCTGACCGCCGAGGGAGGCCGCCGGCTCCTGGTCGAGGATCGTCACGGTCCTGCCCGCGTCCAGCAGCTCGCACGCCGCGACCAGCCCGGCGAGTCCGGCTCCCACGACGAGGCAGTCGGGTTCAGGGGTCATGGCGTGGCTCCTTCGGCACGGCGGGGAGGCGAGGGGCTACTCCTCGAATGTGTTGACCATAGCGAACGCGGCGCGCTCCAGGTAGCTCCAGAGGGTCTCGTCCTGCAGCGGCGGGAGCCCCAGCTCGTCGACCGCGACGCGCATGTGGGCGAGCCAGCGGTCGCGTGCGTCGGGGTTGACCTTGAAGGGGTTGTGCCGCATCCGGAGGCGGGGGTGGCCGCGCTCCTGGCTGTAGGTGGTCGGGCCGCCCCAGTACTGCTCGAGGAACCCGGTCAGCCGTTCCTTGGCAGGGCCGAGGTCCTCCTCCGGGTACATCGGGCGCAGCACCGGGTCGTCGGCGACGCCGCGGTAGAAGGTGTCCACGAGGCGCACGAACGTCGCGTGGCCGCCGACCTGCTCGAAGAAGGACGGGCCGAGCGGCGGCTCGGCGGGGAGGGTCGTCATGTCACTCTGCTTCTTCCGCGGGAGGCTGGTCGGCAGCCGGAGGTTTCGGCGTGCGGGGCTTGGCGGCGGGCTTCGCCGAGGTGGTGGCGCCGTCGGCCAGGGTGGTGGCGCCGTCGGCCGGGGTGGTGGGCGTCGTCGGCTTCGCCGCATCCGATCGCGGCGTGGCCGGCTTCGCAGGCGTGGCCGGCTTCGCAGGCGCGGCGTCCGGCTTCGTCTCGATCGCCGGCCGGATGCGGATGGCGCCGGGGTCCGGCGCCCGCGTCGCGGTGCGCTTCGCCGCCGCCCGCGCCTTGCGCCCGGTGAGCGGCCGGTCCGGCACGACGGGCGTCGGCCGGGTACGCGGCGGCTTGGCGCCGTTGACGCTCCCCGCGCCGTCGAAGCCGGAGAGCACGACGGCCGAGAGCGACGGCAGGGTGACGCCGAGTTCGTCGGTGGCCTGCTTGAGGCGCAGCCGCAGCTCGCGGGAGACATCGTCCTTCGCAGTGGTGCGGGTCTTCAGCACGATCCGGATCACGATCGCTTCGGCGGAGATCGACTCCAGCCCCCACAGCTCCGGCTTGTCGAGGATGCGCGAGCGCCACTTGGGGCTGGTCGCGAGCGCGGTCGCCGCCTCCATCATCTTCGCCTGCACCGCCTCGATGTCGGTGTCGTACGGCACCGCGACGTCCACGATCACGCGCGACCAGCCCTGCGACATGTTGCCGACGCGCAGGATCTCGCCGTTGCGGACGAACCAGAGGGTGCCGTTGACGTCGCGCACCTGGGTGATCCGGATGCCTACGGCCTCCACGACGCCGGTCGCCGGTCCCAGGTCGACGACATCGCCGACGCCGAGCTGGTCCTCCATGACCATGAAGAGGCCGTTGAGGACGTCCTTGACGATGTTCTGAGCACCGAAACCGAGGCCGGCGCCGATCGCGGCGGTGAGGAGGGCGAAGGACGTCAGCGCGTCCGGCGCGAACACCTGGATGACCAGGATGATCGTGACGATGCCGATCGTGACGTTGACGATGTTGCTCAGCACCGACCCGAGCGTCCGGGTGCGCTGGACGACACGCACTGCCGCGAGGGGCGATGCCACCAGCGCCTGGGTGTCGGTGACGCTCTGGCCCTTCTTGACCCCGCTGACGATCTGGCGCACGACGCGACGGATCACCACGCGCAGGATCCAGGCCAGGAGGATCGCGCCGAGGACGATGCCGGCCGCGTGCGCGAGGTTCCAGCCGGCGTCCACCATCCACGAGCCGAACGAGGTCCAGAAGTCCGCTTTCAGAATGCTCATCGCACGGAATCCTACCGACGGCTCCCTTGGCGTCGTCTGGAATCCGCGGCGCGGCTCAGCTCTCGACCAGCCCGTTCTCGTAGGCGAAGATCACCGCGTGCACCCGGTCGCGGAGCTGCAGCTTCGCGAGGACGCGGCCGACGTGCGTCTTGACCGTCGACTCGGTGAGGAAGAACTTCGCGCCGATCTCGCCGTTCGTCAGGCCGTCGGCCATCGCGAGGAGGATCTCGCGCTCGCGCGGCGTGAGGACCGCGGTCGGGTCGGCCGCTGCGGCTCCGGAGGCGCCGCTCGCGGGAAGCCGGTCGGCGAACAGCTCCAGCATGGAGCGGGTCACGCGGCCGGTGACAGCCGCGTCGCCCGCGGAGACCGCACGGATGGCCGCGGTCAGCTCGGCCGGGCGGGCGTCCTTGAGCAGGAAGCCGCTGGCGCCGGCGCGCAGACCGCCGAAGGCGTACTCGTCCAGGTCGAACGTGGTGAGGATGATGATGCGCGCATCCGGGTTCGCTGTGACGATGCGCCGGGTCGCCTCGATGCCGTCGAGGTTCGGCATCCGCACATCCATGAGGATCACGTCGGGCCGGGTCTCCACGGCGAGCCGGACCGCCTCGGCGCCGTCGGCCGCTTCACCGACCACGTGGATGTCGGGCTCGGTCTCCAGCACCATCCGGAAGCCCAGCCGGACGAGCGCCTGGTCGTCGACGAGCAGGATGCGCAGCGTCGGCTGCGCGGAGCCGGGGTCGGTCATTCGGGTCTCCTGGTCGGGTCGGCGCCCGTGCTGGGCTCGGTAGCAGTCGCGGTGGCGGTGGCGGTGGTGGCGGTCGGCGCCGGGCCGGAGGTCGGATCAGACGCGGCCGCGTCGGCGGCGGCCGGCGGCACGGTCGTGAACTCCGCGACGAGCCGCCACCCGCCGCCGCGCCGGGGTCCGGCCTCCAACGTGCCACCGTAGAGCGCGACGCGCTCGCGCAGCCCGAGCAGGCCGCTGCCCGAGCCCGGCACGGACTCGGTGTGCACCGTGGCGTCGTCGTCGACGGTGATGCGGATCACCCGCTCGCCGAACTCGATCGTCACGGCGACCGTGGTCGCGAGCGAGGCGTGACGGAGAGCGTTGGTGAGCGCTTCCTGAACGACCCGGAAGACCGTGAGCTGTTGCCCGACGTCAGTGGGCGGCGTGCCGGTGACGGTGATCCGCACCGGGAGGCCGGCCGCGCGGAAACGTTCGACCAGCTCGCGCAGGTCGGCGAGCCCGGGCTGCGGAGCGTGCGCCGCGGCATCCTCGTCGCCCGCGCGCAGCACCCCGAGCAGGCGGCGCATGTCGCCGAGAGCGCCCCGCCCGGTCTCCGCGACCAGCCGCATCGTCTCGGCCGAACGTTCCGGCGCCGTGCCGACGAGTCCGGCCGAGCCGTCGGCGAGGGCGATCATCACCGTCAGGCTGTGCGAGACGATGTCGTGCAGCTCCCGCGCCACGCGGCTGCGCTCGGCCGCGGTGGCGATCTCCGCCTGCTGATCGCGCTCTCGGGCGAGCTGGCGGGCACGGTCGATGAGCGCGTTCAAGTACCGCCGCCGGTTGCCGACGTTGCTGCCCATCAGCACCGCGACGATGCAGAACGCGAGCGCGGCGAAGCCGGACGGCACCGCCTGCGTCGAGAGCGGGGCGAAGTCCGGCACCTCCGACACGATGGTCGCGATGGTGAGGGAGACGACGGTCACGACCGCCGTGATGCCGTAGCCGATCCACGCGGAACGCACCGTGCGGTAGACCGCGAGCGCGTAGAGCGCGAACACCGCGGGCACGAAGTCGAGGTTGCGGCCGAGGAACACGCTGACGAGGAGGACGACGATCGCGACACCGAAGACCGCCCGTGGGTGCAGCCGCCGGGCGAACAGCGCAGCGCCGGCGACGACCACGAGGAGGAGCTGGATCGCGGAGGCCAGGCTCGGATTCCGCACCATGTGGACGATGCCCTCGGCGAGCGCCGGCACCAGGTAGACGCCCGCGACGACGGCGTCCACCACGAGCGGGTGGGCGCCGAAGTAGCGCCGCACCGCCCCGGGCGGCCTCGGGAGTTCGAGGTCGGCCGGGGCGGCGTCGGCTGGGGTCGTCGTGGCTGTCACGCGTCCCGTCGCTGCAGCAGAATCGCTCCGACGATGAACGAGACGGCGGTCCAGATCACGACGGTGAGGATGTTCTGCCAGGGCTCCTGGGTGCCGTTGGCCAGGCCGGCCATCCCGGCTCCCGACGCGCTGAGCAGGTAGTGCGACCAGTCGGCGATCCAGGTCTGCTTGGGCAGCAGCGCCTGCAGGAGCTCCGAGATGATCGGCAGCAGGAAGAGCACGCCGAGCGCCGTCGCGATGCCGCCCGCGCTGGCCTTCAGGATCGCTCCGACACCGAGAGCGAAGACGGCGACCAGCCCGAGGTAGGCGGCGGCGCCGAGGATCGACCACATCGTGGTGTCGGAGAACAGGTCGCCCTTGTAGCCCTTCGCTGTCAGCAGCGGCACGGCGATCGACCAGGAGGCTGCGAAGCTCACCAGACCGACGACGAACGAGACGAGGAAGAGCATGATCGCCTTCGCGGCGAACACGGGGAACCGGTGCGGCACGGCGGCGAACGACGAACGGATCATCCCGGTGGAGAACTCGCCGCTGATGGCGAGCACGCCGAGCACCGCGACGACGAGCGGCGCGAAGGTCAGCCCGGCCGTCGCAGCTCTCGTCGTGAAGTTCGTGAGCGCAGTCGCGGGCGCGCGCGCTCCGAGCGTGGAGGCGTCCGGCACCACGGCCGACAGCAGCGCGGCGAGGCCGACGATGAGGACGAGCACGCCCACCAGCGTCCAGAACGTCGACCGCAGCGAACGCAGCTTGATCCACTCCGAGCGCAGCACGCGCACGAAGCTCAGCCGGCCGACCTCGGCGTGGGCGTACCCGGTGACGGGTGCGGTTGCGGTGCTCATGAGGCGACCTCCGAGTGGTATTCGACCTCGTCCTGCGTGAGTTCGAGGTAGGCCTCCTCGAGAGAGGCGCTGAGCGGGGTGAGTTCGTGGAGCGCGATGCCCGCGCCGGCCGCGGCGTCGCCGATCTGCGCGGCGCTGAGCCCGGTGACCTCGATGAGCTGGGCCTCCACGCCGGTGATCGTGACGTCGCCGCCCTGGATCGCGCCTGCGAGCCGCTCGACCTCCGGCGTGCGGACCCGGACCGCGCTGCGCGTGGCGCCCGCGAGGATCTGGTCCACCGGGGCGTCGGCGAGGATGCGGCCGCGGCCGAGCACGATGATGTGGTCGGCGGTCTGCGACATCTCGCTCATCAGGTGCGAGGAGAGGAAGACCGTGCGGCCCTGCCCGGCGAGGTGGCGCGCGAACTGGCGCACCCAGAGCACGCCCTCCGGGTCGAGCCCGTTGACCGGCTCGTCCAGGATGAGCGTCGCCGGGTCGCCGAGCATGGCGGCGGCGATGCCGAGCCGCTGGCCCATGCCGAGCGAGAACCCGCCGACGCGCTTGCTCGCGACGGACTCCAGGCCGGTGAGGCCGATGACCTCGTGCACACGGCGCTTGGAGATGCCGTGGGTGGCGGCCATCGCCAGGAGGTGGTTGTAGGCGGTGCGTCCGGTGTGGACGGCCTTCGCGTCCAGCAGCGCGCCGACCTCGCCGAGCGGCGACCGCAGCTCGGCGTAGCGCTTGCCGTTGATGGTCGCGGTGCCGTGCGTCGGCCGGTCCAGCCCCATGATCATGCGCATGGTGGTGGACTTGCCCGCGCCGTTGGGCCCGAGGAAGCCGGTGACTTTGCCCGGCTGGATGGTCGCCGAGATGTCGTCGACAGCGGTCTTGCCGCCGAACCTCTTGGTGAGGCGTTCGAGTTGGATCATGGCTCCGAGAGTAGGGCTGCGGAGGGGCTGCCGTCATCGAACCGGGGTACGACCTGCGTGTCGCGGGCGTCGGGCGAGGGCATGAGGGGGAGTCAGTGTACGTGATATGCATTAGGCGCAATGGGTTGATGTGTCGTCGTGTCCGCACCTAGGTTGGCGAGGGACGACGTCGTCGACCGATTGGAAGACCATGCAACACCGCACGAAGATCGCCATCGCCGCTGCCGCGACGGGAGCGCTGACCCTGGGACTCTGTACGCCCGCCTACGCCGAAGAGGAGGCGAGTGACGTCATGGACGCGCTTGCATCGGTGAGCGACGGGGCGGGGAGCTCACCCTCAGACACGTCGGATGTGCTCAGTCACGTCGCGGACGTCCCCACGACGGAGAACGGCGAGTTCGCGATCCCGACCGATCCCCGCGACGACCTGACACTCGCCGTCGAGCATGTCGGCATCGAGATCTCGATCGGCCTGCCGTTCGCCGGGCGCGCGGAACGCGCCACGGTGGAGGCGGACGGGATCGTCTCCTACGACAACCGCAACGGCACGACGACGGTGCCTGTGGTCAAGGACGACGGGAGCGTCCAGATCACCACGGTCATCGATAACGCCTCCGCCCCGTCGCGCTTCGACTACACGATCGCGCTTCCCGCGGGCGGCTGCCTGGAGCAGCTGGACGGCGGGATGGTCGTCATCCGGGACGCCGAAGGCGGGTTCCAGGGCGGAGTGCTTCCCGCGTGGGCCAAGGACACCGACGGCGAGGACATGCCAACGCACTTCGTGGTCGACAGCGGGGTGCTGACCCAGGTGGTCGAGCATGACGCGTCGACCGCGTATCCGGTGGTGGCCGATCCGGAGGTGGGTGGCGGGCTGCTGGCCGGCTACTGGATGAATCGGCCGGGCCACAACGGCTACAAGGGCGCAAGCGTCTGGTCCACCCATCTTTCGGCGTGGGGTGCCGCCGTCTACACCCAGGGCCTCGTCGGAATCGAGATCGTGAAGAACCAGGGCTGGACCGAGTGGCGCAACTTCCCGCCCACTCCGGTGAGCGCGACGATCGAACAGCAGTACAAGTGCCACGCCCAGTTCGGCTACGCCGTGTGGCTGTCCGGGGTGTGGTGGGACTTCGAGACGGCGCGCCCCTCCAATCCGAACTGGCTGTGGAACCCCCAAAAATGCAACTGGGTCTAAGAGTGTCCAGGCTTAATCGCAAACGAGCGACGGTAGCCGCAGGCCTGGGCACCATGTGCGTCCTGGTCCTCGCCTCATGCACATATTTGGACCCGCGCGCCACGATTGATTTGCGGGAGAACATCGATTCGGCGGTCTACCTCCTCCCGCCGCTCGAGCGACCCGTCGACGTGACCGATGAAGTGTGCCCGAGCCGCTTCGGGTGCGAGAAGGCAGCCCAGTCGGAGCGGGTGCGCATCATGAAGTTCAGCAGCTACCCCAAGGCGCAGGTCGAGACGTACAAGCTGGCCAGATCGGGATTCCGATCCGACCGGCTCGTGATCGAATTCCTCGATCCGTCCGTCACCGACGAGGAGTGGAGGTTGGTCACCTCCACGCTTGATGGAACGTCAACCGCTTCACCGGACTGACGGCAACGAAACGGGGAGCCGGCACCAGCCGGACTCCCCGTTTCCGTCTCAGCGACCGCTTACGCCCGCGCGTCCCGCTCCTGCGCCGCGAGCGCCCGCTCGACGCCCGCGAGGTTCTCGACCACGAGCCGGCGCAGCGCGGCCGGCTCCGGGTTCGCGTCCAGCCATGCCCGCGTCGCGTCGCGGAGCTCGGCGTTCGCGAGCGGCGCCGGGTACATGCCCGCGACGAGGTATTCCGCGATCTTGTACGTGCGCGACGCCCAGACGTCCTGCAGCGCCGCGAAGTACGGCGCGACGAACGAGGCGAGCACCTCCTTGTCAGCAGCGCGCTGGAAGCCCAGCCCCGTGAAACGGACGATCGTGTTCGGCAGCGCGTCGGAGCCGAACACCGAGTCCCACGCCGCCTGCTTGCCCGTGAGGGTCGGGATGGAGGCGCGGGCCTGGGCGGCGAACTGCGCGCCGTTGGCGGTGTTGTCGGCGGCAAGGGCGGCGTCCACCTCGGCGTCGCCTGCGGCTCCGCCGGCGACGAGCGCGATGAGGAGCTCCCATGCCAGGTCGGTGTCCACGGTCAGCCCCGGGAGGGTCACCGTTCCGTCGCGCAAGGCGGCGATGTTCGCGAGCTGCTCCGGGGTGGAGGCCAGCGCCGCGAAGAACTTCACGAACTGGAACTGGGCGTCGCTGCCGGCCTCGGCCTGCTGCGCGAGCTCCCAGAGCCTGGTCGCCGCGTCCTCGCTCGTCTGCTTCTGACGCTCGGGCGCGACGTAGCTGCCGGCCGCGAGGACGAGCTGGTTGAGCGTGGTCCGCAGCGTGGTCGACTCCGTCTCGGACGCGATGTTGCCGAGCACGAGGCGCACGTAGTCGCTCGCCGGCGTCTCGGCGTCGCGGGTGGCGTCCCAGACAGCGCCCCAGACCAGCGAGCGGGCGAGCGGGCTCTCGATCGAGGACAGGTGCTCGAGCGCCACGCGGTGCGACTCATCGTCCAGACGGATCTTCGCATAGGCGAGGTCGTCGTCGTTGAGCAGGATGAGCGCGGGGCGCTTCTGCCCGACCAGTTCGGCGACCTCGGTCCGCTCTCCGTCGACGTCCAGCTCGACGCGCGAGGTGCGGACCAGGCGGCCCTCCACCAGGTCGTAGAAGCCGACCGCGAGGCGGTGCGGGCGGATGGTGGGGTAGTCAGCGGCGGCGGTCTGGAGGATCGCGAAGGCGGTGATCGTGCCGTCGGCGTCGACCGTCAGCTCCGGGCGGAGGGTGTTGACGCCCGCCGTCTCCAGCCATTTCTTGGACCATCCGGTGAGGTCGCGGCCGCTGGTGGCCTCGAGCTCGACCAGGAGGTCGGTGAGCTCGGTGTTGCCGTGCTGGTGCTTCTTGAAGTACTGCGCGACGCCGGCGAGGAAGTCCTCCTGGCCGACCCACGCGACGAGCTGCTTGAGCACGGACGCGCCCTTGGCGTAGGTGATGCCGTCGAAGTTGACCTGGACGTCCTCCAGGTCGTTGATCGTGGCGACGATCGGGTGGGTGGACGGGAGCTGGTCCTGGCGGTACGCCCAGCTCTTCTCCATCGCGGCGAAGGTCGTCCAGGCCTCGGTCCACTCGGTGGCCTCGGCCGTGGCGAGCGTGGAGGCGTACTCGGCGAACGACTCGTTCAGCCACAGGTCGTTCCACCACTTCATGGTGACCAGGTCGCCGAACCACATGTGCGCGAGCTCGTGCAGGATCGTGACGACCCGGCGCTCCTTGATCGCGTCGGTGACCTTCGAACGGAAGACGTACGTCTCGGTGAAGGTCACCGCGCCGGCGTTCTCCATCGCGCCCGCGTTGAACTCGGGCACGAAGAGCTGGTCGTACTTCTCGAACGGGTACGCGTAGTCGAACTTCTCTTCGTAGAACGCGAAGCCCTCGCGGGTCTTCTCGAAGATGTAGTCGGCGTCGAGGTACTCGGCGAGGCTCTTGCGCGCGTACACGCCGAGCGGGATGGTGCGGCCGTCGCGGCTGGTCAGCTCGCTGTGGACCGACTCGTACGGGCCGGCGACGAGCGCCGTGATGTAGGAGGAGATGACGGGAGTGGCGGCGAACGACCAGGTCTTGGCGCCCTCGCCGGCCTCCGCGGGCTCCGGGGTGGGGGAGTTGCTCACGACCGCCCAGTGCGCGGGAGCCGTGACGGTGAACGTGAACTCGGCCTTGAGGTCGGGCTGCTCGAACACCGTGAACATGCGCCGGGAGTCCGGCACCTCGAACTGCGAGTACAGGTAGACCTCACCGTCGACCGGGTCGAGGAAGCGGTGCAGGCCCTCACCGGTGTTGGTGTAGATCGCGTCGGCGTCGACGGTCAGCGTGTTCTCCGCCTGGAGGCCGTCGAGCTGGATGCGCACGCCGTCCGAGACCTCTGCGGGGTCCAGTTCGACGCCGTTCAGCACGACAGAGTGGACGGTGCGCGTGATCGCGTCGATGAACGTCGACGCGCCCTCCGTGGCGGAGAAGCGCACGGTCGTCGTGCTGCGGAAGGTCTCCGGCCCGGTCGTCAGGTCGAGGGCGACGTCGTAGCTGTGGGTGCGGACGAGCGACGCGCGCTCCTGGGCTTCGATGCGGGTGAGGTTTTCTCCGGGCAACGCTGACTCCTTGAAAAGCGGGATCTGGGTGTGGATCGTGTCCACCGGATCCACCTTACTGACGCGGCGACGGCGGCGTCGGCGGCCTTCCCTAGACTGTTCGCATGCGCATCCACATCGCCACCGATCACGCCGGTCTCGAGTTCAGCACGCACCTGCAGTCGCACCTCACCGGGGCCGGGCACGAGGTCGTCGACCACGGTCCGACGGAGTACGACCCGATCGACGATTACCCGGCGTTCTGCATCAACGCGGCAAAGGCGGTCGTCCGCGACCAGCAGGCCGGCGTGGAGGCGCTGGGCGTGGTGTTCGGCGGGTCCGGCAACGGCGAGCAGATCGCCGCCAACAAGGTCCTCGGCGTCCGCGCCGCGCTGGTGTGGAACGAGAGCACCGCCGAGCTCGCCCGCCAGCACAACGACGCCAACGTGATCTCGATCGGAGCCCGCCAGCACACCGTCGAGGAGGCCACCCGCTTCATCGATCTCTTCATCGCCACACCGTTCTCGCTGGAGGAGCGTCACGTCCGGCGCATCGCGCAGCTCGCGGAATACGAGGCCACCGGCGACATCGCGGGCAAGAACGTGGACCGCTGATGCCCGAGGGCCACTCCGTCCACCGGATCGCCAAGCAGTTCGCGGTCAACTTCGTCGGGCACCGCGTCGCGGTGTCGTCCCCGCAGGGCCGCTTCGCGGACGACGCGAAGCGCATCGACGGGCGCACCATGATCGCCGCGAAGGCGGTGGGCAAGCAGATGTTCCTGGAGTTCGACAACGAGCTCTGGCTGCGCGTCCACCTCGGCATCTACGGCGCCTGGGACTTCGCCGGCGACATCAGTGTCGATCCGACCATCGCGAGCGCGAACGGGCGGATGGGCCAAACGCAGCAGAAGGGCACGGCCGGCCAGGAGGGCGCCGTCTTCGACGAGGCGGGCGAGAACTCGCTTCACTCCATCGGGGCGCCCCGCCGCACCCGGCTCCGCATGTCGGAGTCCGAGAAGGTGGAGGCCGATATCGACGTCTTCCCGCCGGAGCCGATCGGCCAGGTGCGCGTGCGGTTGCTCACGGACACCGCCGTCGCCGACCTCCGCGGCCCGACCGCGTGCGAGGTGCTGGACCCCGCCGAGGTGGACGCCGTGATCGCCAAGCTCGGCCCCGACCCGCAGCTGGACGACGGCCCGGAGGCCGAGGAGGCCTTCGTCGCGAAGGTCCGCAAGAAGCCGACCTCCATCGCCCTGCTGCTGATGGACCAGAGCGTCGTGAGCGGCATCGGCAACGTGTACCGCGCCGAACTGCTCTTCCGCGCCCGCCAGAACCCGCACACCCCGGGCAAGCTCGTCCCGGAGGACACCGTCCGGGAGCTCTGGCGAGACTGGGTGCACCTGCTGAGGATCGGCGTC
Organism: Streptomyces sp. L7; assembly: GCF_050990935.1. GTDB lineage: Bacteria > Actinomycetota > Actinomycetes > Actinomycetales > Microbacteriaceae > Leifsonia. The sequence goes on along the minus strand of NZ_CP194644.1, from coordinate 970,892 downwards.
GAGACCGGTCAGATGATGACGATGGACGACCTGGACGAGGAGTCGTACCGCAAGGCGATGGCCAAGCGCGAGGATCGGCACTGGGTCTACAAGCGCGAGGGCCTGCCCTGCCGGGTCTGCGGCACGCACATCGTGATGGAGGAGCTGGGCGGCCGCAAGCTGTACTGGTGCCCCAAGGACCAGAAGTAAGGAGCGCTTCGTGCGTCAGAACCCCAGCTTCACCCTCGCCGACCGGACGGAGATCGAGCGGATCATCCGCGAGAACCCGTGGGGCACGTTCGTGAGCAACGCCTCCACCGGGCTGGTCGCCTCGCACTACCCGGTCATCCTCGACGACTCCCGCGAGGAGCTCAGCATCGTGAGCCACGTCGGGCGTCCAGACGAGCAGCTCCACGAATTGGGCGAGCATGAGCTGCTGGTGATCTTCCAGGGTCCGCACGGGTACATCTCCTCGTCCTGGTACGACGCCGACCCGGCCGTGCCGACCTGGAACTTCGTCGCCGTGCACCTGTCCGGGGTGCCGGAGCTGTTGAGCCCGGAGGAGAATCTCCGGGTGCTCGAGAAGCTGGTGGACCACTTCGAGCGCGAGTTGCCGAACCCACGGCAGATGCGCGGGACGCTGGAGGACGAGCGCTACGCCGAGCGCATCTCGTCCGGCACGGTCGGTGTGCGGTTGACGCCGACGAAAATCGTCGCCAAGCAGAAGATGAGCCAGAACCGTCCCGACCACATCGTGGACTCGATCATGACCGAACTCGGCGGCAGCTCGCCGTACGCGAGCCCGGCGCTGCTGCGTGAGATGCAGCTGGTGCACGACCGCCGCCGCGCGGCGCGATGACGTTCGTCCTGGCGGACGCGCGGCTGCCCGGGTCGGATCGCCGCGTGGACGTCACGGTCCGTGACGGCCGCATCGCGTCCATCCATCCGGCGGGGGTTCCCGGCGGGCTGAGCCGGGAGCGCATCCCGCTCGACGGGCGCTGGCTCATCCCGGGGCTGTGGGACCAGCACGTGCACTTCACCCAGTGGGCGCAGACCGCGCGCCGCCTGAACGTGTCGGGCGCGTCGTCGGCTGCCGACGCGGCCGCCCTCGTGCGCCGGCGCGCCGAGGCGGATCCCGGGGCGGACGTGCTGGTCGGCTTCGGCTTCCATGACGCCCTGTGGCCCGACCTCCCGACCCGCGAGCTCCTCGACACCGCGGCGGGGGACTGGCCGGTGGTGCTGATCGCGGGAGACCTGCACTGCTCGTGGTTGAACACCGCGGCGTTCGAACGGTTCGCGCCGAGCGCGGAGGGCGCGCTGCTGCGCGAGGACGAGAGCTTCGCCCTGACGAGCAGGCTCACACCGTCCGACGACGCGACGCTCGACCGGTGGGCGGCGGAGACCGCCCAGCAGGCGGCCGCGCGCGGCGTAGTCGGGATCGTGGACCTGGAGTACGGCTGGAACCTGGAGGTCTGGACCCGCCGGTTCGCCGCGGGGTTCCGTGGGCTGCGCGTCGAGTTCGGCGTCTACCGCGACCGGATCGCCGACGCGGTCGGCCTGGGACTGCGCACCGGTCGCGCCGTGGACGGGACGGACGGCCTCCTCTCGATGGGCCCCTTCAAGGTGATCTCGGACGGCTCGCTGAACACCCGCACGGCGCTCTGCCTGTACCCGTACCCGAACGGCGGCCACGGCGTCGCCAACCTGACAGCCGACGAGCTGCTGGCGGACTTGCGGTTCGCGGCCGGGAACGGCATCGAGCCCGCCGTGCACGCGATCGGCGACGAGGCGAACCGGCTGGCGCTGGACGCTTTCGGGGCGCTCGGCTCGGGAGGCCGCATCGAGCATGCGCAGCTCATCGACCCGGCCGACATCCCTCGCTTCGCCGCGCTCGGGGTGACGGCGAGCGTCCAGCCCGAGCACGCGATGGACGACCGCGATGTCGCCGACCGGCTCTGGGCCGGCCGCACCGGCGACGCGTTCCCGCTCGCGTCGTTGCTCGCCTCCGGCGCACGGCTCGCTTTCGGCTCCGACGCCCCCGTCGCCCCACTCGACCCGTGGGCGGCGATCGCGTCCGCGGTCGGCCGTACGCGCGACGGCCGGGAGCCCTGGCATCCCGAGCAGCGCATCCCGGTGGCGGCGGCTCTGGCCGCGTCGACCCGGACCCGCGTCGCCGTCGGCGAGGCCGCCGACCTCGCCGTCGTGGAGGCCGACCCGCTCGCGGCGTCGCCGGACGAGCTGCGCGGCATGCCGGTCGCCGCGACCCTGCTGGCCGGGCGTTTCACGCACGACGCGCTCGTCTGACGGGACGGGGAGGGGGATAACCCCCGCACGGTTCGGGAGGGTCGCGGGATGGGGGCGCGTCGGTCCGGTCGCGAGGCTGGTGGCATGAGCGAACACAGCACCGTCCCGTTGCCCGCGGGCAACCTCCCCGACCCGGCCGCCGCGTCTGCCAGGGTGGACACCGTGACCGCCTCCACCGTCGCCCCGGACGCCGCCGCCCGCACCTCGTACGGGTCGCTGTGGCGCGGGGTCCCGCGCGAGCTCGGCTTCCTGCTGCTGACCATGCCGATCGCGATCATCGGGCTGTCTGTGCTGTCGTCGCTGTTCTGGACCGGACTCGGCACCATCGTGATCTATGTCGGCTTCTTCATCGTCGTGGCCGCGTTCTACACGGCCCGCGGGTTCGGTGTGGTCGAGCTGACCCGGCTGGACTGGGCGGGGAGGCCGGCCATCCCGCGCCCCGTGTGGGAGCCCGCCGACAAGCCGCGCACGTTCTGGCGCTTCCTCTTCGGACCCTGGGCGAGTGGCCACTACTGGCTGTACGTGCTGCACGGGATGATCATCAACCCGATCGTCAGCGTCATCACCTGGAGCATCACCATCGCCTGGACGTCGGTGGCGCTGGGTGGCCTGACCGGCTGGATCTGGCTCGGCTTCATCCCGAACGGGAGCCGGGGCTTCTTCCTGTCCCGCGTGGTGGCGGACGCCGTGTTCGGCATCCACTCGACTTTCGACCCGGTCGCCGGGGACCGCATCCTTTACCTGATCGCTGGCATCCTGTTCGCCGCGACGTTGCCGTTCGTCAGCCGCGCGCTCACCCTGCTGCACCACGCCGTCGCCCGCGGCCTGCTCGGCGCGTGGCCGTCGGAGGCCCTGCAGCGCGAGGTCGCGGATCTGTCGGCCCAGCGCGGGGCGGCCGTCGCCGCCGAGGACCACTCGCTGCGCCGCCTGGAGCGGGACCTGCACGACGGCCCGCAGCAGCGTCTCATCCGGTTGCAGATGGACATCGCCGCCGCCGAGCGCAAGCTGTCCGACGACCCGCAGGCGGCCGCGTCGCTGCTCGCCGACGCCCGGAAGCAGGCCGGCGACACGCTGGAGGAGCTGCGCGCCCTGTCGCGCGGCTTCGCCCCGCCGATCCTTCAGGACCGCGGTCTGGGCGCGGCGGTCGACTCGCTGGCCGTGCGCAGCACCGTCCCGCTGACGGTGGAGTCGACGCTGCAGCCGGGGGAGCGGTTCAGCCCCGAGGTGGAGCGCAACGCCTACTACGTGCTGGCCGAGCTGGCCGCGAATCTGGCGAAGCACTCCGGCGCGACCGCCGGCCGGCTGGTGCTGGAGACGACCGTCGACAGCGCGGGTGCCCCGTGGCTGGCGGTGTGGCTGACGGACAACGGCCCTGGCGGGGCGGTAATCGTGCCCGCGCACGGGTTGAGCGGGCTGGCGGAGCGGGTGCACGGGCTCCGGGGCGAGCTGGTGGTCGACAGCCCCGAGGGCGGACCGTCGGTGATCGGGGCGCGGCTGCCGCTGGCGTAGAGCCCGGCCGCGCGCCCTCTGCGGCTCTAGGGTGGAGGGGTGCCTGGAACCGCGCCCCTCCGTGTCGTCGTCGCCGACGACTCCGTGCTCCTCCGCGAGGGCCTGATCCGCCTGTTCGACGAGGCCGGCTTCGAGACCGTGGGAGCGTTCGGCGACGCGGACGCGCTGCTCGCCGCCCTCCCGGCCCTCGCGCCCGACGTCGCGGTGCTGGACGTCCGGATGCCGCCCACCTTCCGCGACGAAGGAGTCCGCGCCGCCCTCGCGCTACGGGCATCGTTCCCGTCGGTGGGCGTGCTGTTGCTCAGCCAGTACGTGGAGGGCACCTACGCCCAGGAATTGCTGGCGAGCGGCCGCGGCGGAACTGGCTACCTCCTGAAAGACCGGATCGCGTCCCTGGACGAACTCCGCGACGCGGTGACCCGCGTCGCCGCTGGCGGCACAGTGCTCGACCCGGAGGTGGTGCGCGAGCTGCTGGTGCGGCGCACGGACCCGCTGGGCGCCTTGACGCCCCGCGAGCGCGACGTGCTCACCCTGATGGCGGAGGGCCGAACGAACGCAGCGATCGCCTCCCGGCTGGTCATCGGTGTCGGCGCGGTGGAGAAGAACGTGACGTCGATCTTCCAGAAGCTGGGGTTGGAAGACTCGGGGGACGACCACCGGCGCGTGCTGGCGGTGCTGGCGTATTTGCAGCGGTGAGGGCGGTCCTCACTTGTACCAGACCGCGACCCCGCCATGGTGCGAGCACGTGCCCTGGTGGTGGGCCGAGTAGGAGAGCGTCCCATCGTTGCACTTCGCTGTCGGGCCACCCGGTGGAACGGCCTGTTCGGAGCCGGAGCTTGAACCCGAGCCGGTGTCGGCCGGCGGCGCGGGCGCCGGCGGCGCGGGCGGCGCGGGCGGGCTGAGGATCAGCTTGACCGACGACCCGGCGCGCAACGACGTTCCGGCCGGCGGATCCTGACCGACGACGGACCAGCCCTGCTGGCTCGTCAGGGCCTGACCCGAGGTGTCCGCGAACGACACCTGCAGCCCCTGCTGCGTGAGCTCGGCCGTCGCCTGGTCCGAGGTCTCGCCGACATGGCTGGCGGTCACCACCGGCGCGCGGAGAATCAGCTTGACCCAGGAGCCTTCGGGCACCGAAGCGCCGGCCGGTGGGTCCTGCCCGACGACGAACCAGCCCTGCTGGCTCGTCAAGACCTGACCCGAGGTGTCCGCGAACGACACCAGCAGCCCCTGCTCCGTGAGCTCGGCGAGCGCCTGCTCCGAGGTCTCGCCGACATGGTTCGCGGTCACTACCGGCGGCGGCGTGGGAGTGGCGCTCGGGGTGGGAGTGCTCGTCGCGGCGGCGTCCGAGGCCGCCGAGGGGTTCTGGCCCGCGGGAGCATCGCCCGCCGAGCACGCCGTCACTCCACCCAGGACCAGCAGGAGCGCCACGGCTCCGGTCGTCAGCCCATTCCATCGTCTCTTCGCGTGCGTCATCGCAAGCATCCCCTCGACCCGGGAAGGCTAACGCCGGCAAACATGAGAGTGCCTCACCCAAAATGGGGGCCAGGAGATGACGGGGGAGAAACGGAGGGGATGACGGGAATCGAACCCGCGTAATCAGTTTGGAAGACTGAGGCTCTACCATTGAGCTACATCCCCGAAGGCCGTCCTCTGCGGACGACCGTCGACCATCGTAGTACACGCGGGGGGACGCCCGCGTGCAGTAGACTTGCGCACGGTCTTTCGCACCGCTTGTAGCCGGGGCGTAGCTCAGCTTGGCTAGAGCGCCCGCTTTGGGAGCGGGAGGTCGCAGGTTCGAATCCTGTCGCCCCGACGAGGACCTCGTTCCTTGCGAGTAGACCATCGTTCGAACATTCAGGAGAACCCAGCCATCGTGAAGACCACGGTCGAGAAGCTCAGCCCCACGCGCACCAAGCTCACCATCTCGGTGACGCCGGAGGAACTGCAGCCGTCCATCAAGCACGCCTACGAGCACATCGCCGAGCAGGTGAACATCCCCGGCTTCCGCAAGGGCAAGGTGCCGCCGCCCATCATCGATCAGCGGGTCGGCAAGGCCGCCGTCCTGGAGCACGCGGTCAACGAGGGGCTCGACTCCTTCTACCGCCAGGCGGTCGAAGAGAACGACGTGCGTCCGCTCGGCCGTCCGGAGGCGGACATCACCGAGTGGCCCAGCGAGAGCGACTTCTCGGGTGACCTTCTGCTCACCATCGAGGTCGACACCCGTCCCGAGGTCACCCTCCCCGACTTCAGCGACATCACCCTCACCGTCGACGCCGCCGAGGTGTCCGTCGACGACGTCGAGGAGGAGCTGGACCGCCTGCGCAGCCGCTTCGGCACGCTCGTGACCGTCGACCGCCCGGCCAAGTCCGGCGACTTCGCCCAGATCGACCTGACCGCCGTCATCGGCGACGAGGAGGTCGACACCGCCGCGAACATCTCCTACGAGATCGGCTCCGGCGAGCTCATCGAGGGCATCGACGAGGCGCTCGACACACTCACCGCCGGCGAGACCACCACCTTCGAGGCGCCGCTCATGGGCGGCGACCACGAGGGCGAGAACGCGCAGATCACCGTCACCCTCAACGCCGTCAAGGAGCGCGAGCTCCCGGAGGCCGACGACGACTTCGCGCAGATCGCCAGCGAATTCGACACCATCGGCGAGCTGCGCACCAGCCTGCGCAGCCAGGTCGAGCGGGCCAAGGCGTTCGGTCAGGGCACTGCCGCGCGCGACCAGCTCGTCGACAAGCTCCTCGAGCTGGTCGAGATCCCGGTCCCCGCCTCGCTGGTCGAGGACGAGGTGCACCGCCACCTCGAGCAGGAGAACCGTCTCGAGGACGACGAGCACCGCGCCGAGGTCACCGAGTCGAGCGAGAAGACCTTCCGCACGCAGATCCTCCTCGACGAGGTCGCGCAGGCGGAGAACGTCAAGGTCAGCCAGGACGAGCTCACCCAGTACCTCGTGCAGGGCGCCGCCCAGTACGGCATGGACCCGAACGAGTTCGTCAAGATCCTCAGCGAGAACGGCCAGATCCCGTCGATGGTCGGCGAGGTCGCCCGCAACAAGGCGCTCGCGATCATCCTCGGCAAGACCGAGGTCGTCGACACCAACGGCAAGAAGGTCGACCTCACCGAGTTCGTCGCCCTCCCCGAGGACGAGGCGGACGAGACCGCCGCCGACGACGCCGCTCCCGAGGCTCCGGCCGAGGAGCCGGCCGCCGAGGAGAAGCCGAAGAAGCGCGCCGCCAAGAAGAAGGCCGAGTAACACTTCTCTCTGACGCGAAGGCCGGGCATCCCACAGGATGCCCGGCCTTCGCGCGTCCCGCGCGCAGCAGCGGTCCGCGAGAGGGGACGCACACGCCGTCTGGCACGATGGATAACGACGTGTTGCGACCCCTCTGCGGAACAGTGGCGGTGGACAGGGAAGGGAACGGCGATGGACGACTGGCGGCAGCGGGTGGACGCGGTCTGGGCCGCGGCGGACGAGCTGGGGGAGCAGGACACGGTGGAGGCGATCGACGCACTCGTCGCCGAGCGCCCGGCCGACGATCCGGCGGCGCTGTTCGAGGCGGCCGGCGCCCGTGACTTCGCGGGGCGCGAAGCCGAGGCCGAGCCCCTCTACCGGGCTGCCCTCGCCGGCGGCCTCGCCGAGCCGGAGCGCGGGCAGGCGATCGTGCAGCTCGCCAGCACGCTGCGCAACCTCGACCGGCCGGCGGAGGCGCTGGAACTGCTGCGCGACTTCCTCGCGGCCGAGCCCGATCACCGCCTGGCCGGCGCAGCGCACGCGTTCGCCGCGCTGGCGCTGTTCGACGACGGCCTGCATGCCGACGCGCTGCGGGAGGCGCTCGGCGCACTCGTGCCGCACCTGCCCCAGTACCGGGCAGCGGTGGAGGCGTACAGCGCCGCGCTGGACGACGACTGACGCGCAGGACCGCCCGGGCCACGTCACCCCCGACACCCGCTCTGCCCAGGGCGAACAGCGCGGAAATGCGTTCCCCGCTCCGATAGATTCGATCCCAAGCGACAAAGGAAACGGAGCGAACATGGCCGACATGGGTATCCAGCCCAATGTTTTCGACAGACTGCTGAAGGACCGGATCATCTGGCTCGGTTCCGAGGTGCGCGACGAGAACGCCAACGAGATCGCCGCGAAGCTGCTGCTCCTGGCCGCAGAAGACCCCAAGCGGGACATCTACCTCTACATCAACTCGCCCGGCGGCTCGATCACCGCGGGCATGGCGATCTACGACACCATGCAGTTCGTCCCGAACGACATCGTCACGGTCGGTATCGGCATGGCCGCCTCGATGGGTCAGCTCCTGCTGACGGCCGGCACCAAGGGCAAGCGGTACATCACGCCGAACGCCCGCGTGCTGCTGCACCAGCCGCACGGCGGCTTCGGCGGCACCGCCAGCGACATCCAGACCCAGGCCCAGCTCATCCTCGACATGAAGAAGCGTCTGGCCGAGATCACGGCGTCGGCGACCGGCAAGTCGGTCGAGCAGATCAACGCCGACGGCGACCGCGACCGCTGGTTCAGCGCCCAGGAGGCTTTGGACTACGGCTTCGTCGACCACATCCGGGAGTCCGCGCTGGACGTCTCCGGCGGCGGCGGAACCGACCAGGACGCCAAGTAGCAGACGCCGGAAGAATAAGGACATCACTATGAACACCCCCATGCTCGGCGGGTCGGCCTACGGCGGCGTGCAGGCGCCCGGCTCCCGCTACATCCTCCCGTCGTTCGAGGAGCGCACGGCCTACGGCTACAAGCGCCAGGACCCGTACGCGAAGCTCTTCGAGGACCGCATCATCTTCCTCGGCGTGCAGGTCGACGACGCGTCCGCGGACGACATCATGGCCCAGCTCCTCGTGCTCGAGAGCCAGGACCCGGACCGCGACATCGTCATGTACATCAACTCGCCCGGCGGCTCGTTCACGGCCATGACGGCGATCTACGACACGATGCAGTACATCCGCCCGCAGATCCAGACCGTGGTGCTCGGCCAGGCGGCCTCCGCCGCCGCCGTGCTGACCGCGGCCGGCACCCCGGGCAAGCGCCTGGCGCTGCCGAACGCGCGCATCCTCATCCACCAGCCCGCCGTCGGCGAGGCCGGCCAGGGGCAGGCGTCCGACATCGAGATCCAGGCGAACGAGATCATGCGGATGCGCACCTGGCTGGAGGAGACGCTCGCCAAGCACTCCAACCGCTCGGTCGCACAGGTCAACAAGGACATCGACCGCGACAAGATCCTCTCTGCCGACGAGGCCCTGGAGTACGGCCTCATCGACCAGGTGCTGACCAGCCGCAAGACGCTCCCGGCGCTCGTCAAGTAGCCTCCGCGTCCCGGAACGCCCCCGTCCCCGCCGGACGGGGGCGTTCGCGCGTCCGGCACGCGGGGCCGCGTCGGCTGCAGGCGCCGCGTCTGCTGATGGCATAAGGCCCCCGCGTGTCGAATCGCGTCGCGTGCGCGCCAATGTCGCCGTCTCGGGTTAGGCTCGACGGAGACACCCGAAGAAGGAGGGGGAGACGGATGGCACGCATCGGGGAGAGCGCCGATCTGCTCAAGTGTTCCTTCTGTGGCAAGAGCCAGAAGCAGGTTCAGCAGCTGATCGCCGGTCCTGGCGTGTACATCTGCGACGAGTGCGTCGAGCTGTGCAACGAGATCATCGAGGAGCGGCTCGCCGAGGCGGGCGAGGAGACGTCGGGTGAGTTCGACCTCCCGAAACCGAAGGAGATCTTCGGCTTCCTCGAGGAGTACGTCATCGGCCAGGAGCAGGCGAAGCGCGCCCTGGCCGTCGCCGTCTACAACCACTACAAGCGGGTGCGTGCCAAGCAGACCCTCACCTCCGCAGACACGATGGACGACGTCGAGATCGCCAAGTCGAACATCCTGCTGATCGGCCCCACCGGCTGCGGCAAGACCTACCTGGCCCAGACCCTCGCGCGCCGCCTCAACGTGCCGTTCGCGGTCGCCGATGCCACCGCGCTGACGGAGGCCGGCTACGTCGGCGAGGACGTCGAGAACATCCTGCTCAAGCTGATCCAGGCCGCCGACTACGACGTCAAGCGCGCCGAGACCGGCATCATCTACATCGACGAGGTCGACAAGATCGCCCGCAAGGCCGAGAACCCGTCGATCACGCGCGACGTCTCCGGCGAGGGCGTGCAGCAGGCGCTGCTGAAGATCCTCGAGGGCACCGTCGCCTCGGTCCCGCCGCAGGGCGGCCGCAAGCACCCGCACCAGGAGTTCATCCAGATCGACACGACGAACGTCCTGTTCATCGTCGCCGGCGCCTTCGCGGGTCTGGAGGACATCATCTCGTCGCGTGCGGGCAAGAAGGGCATCGGCTTCGGCGCCCCGCTGCACTCCAAGGGCGACGACATCAACCTCTTCAGCGAGGTTCTCCCGGAGGACCTGCACAAGTTCGGCCTCATCCCCGAGTTCATCGGCCGTCTGCCGGTCGTGACCACGGTGACGCCGCTCGACCAGGACGCGCTCATGCAGATCCTCACCGTGCCGAAGAACGCGCTCGTTCGTCAGTACCAGCGCATGTTCGAGCTCGACGGGGTGCAGCTCGAGTTCGAGCACTCCGCTCTGGAAGCCATCGCCGACCTCGCGGTGCTCCGCAAGACCGGAGCCCGCGGCCTCCGCGCGATCATGGAGGAGGTGCTCGGCCCGATCATGTTCGAGGTGCCGTCCAGCTCCGAGGTCGCGCAGGTGGTGGTCACCAGGGAGGCCGTGCTCGAGAACGCCGCTCCGACTATCGTCCCGCACCGTCCGCGGCGCGAGGAGAAGTCGGCGTAATCGTCGCCGGCGTGATCAGGAACTCGGGCGCCCTCGTCACCATCAGCCACGCCGGAAGCACGGCGAGCGACAGGATGGGCAGCACCAGCAGGTTCTGAGTGACGGCGACGCCGACGAAGATGGCGATCCAGCCGTCCCGTGTGACCGCGAGGGTGATGCCGAGCACCCCCGCTCCGACAGCGACGGGCAGCGGAACGGCGGGCACGAGCGCGGCGGCGAGGGTTCCCACAGCGGCCCCGATGAACACCGCCGGGAAGACGCGCCCGCCGCGGAACCCGGCGCTGGCCGCGACGAGCAGCGCCACCAGCTTGACGAGGATGATCAGCACGAGCTGGCCAATCGAGTAGTCGGCACGGTTGACCACGAGCGTGCCCATCTGCTCGAGGCCCTTGAACAGCGTGATCGGGCCGCCGAGCGCACCGAGCAGGCCGAGCACGACACCGCCCGCGAGCGTGATGAGCAGCGGATGCCGCAGCGCGTGGAACGCCCGGTGGGCCAGCGGGAACAGTACGGCGCCGATCAGTCCGAGCGCGGTGGCGACCACGCCGATGATCAGCGCCGCGAGCACATCCCACCCGGTCACCTGCGTGTAGGCGGGCATCGGGATGCCGAAGTGCGGGTGGGCGAGCAGCGTCATCGTCAGCGACCCCGCAGCGGCCGCGACCAGCGGCAGGAACAGTTTGTCCCACAGCGCGCCGCCTCCCTTGACCGCCGCGACGATCCCGGTGAACACGAGCGCGGCCGCGACCGGGGTGCCGAACAGGGCGCCGATGGTTCCGGAGGCCGCCATCAGCATGACCAGCCGCGCGGGCACGGCCTTCCACAGCCTCCCGACCAGCGTCACCAGGATGCTGACGTTGATCGCGATGATCGGGTTCTCTGGGCCGAGGCTCACGCCGCCGGCCAGGCCGAGGACCGCCGCGAGCGCGAGGGACGGCACCACGCCGATCTTCAGGGGAGCGGCGACCAGCTCCGTCGTCGCGGAGTCGGGACCGGCGTGACCCGGGACCAGCCACACGGTCAGTCCGACAGCGAGACCCGTCACCGTGAGAACGAGGAAGATCCACCAGCCGGACGACGGGGCGACCCCGAGCGCCTTCGGGAGTGCGGTCCAGATGCCGTCATCGATCACGGCCGCGACCTCATCGACCACCCACAGAGTGAGGGCGCTGACAACGCCGATGACGACGGCCGGGACGGAGAGCAGGACGAGCTGGCGGACGGACGGGGTGGCGAGCTCCGGCTCGGTGGTGGTCATCGCGCCCCCTTCCCGCACGGATGCGCTCAGGCTAGAGCGTCGTGCGGGAAAGGGGCTAGGGCCGAGTCAGCCGTCGAGGCCGCGGCGCTTGAGGAGCGGGTCGATGACGGCGTCCCGGCCGCGGAAGTCGTGGTACGCCTCCAGCGGGTCCTTCGAGCCGCCCACGCCCAGCAGGCGGTTGCGGAAGCGGTCGCCGTTCTCGCGGGTCAGGCCCCCGTTCTCCTTGAACCACTCGACCGTGTCGGCGTCGAGGACTTCGCTCCAGATGTAGGAGTAGTAGCCCGCGTCGTAGCCGCCGGAGAAGGTGTGCGCGAAGTAGGTGCTCGCGTAACGCGGCGGCACGGCCGGGTTGTCGAGGCCGACCGCCGCGAGGGCGGCCGCCTCGAACGCGGCGACATCGGTCACCGTGTCGTCGGCGGTGATGGAGTGCCAAGCCTGGTCGAGCAGCGCAGCGGCCAGGTACTCGCTGGTGGCGAAGCCCTCGTTGAACGACTCGGACGCGTGCAGCTTGTCGATGAGCTCCTGCGGCATCCGCTCACCGGTCTCGTGGTGCACCGCGTAGTTCGACACGATCTCCGGCCACAGCATCCACATCTCGTTCACCTGGCTGGGGAACTCGACGAAGTCGCGGAAGACGTTGGTGCCCGCGAACTTGGGGTACGTGACGCGCGCGAACAGGCCGTGGAGGGCGTGACCGAACTCGTGGAAGAGGGTGTTGGTCTCGTCGTACGTGAGCAGGGTCGGCTCGCCGGCGGCGGGCTTCGGGACGTTGAGGTTGTTGACCACGACGGTCGGGTAGTCGAGCAGATCGGACTGCGAGATCAGCGGGTTCATCCAGGCGCCACCACGCTTGGAGTCGCGGGTGTACAGGTCGAGGATGTACAGGCCGACCCCGGAGCCGTCCTCGTTGCGTACCTCGAACACGCGCGCGTCCGGATGGTAGGCGACCAGGTCGGGCCGCTCCTCGAAGGTGATGCCGTAGAGGCGGGTGGCGGCGAAGAAGACTCCGTCACGCAGCACCCGCTCCGCCTGGAAGTACGGGCGCATCGCCGCGAAGTCGACGTCGTACGTCGCCTGACGCACGGTGTCGGTGAGCTTCGCCCAGTCCCAGCTCTCGACGGTCTCGCCGTCGCCGAGCTGCCCGGTGGACACGGCCTGCTTCTGGAGCTCGGCCTGCTCGGCGCGCGCATTGCGGGCGGCGGGAGGCGCGAGCCGGCCGAGCATGTCGGCGACGGCCTGCGGTGTGTGCGCCGTCTCGTCGGCGGTGACGAAGGCGGCGTGCGTGTCGAAGCCGAGCAGGCGGGCGCGTTCCGCACGCAGCCGCGTGATCTCCAGCACCAGCTCGCGATTGTCGTGCTCGCCGCCGCGGATGCCGCGGGCGCGGGAGGCCGCCATGATCCGCTCGCGGGAGCGGCGGTCGGTGAGGCTCGCCAGCCACGGGTGGCCGGTCGGCAGCACGAGAGTGACGATGTACCTGCCGTCGAGTCCACGCTCGCGGGCGGCTTCGGTCGCAGCGGAGAGCTCGCCCTCGCCGAGCCCGTCGAGCTCCTCGGCCGAGTCGAACACCACGGCGAGGTCGTTGGTGTCGGCGAGCAGGTTCTTCTCGAAGCGCGTGGTCAGGGTGGACAGGCGCTGGTTGTAATCCCGCAGCCGCTCCTTCTGCTCCTCGTCGAGCCCGGCGCCGGCGAGGGTGAACTCGGTGAAGTAGCGCTCGATCAGGTAGACGCCCTCCGGGTCGAGCCCGAGGTCGTGGCGTCGCTCGTGCAGCGACTGGAGGCGCTCGTACAGCGCGGGGTTCAGCCGGATGGCGTCCTGGTGCGCGGAGAGCAGGGGAGCGATCTCCTCCTCCAGTGCGTTGGTGAAGTCGGTGCTGTCGGACGAGCTCTTGTTGAAGAACACCTCGGCGACGCGCTGCAGCACCTGCCCGGAGCGCTCCAGTGCCAGCATGGTGTTCTCGAAGGTCGGCTCGTCGGGGGAGGACGCGATCGCCTCGACCTCTGCCAGCTGCTCCGCGAAGCCCTGCTCGAACGCCGGGCGGTAGTGCTCGTCGCGGATGTCGGCGAACGGCGGGAGCTGATAGGGGAGCGGGCTCGGGGAGAGGAAGGGGTTCGCGGTGTCGGCCATGCCCTCAGCCTAGGGGGCGGCGCACTGTTCATCTGCGATTCCGTGGCACCGGACGGGCCCGACCTAGGATGGCCGTATGAAGATCGTCGACCGCTATATGCACGGTCATCACGAGAGTGTTCTCCGGTCCCACGAGTGGCGGAATCTGGCCAATTCGGGCACGTACTTCGCCGGACTCCTCCGCCCGGGAATGACTGTGCTCGACGTCGGCAGCGGCCCGGGCACTCTCACGTTCGACATCGCGGGGCGCGTGGCGCCGGGTACCGTGGTCGGCGTCGACCGGAGCGCCGACATCGTGGCGCACGCGCGAGAGGCCGCGGCGCGGCGCGGGGCGACCGGGGTGTCGTTCGCGGTGGGTGACGCGTACGCCCTGGATTTCCCTGACGACTCCTTCGACGTGGTCCACGCGCATCAGGTGCTGCAGCACGTCTCGGACCCCGTGGCGGTGCTGCGGGAGTTCCGCCGCGTCCTGCGTCCGGGTGGCTTCGTCGTCGCGCGGGACGTGGACTGGGGAGGCACGATGTGGGCGCCGCAGCTTCCCGGACTCGCCGAGTGGATGCGGATCACGATGGAGGTGCAGCGCGGCAACGGCGGCGAGCCGTTCGCCGGCCGGTACCTGCGGACGTGGGCGCTCGAGGCCGGGTTCGTCGACGTGACGAGCTCCGCCTCGGTGTGGTGCTTCGCGTCCGATGAGGAGCGGCGCTGGTGGGGCGAGCTGTGGAGCGAGCGGGTGACGGAGTCCGACTGGGGTGCGCAGGCGCGGGAGGCCGGCGTGGCTGACGCCGCCACCCTCGCCACGGTCTCGCGCGCGTGGCTGGAGTGGGCCGCGGATGCGTCCGGATGGTACGGGATGCCGCACGGGGAGATCGTCGCGCGCGGCTGACCTCGACGGCGACTCTCGTCGCAGGGGGACGCACGCTTCTCTTGCAAAGAATCGGTTGCAAATTAATAGTTGCAAAGAAGTGCTTGCAAAGAAGTCTTTGGATAGCTAGTCTGATGGCATGTCCACCGATGACGCCTCCGCTGCCGACGAGTACGTCCCGCACTTCGAGTCCCTCGGCATGCCCGCCCTGCGTGCCCTCGCGCACCCGCTGCGCGTGGAGATCATGAATGAGCTGTCCGACTTCGGGCCGGCCACGGCCTCCATGCTGGCGGAGCGGCTGGGGGAGTCGAGCGGGGCGACCAGCTACCACCTCCGGCAGCTCGCCAAGCACCACATCATCCTCGAGGACACCGAGCGCGGCAGCGGCCGGGAGCGCTGGTGGAGGATGGCGCCGGGCGGCGTCACCATCGGCGGCCTGGAGACGCTGGAGACCCCGGCCGGCCGGGAAGTCACCGAACAGATCTCGCTGAGCTGGCAGCAGAACAACGAACGCCGGCTCAACGCCTACCTGCGCCGCGGGCTCGACACCTTCGGGCCGGAGTGGGTGGAGGCTTCCGCGTTGTCGACCTCGCACCTGGAGGTCTCCCGCGACCAGCTCGCCGAGCTCGCCAGCGAGTACTACACGATGCTCAACCGGCTCAAGGAGAAGTGGAAGACGGAGCCGGCGGGCGACCGCAAGCGCATCCAGGCCCAGTTCAACGCATTCCCGCTCGTGGAGCAGGACCAGCGGGCGCAGGAGCGGCCATGACTGCGCCGGCGACGGCGAAGACGCGCCTCGGCGTCGGCTTCGGCCGGCTGTGGAGCGCCGCCATCGCGAGCAACCTGGCCGACGGCATCGGCCGCACCGCGGTCCCGCTGATCGCCACCACGCTGACCCACGACCCCGCGCTCATCGCCGGGCTGACCGCCGTGACCTTCCTGCCCTGGCTGCTGTTCGGCATCCCGGCCGGGATACTGCTCGACCGCGTGGACCGGCGGGTGGCCATGGCCGTCGCCAACGGCCTCCGCTTCGCCGTGGCAGCGGTGGTCGCCCTGTTGATCGCCACCGACACGCTGACCATCTGGAGCCTGTACGCGTGCGTGCTGGCTTTCGGCCTCGGTGAGACGGTGTTCGACAACGCGACCACGACGGTCACGCCCAGCCTGGTGGCCCGCGATCAGCTCGACCGGGCGAACGGCCGGATGCAGTCGGCCGAGATCGTCGTGCAGAACTTCATCGCGACCCCGATCGCGGGCTTCCTGTTCGCGGCCGCGATCGCGTTGCCGCTCTGGCTGACCGGCGCCGGCTTCCTCCTCTCCGTGCTGCTCGTCCTCACCATCCCGGTGGCGGCGGCCCGGGCGCACCAGCTCGGCGCGGACGGCGGAGAGACCATGGCCCGCCCGAGGATGGGCGCCGTCGTCCGGTTCCTCTGGGACGACCGGTTCCTGCGAGGAATGATCGTCCTGACCTCGATCACCGCGTCCGCGCTCGCGTTCGCGCAGGGCAGCGTCGTGCTGCTGCTCCTGCAGACCTACTCGTTGCCGCCGTCGCTCGTCGGAGTCGTCACCGCGGTGATCGGCGCCGGCGCGCTCGTCGGCGCGCTGAGCGCCAGCGTGTTCGTGGGCCGGTTCGGCCGCGGACGTGTGATGTACGCCGCCATGCTGGTCAGCGGCCTCGGCATCCTCGGCGTCGGGCTCACCGGCAACGTGGTGGCCGGCATCCTCGCCTACGCCCTCGGCGCCTTCGGCGTCGCCGTGTGGAACGTCCCGTGGGGCGCGCTGCGGCAGGCGATCGTTCCGGGCGCCATCCTCGGCCGGGCGATGGGGATCGTCCGGACCATCGGCTGGGGCCTCACACCGATCGCCACCGTGCTCGGCGGGTTCGTCGCCCGCATCGAACTCCGCCTGCCGTTCCTCATCGGGGGCGCGATCGTGGTGGCGCTCGCGCTGATCGCGACGCGCCTCCTGCTGAGCGCCGGCCACTACGGCCGGCCCGTCACCGACGAGATTCCCTCGAACCCGTCACCAGAAGTCCAGACCATCCCGGAAGGAACCGCATCATGACCGCCATCACCGTGCCCGTGCAGCGGCCGCTCAGTCAGCGCACAGCACTCCGGATCGGTCGCGCCCTCACCGCGTGGGGAATGCGCCAGCCCGCGCGCCGGAACCGTCACGCCGAACTCGTCGCGACCGTCGAGCAGACCCGCGATCGGGCCGCGCGGACGCTGCCGCAGCTGCCACGCTGACCAGCCGGCCCGCTACGCCTCGTCGTAGTCCGAGGGCTCGGTCTCGACCACCTGGGTGATCGTGGCCGAGTCCTCGTGTGCGTTGTAGCGGATGATCGTGCCGTCGTCCAGCTCGACGACCGGGTTGCCCTCCAGCCACGTCAGCGTCCAGCGCCAGCCCGCTGTCTCGATGTCGGTCGCCGTCAGCTCCTCCTCGACGGTGGAGACGGCGTAGGTCACGACCTCGGGGAGGTTCGCCGGAGGCGTCCCGCCCACGGCCCAGCGGGTTCCGAGCTGCATCAGGCGGTCTCGGCGTTCTGGGCGGCAGCGAGGTCGATCTCGTAGGTGACCCAGGCGGTCTTGTTCGCGACGGAGTCGTAGACGCGCTGGGCGTCGGCGTTGTCGTTCGCGGTGATCCACTGTACGACGCCGAGGTGGCGCTCCTCGGCGAGGGCACGGACGGCGGCGATGAGCTGGTGGCCGACGCCCTTGCTGCGCTCGTCCTCCAGCACGTAGAGGTCGTCCAGGAAGAGCCCGCGGTCGCCTTCGAGCGGCCGGGCGAACTCGCGGACGTTGGCGAGGCCGACGATCCGGTCGCCGTCGACGGCGACGAAACCCTGCTCCTCGTGGTCGGGATCGGTGAGCCAGGACCACAGGACGAGCGCCCTCTGGTCGGTCAGCTCGGTGTCGTAGAACTCCGCGTACTTCGCGTACAGGTCCAACCAGGCGAAGAAGTCGCCATCCTTGACCGGCCGAACTACTGTCGACATCAGCCCCTCCGTTCGCCTTGCTCCCCGGCTCAGGAGTCCGGGAGTCGTATCGACCCTATCGCGGACCCGTTCAGGGAACGAGGTCGTAGGTGACCCACTTCGTCTTCTCGGCCACCCGGTCGTAGAGCCGGCGGGCCGTCTCGTTGTCCTTCGCGGTGATCCAGCGGACCACAGAAAGGCCGCGCTCCTGGGCCACGCTGCGGAGCTTCTCGAGGAGGGCAGTGCCCGCCCCTTCGCCGCGCGCATCCGGGAGGACGAACAGGTCGTCCAGGTAGAGGCCGGTGCTGCCGTCGAGCGGGCGCGCGAACTCCCGTACGTGCGCCAGGCCGATCGGGGTGCCCTCCGCGTCGACCGCGAAGTACGCCTCGAGACTGTTCTCGGGGTCGGTGATCCAGCTCCACACGAGGAGGGCCTTCTCGTCCGTCACGGGCGTCTCGTAGAACTCGCCGTACCCGGCGTAGAGGTCGAGCCAGGTGAAGAACTCGTTGTCCTCCACGCGCCGGACGTCAGCCGTCATCGTTCCTCCTCGCTCAGCGTCTGCGCAAGGAGGATATCGGTCACTTCGAGCGTGTCGGCGGCTACGAAACGCAGTTCTGCGATTCTGCCCACCGAAGCGAGGTCGGTGGAGGCGGACTCGACAGCCGCCAGCTCGTCGGCGGGAGCGCCGATCACGGCCGAGTCGACGGGCGTGCGCTGGGAGGCCTTGGCGGCCGTCTTGGCGCCGCGGATGCCGGTCAGGGCTCGCCCGACGACGGTGAGGACGGAGCGGGCGTCGTCCCAGTCCGCCGCTGCGACGTCAGCCGCCTCCGGCCACGCGGCGAGGTGGACGGACCCGGTCTCCGACCAGCTCCACGCCTCCTCGGACGCGAACGGCAGCACCGGCGCGAACAGGCGCAGGAATGCCGAGAGGGCCGTGCGGAGGGCGACCACCGCGGAGACCTGGCCGGCGTTGTGCTCGCCGTAGGCGCGCTCCTTGACCAGCTCCAGGTAGTCGTCGCAGAACGTCCAGAAGAACGTCTCGGCCGTCTCCAGCGCGCGGGCGTGGTCGTAGCCCTCCAGCGCGGCGGTGGCGTCGGTCACGACGTCGGCGAGCTGCTGCAGCATGCTGCGGTCGAGCGGTGCGGTCACCTGGGCGAGGTCGAGCGAGTCCGGCGCGTCGAAGCCGTGGATGAACTTCGCCGCGTTGAGCAGCTTGATCGCTAGGCGGCGGCCGATCTTGATCTGGGTCGGGTTCTGCGGGTCGAACGACGCGTCGGTGCCGAGGCGGGACGAGGCCGCCCAATAGCGCACGGCGTCCGAGCCGTGCCGCTCCAGGATGTCCGCGGGCGTCACGACGTTGCCCTTGGACTTCGACATCTTCTTGCGGTCGGGGTCCACGATGAAGCCGGAGATCGCGGCGTTGGACCACGGGGCGACGCCGTGCTCGAGCTGCGAGCGCAGCATGGTCGAGAAGAGCCAGGTGCGGATGATGTCCTGGCCCTGCGGGCGCAGGTCGAACGGGTACACCGCCTGGAACAGCTCGGGGTCGTCCACCCAGCCGCCTGCGAGCTGCGGGGTCAGCGAGGAGGTCATCCAGGTGTCCATCACGTCGTGCTCGCCGACGAAGCCGCCGGCCTGGCCGCGCTGCGACTCCTGGAACCCGGGCGCCGGGTCGGACGACGGGTCGACCGGGAGGTTGTGCTCGTCCGGCAGGATCGGCTGGTCGAACAGCGGGTTGCCCACGCCGTCCAGCGGGTACCAGACCGGGATCGGGACGCCGAAGAAGCGCTGGCGCGAGATCAGCCAGTCGCCGGTGAGGCCGTTGACCCAGTTCTCGTAGCGCACACGCATGAAGTCGGGGTGCCAGCCGAGGCTGCGGCCGAGCTCGATGAGCCGCTCGCGCAGCTTCTCGTCGCGGGCGCCGTTCTTGACGTACCACTGGCGGGTCGAGACGATCTCGAGCGGCTTGTCGCCCTTCTCGAAGAACTTGACCGGGTGCTGGATGGGCTTCGGCTCGCCGACCAGGTCGCCGGAGGCGCGCAGCAGCTCCACCACGGCTTGCTTGGCCGAGAACACCGTCTTGCCGGCGAGCTGGGCGTACGCCTCGCGGCCCTCCGCGCTCTCGATCGCCGCGGGCGGCTCGGTCTGGATGCGGCCGTCGAAGCCGATGATCGCGCGGTTCGGGAGGTCGAGCTCGCGCCACCAGGTGACGTCGGTGATGTCGCCGAAGGTGCAGATCATGGCGATGCCGGTGCCCTTGTCGGGCTGCGCGAGGTGGTGGGCGACCACGGGCACGTCCACGCCGAACACCGGCGTGCGCACGGTCGTTCCGAAGAGCGGCTGGTAGCGCTCGTCGTCCGGGTGCGCCACGAGCGCCACGCACGCGGGGAGCAGCTCGGGGCGTGTGGTCTCGATGTACACGGGACCGTCTGCACCGTGGAAGCCGACGCGGTGGTAGTCGCTCGGCTGCTCGCGGTCCTCCAGCTCGGCCTGGGCGACGGCCGTGCGGAAGGTGATGTCCCACAGCGTCGGGGCGAGGGCCTGGTAGGCCTCGCCGCGGGCGACGTTGCGGATGAAGGCGAGCTGCGAGGTGTGCAGCGCCTCCCGGCCGATGGTCCGGTAGGTCTGCGACCAGTCGACGGAGAGCCCGAGCGTGCGCCAGAGCGCCTCGAACTGCTTCTCGTCCTCCACGGTCAGCCGCTCGCAGAGCTCGATGAAGTTGCGGCGCGAGATCGGCTTCTGGTCGGCGGCCTTGGAGCTCTTGTTGTCGCCGCCCTCGAACGGCGGGACGAAACCGGCCTCGTAGGGGAGGGACGGGTCGCAGCGGACGCCGTAGTAGTTCTGCACGCGGCGCTCGGTGGGCAGGCCGTTGTCGTCCCAGCCCATCGGGTAGAAGACGCGCTTGCCGCGCATGCGCTGGTAGCGCGCCACGATGTCGGTGTGCGTGTAGCTGAACACGTGCCCGATGTGGAGGGAGCCGGAGGCCGTGGGCGGCGGGGTGTCGATCGAGTAGATCGCGGCGCGGCCGGCGGCGATGGCGCCGTCCCGATCGAATTCGAAGGTGCCGTCCTGCTGCCAGCGACCGCCCCAGACGGCCTCCAGGCCTTCGAGTGCTGGCTTGTCGGGCACGGGGTTCGCGGCGGTCATGGCTCTCCGATTCGATATGTGCGGCACCGTGTCAGCGGGGTGCCTGAGTGTGGGATACCCGTCAAGTTTACAGACTGGCGGCCGCCTCGGCTGAACTCGGGTCGCCCCATATGCTGAACGCCGTATGTCAATGTGAGTGAGGCGTTATGGCGGGTGCGGTTGCTGTTGAGACGGAACGATTGCGAGAGGGTGCGGCGACGTTGTCGCAGGCTGCCGAACGAAGGCATCCCTCGATGGTCGCGGGAGCAGAGCTCGGTTCGCGGGTCTCGGCCGCGGCGTTCGAGCGGTTCGAACGGTACTGGTCCACTCCTCGTTCGCTGGTGACGGACAGTGCTGAGGCGCTGAGCACGGCCCTGCTCTCGCTGGCCGACGGGTACGAGCAGCGTGACGCGGCGGACGCGGGGATGTTCGAGGACGGCATCCGTGCGATCTAGCGGAGAGGACTGGTCGGTCGTCGGCTTCGACGCCGATCCCACGCCCGGCGAGGTGGAGGCGGTCGAAGCGTGGGCGCGCGATCTGGGCGAACAGACCGAGTGGCTGTGGCACCAGTCGGAGGCCATGCGGCGGACGCTGACGGTGCTCGAGCCGCCCGCGTGGACAGGGATCGCGTCCGAGGTCTTCGCGGAAACGCTGGGAACCGTCCTCGCGGCGGCGAAGACCGCTACCCGGCAGCACGATGAGGCGGCCGCGGCGGCGCGTGTGTGGGCGCACTCGCTCGCGGAGACGCAATACGAGGCGGACCGGGCGCGGCGGGAGGCGGAAGAGGCGCAGGACGACCTGGAGCGGGCGCAGGCGTTGGCGGGTGTGCTCTCCGTCGAGCACACAGCCCTGGTGGCTGCGTTGGCGACCGTGGATGCAGCGTCGTCGGTGCGCCACGACGAGCAGACCGTCCTGGCCGAACTCATCGGCGCACGAAACCGCCTCGATGACGCGCAGCAGCGACTGGACGAGGCCACGGCACGAGCGCGGCGCGCCAAGGACGACTACGACTCGGAGGAGCGGGCCTTCGCCCGCCGCCTGGAATCGACTTTGGACGGCGCACTCAGCCGCGCCGCGACGCCGGAGCTCGGCGCCGAGTTCCTCTCCGCACTCACCACTCTCGCCCGGTACGACCGGGCGAATCCGGGGTGACGATCCGCCCCGCGTCGACGGCGCTCCCTGTGCCGGGAGCGAGCGTGCAGCAGATCGCTCGGTGGCTGATCAGCGGGGCGTACAGCGTCGAGAAGCTGATCGCCGTGTGCGGTGCCGGCGTTGTCATGGCGGCGGTCGCGCTCGTGGTCATCGGGGGTGTGGGCACGGGCTCCACGAGCGGGTCGCGGTTCTACACGCCGGAGGAGCGGATTCAGCGGGCGCGCCTACGGATCTACGCCCTCACCCACAACCTCGACGGCACGGTCAAGGTCCATATCGGCGGCACGCCGGTCGGCGCCCGGGCGCAGTGGTTCAACGACGCGAAAAGCTACGAGGATGTGGACGCGATAGTGAAGGAGAACTCACGGAAAGCAAAGAGCGGGGGTGTTCGCGAAGTCGACACGCCCGAGGATCTCGCGAAGATCGCAGAAGAGATCACCCAAGGCGGCGAAAAGGATGATTCGTGGGGCGACTACAAGGGTGAGGTGTACAGGCTTCCCGATGGGACCACGGTCGGACTGCGTAGGGAGAGTAGTTCCGGCGGCGACACCATCGACATCAAATCCCCGGACGGCCTCAGGAAGACCAAAGTGCATCTGCCAAAAGGATTCGGAAAATGAACATTCAACTGGACAGTCTGGCGCACGTGTATTTGAACATGGCTAGCGGCGACTGGGTCGACATAGACGACGCGAACGCGCACGCGAAAGACTTCGAAACGAACGACTTGGAGCGGAAAATGCTCGTCATCGCCACCATGCGTTCGCTCGCGGAAGCCGGTTATCTGAGGATCGGTTCCGTCGAGTACGTGGAGCCGGAGCGCACACTGATCGACTTCTTCGAGTGGCCGGGGACCTTGGACGAGAAGATCTGTGAAGACTTGTCATGGTGCTGCGACGGTCTCGGTCTGACTCAGGCCAAGAACTGACCATGGTGTCCTTCGTTCGATTTGTCGACCGGGGCCGGCGCAGTATCCAGGAGCGCGCCGGCCGACCGGATCTGACCTGATAGGAGCTTGGACTAGAAGCCCCATCACAGTTCTGTCGACCCGCCCGACCGGCTCGCCCCGTCCGTTCAACCAGCGCGCACGGAAGGAGCACCTCCAGCATGACAATTGAATTGACCGATGTCACGGTCATCGGCGGAGTCGACACTCACAAGCACACCCACTACGCCGCCGCCATCGATGATCATGGTCGGCTGCTCGGCCACCACGAGTTCCCCGCCACCGGACCCGGCTACGACGCTCTTCGGTCCTGGATGCGCAGCTACGGCAGCCTCGCCTCTATCGGGGTGGAAAGCACCGGCTCGTTCGGCGCCGCGCTCGCCCGCGAGCTGACGAGAAGCGGTGAACACGTCATCGAAGTGAACCGGCCCAACCGGATCGCAAGGCGGATGGACGGCAAGTCCGATCGCCTGGACGCCGAGCAGATCGCCCGCGCAGTGCTCGGCGAGACCTCCACCGCTGTTCCCAAGAGCAAGTCCGGCGCGATCGAGGTGATCCGCACCCTGCGGGTCGCGCGCTCTGGCGCGGTCAAGGCACGCACCCAGGCCTTCAACGCCCTGTTCGGCGTGATGATCGGCGCGCCCTCGCAGCTGCGCGACGAGCTCGTCGATCTGACCAAGCGCACACTGGTGAACCGATGCCTCCACCTACGACCTGAGACAGAGAATCTTCTCTCGCTGTTGTCGGATCCTGCTCGTCTGCACCTGGCCGGCACGAAGCTCGCCCTCCGCGACCTCGCACGACGCTGGAAGACCCTGGACGACGAGGCCAAACGGCTCAGCACACAGATCGCGGACCTCGTCAACCAGACCGCTCCCGACCTCGTCGCCTTACACGGAGTCGGCGTCGAAGTCGCCGCCCAGTTCTTAGTCACCGCCGGCGACAACGCCAACCGCATCAAGAACGAGGCAGCCTTCGCCAAGCTCTGCGGCGTCGCCCCACAACCCGCCTCCAGCGGCCGAACCACCGGACGACACCGGCTCTCCCGCAGCGGAGACCGCGCCGCGAACAGCGCCCTCTACATCGTCGCGATCGTCCGAATGCGCCGACACGAACCCACGCTCGCCTACGTCGAACGCCGCAGCGCCGAGGGTCGCACCAAACGCGAAATCATCCGCTGCCTGAAGCGATACATCGCTCGAGAGATCTACGCCAACCTGCCCCAAATCGGCACTTGACGAACATAGGAGCATCGAGCGGCTCAGCGGTGTGTACATGCCCGACGGTCGAGACGACAAGGACTGGGGATGGGCGTGCATGTTCGAGATCACCGATGAAGGGCGCCGGGTCGAAGATGCGTTGCCCGCTCCCGACGACCGCTTTTTCGACTAGCCGAGGTGGCCGCAGGTCCCTGGCTGGAGCACGCAGCTCGAGCCAGGGACCAGCACGCAGTCAGACGATCGCGGGCGCCGCCTCGACCTCCGCGTCCGCAACCTCGTCCAGCACCGGCTTCCGTCGCGCCGCCGCCCACGCCGCGACGAGCGTGATCGCCGACATGACCGCCAGCACCACTCCGGGGTGCCACCACGCGTTGTGCACCGACTGCCCGAACACCAGCGTCAGCGCCGGCACGAACGAGGTCAGCAGCGCCGCCACGCTGTACGCGACCGAGAGCGCGCTGTAGCGGATCGGGCTCGGGAACAGGTCGGACATCAGCCCGCCGAGGCCCGCCCAGGACAGCGTGGGCAGGATGCCGCCGATGATCATGCTGGCGACGAGCACGCCGAACGACGCGCTCTGCAGCAGGAAGTACATCGGGAACGCGACGACCAGCGTCCCGATCGCGCCGATGGCGACGACGCGCGCGGAGCCGATTTTCGCCGCCCACAGCCCGAACAGCGGGATCGTGACGAGCTGGAGCAGGCCGCCGATCGTGGTCGCGACGAGCAGGTCCTGGAACTTGAAGCCCAGCACGGCGGTGCCGTAGTCGACCATGTACGTGTTCATCAGCGAGTAGGAGCCGATGCCGAGGACGGCGGCGCCGATCGCGATGATGAACGCCGTCGGCGCCTTGGTGAAGACGTCGAGGACTGGGAAGCGGTCGCGGCGGCCGGTCTCCACGAGCTTGCGGAACACCGGGGTCTCGTCGATCGACCAGCGCAGGTAGAGCGACACCAGCAGCAGCGGGAACGCGGTGAGGAACGGGATGCGCCAGCCCCACGAGGCGATGTCGGCCGGCGACATGGTCAGCGTCAGGGCGATGAAGACGACGGCGCTGAGGATCGAGCCGACCGGCGAGCCGAGCTGGGGGAGGGCGGCGTAGAAGCCGCGGCGCTTCGGGTTGGCGTACTCGGTCGCCAGCAGGATCGAGCCTCCCCACTCGCCGCCGAGCGACAGGCCCTGCACCAGGCGCAACAGCACGAGCACGACGCCGCCGAACCAGCCCGCGGCCGCGTAGGTCGGCAGCACGCCGACGAGGCCGGTGCTGATCCCCATGAGCAGGATCGTCATCAGCAGGACGGGGCGGCGGCCGATCCGGTCGCCCAGGTGGCCGAAGACCACGGCGCCGACCGGGCGGATGACGAAGCCGGCCGCGATCGCGAGGAATCCGGCGAGCACGCCGCCGAACGCGCCGAGCGGGGTGAAGAACAGCGGGCCGACGAAGAACGCGGCGAAGTACGCGTAGAGGTAGAAGTCGTACGATTCGAGGGAGGTCCCGACGAACGATGCGATGGCGACGCGGCGAGCGGTGCCCGGCGTGATGCCCGGGCGATCGGTCTCGCTGACCGCGAGCGTGGGGGTGGAGGTCACGGGTGTCCTTCTGACAGGGGTATTTGAACCGGGTCCAATATTAGGCGTGAGGAGACAACGCATCGTGACACCGCGCCATTCCAACCAGGCGGCACAGTCCGGCGTGCGGCCCGGCGGGTCGACGCCGCCAGGCGGCCACGGCCACGGCGGGTCCGGACGGCCGCGCGCCTCGTCGCGCGGCATGCTCGCGGAGGCCGCCGGCGAGCTCTTCCTGGAGCAGACCTATGCCGGCACCACCGTCGACGACATCGCGCGGCGTGCGGGGGTCAGCCGGGCCACGTTCTTCAACTACTTCGCCGCCAAGAGCGACCTGCTCTGGCTGGAGGTGGACGAGTCGCTCGCGGCGTTCCCGGCGATGCTGGCGGCGGCCGACGATGACGTGGAGCCGATGGCCGCGGTCCTGGAGGCCGTCGTCCGGCTCGCCGAGGGCTTCGGCCCCGACCGGCTGCCGCTCGCGGTCACCCAGGTCGAGCTGATGGGCACCGATGCCGAGCTGCAGGCCTCCGCGCTGCCGCGCTTCCTCTCGGTCGTGCGGCAGGTGGCCGCGGCGATCGCGCGCCGGGCCGGAGCGGACCCGGATGGGCTGCTCCCGCGCGCCGCAGCGACCGCGGTCGTGGGAGCCGCGGTGACCGCGGCCGGGGGCTGGGCCCGGGCCGGCGTGCGGCGCGGCCCGCTGGCGCCGCTCGTGCGCGCGGCGGTGGAGCCGGTGTGCGCCGGCTACGCGACGGCCTTGCGGACCGGATAGAATGGTGCGAACGACGTCGACCCGGCCATCACCGGCGAGTCTTCGGAAGAACGGCGGGCACTCGCCCGCTCACTAGAACCGAACGGGGCAGGCCCGTCACAGCCGCAGAACGAGAGGCTTCATCCGGCGCCGGAGGCGGATGGGGCAAGCGGGGTGGTACCGCGACGGGCGTGCGAGCGTCCGGCGTCCTCGTGCAGATCACGACTGCCAGGAGAGAGATGCCGTACCCCAAGTCCGCACCGGATGGAGCGCCCGAGTCCTCGGGTCGCGAGCCCCAGGGGGTCACACCGTCCCCGGTCTTCCCGGAGATCGAGACCGACGTCCTCGCCTTCTGGGCGCAGGACGGCACCTTCCGCGCCTCGGTGGATCACCGCGAGGGCGCGCCCGAGTGGGTCTTCTACGACGGGCCCCCGTTCGCCAACGGCCTCCCGCACTACGGCCACCTGCTGACCGGCTACGCCAAGGACGTCTTCCCGCGCTTCCAGACCATGCGCGGCAAGAAGGTCGAGCGCCGGTTCGGCTGGGACACGCACGGCCTTCCCGCCGAGCTGGAGGCCGAGCGGCAGCTCGGGATCACCGACAAGAGCCAGATCGAGGAGATGGGCCTCGCCGCCTTCAACCAGGCAGCGAAGGACTCCGTGCTGCGCTACACACGCGAGTGGCAGGAGTACGTCACCCGCCAGGCGCGCTGGGTCGACTTCGACAACGACTACAAGACGCTCGACACCTCCTATATGGAGTCGGTGATCTGGGCGTTCAAGCAGCTCCACGAGAAGGGCCTGGCCTACGAGGGCCACCGCGTCCTCCCGTACTGCTGGCGCGACCAGACCCCGCTGTCCAACCACGAGCTGCGCATGGACGACGACGTCTACAAGATGCGTCAGGACCAGACGGTCACCGTCACCTTCCCGCTCACCGGCGCGAAGGCGGAGGCCCTCGGCCTCACCGGAGTGCGCGCTCTCGCGTGGACGACGACGCCGTGGACGCTGCCGACCAACCTCGCGCTGGTGGTCGGCCCCGACATCGAGTACGCGGTCGTTCCCGCAGGTCCCAACGGCGCGGCCGACGTGCACGGACGCGACGGCGGCCGGCACAGCACCACCCTCCACGAGGAGTCGCTGAGCGGCGAGTACCTGCTGGCCGTCGACCTGGTCGGCAACTATGCCAAGGAGCTCGGCTACGGCTCGCCGGAGGCCGCGCGCGACGCGGTCAGCCGCACGGTCCGCGGCAGCGAGCTCGCCGGGGTCACCTACGACCGGCTGTGGGACTACTACGCCGACACCGAGAAGTACGGCACGCAGAACGCCTGGCGGATCCTCGTCGACGACTATGTGACCACCGAGGACGGCACCGGCATCGTCCACCAGGCTCCGGCCTACGGTGAGGACGACCAGCGCGTCTGCGAGGCCGCGGGCATCCCGGTCATCATCTCGGTGGACGACGGCGCGCGCTTCCTCGCCGAGGTCCAGGACGTCGCAGGCCTCCAGGTCTTCGAGGCGAACAAGCCGCTCACGACGCTGCTGCGCGAGAACGGCCGGCTGCTGCGCCAGGCCAGCTACGAGCACTCGTACCCGCACTGCTGGCGCTGCCGCAACCCGCTGATCTACAAGGCGGTGTCGAGCTGGTTCGTGCGCGTGACGGAGTTCCGCGACCGGATGGTCGAACTCAACCAGGGCATCAACTGGGTGCCGGAGAACGTCAAGGACGGCCAGTTCGGCAAGTGGCTCGCCGGCGCCAGGGACTGGTCGGTGTCGCGCAACCGCTACTTCGGCTCGCCCATCCCGGTGTGGAAGAGCGACGACCCGGAGTTCCCGCGCATCGACGTCTACGGCTCGCTGGAGGAGCTGGAGCGCGACTTCGGGAGGCTGCCGGTCAACGCGGCGGGCGAGCCCGACCTCCACCGGCCGTTCATCGACGAGCTGACCCGGCCGAACCCGGACGATCCGACCGGCCGCTCGACCATGCGCCGCATCCCGGACGTCCTCGACGTCTGGTTCGACTCCGGCTCGATGCCGTTCGCCCAGGTGCACTACCCGTTCGAGAACCACGACTGGTTCGACAGCCACAACCCGGCCGACTTCATCGTGGAGTACATCGGGCAGACCCGCGGCTGGTTCTACCTGCTGCACGCGCTCGGCACCGCGCTGTTCGACCGGCCCGCGTTCACGAACGTGATCTCGCACGGCATCGTGCTCGGCAGCGACGGCCAGAAGATGTCGAAGTCGCTGCGCAACTACCCGGACGTCAACGAGGTCTTCGACCGCGACGGCTCCGACGCGATGCGCTGGTTCCTGATGTCGAGCCCCGTGCTGCGCGGCGGCAACCTCATCGTCACCGAGGAGGGCATCCGCGAGGGCGTCCGCCAGGTGCTGCTGCCGCTCTGGAGCACCTGGTACTTCTTCTCGCTGTATGCGAACGCGACCGGCTACGAGGCCAAGCGCTCGACCGCGTCCAGCGACGTGCTCGACCGTTACCTGCTCGCCAAGACGCGCGACCTCGTGGAGGCCGTGACCGCCGACCTGGAGGGGCTCGACTCGACGCTCGCCGCTGCCAAGCTGCGCGACTTCGCCGACGTGCTCACCAACTGGTACGTGCGCCGCTCGCGCGACCGGTTCTGGACCGGCGTCGCCGAGGACGGCTCGGGCGCCGAGGCGTTCGACACCCTGTACACGGTGCTGGAGACGCTGACCCGGGTCGCGGCGCCGCTGCTTCCGCTGGTCAGCGAGCGCATCTGGAAAGACCTCACCGGAGGCCGCAGCGTGCATCTCACCGACTGGCCGGACGCGGCGGAGTTACCCGCCGAGGGCGCCCTGGTCGACGCGATGGACCGCATCCGGGCGATCAGCTCGACGGCGCTCTCGCTGCGCAAGCAGTCCGGCCGCCGGGTGCGGCTCCCGCTCGCGTCGCTGACCGTGGTCGCGGCCGACGCCGACGCCCTGCGGCCGTTCGAGGGCATCCTGCGCGACGAGCTGAACGTCAAGGCGGTCGAGCTGGTCGAGCTCGCCGACGACAGCGCCACGTCGTACGGCATCACCAGCAAGCTGACCGTGAACGCCCGCGCCGCGGGGCCCCGGCTCGGCAAGCAGGTGCAGCAGGTCATCCAGGCCGCACGTGCCGGCGACTGGTCCGAGCACGACGGAGTCGTTACCGTGGGCGGCGTGGAGCTGGTCGAGGGCGAGTACGAGCTGGTCCTGGAGACCGCGCAGACCGACGAGGAGGCGACTTCGGCGCTGGCGCTGCTGCCCGGCGGCGGCTTCGTCCTGCTCGACACGGCCACGACGCCGGAGCTGGAGGCCGAGGGCCTGGCTCGCGACGTTATCCGCGCCGTGCAGGACACCCGCAAGGCGGCCGGGCTCGACGTGAGCGACCGGATCGAGCTGAGCGTCGCGTTCGAGCACGAGGACGATGTCGCCGCGATCGCGCTGGCGGGCGAGGCCGTCGACATCGCGGGCGAGACGTTGGCGTTGGCGTTCGAGTTCGTGTCGGCGGCCGACCGTTCCGGCGACGGCCGCGACGACTTCAGCAAGGACTTCGCCGCCGGACTGTACGCGAACGCGGGCCGGTTCACGGTGGGCGTGACGAAGGTGGAGGCCACCCGATGACCGACGACGACGAGCTGCGCGAGGAGGCCGAGGCCGTCTACCAGGCGCTCCTCGCCCGCGTCGGGGAGGGCGCTCCCGAGCGCCGGCTCGACGCCACCCGTCGCGCCGTGGAGCTGCTGGGCGACCCGCAGCGGGCGTACCCGATCATCCACATCACCGGCACGAACGGGAAGACCTCGACCAGCCGTATCGCCGAGAGCATCCTGCGCGCCTACGGCCTGCGCACCGGGCTGCTGACCAGCCCGCATCTGGTGCGCTTCAACGAGCGCATCATGATCGACGGCGAGCCGATCTCCGACGAAGCCCTGGTGAGCAACTGGGAGGACATCCGCCCGTACCTGGAGATCGTGGACGCCGAACTGGAGGAGCAGGGTAAGGCGCCGCTGACCTTCTTCGAGGCGCTGACCGCGCTGGCCTTCGCCGCGTTCGCCGACGCCCCGGTCGACGTCGCCGTGATCGAGGTCGGCATGGGCGGCGAATGGGACTCCACCAATGTCGGCGACGGCCAGGTGGCGGTCTTCACCCCCATCTCGCTCGACCACACCAAGCAGCTCGGCGGCACCGTCCGCGAGATCGCGCGCACCAAGTCCGGCATCATCAAGCCGTCCGCCGACGTCGTGACCTCGGCGCAGGTTCCGGAGGCCATGACCGAGCTCGAGGAGGCCGCCCGGCTCACCGAGTCGACCCTCGCGGCCCAGCCGCAGGCGTTCGACGTGGTGACCACCCAGGTCGCCGTGGGTGGTCAGCTCGTCACCGTGCGCGGCCGCGCTGCCACGTACGAGGACGTCTTCCTGCCGCTCTACGGGGATCACCAGGCGCAGAACGCCGCCGTGGCGATCGCGGCCGTCGAGACCTTCCTCGGCCGCGGTACCCAGCCGCTCAAGTCCGACCTGGTCGAGGAGGGCTTCGCGACCGCGACCTCGCCCGGCCGCCTCCAGCTCATCGGGGTGGAACCGACCGTCCTGGTCGACGCCGCGCACAATCCGGCCGGCGCGGAGACGCTCGCCGACGCCGTGCGCCGGTACTTCGACTTCGACGAGCTCACCTTCGTGATCGGCAGCCTGGGCGACAAGGACGCTCGCGGCGTCATCCGCGCGCTCACCCCCGTGGCCACCCAGTTCTTCGTGACCGAGCCGGCGTCCGACCGTGCGCTGGCCGCCGACGACCTCGGCGACATCGTGCGCGAGGAGGCCGGCGACGAGGCGACGATCGTCTACACCGACGCGCTCGACGCCCTGGAGGCCGCCCACGAGTGGGCCGGCGAGGAGCCGCGCCGCGCCGTGGTCGTCACCGGCTCCATCGTGCTGGTCGGCGCCGCGATGGCGTACGCCGACGAGCAGGGCTGGAAGGACGCGACCGCGTGAGCGCCAAGCAGCCGCGCGCACGCCGGCAACGCTCCCTGCGCGAGAGCCTCGGCTCGATCGTGCTCGGCTTCGAGCTGATCGTCGTCTTCCTCGGCGCGCTCGTGCTCTTCGGGCTGAACGCCCTGCCCGCTTGGGCGGCGCTCGGCGGGGGAGCGCTGGTGGTGCTGCTGATGATCGCGGCGATCGGGCTGATGCGCAACCGGATCGGCGTCGTGCTGGGCTGGATCGTGCAGCTCCTCGTGGTCGCCGCCGGCTTCCTGCAGCCCGCCTTCTTCATCGTGGGGGCGATCTTCACGGCCATGTGGACCTACTGCATGATCGTCGCCTCCCGCCTAGACCGGAACACCATCGACCGGAACAACCGAACGGAGACCAGATGACCACCGCCGTCGAAGAGACCCTCGTCCTCGTCAAGCCCGACGGAGTCGCCCGCAACCTCACGGGCGAGATCCTGCGCCGCATCGAGGCCAAGGGCTACTCGCTCGTCGACATCCGCATGCTGCAGGCCGACCGCGAGCTTCTCGCGAAGCACTACGCCGAGCACGAGGGCAAGCCGTTCTACGAGCCGCTCGTGGAGTTCATGGAGTCCGGCCCCGTCGTCGCCCTGCGGGTCGCCGGCAACCGCGTGATCGAGGGCTTCCGCTCGCTGGCCGGTGCGACCGACCCGACCACCGCGCTGCCGGGCACCATCCGCGGCGACCTGGCCCGCGACTGGGGCCTCAAGGTGCAGCAGAACCTGGTGCACGGCTCCGACTCGCCCGAGTCGGCGCAGCGCGAGCTCGCGCTCTGGTTCGGCTGAGCTCCGGCCGAACGAGAACGGCTCCCGACCGCATGGTCGGGAGCCGTTCTGCGTACGAGCGGATCAGGCGAACGCGCGGTGGATCCAGTCGAGCTGGATCTGCGCCAGCACCGCGACGATCGCGTAGCTGACGATGGTGATGAGCGGTACCCAGCCGTAGAGCGTTCCGAAGAGCCGGCGTGCGCGCTCCGGCGTGGGGATGTGCCCCTCCTTGAGGTTGTAGAGGGTGACCGCCCAGAACGTCGGGATGGTGACCGTCCAGGTGACCATGCACCAGGGGCAGAGCACGTTGAGCACGGTCAGCGACTCGGTGATGAGGAAGATCACCAGCGCCAGCGCGAGCACGACGCCGACATTGAAGGCGATCCAGTACCAGCGCGCGAATCGTCCTGCGGCGAACAGGCCGACGCCGACCGCGATGGTCGCCGTCCAGCCGGCCAAGCCGAGAAGCGGGTTCGGGAAGCCGAGCAGCGAGCCCTGCCACGAGTTGAGGTTCTTGCTGCAGCCGACGAGGACGTTGAAGTTGCAGGAGAGCTGGGCGTGCGAGTCCGCGAGCAGGTGGAATTTGTCCACGGTGAGCATGAACGCCGCCCAGAAGCCGATGACCCCGGCGACGATCAGGAAGATCGCCAGGGCGGTCGGGCGGCGGTACCCCGCTGGAGCAGCGTCGGTCGTCGGGGCGGCGGTCGCGGTCGTCGAGGCAGGCACAGTCGGATTATGGCACGACGCGGCGCGCCCCTTCTGTGAAGGCGGGTTGCGCCGGTTCCCGGCCTCCGACATGCGATAATCATTGGATAAGTCGTCCCGGCAGTACGCCGGCCGACTCGAACAGAAGGCTTGAGGGCGCCAGGTGCGCCCGAATGAACAGCCGGCCGCGCAGGCCGGCACAAGACAACGGAGAGCCGGACGCAGGTGCCACGAGCACCGGCAGTCCGAGCCAGGATTACGGCAGGCGCCGCGAGCGGCGCCTCCGACGGAGAGTACCCGGTGAGCGGGTTGCCGCCACCGGTCGAGGAGTGCACCAGCGATGGTGGAAAACGAGAATATCGACAGCACGAACAGCAACGATCAGGGAACGGGAGGGCGCAGGCGCCGTGGCATCTTCGGCAGCAGACGGGTGACCCGTCCTGCCGGGACCGCCGATACGCCGGTGTTCGCCGGTGAGCGCGAGATCGCAGCGCAGGAGGTCGTCGCGGCGCAGCCGGAGGCCGCCGCGCAGGAGCCCGCGGCGCCGGAGCCGGCAGCGGCGCCCGTGGAGACGACCGACGTGACCGTCGCCGTCACCGAGGAGACCGCGGAGTGCGCCGTCGACGTGGCCACGCTCGCCGCCGACGGCCACGAGCCGCCCGCCCTGCCCGAACGCCACGGCGACGAGCCGGAGGCGGCGGGCGCCGTCATCCCCGGCCTGCCGCCGACCACACTGCTGTTCCAGGCCCCGGACATCCTTCCGCTGCCCGCGCTGCCGGACGAGGAGCCGACCGGCACCGTGCGCCGCCGCTCGCGCCGCCGCGCCGGTGAGAACGGACGCAACGAGGCGAACGACCCGACGAACACCGTCGTCAAGGTCCGCACGCCGCGCGAGCCCGAGCTGATCACCGAGCCCCAGAAGGTCAAGGGCTCGACCCGACTGGAGGCGAAGAAGCAGCGCCGCCGCGACGGCCGCGACGCCGGCCGCCGCCGTCCGGTCATCACCGAGGCCGAGTTCCTCGCGCGCCGCGAGTCCGTCGACCGGCAGATGGTCGTCCGCTCGAAGGGCGGCCGCATCCAGATCGGCGTCCTCGAGGACAAGGTCCTGGTCGAGCACTACGTGGCCCGATCGCAGGAGGCTTCGCTCATCGGCAACGTCTACCTCGGCCGCGTGCAGAACGTGCTGCCGAGCATGGAGGCGGCCTTCGTCGATATCGGCCGCGGCCGCAACGCCGTGCTCTACTCCGGCGAGGTCGACTGGGACGCCGTGGAGACCGGCAACCAGCCCCGCCGCATCGAGCTCGCCCTCAAGGCGGGCGACCGCGTGCTCGTCCAGGTCACGAAGGACCCGGTCGGCCACAAGGGCGCCCGGCTCACCAGCCAGATCTCGCTGCCGGGCCGCTACCTGGTCTACGTGCCGAACGGCTCCATGAACGGGATCAGCCGCAAGCTGCCCGACACCGAGCGCTCGCGCCTCAAGAAGATCCTCAAGGAGGTCCTCCCGGAGAACGCCGGCGTCATCGTGCGCACGGCGGCCGAGGGCGCCACCGAGGAGCAGCTCACCCTCGATGTCACCCGCCTCACCGCGCAGTGGGCGGACATCAGCCGTCAGGTCGAGACGCAGTCGGCGCCCGCGCTGCTGCACAGCGAGCCCGACCTCCTGATCAAGATCATCCGCGACGTCTTCAACGAGGACTTCCAGAAGCTGGTCATCGCCGGCGACGACGCGCGCCAGACGATCGAGAGCTACCTGCGCCAGGTGGCGCCCGACCTGATCGACCGCGTGGAGGCCTACACCGGCGACCGCGACGCGTTCGACGAGTACCGCATCACCGAGCAGATCGAGAAGGCGCTGGAGCGCAAGGTCTGGCTGCCGTCCGGCGGCTCGCTGGTCATCGACCGCACCGAGGCCATGACCGTGGTCGACGTCAACACGGGCAAGTTCGTCGGCTCGGGCGGCAACCTCGAGGAGACCGTCACCAAGAACAACCTGGAGGCCGCGGAGGAGATCGTCCGCCAGCTCCGGCTGCGCGACATCGGCGGCATCATCGTCGTGGACTTCATCGACATGGTGCTCGAATCCAACCGCGACCTCGTGCTGCGCCGCCTGATCGAGTGCCTGAGCCGCGACCGGACCAAGCACCAGGTGGCAGAGGTCACCTCGCTCGGCCTCGTCCAGATGACCCGCAAGAAGCTCGGCCTCGGCCTCCTGGAGACCTTCAGCGAGGCGTGCGAGGTCTGCGCCGGCCGCGGCGTGATCGTGCACCACGACCCCGTCGTGAAGCACCGCCAGCCGCAGCAGCAGCCGCAGAGCGAGCGCCGTCGCGGCCGTGGTGGCACCGGCAACGGCAACGGGGGCGTTCAGCAGCCCTCCAGCGCGCCGCACACCAACGGCACGCACGCGCTCACGGACGACGCCAAGAAGGGTCTCGCGCAGATCGCGGCCTCGACCATCCATCCGCATCACGAGGGGAGGGCGCACCGGCGGACGAGACGGCTCCGGCTGCGCAGGCCACCGAGGCGCCGGCAACGGACGCAGCGCCCAAGAAGCGCCGCCGCAAGGGCAAGGGCGCGCGCGACGAGCAGCGCCAGCCCGAGACCGCGGCCGCGGAGGCACCCACCGAGCCCGCCGCAGCGCAGGAGTCCGCTCCCGCCGCTCCGGCCGCCGACGAGCACCCGCACCTGGACTTCCCGATGATCGAGCTGCCCGAGCCGACCGCACCGGCGGCGCACGCTCCGGTCGCGACGGCGGTGGAGACCGAACTGCTCCTCGACTCCGTGCTGGACTCCCTCCCGCAGCCGAAGGCGCCGGGTCAGGGCCGCAGCCGCGGCCGTCGCGCCAGCACGGCCGTCATCACCGGCGGGCAGATTCCGGGCGCACAGCCCGCTGCCGAGCAGCGCGAGGACTGAGCCGCCTGCCGTGCGCCGCCGCTGACCCAGGGTCAGTGGCGGCGCACGCGGTCGCGCGCCCGCACGCGCAGGCCGCTGGCGATCAGCCGGGAGACGAGCTCTTTGCCGCTGACCGCGACCGCCCCCGCCGTCACGAGTTCGTCATAGCGGCGGTCGGGCACGTCGTAGTGGTCGAGGTCGAACGCCCGAGCGGGCACGTCCGCCGCGGCCGCGAAGGCGTGCAGCTCGTCCAGCGACGAGTCGCTGACGAGATGCGACCACAACATGCCGTGGGCGGGCCATGCCGGGGGATCGATCAGGACCGTCATACAATGATTGTAGGAACCGGTCCCGTCCAGGGTTCCGGTCGGTCCCGAGGCTCCCTCGTTGAATTGACGGGTCGTGCGGCGTCGGGTAAAGTTGACCGTTGGTGTGTGCCGGTAGGCTGGTGCACGCGCACGGTTTTCTGAGAGCCACCCGCCGCCATCGGCGGGCGCGAGCTCACCAGTAACTCCCTGAACAAACAAGAGCAGGACAGGTCCACGGCATCGGTCGGGAACTGATCCCCGACGAAAAGGTACGTGAAAGTGGTTTACGCAGTTGTGCGCGCCGGTGGCCGGCAGGAGAAGGTCGAGGTCGGCACCATCGTGACGATGGACCGCATCAAGGCCGACAAGGACGGCAACGTCGAGCTGGCCGCCGTCCTGCTCGTCGATGGTGACAAGATCACCTCCGACGCGAAGTCCCTCGCCAAGGTGAAGGTGACCGCCGAGGTCCTGAACGACCTGCGCGGGCCGAAGATCGTCATCCAGAAGTTCAAGAACAAGACCGGCTACAAGAAGCGCCAGGGCCACCGTCAGGAGCTCACGCGCGTCAAGATCACCGGCATCAAGTAGCCGACAGAACCTCTCGAGGAGAAGAAGACATGGCACACAAAAAGGGCGCGAGCTCCACTCGCAACGGTCGTGACTCCAACGCGCAGCGTCTCGGCGTGAAGCGCTTCGGCGGCCAGACCGTCAACGCCGGCGAGATCCTGGTCCGCCAGCGCGGCACGCACTTCCACCCGGGCGCCAACGTCGGCCGCGGTGGCGACGACACGCTGTTCGCCCTCGAAGCGGGCGCGGTCGAGTTCGGCACCAAGGGCGGCCGCAAGGTCGTCAACATCGTGGCCGTCGAGGCCTGAGCCTCACCCCCACGACAGCACTTCACGGATGGGCGGGCTTCGGCCCGCCCATCCGTCGTTATACCCAGATCTGAGGAGCACCCATCATGGCCACGTTCGTGGATCGCGTGACACTGCATCTGCGCGCGGGCAACGGCGGGAACGGGTGCGTCTCGGTCCGTCGCGAGAAGTTCAAGCCGCTCGCCGGCCCTGACGGCGGCAACGGCGGCAACGGCGGCGACATCGTGCTCGTCGCCGACCCCCAGGTCACCACACTGCTGGGCTATCACCGGCACCCGCACCGCTCGAGCGACAACGGCGGCTTCGGGATGGGCGACCACCGCAGCGGCCACACCGGCGAAGAGCTGGAACTCCCGGTCCCGGTCGGCACCGTGGTCAAGTCGGCCGACGGCGAGGAGCTCGTCGACCTGACCGAGCCCGGCATGCGGTTCGTCGCGGCCGCCGGGGGTCTCGGCGGGCTCGGCAACGCCGCCCTCGCCACCCAGAAGCGCAAGGCGCCCGGGTTCGCGCTGCTCGGGACACCCGGCTGGGAGGGCGATATCCTCCTCGAGCTGAAGACCGTCGCCGACGTCGCGCTCGTGGGTTACCCGTCCGCCGGCAAGTCGAGCCTGATCGCCGCGCTCTCGGCGGCCAAGCCGAAGATCGCGGACTACCCTTTCACCACGCTGCACCCCAACCTCGGCGTCGTGCAGGCGGGCGACGTGCGCTACACCGTCGCCGACGTCCCCGGCCTCATCGAGGGCGCGAGCGAGGGCCGCGGCCTGGGGCTGGAGTTCCTGCGCCACGTCGAGCGCTGCTCCGCCCTGCTGCACGTGCTCGACTGCGCCACCCTGGAGCCCGGCCGAGACCCGCTGAGCGACCTCGAGGTCATCCGCGGCGAGCTGGCCGCTTACCCTGTGCCTGAGGGACAGGTGCCGCTGCTGGAGCGCCCCCAGCTCATCGCGCTCAACAAGATCGACGTCCCGGACGCCCGCGAGCTGGCGGACTTCGTCCGTCCCGACCTGGAGGCCCGCGGCTACCGCGTGTTCGAGATCTCCACGGTCAGCCACGAGGGCCTGCGCGCGCTGTCGTTCGCGCTGGCCGAGCTGGTCGAGGAGGCCAGGAAGGCCGAGGCCGCCGAGGCGGAGATCCGTCCGCGCATCGTGATCCGGCCCAAGGCCGTGGACGACGCCGGCTTCACGGTCAAGGTCGAGGGCGGCTCGGACGGCCCCGTCTACCGCATCCTGGGCGCGAAGCCCGAGCGCTGGGTCGCGCAGACGGACTTCGCCAACGACGAGGCGGTCGGCTACCTCGCCGACCGGCTCGCCAAGCTCGGCGTGGAAGAGCGCCTGTTCACCGCGGGCGCCGTCGCCGGCTCCACGGTCGTCATCGGACGGAACAACGGCGTGGTGTTCGACTGGGAGCCCACGCTGACCTCCACGGCCGAGCTGATCACGGCGCCGCGCGGCACGGACGCGCGCATCGACCAGAATGCGCGTCCCACCCGCGCGCAACGCCGCGAGGACTACTTCGACCGGATGGACGGCAAGGCCGAGGCCCGCGCCGAGCTCCTCCGCGAGAAGGAGGCCGGGCTCTGGCAGGACGACGACTACGACGACTACGACGGCCAGGACTCCGGTTCCCGGACAGCGGCGAGCGAGGAGACGGGCAGGGAATGACGATCGACGAGCGCGCCCAGGTCCCCGCCGCCCGACGGATCGTCGTCAAGGTCGGATCCTCGTCGATCAGCGGCGAGAACGCGGGTCAGATCGGCCCGCTCGTGGACGCCCTCGCCGAGGCGCACGGCCGCGGCTCGCAGGTCATCCTGGTGTCCTCCGGCGCGATCGCCACCGGCCTCCCGTACCTGTCGCTCGACGGGCGCCCGACAGATCTGGCGACGCAGCAGGCGGCCGCCGCGGTCGGCCAGAACGTGCTGATCTACCGGTACCAGGACAGTCTCGACCGCTACGAGATCGTAGCCGGGCAGGTCCTGCTCACCGCGGGGGACATGGAGAACCCGACCCACCGCAGCAACGCCAAGCGCGCGATGGAGCGGCTGCTGGACCTGCGCATCCTCCCCATCGTCAACGAGAACGACACCGTCGCGACCCATGAGATCCGGTTCGGCGACAACGACCGGCTGGCCGCGCTGGTGGCGCTGCTGGTGGAGGCCGACCTCCTCGTCCTGCTCTCGGACGTGGACGCCCTCTACACGAAGCCCCCGCAGGAGCCCGGAGCCGAGCCCATCGGGCACGTCGGCTGGCAGGACGAGCTCGCGGGCGTCGAGATCGGGTCGACCGGGCTGTCCGGCGTCGGCACCGGGGGAGCGCTGACCAAGGTGTCGGCCGCACGTCAGGCCGCGGAGCGCGGGACCGCCGTCATCCTCACCGCGACGACTCTCGTGGCCGAGGCGCTGCGCGGCGAGACGGTGGGCACGTGGTTCGCGCCCGCGCCGAGCTCGGACGCCGTCGCGGCCCCTGCGCGGGCGGGCGACGCCGAGGCCGCGAGGGCCGCCACGGCCTAGACTGGACGCATGTCCTCGACCGTCGCCGCCCCCACCTCCTCTGCTGATCGGAGCCTGGCCGATCGGCTGAGCGCGGCCAAGGCAGCGTCGCTCCCGCTGGCCACCGCGACGACCGAGCAGAAGAACGCGGCGCTGCGCGCGATCGCCGAGGGCGTCCTCGCAGCGGAGCAGCGCATCCTCGCCGCCAACGAGCTGGACCTCGCCAACGGCCGTGAGAACGGGCTCTCCGCCGGCCTGCTCGACCGCCTCTCGCTGACCCCGGCGCGGCTGCAGGGCCTCGCCGACGCGGTCCTGGAGGTCGTCGGCCTCACCGACCCGGTCGGCCAGGTGGTGCGCGGCAGCGACCTCCCGAACGGCGTCAAGATCGCCCAGACCCGCGTGCCGTTCGGCGTGGTCGGCGCGATCTACGAGGCCCGGCCGAACGTCACCATCGACATCGCGTCACTCGCGATCAAGAGCGGCAACGCGGTCGTCCTGCGCGGGGGCACCGCGGCGCTCAACACCAACGCGGTGCTGGTGGAGGTGGTCCGCGGAGCGCTCGCGAGCGCCGGCCTCCCCGCCGACGCCGCCCAGACCATCGACCGGTTCGGCCGCGACGGCGCGAACGAGCTGATGCGCGCCCGCGGACTGGTCGACGTGCTGATCCCGCGGGGGAGCGCGGACCTCATCCAGTCCGTCGTCATCCAGTCGAGCGTGCCGGTGATCGAGACCGGCGCCGGCGTCGTCCACATCGTGCTGGATGAGAGCGCGCGCGAGGAATGGGCGGTCGACATCGTCCGCAACGCCAAGGTCCAGCGTCCGAGCGTCTGCAACGCCGTCGAGACCCTTCTGGTGCACCGGAACGCCGCCGAGCGTCTGCTGCCCGCCGTACTCGGCTCGCTCGCGGAGGCGGGGGTCACCATCCACGCCGACGAGACCGCGCTGCCGTACGCGCCGGGCGGCGTCCCCGTCACCGACGAGGACTTCGCGACCGAGCACATGAGCCTCGACATCTCGGTGCGGGTCGTCGATGACCTGGACGCCGCGATCGCGCACATCCGCCGTTACTCCACCCAGCACACCGAGGCGATCGTCACGAACGACCTCGGCAACGCCGAGCGCTTCCTCGCGGAGGTCGACTCGGCTGTCGTCATGGTCAACGCCTCCACCCGGTTCACCGACGGCGGCGAGTTCGGCTTCGGCGCGGAGGTCGGCATCTCCACGCAGAAACTGCACGCGCGCG
Source organism: Streptomyces sp. L7 (assembly GCF_050990935.1). Taxonomy (GTDB): domain Bacteria; phylum Actinomycetota; class Actinomycetes; order Actinomycetales; family Microbacteriaceae; genus Leifsonia. The sequence goes on along the minus strand of NZ_CP194644.1, from coordinate 930,047 downwards.
GCCCGATGGGGCTGCCCGAGCTGACCAGCACCAAGTGGATCGTCCGCGGGTCCGGCCAGATCCGGGCGTGAGCGACCACTAGACTGAGAAACGGCCTCGCGCCGCAACGCCCCGAAAGGAACACCACCGATGTCCCAGTTGACCACCATCATCGCCGCCGCCGCGGCGGAGACCCACGTCGAGCTGCCCATGCCCACCTGGGCCTACGGCACGATCGCGATCGTCGTCTTCCTCTGCCTGCTCGGTGTCATGTTCAGCTTCCGCGACGTCGCCAACCGTCACAGCCACCGCTCGGCGAGCGACGCCGCGTCGCACGCCGGCGCCCCGGGCGCCACCCACCACGGCACCGGTCACCCCACCCAGGGGCACTGAGGCTTCCCGCACCGCCCCGCCACATGGAGCTGACCGAGAAGAGCCGCCCACGCATCGGCGTGATGGGCGGGACCTTCGATCCGATCCATCACGGTCACCTCGTCGCCGCCAGCGAGGTCGCACAGTCGTTCGACCTCGACGAGGTGGTCTTCGTGCCCACCGGCCGACCTTGGCAGAAGGGCGAGGTCACGTCGGCCGAGCACCGCTATCTGATGACGGTGATCGCCACGGCATCCAACCCGCGCTTCACGGTCAGCCGGGTCGATGTCGACCGCGTCGGTCCCACGTACACGATCGACACCCTCCGGGATCTGCGCGAGGAGCGACCGGACGCGGAGCTCTTCTTCATCACCGGCGCCGACGCCATCGCTCAGATCCTGAGCTGGCGCGATATCGACGAGCTGTGGAAGCTCGCGCACTTCGTTGCTGTGAGTCGCCCGGGACACGACCTCAATATTTCTGGATTGCCGAAACAAGACGTAAGCTTGTTGGAAGTTCCGGCCCTGGCGATCTCGTCCACCGACTGCCGGAGCCGGGTGAGCAGGGGATTCCCCGTCTGGTACCTCGTCCCCGACGGGGTGGTCCAGTACATCTCCAAACATCACTTGTATCGGAGCGTGGAATGACGTCATGGCCTGAACAGCCAGCGGAAGCGAGCCAGCCGCCGCAGACACGGCGACAGGCCAGAGAGAGTGAGCGTACGGCGGCTCGTCAAGCGTCGCGCCGTGCGGGCACCTCCGAGGCGACCCCGGCGGGAGAGATCCCCAAGACGTCGTCGACCCCGGAGCCGACGCTCACTCCTCGGTCGAGGAGCAGGCTCCCGCCATCCCCGCCTCCGCGTTCGCCGAGCCCGGCGTCTCGTCGGGCGGCAGCTTCGACAACCTCCTCTTCAGCGCTCCGAAGCGCCCGGCCGCCGACCCCAGCGCCGACGCCGCGTCGTTCGACCTCTTCCGGCAGGCGCCGGACCAGTCCAAGCCGGAGCCGGTGACGCAGCCGATGTCCGTGCTCCCGGGGTCGGCGGCGACTCCCGTCCGCGCGGCCTCCCCGCAGACCACCACGGCTCCGTCGGCGGCGTCGGACGACGAGTCCGATCCGACCGGCGAGCGCACGCTCACCCGCCGCGAGCTTCGGGCCATGCTTCAGGCACAGGCGGCGAACCAGGCGAACCACTCGCCGGCCATCGCCGAGCCGATCGTTCCCGTCACGTTCACCGACGAGGGGGCGCCCGCGGCGCAGCAGGCCGACACCCCGGTGACGTCCTCGCCGGCCTCCGCCTTCACCGCCTTCGGGTCGCAGGCTGCTGCCGCGCCGGCGGCGCCGGCCGCAGCCGCTGCTGCTGCACCCGCCGAGGCGGAGGAGGACACCTCGGCCCAGGAGCGCCGCCCCTTCACGCCGCCGACCGGCCACTGGTCGATGGCAGCCGAGCTCGAGGACGGCTCCGAGCCGATCACCTCGCGCAACGTCGGCCACTCGACCGCGGCCACCACGACCAACGCACTCATCCTCCCGTCGCTGCCGCAGGCGGACGCCACGGGCCCGTTGACGAGCACCGGCGAGATCCTCGTCACCGGTTCGATCGACCTCCCGCGCACGCTGGGAGCCACCGGCGCGCACGACCGCATCGACTCCTCGGACATCGACCGGCTGCTGGACAGCGAGGAGAACGAGTTCAACACCTCCGAGGTCGCGCCGGTGCGCGCGTCGCGCGCGATCAGCACGCACACGTCGACGCGCGGCGTGATCGCCCCGCCGAAGAAGCGCGGCAACGCCCTCCCGGTCGTGCTCATGGTGACCGCGGGCGTGCTCGCCGTCGGCGTGATCGGCCTGCTGATCGCGGCGTACGTGCTCCACGTCTTCTGATGACCTGCGAACGCCTCCTCTCGACCCGCACTCTCCCGAAGGACTCTCTGTGACCGCATCCCCGCACGCCCGGGACATCCTCCAGCTCGCGGCCGCCGCCGCCGACTCGAAGGGCGGCACCGATCTGGTGGCGCTCGACGTCTCCGGCCCGCTGCCGTTGACGGACGCGTTCCTCCTGGTGTCCGGCTCGGTCGAGCGCAACGTGATCGCGATCGCCTCCGAGGTGGAGGACCGCCTGAACGACGCGGGCATCCGCACGCTGCGCCGCGAAGGCAAGTCGGAGGGCCGCTGGATCCTCCTCGACTTCGGCGACCTGGTGGTGCACGTCTTCCACGAGGAAGACCGCATGTACTACGCCCTCGAGCGCCTCTGGAAGGACTGCCCGGTCCTGCCGCTCGAACTGCCCGTCCACACGGCGGAGTAGCGGCTCGCGCGCACACGCCCGGGCTGCACGGCCGATTTACGATGCGCCGCCCGCGTGTAGTACGCTTGATGAGTTGCCCGGGGAGCCCGGTCAACGCACGAGAAACTGAATACGGGTCTGTGGCGCAGCTGGTAGCGCACCTGCATGGCATGCAGGGGGTCAGGGGTTCGAGTCCCCTCAGATCCACTGGGAACGAAAGGCCGGCTTCTTCGGAAGCCGGCCTTTTCTCGTGTGCGTGGTCGTTCGCGATGACCTCCGAACGGGTGGAGGCGGCGGACGCGGGTGAGTCGGTAAGGTCACTGACTGTGACCGAGTACGCGGAAATGAACGACGGTGGCATGATCGTCGGCGGCGTCTGGATCGCTGTGCTCGCAACCGCGGCGCTGGTGTTCCGGCCGCGCGTCGTGGCGTTCCTTGTGCGCTTCACAGTGGCGGACACCGACGAGGAGAGCCGGCGTCGAGACCTTCGGGCTGGAGTCGCCCTCCTCGCCGCCTTCGCCTACGTCCTGGTCGCGACGCTCGCGAGCGTGCTCCTGATTCCGCGGACGATGTCGCTGTGGGCGATCGGCATCGGTCTGCCGATCGCCGTCGTCATCAACGTGCTCTACTGGGTGCGGTTCAGGAGAGCTGGGCTCTCCGTCCGCGGCTGGACGCGCGGCGATTAGGGCTTTGTCGCCGCCCGAACACGATCACAGCGACCAGCGCCGCCACATACGCCGCCACCGCAGCGATGCCCAGTGGCGTCCGGGCCGCGAGGGCGATCGTGCCGGCGACGGGGATGACGCCGACGAAGGCGCCCACCGACGAGACCACGTACGGCAACGGGTCCTCCGTCGCGTTCGCGTCGCCTTTCAAGCGCAGCGTGGTCACGTCGCCCTTCGTGGTGACCTCCCTGACCCGGTGGGTGATGAGTCCCGTGCCGCCGTCCTGGCGGGGGACCGTCACGATGTCGCCCGCCACGACCTCCGACGCGGGGACCGTGCGGTAGAGGATCAGCGACCCCACGGGCAGTGTGGGCTCCATCGAGCCGGAGATCACGATGACCGGACGCAGGCCGAACACCGCGCAGACGGCGACGGCCGCGATCGCGATCACGCCCAGGACGGCCGAGAACGACAGCAGGGCCGAGCCGAGCCACTGCCACAGGGAACGTCGAGGGCGGTCAGGGCGTCGAGGAGCCATCGAACTCCACCTCCAGGGCGGTCTGGCCTCCGTTGTAGGCGGCGGTCTCCGGGGTGTCGACATAGAACAGGGTGATACTGAGGTCATGGCGGCTGCCGGCGCTGCCGTCCACCCAAGCGGCTCCGTCGGACAGCGCCGGCGCCCCGCGGGCGGGCAGGCGTCCGAGCACCCCCGTCGCGGCCGCGACCGTGGCGCCCTGACTGGGGTCGGTGGCGCTGCCCCCGACCAGGAGCGTCCCGGTCGTCGTGTCGACGACCGTCACGTCGGACGGTCTGACGGTCACGGTGAGCGCGGCGGCGAGCTGCGGGGAGTTGTTGGCGACGCCGAGGTCCACCGTCACCGAACGGCCGGGGACGAAGCCGTCGTCGCCGGCGATCGGCACCGTGACGGCCTGCCCGGGCAACGCCTGCGCGACGTTCCCGTCCGGGAGGACGGAGACGATGTCGAAAGCCGCGCCCCCGACACCGTCCGGTCCGACGTTCAGCCCGGCCTGGTCGGTGAACGCGCTCATGGTCGCGCCGACCGTGAAGAGCGAGGCGGAGAGCACGAGCGTGCCGACGGCCACGGCGGCGAGGGCGATCCGCCTGCGAGGTGTCTTCCGGTGCTTCATCACGACCCCGGCGGAGTCATCGTGGTCAGGCCCTGGACGGCGTTCGTCGGGACGGTGTTGTTCGCCCAGCCGTTGATGATCGAGTAGTACGAATTGTTGTTGCCGCCCGCGGTGCCGCCTCCCCAGTTCACGAATGAGCCGTCGGCGTTCAGCGCCGTCCCGGAGTAGCCGAAAGCGCCGATGGCGGTCACGCTGCTGCCGAGCGGAGCGAGCTGCGCGGGAGTGACCTGGTTCGTCGTCGACGGCGTGCCGAGTGCGGGGTCCGGTCCACGGCCGAACGAGTAGCGGCCGTAGACGTAGACCTGGCCGGACTCGCCGAGCAGCACGACGTAGTCCTGGCTGGGCGCGACCGCCTTGACGGGATCGTCGTTCGGGAGCGCCAGCGCCATCGGTGTGGCGCTGACGACGCCGGACACGTAGGCGCGGCCGGTGCCGTAGTTGGACGCGTCGCCCCAGGTCACCAGGTGGCCGCCGTCGAAGACGAGCTGGTTGCCGAAGTAATGGCCGGTCAGCGACGTGATCGTGCAGGTGTCGCCGGGGAGCCCATGACGACGCCGACGCTGTCGCACCCGGACTGCGCGAACGGCGACAGGAAGGTCGACCGGAACGGGGCGTACCGGTTCGTGCCCAGGTTGTCGCCGGACGGATCGGACGCGTAAGACGACCCGGAGTTCGCCCAGCCCCACCAGAACACGCCGGTGGTCTGGTCGTTGGAATCGAAGTTCCCTCGGATGGCCCAGCCGTTCCACATCCCGGCGCCGATGCTGTGCACGCCTGACATGATCAGCGATGGCGTCGCCGAGGACGCGCTCGCCGTGCCCTGGCCGGTGATCCCGCGACCCTGCGGGTTGCCCCAGGTGTAGAGGTCTCCGGTGCTGGTCAGGGCCATGAAGACCCCGGACGACGAGCGGAGGTCCACGACGGTTCCAGGGATGGAGACCGGCCCCGGCTGCGTGTACGGGATCGGCGTGCCCGGCCGTCCCATCACGTTGTTCGAGCTGTTGCCGCCCCAGGTGTAGACCTGTCCGTCGTCGGACAGCGCCGCCAGCCCGGTGTAGCTGATGTTCGTGGGGTAGTAGTTGTCGAGGCTGGTGCCGGCGACCTTCACGATGTACCGGTGGTTCGGGCCGGGGTAGCCGTCGTTCGGGAGGATGACGGGCGTCGGCGGCGCGTTCGACGGGACGGTCAGTGTGCCGGTCCCGGCCAGTCCGTTGCCGCGGTAGCCCCACACCCACAGCGTCCCGTCGTCCTGCAGCGCGGTCGCTGTGTTGGCCAGGTAGGTGTCCGTCGGGACCAGCCGCGTCGACTGGGTGAGCAGCGGGCTGTCGGTCGGGGAGGTCTCCGCCTGGGCGGTGTCCGTGTAGGCGGCGGTGGTGGCCGGCACGGCGGCCAGGGGCGCGAACGCCACGGCCACGAGGGCGAACGCGGCGCCGACGCGCTGGGCTGTCCGGTTCGGTGATCGACGCGTCATCGCTGTTCACTCGGCTTTCGTCGTCGGAGACGGAGCAGGACGCCGACGCCGAGGAGGGCGACGGGGACGCCGACGCCGATCAGCGTGAGGCCGGTGTCGGCGAGCGGCGGCAGGGGAGGCGGCGCGGACGCCAGCGAGCTGAGCCGGATGGTGAGCTGCGCGCTCCGCCCCTGGTACTCGTTCCCGGCCGCCGCGGTGAGGACGACGTCGCCGGAGACGGACTTCGCACCACCGCCGGCGACCGTGCCCAGCCGTACCGGGGCACCCCCGATCAGCCGACGCAACGGGGTCTGCGGGACGACGGTCGCACCGTCCACCTGCACGCGCACCTGGAGCGCGTCGTCGATCGCGGCCGCGGCGCCGGAGACGTCCAGCACGTCGAGGTAGACCGTCGAGACGGAGGAGGCCGGATTCTGCACGGTGGCGGACCAGGGAGTCTGGTGGCCCGGCCCCGGCAACTGCACGGTCACGACCTGGGCGGGTCCTGCTGCGGCGGCCGGCTCGACTCCGGCGAGCGCGAGCAGCACGGCGGCTGCGGCGATGGCGGCTCTCCTCACGAGGTGCTCCCGTCGAACCGGACGCCGAGCACGAGGCTCCGGTTGAAGATGTAGGGGTTCCCGACCGCGTGCGGCAGAGTCACGTGGACCTCGACGGTCTTCGGTACGGACTGCGTCCAGCCCGTGATGACGGGCGGGGTCGCGTCGAGCGCCGCCGCGGTGGACGCGGTGACGACGGCGGTCCCGTCGACCGTGATCGTGAAGAGGGCGTAGTCGTACGGGTCGGCGCCGGGGCCTGCGGCTCCGGGGTCGGGCGGTCGGCTGCCGGGGTAGGCGTTGTAGAGGGCGAGCTGCACGGGGCCGGTGGCGGGCGTCGTGGTGACGACGCGCATGTCGACTGCGGCGGAGGCGTCGAACGTGATGGCGCCGCTTCCGGAGCTGTCGAGGGCGAACGGGGTGGGGTTGCCCTCCTGCACGGCTCCTCCCGAGTCGAGGAACGCGATGTTGTAACCGCCGCCGATGGCGCCGTTCGTCCCGAGGCCCGGCGCGGACTGGTCGGTGAAGGCGGCCGAGGTGGTCCCGACCGCGGAGACGCCGAGGACGACGCTGAGGCCCAGGAGTACGGTCGCCGCCAGCGCGCCGCGGCTGCGCGGCCTCCCGGGGAACCGGTCCCGTCGCGCGGTCACAGGCTGACTCCGGTGAACATGAGCTGGACAGGTGTCGTCGTCCCGTTGGCCGACGCCGGAGCATCGGCCGGCAGGGCGACCTCGACGTCCAGCACCCGGGCGGCCCCCGGAGCCGTGGTCCCGGTGAGCGGGATGTCCACCGCGCCGGAGGGCGGTACTGCGGCCGCGTACACGTGGCCTCCTTCGGAGATGGTGAAGCGCAGCTCGGGGAAGAGGGGGTTCGGGGTGGCCGGATCGATCAGGTGGACGCTGATCGCTCCGGCCAGTCTCGGGCTGTTGTTGCGCACGGCGACGCGGGCCTGCACCGAGGTGCCCGGCTCGAGCACGGTGGCCGGAAGGGCCACCACGAGCGGGTCCGGGCGGCCTTGCTGCCACTCGGCGGCGGTCGGCTGCCAGCCGGGGACATCGCTACCGGCGACCTGGAGGTCGAAGGTGTTGTCGCGGCCGTCCAGCGCCAGGATGACGTCGGCCCAGTTCACTGTGCTGGCGGCGGTGAAGGCGATCGCGGACGCGACGCAGACTCCCGCGGCGGACAGTGCGGGCCGACGCCACCGCCGACGTGTGCGCAAGGGGCTCGAGGTCATCGGATCAGGGAGTCGACGTACCGTTGAACTGCGCCTGGATGAACGCCTTCATGCCGTTCAGGTCGTTGTCGGTGAAGGTGGACCCGGACTCCGCCTGGGTGAGCAGCCGCACCGAGATCGTCACGTCGGACACGTCGCCGGCCGCGAGGTCGTTGAGCGTCAGCGCGCTGAGCTGGGCGAAGGTCAGGTCGGTGACGCTGATCGGCGTCGCGCCGAGGGAGGTCGCCGGCATCGAGACCGAGAACCTCAGGCTGGACAGGTAATCCGGGTCGGTGACGTCGGCTCCGCTGTCCGGGAGCTGCACGAGTCCCAGCGAAAGAGTCGAGTTCAGCGTCGCGGACGCGTTCCTGACCGGGATGTCGACCGAGATCGGTGCGCTGCCCGGGAAGATCGTGTTCGCTCCGACGATCTCGATCGGCGCGCCCGCCGGGGTGTCGGCCTCCTGCCACGAACCGGGGATCTGCGCGCCGGTGACGGGGTCGGTGTCGACCACCTGGATGTTGTACTGATCGGCGCCGATCCCGTTGGCCCCGAGGTTGAGGTTCGCGAAATCGGTGAAGGCGGCGGCGGTGACCCCTGCCGCGATCGCGACGACGGCGCCGAGGCCGATCACCGCCTTGGTCCTCCTGGACGTTCCGCGCTTCTCGGGCGCGGCGGCTTCCTGCGTCATTGCTCTCCCTTGGTGTCTCGCAACGGCCTCGGCCGTCGTCAGGGACGTGACGGTAGCACCGCGTCATTTCGCTGCTCCGGCGCGGAAATACGGGATACTTCGCGGGCCGCGCAGCCCCGGCCGGCTCCCGCGGCCGCAGAATCGTCTGGGCTTTCACCCTGCCCTGTCCGGCGGCGAGGCGACCTCCACCCGAAAGCGGCCATCGCTTAGGATTCACGCAGTCCGTATTTCGAACCGCCCGGGGGATCCGCATGACCGACCTGCCTCGCCGTCAGCAGCGTGCGCGCGGGCCCGCGCCGGTGCGGCACGGCCGGCTGCCGCAGCGAAGGCTGCTCGCGGCCGTTCTCAAGCTGCTGGCGGGCGTCGTCGCGATCGCCGTGGTCACCAGTGTCTCCGTGGCCGCGTTCGCGGTGTGGGATGTGGCGCGCTCGGTGAAGCACGGCGTCACCCTGGTGACGCTGCCGGGCCACACGCCCGTCCCGCAGGACATCCCGGACGTCGGAGCCATCCCGGGCGGCGTCAACCTGCTGCTGGCCGGCACGGACAGCCGCAGCGGGCTCGGCGGCGTGTACAACTCGGCCGCGGAGCAGGATGCCAGCACGGGCGAGGGCAACAACGACGTCACGATGCTGCTGCACATCGCGCAGGACCACAAGAGCATGATGGTGGTGAGCTTCCCGCGCGACCTCATGGTCCCCATCCCGACCTGCCCGACGCCCGACGGCAAGGACACGGTGAGCGGGTCGTCCTCCGCGCAGTTCAACACGGCGCTCTCGCGCGGTGGTCTCGCCTGCGTCGTGCTGACGGTCGAGAAGCTCACCGGCGTGACGATCCCGTTCGGCGCGGTCATCAACTTCAACGGGGTGAGCGCGATGTCCACCGCCGTCGGCGGCGTGACGGTCTGCCTGGCGTCGAAAGTGAAGGACGACTACACCAACCCGCCGCTCGACCTCCCTGCAGGTGAGAACACGCTCGTCGGGGACCAGGCGCTCTCGTTCCTGCGCAGCCGGCACGGCGTCGGCGACGGCAGCGACCTCGGCCGCATCTCCAACCAGCAGGTGTTCCTGTCCGCGCTCGCGCGCAAGGTCGTCAGCGGCGGAGTGCTCGGCAATCCGGTGCAGCTCTACGCGCTCGCGAAGGCGACCGTGCAGAACGTCACGCCGTCGCAGACGCTTACCAATCCGACGACGCTGGTGGAGATCGCCCTCGCGCTCAAGGACACCGGGCTGCAGAACATGGTCTTCCTGCAGTACCCGGCGGTGGCGGACCCGGACAACATCAATCGCGTCATCCCCGACGAGGAGGCGTCGACCGCGGTGAACGACGCGCTGGTGAACGACCAGCCCGTCGCGCTCACCGGCACGACCGGCCGCGCTGCGGAGGACCCGGGCGCGACGGCGACGCCGACCCCCACCTCCTCGCCGAGCGAGACCGCGACGGCGCCCGCGAGCCCGACCGGCACGGGCACTCCCGCGCCGACCGGCTCGTCCGGCGCGGTCGATCTGCCGTCCACCGTCACGGGCCAGACGGCCGCGCAGCAGACCTGCACCAAGGGCAACAACTGACCGCCTGCAGTCTCACACGGTCGGCGGTGTCACGAGGAAATGCCAGCCGATCCACCACCAGAACAGCAGGATGGCGACCCGGGCCGCGCGCTCGGCCATCACCCGGTCGAGGAGGCTGCTGAGCGGGGCGATCCGGTCGGGACGCCGACGCGACTGGACGACGAGCGCCACGATCAGGACGCCGCAGAGCACGAAGCCGCCGATCGTGACCCACCTCATGCGAATCTCCCCTTCATGTCGACCTCCCGCGCCGCAGCAGCGCGTAGCCGCCGAGAAGCCAGCACGCGACGAGCAGCACCCGCGCCGGCGGCCAGGCCAGCAGCGGATCGATCAGATCCGAGAGCGCAGGGAATGCGTTCTCGCTGCCGGTGAGGTCACGGCCGAGGAAGAAGACGCCGATCTCCCAGAGGCAGCCCGCGACGAGGACGACCGACCACAGGATCGCGGAGCGGCGCACAGCCGATCCTGGCGCCACGGCGTCCGCGCGGGAGCGGTCGGCCCAGGCCACCGGCAGCAGCAGCATGCCCAGCCCGACCACGATCGCCGCGTCCGCGGGGCCGTACAGCGGCGTGAAGCCGAGCGTCAGGGAGGCGACGACGATGAGCGTCCCGGCGATGACGCGGCGGGAGACGGTGTCACGGTCGGCGGGCATCCGGAGCGGGACGCGCAGCCAACCGAGCGCGTCGAGCGTGAGCACCACGGCCCCCACGACGTAGATCGCGGCGTCCACCGGTGCGCCGCGGGCGGCGTGGAAGACGGCCGTGATCACGAGCACGCCGATCCAGCCGGCCCGCGTGATCGTGGCCGGGGTCGGTCGGCGCCGGCCGGAGGATCGCTCGGAGTGCGACAGCTCTGACACGAGCCACACCGTACGCCCGACGCGCGTGCTTGCGCGATCAGCTCGCCGGGACGTTGAATGAGCACATGGCCACCGAGAAGATGACGTCCCTGCAATTGCGCGTCCTGCTGATCGCGATCCTGGCCAGCTTCGTGGCGTTCCTCGACGGCGCCGTCATCAACGTGGCGCTGCCCGCGATCGACCGGGAGCTCGGCGGCGGCCTGCCGCTGCAGCAGTGGGTGGTCGACGCCTATCTGGTGACGCTCGGCTCACTGATCCTGATCGCCGGCTCGCTCTCGGACGTGTTCGGGCGCAAGCGCATCCTGTACGTCGGGCTGGTCGGGTTCGGGATCACCTCGCTGCTGTGCGCGTTCGCACCGAGCGGGGTCTTCCTGGTGCTGTCCCGCGCCCTCCAGGGTGTTGCCGGAGCGCTGCTGGTGCCGTCGTCGCTGGCGATCATCATCTCCCGGTTCGAGGGTCCGGCGCAGGCCAAGGCGATCGGGCGCTGGACGGCCTGGACCGGCATCGCCATGATCGCGGGCCCCGTCGTCGGCGGGTTCTTCGTGGACGCGCTCTCGTGGCGCTGGGTGTTCGTGATCAACGTGGTCCCCATCGCGGTGACACTCGTCCTGATGTGGACTCTCGGCGACACCGACACGGGGATGGGCGGCCGCGTCGACATCCTCGGCGCGGTGCTCGGGTCGGTCGGCCTGGCCGGCACGGTGTTCGCGCTCATCGAGCAGGGCGCCTACGGCTGGGGGAGCCCGCGGGTCTGGATCCCCTTCGTCGTCGGCGTGCTGTCGTTGATCGGGTTCTTCTTCGCCGAGACGCGGGTCAAGCAGCCGATGCTGCCGCTCGGCCTGTTCTCCGTGCACAACTTCTGGGTCGGCAACCTCGCCACGGCGTTCGTCTACGGCGCACTGTCGTTCGGGCCCCTGATGGTGACGCTGTTCCTGCAGCAGGTCCTCGGGTTCTCGGCGTTCGTCGCGGGCTTCGTGTTCATCCCCTCGACGCTGTGCATGCTGCTGCTGTCCAGCTACTTCGGCGGCCTGGCCGGCCGGTACGGCCCCCGGTTCTTCATGGCGGTCGGACCGTTCGTCGCGTCTGCCGGCTTCCTCTGGCTGCTGATGATCGGGCAGGGGGTCGACTACTGGTTCGAGTTGCTGCCCGCGGTACTGCTCTTCGGTGTGGGCCTCTCGATGACCGTCGCGCCGCTGACCAGCGCGATCCTCGGCTCGATCCACCCGGGTCAGGCGGGCATCGGCTCCGCGGTGAACAACGCGGTCGCCCGCATCGCCGGGCTGCTCACCGTCGCGATGGCCGGCATCGTGATCGGGCAGAAGCTGGACGTGGCCGGGATGCACCGGGCGATGCTCGCGACGGCGGCACTGCTCATCGTCGGCGGCGTGGTGTCGGCCATCGGCATCCGCAACCACGAGCCGGCCGCCGAGCCGATCACGACGGCGGTCGAGTAGCGTTCAGGCGGCCGTGATCGACTGCCCGGCCAGCGCCAGCATCGCCACGTCGACGAGCGCGCAGGTCATGATGAGCTGCATGAGCAGCCGGGTCGGGCTGCGCCGCAGCAGCAGGACGACGCCCGCGACCACCGCCGCCAGCCCGATCACCAGGCCGACGAGGAGCAGCGGACGCACCGGGAGCCCGGGCCCGACCGTGATCAGCACGGTCGCCACGGCGAGGCAGCCGAAGGCGAGCAGCCCGCTGGCGCGCGCGCCGAGGCGATGCGGGAGGCCGCTGACACCGGTGCGGGCGTCGTCGGCGAGGTCGGGCAGCACGTTGGTGACGTGCGCGGCGACGCCGAGCAGCGCGCCGGCCGCGAGGACCCACGGCGCCGGCCACGCCGGGTGCACCTGACCGAGTGTCGCGATCGCGGGGAGGAGGCCGAAGCTCACCGCGAAGGGGACGAAGGACGCGGCGGTCGACTTGAGCCCCAGGTTGTACGCCCAGCCGCCCGCGATCGCGACCCCGTGGGCGATCAGCGCGCCGACGCCGAGGAACGCGGTGACGGCCAGCGAGGAGACGAGAGCGACGAACGCGGACGCGCGGACGAGGGCGAGCGGGATCTCGCCACGGGCGGCGGGCTTGTCCGCACGGGCGACCTCCCGGTCCCGGGCGGCATCCAGCCAGTCGTTGGACCAGCCGATCGAGAGCTGCCCGAGCAGGATCGCGACCGCCAGGACCACGAGCCGGCCGGGAGGGTAGCCGAGGCCGATCCCGAGACCGGTCGCCACGACCGTGACCACGGCGGTGGGCCCCGGGTGGCTGGCGAGCAGCAGGGAGATCGGCTTGGACGCCATCCCGCCATCGTAGGGCGGCAGCGGCGGGGAGGGCGACGGCGCGGCGCGAACCGGGACGGCCGGCGTGCGGAGGCGCCGCCAAGGGCCACGGGTTACCATCGGACGATGCGCCGCCCCCGATGGACGACGGCCGCTGCCCTCCTGGTGATCGCGACGACACTGGGCGGGTGCGCGGCCAGCGGTTCGACGCACCCGCGGGCGGCCGCCCCGAGCCCGTCTGCGACGCAGCGGGCAGCGACTCCCGCGCCGGATCCGGTTCAGGGCTACGCGGACGAGCGGCTGCGGAACCTGACCCTCCGCCAGAAGGTGGCGAGCCTGTTCATGCTGCACGCGGCGGGCACGGATCCGGCCGCGCTCCGCGGGTTCGTCGACCGTTACGGCCTGGGCGGCGTCATCCTGATGCCGGACAACATCCCGGCGACGCCGCAAGCCCTCGCGGCGGAGACCGCGGCGACCCGCGCCTCCGACCCCGGGCTGCCTCCGCTGGTCGGGATCGACGAGGAGGGCGGGGACGTCACCCGGCTGTCGTGGGACCGCCTCCCGGGCGCGGAGGCGTTGCGCACGCTCCCGCCGGCGGCGACACAGCAGGCCTTCGCGCAGCGCGCCGCGCTGCTGAAGCAGGCCGGCGTGAACCTCAACTTCGGGACCATCGCCGACGTGACGGCCGACCCGCGCTCGTTCATCGCCGACCGCATCCTCGGGACCGACCCGGCCTCCGCCGCCGCCCGCGTCGCCGCGTCGGTGACGGGGGAGCACGGCACTGTGCTCAGCACGCTCAAACATTTCCCCGGCCACGGCGAGACGGAGGCCGACTCGCACCACACCGTCCCGACCGCCGCCGTCGACCACGCCCGCTGGGCCGCACAGGACGCGCCGACGTTCCGGGCGGGCATCCAGGCGGGCGCAGAGGTCGTGATGTTCGGCCACCTCGCCTACAGCGGAGTGGACGCCGCGCCCGCATCGCTCTCGCCGGCCTGGCACCGCATCCTCACCGACGAGCTCGGCTTCCACGGGGTGACCATCACCGACGACCTCCGGATGCTGCAGGACACCGGGCTGCCGCAGTACCAGGACGCGGGCGCGAACGCGGTGGCCGCGATCGCGGCGGGCAACACGATGGTGCTGATGATCCAGGGCGCCGAGGATCCGGACGCTCTCATCGGCGCGGTGGTGGCCGCCGTGCAGGACGGGCGCATCCCGCTGCGGCAGGTGGATGCGGACGCCCGGGCGCTCCTGGTGCTGCGGCGGTCGCTCGCCGTGCACGGCTGACGAACGCCCGATGGTGTCGTGTCAACTTTTTCGCCGGATCCGGAATAGCCGCGTTATCCATGCGGTTGCATGCATCTGACAGCGTCCGATCGCGTCCCAACCGACTCAAGGAGAACCGAATGAGCATCGACATCCCCGGATACAAGGCCGGCACCTGGACCATCGACCCCGTGCACAGCGAGGTCGGCTTCAGCATCCGTCACCTCATGATCAGCAAGGTGAAGGGCGTCTTCGAGAACTTCGACGCCTCCTTCGTCACCGCCGAGAACCCGCTGGAGTCGACCGTCTCCGCCACGGCCCACGTGACCTCCATCAACACCAAGAACTCCGACCGCGACGCGCACCTGCGCACCGGCGACTTCTTCCTCGCCGAGGAGTTCCCGACCATCGACTTCGTCTCCACCGGTGTTCGTCACGAGGACGGCGAGTTCCTCGTCGACGGCGACCTCACCATCAAGGGCGTGACCAAGCCGGTCACTTTCGAGTTCGACTTCGGCGGCTTCGGCCAGGACCCGTACGGCAACTACAAGGCCGGCGCGACCGCGAAGACCAAGATCAACCGCGAGGACTTCGGCCTCACCTACAACGCGGCGCTCGAGACCGGCGGCATGCTGCTCGGCGACGACGTCACCATCACCCTCGAGCTCCAGGCCGTCCTCCAGGCCTGACCCTCCCGGTCGCAAACCGCCGAGTACGCGAATAGTCCGCGTGCTCGGCGGTTTTCGCATGACTCGTCGCGTACTCGACGGCTGCCTGCGCGGGCTGCGGCGTGGTGGGTCAGCGGAAGTCGCGGGAGGCGGTGCGGATGGCGGTGTCGAGAGGCTCGAGGCGGTCGGCGATCACGTTGACCACGCCCTCCTCGCTGCGCTCCAGGATGCCGCGCACGATCATCGCCGGCGCCTGCCTGGCCACCCGGCGGTAGCGGTTCCACACCCCGACCGGGCAGATGATGTTCACCAGGCCGGTCTCGTCCTCCAGGTTGAGGAAGGTCACCCCCGCCGCGGTCGCCGGCCGCTGGCGGTGCGTGACCACGCCGCCCACCTCGATGCGGCGCCCGGACTCCGCGACCGCCAGCGTGTCGGCCGCCCGCACCCCGCGCGCCGTCAGCGCCGGGCGCAGGAAGCGGATGGGGTGGTCGTCGGTGGAGATCCCGGTGGCCCACAGGTCGCTCGCGAGCTGCTCGGCGGGGAGAGCATCGGCAGCAGCGGCGGCTGCACGGTGATCGCGGTGCCCACCAGGTACTCGGGCCGCTCCTGGGCGGCGTTGCCGGCCTCCCAGATCGCCTGCCGCGGGGACAGCCCGAACCCCTCGAAGGCGCCGGCCGCGGCGAGCGCCTCGAGCTGCGCCACCGTCAGCCCGACCCGGCGGGAGAGGTCGCTCAGGTCGCGGTAGGGCCCCGACGCCTCGCGCTCGGCCACGATCCGCCCGGCGAGCGTCTCGCCGATGGAGGTGACGCCCGCCAGCCCCAGTCGCACCGCGTGCCCGGCATCGCGGCGGTGGGCGGCGAAGTCGAGCGGAACGGTGCGGTCGAAGCCGCCGACCGGGGGCTGGTCGGGCTCCAGGCACGGGTCGGTCCCTGTCGGCCCCTGACGCGCCGGGTCGATGGCCTCCAGCAGGGGGAACACCCCGGAGAGCTGGATGTCCGGCCGGCGCACCACCACGCCGTGCCGCCGGGCGTCGGCAGTGAGCGTGCGCGGCGAGTAGAACCCCATCGGCTGCGCGCGCAGCAGCGCCGCGAGGAACGCTCCGGGGTAGTGCAGCTTCATCCACGAGCTCACGTACACCAGCAGCGCGAAGCTGATCGCGTGGCTCTCGGCGAAGCCGAAGTTGGCGAAGGCCTCGATCTTCTCGTAGATCGCGTCGGCGTCGGCCCCGACGATCCCGTTGTGCGCCATCCCCTCGTAGAGCTTCGCCCGCAGCGCGCCGATCTTCTCCACGCCGCGCTTGGAGCCCATCGCCCGGCGGAGCAGGTCGGCGTCCTCGGCGGTGCAGTCGCCCACGGCGACGGCCATCTGCATGAGCTGCTCCTGGAACAGCGGGACGCCCATCGTCCGCTCCAGCACCGGCACCAGAGCGGGGTGCAGGTAGGTGACCGGCTCCTTGCCGAGCTTGCGGCGGATGTACGGATGCACCGCGCCGCCCTGGATGGGCCCGGGGCGGATCAGCGCGATCTCGATCACGAGGTCGTAGAAGCTGCGCGGCTGCAGGCGCGGCAGCGTGCCGATCTGGGCGCGGCTCTCCACCTGGAACACCCCGATCGAGTCGGCGCGGCAGAGCATGTCGTAGACGCCGGCCTCCTCCTTCGGGATGCTGTCCAGCGTCCACACCTCGCCGAGGGACGCCTCGATGGTGCGCATCGAGTAGTCGAGCGCGGAGAGCATCCCGAGCCCGAGCAGGTCGAACTTGACCAGGCCCATCCAGGCGCAGTCGTCCTTGTCCCACTGCAGCACGGTGCGGTTCTCCATGCGGGCGTGCTCGATCGGGCAGACCTCGCCGACGGGCCGGTCGGTGAGCACCATTCCGCCGGAGTGGATGCCGAGGTGCCGCGGGAACTTCAGCACCTGCTGGGCGAGATCGACGACGGCCTCCGGGATGTCGTGCTCGTCGGTCGTGGTCACCCGGCTCCACGAGTCGATCTGCTTGCTCCAGGCGTCCTGCTGCCCGGTGGAGTGGCCGAGCGCCTTCGCCATGTCGCGCACGGCGTTCTTGGGTCGGTAGGTGATCACGTTGGCGACCTGGGCGGCGTTGTGCCTGCCGTACTTGGCGTAGACGTACTGGATGACCTCCTCGCGCCGGTCGGAGTCGAAGTCGACGTCGATGTCCGGCTCCTCCTCACGCATGGAGGAGAGGAAGCGCTCGAACGGCAGGTCGTACTTGATCGAGTCCACCGCCGTGATCCCGAGCAGGTAGACCACCGCCGAGTTCGCCGCGGAGCCGCGGCCCTGGCAGAGGATGCCGCGCTCACGGGCGAACCGCACGATGTCGTGGACGATGAGGAAGTAGCCGGGGAAGTCCTTCGCCTCGATCACGTCGAGCTCGCGCTCGATGCGCTCCCGCTTGGCCGGGTTGCGGTCGAGGTCGGGGTAGCGCTCTGCGGCGCCGCGCCAGGTGAGCTCGCGCAGCCAGCTCATCGGGGTGTGCCCGTCCGGGACCTCCTGTTTGGGCAGCTTCGGCCGGGCGCTGCGCAGCCGGAACGCCAGGTCGTCCGCGATGTCGGCGGTGCGCTCGACGGCGCCGGGATAGCGGGCGAACCTCGTTGCCATCTCCCGGCCGCTGCGCAGGTGCGCGGCGGCGGAAGCGGGCAGCCAGCCGTCCATCTCGTCCAGGCTCCGTCGGGCGCGCACCGCGGAGACCGCTGTCGCGAGCGGGTACTGCGCGGGCGTGGCGTAGTGGACGTTGTTGGTGGCGACGACCGGGAGGCCGAGCCGGCCGGCGATCCGGGCGAGCACGTCGTTGTCGGTGGTGTCGCGCGGGCCACCCTGGTCGATCAGCTCCACCAGCACGTTGTCGTGGCCGAACAGCTCGGCGAGGCGGGCGACCTCCCGTTCGGCGGCCCGCTCGCCGTGCTCGGCCAGCGCGAGACGCACGTCGCCCTTGCGGCAACCGGTGAGCACCATCCACTCGCCGCCGGACTGCTCGGCGAGCTCCGGGAGGCCGTACATCGGCCGGCCCTTCTCCTCGCCGGCGAGCTGGCCGGCGGTGATGGCGGCGGCCAGCCGGTGGTAGCCGGCCTGCTGGCGGGCGAGCAGCACGAGGTGACTGCCCTCCGGGTCGGCCTCCCCGTTCTGCGGCCGGCTGAGCGAGAGCGACAGTTCGGCGCCGAACACGGTCTTGACGCGTTCGTAGGCCTCCGCCGCCTCGGCGAGCCGGACCACGCCGTACAGGCCGTCGTGGTCGGTCAGGGCGAGGCCGTGCAGGCGCAGCCGGGTGGCCTCCTCGAGCAGCTCCTCGGGTGCGCTGGCGCCGTCGAGGAAGCTGAAGGTGCTGTGCGCGTGCAGCTCGGCGTAGCGGACGTGGCCTTCGTCCGGTTCGTCCGGCATCGCCTGCGCGACGTACTTCTGCCGCTTGCGCGACGAGGGCCGCTCCGGCTGCTCCTGCTCGCTGACGCGCCGCCCGCTCAGCCGCCGCTCGAACTCGGACCACGGGATCGGCGGGTTATTCCACCCCATCGCGCACTCCTTCCTGCGACCCGCCAGAGGGGTCGCAACACGCCGTTACCCGCCGGGCGAAGCGGCGTGTTGCGACCCTGTCCGCCGGTGGGCGGTGGGCGGGAGGCGGTGCGGGCTAGTCATAGCGGGCCTCGGCGAACCAGGCGGCGCCGGTGAGGGCGAGCAGCCAGGCGGTGCCGTCGGCGTCGACGAGCTGGAAGCGGTGCATGGCGCGGGCGAGCGTCGCGTCCCACCAGCGCTCGCGCACCGGCCACGGGCCCGCCCAGGAGTCGACCGGCCGGGCGTCGCGCGCCGCGCCGGTGGGGGAGAACGACACGATCGGCGCGGTGACGTCGCCGCGGTCGGTGACCTCCACCGGCTCGCCGGACGCGCTCAGCACCGCCACCGGCCGCGGCACCTCGAACACCGTGGAGGGCGCGGGCGCCGGCAGCGACCCGGGCCAGGGCCGGTCGGAGCGGGCGACGCCCACCGGCCGGTCGCCCCACGGCACGAGCACCTGCCGGTCGGACAGCGCCCGGCCACCGCCGATCGTCGCGGTGACGACCGCGTCGTGACCGAGCATGCCCTGCACGCGGGTGAGCCCGTGGTGGATGCGCTCGTCCGCGCCGCCGCCCCACAGGCCGTCCTCGTGGTGGCCGATGTCGTCCACGGCCTCCGGGGCGACGGCGACCTTGGCGATCGGGGAGGCGAGCCCGGAGTCGATGGAACCCGCGCCCTGGAGCTGCCAGCGCACCCGGTCGACCACGTCGGAGGCCGAGAACAGCCGGGGATGCTGCCAGCTCCGCTCGCTCAGCCTCCCGCGCTCGTCGGTCACCTCGATGCGCAGCGACGTGCACACCAGCCCGGCTTTGGTGAGCCCGGCCACGAACTGCTCGGCCGTGCCGCGGAACGCGAAGGTCACCTGGTCGACCCGGTCGAGGGGAGGTTCGAACTCGATCGCCCGGTCGAGCATCTTCGGCGGGGTGCGCGGCACCACGGCGGCGCCGTCCATCCCGCTGGCCAGGTCGTGGGCGTGCTCGCCGCGCTCCCCGAACCGTTCGCGGACGTCCAGCCGGTCGAGCCGCGCCAGGTCGCCGAGGGTGCGCAGGCCCAGCCGGCGCAGAAGCGGGGTGAGCTCGGTCAGGCCGAGCTGGGCGACCGGCAGCGGGGCGAGGAAGGCGGGGGAGCCGCCCGGTGGGACGACGCGGACGCGGGGCGCGGTCTGCGCCATTCCCATGGAGGGGGCCGCCCCGGTGGAGCGGGCGGCCTGCTCGGCGGCGAATGGCCCGTCGGCGATCCCGACCCGCACATCGTCGAGCGCGAGCCCGGTCACGTCCTCCAGCCCCTCCAGGCAGCGCAGCAGCTCCGCGGCCGCGGCCTCCTCGCCACCGTAGTAGCGCGCCGGTCCGCGCGCCCGCAGCACGCAGGTTCCCGGCCGCACCGCCTGGACGCCCGGCGTGATCTCCTCGATCGCGGTCAGCACCGGCTCGAAGGCGCGCGCGTCCAGCACGGGGTCGTAGAGGACGACCTCCAGCTCAGGGCAGCGCGATTGCGCCTCCCGGACCCGGAGCCCGCGGGTGACGCCGTCGGCGCGGGCGTGCGAGGAGCAGGCGAACACCATCCCCTTCTCGACCAGCGCCAGCGGCACGTCCGCCGGAAGCTCCAGGCGCTGCCGGGCGGCGATGACCGGCCAGTCGGGGCACCAGAGCACGATCGCGCGGGTGACCTGCCGCATCGGAGACATGGCTAGCTCACCGCCTCCAGGCGCGTCGGCGCGGAGGCGCGGAACGTCTCGTCCATCGCCGGCAGCCAGAGCTCGGCCCGGCGCCGCGGCCCGGCCCCGCCGCGGGGCGCGGCCTCCACCGTCACCCGCCGGGAGGAGAGGTAACCGGCGCCGGCCCCCAGGCCGTCCCAGCCGCTGCGGACCACGGAGAGCGCCGCCTCCGCCTGCGGCCAGTCGCCGGCGACGACGAGCGTGGCCTCCCGCTGCCGCAGCCGCGCGGTCAACCGCGCGACGTCGCCGCTCTTCGGCCGCTCCGGGGGCGCGACGGCGATCACGCCGAGCACGTCGGCCATCGCGGCAGTGACGGTCAGCCACTGCGGCCCGGGATGCGGCACCAGCACGAGCCGTTCCAGGTCGATGCCGAACCGCCCGGCGGCCTCCGCCCCGAAGTCGGGCATCCCGACCACCCCGCACCAGGCGCCCGCGGCGCTCGGCCCGGCGAGCATCGCCATCAGGAGCGTGGTGGAGCCGTGCACCGTGTAGGCGGCGCCGGCCTTGAGTGCGCCGCCGGGCAGCAGCGCGGCGAGCGCGGGATGCGTCTCCAGCCGCCGCGCGTCGAGCTTCGTCGCCTGCATCTGCCGGATGCGCGACTGCAGCTCGTGCACCTGCGCCCGGTCGGCGACCGGGTCGGGGAAGGTGCGTGCGACGGCGAGGGACATACACCTATTTTCGAACACATGTTCGAATACCGCAAATGTATTCTGGTGCGAAAGCGCGCGGATGCGACAACAGGAGAAACGCTCCGAAACTCCTTCACGACGCTGTTCCGCAGGCGTTCAGGCGCGTGTCGCGGAGGAAACTCCTGCGGCTACGGCCGACCCGCCGGTTCTGTCACGAAGTCGATCAGTTGCTCGACTCGGCCGAGGAGCTCCGGCTCCAGGTCGCTGTAGGTGCGCACGCGGGACAGGATGAGCTTCCAGGCCCGGGCGATGTCCGCCTGCGTCTCGTGCGGCAGTCCGAGCGCCGTGCAGATGCCGTGCTTCCACTCGATGGAGCGCGGGATCGACGGCCAGGTCTCCAGCCCGACCCGCGCGGGCTTCACGGCCTGCCAGATGTCGATGTAGGGGTGGCCGACCACGAGCACGTGCGCGCCGTACGGGCCGCGGGCGACCTTTTCGGCGATCCTGCTCTCCTTGGACCCCGGTACCAGGTGGTCGACCAGCACGCCCACGCGGCGGCTCCGGTCGGGCGCGAACTCGCGCACGATCGCGTCCAGGTCGTCCACGCCCTCCAGATACTCCACGACGACGCCCTCCACCCGGAGGTCGTCGCCCCACACGCGCTCCACCAGCTCGGCGTCGTGACGGCCCTCCACGAAGATGCGGCTGGCGCGGGCGACGCGCGCCTTCTGCTCGCCGACCGCGAAGGACCCGGAGGCGGTGCGGCCACGACCGGCCGGGGCGCGGCTCGGCACGACGAGCTTCACGGGCTCCCCGTCGATCAGGAAGGACGCCCCCAGCGGGAACACGCGCTTCGCCCCGAAGTAGTCCTCCAGCTCGACGGTCTGCGCCTCCAGTCGGACGATCGCGCCGCAGAACCCGGTGCCGGCCTCCTCGACCACCAGGTCGCGCACAGCCTCGACGGTCGGCACCGCCTTACGGCCGGCGTTCTTCCAGTCGCTCGCCAGCACATCGGATCCGTAGCGGTCGTCGTCCATCACGTTCAGAGAGGCTAGGGGATCGGCGGGGCGCGGTGGCGGAGGCTCCCCGCGGGAGGGCGGGATGCCCAGCCCGGGCCGGTCAGTCGAAGATCCGCACCAGCCGCCAGCTCCGGTCGTCGGCGTCGTGCCGCACGTCGAACACGTGCGCCACCCCGCCGTCGCTGGTCGCCTGGAACCGCCAGCCCCCGATCTCCCGCGGCAGCGCGCCGACGCCGTACCGGTGCTCGCCGAACGGCCGCCACCACGCGCAGATCTCCGCCCACACCGTCGGGGTGTCGCTCACCCGGTAGCGCGTCGAGCGCCAGACCAGGCGGGTCGGGATGCCGTCCTCGGTGGTCCACACGGCCACCGCCTCGTCGATGTCGGTCATGAGCGGGTGCTCCTTTCACTCGAACGTATGTTCGAAATGCAAGTGTAAACCTGGACTCCGACAGCGCGCACCCGCGCGTATCGTCCGCCTGCCATACTGACCGCATGACAGACTTCCGGGACCCGTCGAACGCGTCGCTGCGCCTCAGCAACGACGAACGGGAGCGCGCCGTCGCCGCGCTCCAGTCGCATGCCACGCAGGGGAGGCTGAGCGACGCCGAGCTGCAGTCGCGCGTCGCGGCCGCGCGGTCGGCCGTCACGCGCGGCGACCTCCAGCCACTGTTCGCCGACTTGCCCGGCGTACTGCACCTGGACGGCGCCACGGGCCCGGACGCCGGGCCGAGCAGTCCCGCCGCCGCGGCGTGGCAGGCGTCGCAGCCCGGCCCGAGCCCGTGGGGCTACCCGCCGGCGCCGGGCGAGCACGGCCGGCCCGTCACCCGCTGGGGGCTGCTCGTCGTCTCGATCATGCCGTTCGTCGCGGTCATCCTGTTCTTCCTGACCGGGATGGCGTGGGGCTACGCGTACAGCTGGCTCTGGTTCCTGCTCATCCCGCTCGCCGGCGCGCTGGTCTACGGCGTCGACGGGGAGACCGCCGGCGACGCTAGGCGTCAGCCGACCGTCGCCCCGAACAGCAGTCCGAGCAGGTACGTCGCGGCCGCCGCGCCGTACCCGATCGCGAGCTGCCGCAGCGCCCGCTTGAGCGGCGACGCGCCCGACAGCAGGCCGACGATCGCGCCGGTCCCGAGCAGCACGAGGCCGACGAGCACGGCGGCGACCACGATCGCGGCGGTGCCGGTGAGCCCGAAGATGAACGGCAGGATCGGGATGAGCGCGCCGGAGGCGAAGAAGCAGAAGCTCGACAGCGCGGCGCTCCAGCCGTTGCCGACGGCCTCGTGCTCGTCCTCCACGGCCCCGGGCACTGCGACCGGTGAGGTGTAGGCGCCGAGCGTCGTCAGCACCTCGTGGGCGTGTGCCTGCGCCTCCGTCTGGTCCATGCCGCGGGCCCGGTAGACGAGCGTGAGCTCGTTCGCGTCCACATCCAGGTGCGAGAGCGCCGAGCTGGTCGCCGGGTTGGGGCTGGAGGCCTCCAGCAGCTCGCGCTGCGACCGCACCGAGACGTACTCGCCGGCGCCCATCGACAACGCACCGGCGAGGAGGCCGGAGACGCCCGTGAGAAGCACGACGTGGCTCGGCACGCCGCTCGCGGCCACACCGAGCACGAGTGCCAGGTTGCTGACCAGGCCGTCGTTGGCGCCGAACACGGCCGCGCGGAACGTCCCGGAGAGCCGTTGCCGGCCACGGGCGGCGAGCGCGCGCACGACCTCCTCGTGCACCTGCTCGTCCGCCGCCATCTGCGGCGTGGCGTCGGCGTCGTCCGCGTACGGCGACCGCGCCTCCGCCCGCTGCGCGAGCGCGAGCACGAACACCGAGCCGAACCGGCGGGCAAGGAAGCCGAGCATCCGGGTACGGATGTCGCCGCGCAGCGGGCGGCCGACCTGGTCGCCCAGGAGGTCGAGCCAGTGCTGCTCGTGGCGGCGCTCGGCCTCGGCCAGCTCGAGCAGGATCTCGCGCTCCTCGCCCTCCCGGCGGCCGGCGAGGTCGCGGTAGACGGCGGCTTCGGCGCGCTCGTCCGCCAGGTACTGGCGCCAGCGTTTGATGTCGGCGTGCGTCGGGGTGCGCGGGACGGGGAGGGCTCGGGGGTGCTCATCGGGTGACGAGTCTACCGGCGGCGGCGAAACGGTCGCCCCAGACGGCGGCCAGCTCGCGCACCTCGGCCGGCCCTTCGATCGTGAACGGCGCGGCGACCGCGGCGAGGCCGAACAGCGCCCACTCGGGCGAGTCCGCCGTGATCCGCACCCGGGTGCGCGCCGTCCCGTCCGCCGCTGGAGCCTCTGCTGCGGCCTCCGCCCAACGCCCGATGGCCTGCTCCACGTCGGCGAGCGGAGCCGCGATCAGCGCGTCCACGACGAGGGACTCCACCGCTCCGGCGAGCGACTCCCGCACGTACTCGGCGGCGTCGGCCGCGGGCAGCGTCCGCGGGCGGAAGCGGGCCCCGGTGGGCTGCGGCGCGGCCATCCGGTCCAGCCGGAAACTCCGCCAGTCGAATCGGCCGATGTCGTACGCGACGAGGTACCAGCGGCGCCCGACCGAGACCAGCCGGTGCGGCTCCACCGTGCGCTCGGACGCCTCCCCGTCGCGGCGCACGTAGGAGAACACCAGGCGCTCCTCGTCCCGGCAGGCCTGCGCGACGACGGTCAGGAGCTCCGCGTCGACCACCGGACCCGGTCGCAGCTCGGAGGCGAGCGTGGCCACGCGGAGGGCGTCCACCCGGCGGCGCAGACGGGGCGGCATCACCTGCACCACCTTGGCGAGCGCCCGGACGGACGCGTCCGCGACTCCGGCGACGCCGCTCTGTGCAGCGGTGCGCAGGCCGACGGCGAGCGCCACGGCCTCCTCGTCGTCCACGACGAGCGGCGGCAGCGACGCACCGGCGGCGAGTTGATAGCCGCCGGCGACCCCGCGCGTGGCGTCGACGGGATAGCCGAGGTCGCGCAGCCGTTCGACGTCGCGCCGGAGCGTGCGGGGCGACACGTCCAGCCGGTCGGCGAGCTCCTGACCCGGCCAGTACCGGTGCGTCTGCAGGAGCGACAGGAGCTGGAGGGTGCGGGAGCCAGTGCTGGCCATGCCCCCAGTGTGCCGCGTCTTCCGGTCGGGATGTGGCCGCTATCGCTCCTGCAGCGCGTCCGGATCGTGCGGCAGCAGAGACCGTGCCCCGCGCCGCGACAGCGTGAGCACCGCCTCGGCAATGTGCTCGTTGCGTTCGATCTCCTGCTCCACGGCATAGAGGTCGTCCGCGACATCGGACTCCGGGGCATTGCCGATCAGGTCGACCGCCGCGACGAGGAACACCCGCTCCGGCCCCACGTACTCCAGGTGCAGGTAGGTGACGCGCTCGACCTGGGGATGCTGCAGGAGTGAAACGAGGGCCGCCTGGTTGACCCGGTCCGGGGCAGGCTCGCCGAGCAGGAAGCGCCTGTTGCGGTCGATCAGCACCACCGCTACGACCGCGAGCAGGATGCCGACGAGGATGGAGCCGACCGCGTCGTAGACGCTGTTGCCTGTGAGCTCGTGGAGGAGCACCCCGAGGAACGCGATGACCAGTCCGATCAGCGCGGCGGCGTCCTCCGCGACGACCGCGCGCAGCGTCGGATTGGAGGTGCTGAGGATGTGCTCCAGCGTCCCGGTGTCGCGTTCGGCCGCCATCGACCTGGCCTGGCCGAACGACTGCACGAACGAGAAGCCCTCGAACACGAAGGCGACGGCGAGCACGAGGTAGTTGATCAGGTAGTTCGTGTCCGGCTCGCCGGTCCCGAGCTGGGAGAGGCCGTGCAGGATCGAGACGACGGCGCCGGCGGTGAACAGGCCCACGGCCGCGAACAGCGACCAGACGTACGCCTCGCGGCCGTAGCCGCTGGGGTGGAGGTCGTCCTGCGGTCGGCGCGCGCGCCGCTCGGCCTGCAGCAGGAAGATTTCGTTCCCGGAGTCCGCCCAGGAGTGCGCCGCCTCCGCGACCATCGACGCGGAGCCCGTGAGCACCGCCGCGATCGTCTTCGCGAGCGCGACGAGGATGTTCGCGCCGAGCGCGAACAGGACCGTGAACAGACTCTGTTTCGAGCGCTTCGGATTCGCCATGCCCGCCACAGTACGACCACCACGGCCGGCGAAGCACCACGGCAGGCGACTCACCACGGCAGGGGAAGGCAGGACCTGAAGAATCGTGACGTGCAAACACAGAAGGCCCCGATCTCTCGATCGGGGCCTTCGCCGGTGTCCGAGGGGGACTTGAACCCCCACGCCCTATACGGGCACTAGCACCTCAAGCTAGCGCGTCTGCCATTTCCGCCACCCGGACGGGTGTTTTCCGGCCGCCGAAGCTTCCGGCTGCCGAAGAAAGACATTAGCACGAAACCCACTGTCGCTCTGACATCGTCGCGCACCTCGGGCGTGGCGGGACGGGGCGCCGGTAGCGTGGAGGGATGAGCGACTCCACCGACACCGCCGCGATCGGGCCTGACGAGATCGGGCCTGACGAGATCGAGCTGGACGAGACTGCGATCATCGCGCGCGACCTCATCCGCTTCGACACCACCAACTTCGGCGAGGGCCGGTCCAACGGTGAGACGGAAGCGGCCGAGTACGTGGAGGCGCGGCTGAGCGCGCTGGGGCTCGCGCCGCAGCTCTTCGAGTCCGATCCCGGGCGCACGAGCGTCGTCGCCCGGGTGGAGGGACGCAACAGCGCCAAGCCCGCCCTCGTGGTGCACGGCCACCTGGACGTCGTCCCCGCCGACCCGCGCAACTGGTCGGTGGACCCGTTCGGCGGCGTGGTGAAGGACGGCCTGCTCTGGGGCCGCGGCGCGGTCGACATGAAGAACATGGACGCGATGATCCTGACCGCGGTCGGCGACATCCTCGGCGCGGGGGAGCAGCCCGAGCGCGACCTGGTACTCGCCTTCTTCGCCGACGAGGAGGACGGCGGCCGGCGCGGCTCGCACTTCCTGGTGGACACGCAGCCGCAGCTCTTCGCCGGCGCCACGGAGGCCATCAGCGAGGTCGGCGGCTACTCCATCTACCTCGGCGGCCGGCGCGCGTACCTGCTGCAGACGGGGGAGAAGTCGCTGGTCTGGATCAAGCTCATCGCCCGCGGCCGGGCCGCGCACGGCTCCCGGCTCATCAAGGACAACGCGATCACCAAGCTCGCCGAGGCGGTCGTCGCGATCGGCAGGCGCGAGTGGCCGATCCAGCTCACCGACACGACGACCCGGCTGATCGCGGAGCTCGGCCGGCTGCTCGACGTCGATCCCGAGCAGGTCGGCCCCGACGAGGTCGTGCTGCGCACCGGCACCGCGGCGGGCTTCATCCTGGCGACGCTGCGGGCGACCAGCAACCCGACGCTGCTGGAGGCCGGCTACAAGCACAACGTGATCCCGGACACAGCGGAGGCGCTCATCGACATCCGCACGCTGCCCGGCGACGAGGACCGCGTGCTCGCGGAGGTGCGCGAGCTGATCGGCGACGACGTGGAGATCCAGGTCATGCACCGCGACATCGGCCTGGAGGCGGAGTTCGGCGGCGAGCTGGTCGACGCGATCACCGGCACCCTCGAGCGGCACGATCCGGGCGCCCCGGTGCTGCCCTACCTGCTCTCCGGAGGCACGGACAACAAAGCGCTGAGCCTTCTCGGGATCACCGGCTACGGCTTCGCGCCGCTGCGCCTGCCGAGCGACCTCGACTTCCCGGGGATGTTCCACGGCGTCGACGAGCGGGTGCCGCTGGAGGCACTAGTGTTCGGCAGGTCCGTCCTGCGCGACCTCCTGCGCAGCTACTGAAAGAGCCTTCGTGGAATTCCTCAACGCCCTCATCCTGGGTGTCGTCCAGGGACTCACCGAGTTCCTGCCGATCTCCTCCAGCGCCCACATCCGCATCGTCGGGACGCTGCTGGGAACCGGCGCCGACCCCGGCGCCCGCTTCACCGCGATCATCCAGCTCGGCACCGAGGCCGCCGTGCTGCTGTACTTCTGGCGCGACATCGCCCGCATCGTCACCCACTGGTTCCAGGCGCTGCTCGGCCGCATCCCACGCAACGACCCCGACGCCCGGATGGGATGGCTGGTCATCCTCGGCAGCGTCCCGATCGTCGTGCTCGGCCTGCTCTTCCAGGACGCGATCGAGACCACCTTCCGGTCGCTCTGGATCGTGGCGACGACGCTCATCGTCTTCGGCGTCCTGCTCGGGATCGCCGACCGGGTGGGCGCGAAGACCCGCCGCCTGCGCGAGCTCACGTGGGGTCACGGGATCATCTTCGGCTTCGCCCAGGCGCTCGCCCTCATCCCGGGAGTCTCACGTTCGGGAGGCACGATCACGGCCGGGCTGTTCATGGGCTACCAGCGCCGCGCCGCCGCCCGCTACTCGTTCCTGCTCGCGATCCCCGCGGTCTTCGGGAGCGGTCTGTACCAGCTCTACAAGGCGTTCAAGGAGCCCTGCACGGCGGCGCTCCAGGCGGCGGGCACGTGCACGCCGGAGGTCTTCGGTCCCGTCGAGACGGCGGCCGCGACGATCGTCGCGTTCGTGGTCGGGCTGGTCGTGATCGCCTTCTTCATGGGCTACATCTCGCGGCGCAGCTTCCTGCCGTTCGTCATCTACCGCATCGGGCTCGGCGGACTGCTGATGGTCCTGCTCGGGACGGGCGTCCTGGAAGCCTGACCGGCCCGCGACACGCGCGGGTGCGTGCCGCTCCCGGGTGAAATCGCGCGGGATTCAGCCCCGGCGCGGGTCGTCGCCCGCTCTGCCGTCGCGCCCGTCCCGGCCGTCGCCGCGGCGGCGGAGGTAGCGCTCGAACTCCTGCGCGATCGCCTCGCCGCTCGCCTCCGGGGAGTCGACGGTGTCGCGCGCCTGCTCGAGCTGCTGGATGTAGGCGGCCATCTCCTCGTCGTCGGAGGCGAGCGCGTCGATCCCGGCCTCCCAAGCGGCGGCCTCCTCGACCAGCGTCCCGCGCGGGATGGTCACATCGACCAACTCCTCCAGCTTGTCGATCAGGGCGAGCACGGCCTTCGGGCTGGGCGCGTTGTGCACGTAGTGCGGCACGGACGCCCAGATCGAGATGGTGGGGATGCCGACGTCCTCCGCGCCCTCGGCGAGCGCGCTGAGGATGCCGACCGGTCCCTCGTAGGTCGAGCGCTCGATCCCCAGCTCGGCGCGGACCGCGGCCGACTCGCTGGTGGCGAAGACCGAGATCGGGCGGGTGTGCGGGACATCGGCGAGCATCGCGCCGAGGAAGACGATGACGCCGATGTCCTCGGCGAGGGCGGCATCCATGATCTCGGCGGTGAAACTGCGCCAACTCCGCGACGGCTCGGTGCCGAGCAGCAGGAAGATGTTGCCGGAGTTGTCGCCGGTCACGTCCAGCTCGGCGTCGCCGGCGAGCGCGTCGCCCACCCGCCCGGGGCGCGCCGGACCCATCACGACCGCGGACGGCCAGACGAGGCGGCGACGGCCGTCGTCGTCGGTGACGACCGGACGATTGAATTGGAAGTCGAAGTAGAGTTCGGGGTCCACCTCGGCGATCGGGACGACGTCGAGCTGCTCCTTGAGCGTCTTCACGGCGCCGCTGGCTGCTTCGCCTGCGTCGTTCCATCCTTCGAAGGCCACCACCAGGATGCGCCCGCCGAGGATGTTCTTCGCGTCAGTCACGTGGCCTACTCATCCTCTCGTCGACGGTCCGCTCGGCCGCCGTTCCCACCAGGATAGGCCCCGACCCCGCCGCGATAGACTTGCCGGTCGTGACCGATCTGACCGCACACCCTCTGCCGGCCGCCGTCTTCTGGGACATGGACGGCACCCTCGTCGACACCGAACCGTACTGGATGGCCTCCGAGCAGGAGCTCGTCGGCTCGTTCGGCGGCATCTGGACGCACGACGACGGGTTGCTGCTGGTCGGCCTCGGGCTGTGGAACTCGGCCGAGATCCTGCGCTCGCGGGGCGTGGCGATGGAGGCGGACGAGATCGTGCACTGGCTGACCGAGCGCGTGCGGCAGCGGCTCACCGAGCAGGGCGTCCCCTGGCGTCCGGGCGCGCGGGAGCTGCTCCGCTCGCTGCGCGACCAGGGCGTGCGCACGGCGCTGGTCACCATGTCGGTCCGCAGCATGGCGGAGCAGATCGTCTCGGCCATCCCGTTCGACGCGTTCGACATCATCGTCAGCGGCGACGAGGTCAGCGACCCCAAGCCCCACCCGGCGCCGTATCTGCGCGCCGCCGAGCTGCTGGGCGTCGCGCCCGGCGACGCGGTCGCGATCGAGGACTCCCTGGTCGGGCTGTCCTCCGCCGTGGCCTCCGGCGCGGCGACGATCGGCGTGCCGCACATCGTGCCGCTGCCCGAGTCGGACGAGCACACGCTGTGGCAGACGCTGGAGGGCCGCACGGCCGACGACATCGCGGCCGTGGCCGCCGGGCGGCGCTCCGCCGCCACCGATCAGGAGGACGCCCGATGACTGCCGAGCACACGATGAGCGAGGGCCGCCGGAACTCCGGCCCGTTCCGGGTGGGGGACCGCGTCCAGCTGACCGGACCCAAGGGCCGGATGAACACCATCACCCTGGAGCCGGGCAAGCTCTTCCACAGCCACCGCGGCGTGCTCGCGCACGACTCCATCATCGGCTTGCCGGACGGCTCCGTGGTCGTCAACAACGCCGGCGTCGAGCACCTGGCGCTCCGCCCGCTGCTCAACGACTTCGTCATGTCGATGCCCCGAGGCGCCGCGATCATCTATCCGAAGGACGCCGCGCAGATCCTCGCGCTGGCCGACATCTTCCCCGGCGCGACGGTCGTGGAGGCCGGTGTCGGCTCCGGCGCCCTGTCGCTCTGGCTGCTGCGCGCGATCGGGCCGGAGGGCCGGCTGCTGTCGTTCGAGCGCCGCGACGAGTTCGCCGACGTGGCCCGCGCCAACGCCGCGACCTTCCTCGGCAGCGACCCGGAGAACTGGAGCGTCACCGTCGGCGACCTCCAGGAGGAGCTGACCGCCGCCGTCGAGCCCGCGAGCGTCGACCGGGTCGTGCTCGACATGCTCGCGCCCTGGGAGACGTTGGACGCCGTCACCGCCGCGCTCAAGCCCGGCGGCGTTGTGCTCTGCTACGTCGCGACCGTCACGCAGCTCTCCCGGGTCGCTGAGGCGATCCGCGCGACCGGCCACTACACGCACCCGCAGTCCAGCGAGACGATGGTCCGCGGCTGGCACGTGGAGGGCCTCGCGGTGCGCCCCGACCACCGGATGATCGCGCACACCGGCTTCCTGATCACCGCGCGCCGCTTGGCCCCGGACACCGTCCTTCCGGAGCTCAAGCGCCGCCCCTCGAAGAGCGACTACGACGACGCCGACGTGGAGGCCTGGACGCCCGGCGCCCTCGGCGAGCGGCAGTCCAGCCCGAAGAGCCTGCGCAAGCGGATGCGGGAGGCCGAGGCGAGCGCGCTCCTCGCGCGTGAGGGTGGCGCGGACGGCTCGGCCGGCGCCGGCTCGCCCGGTGACGAGCGCGACCCGCACGTCGACTAGCATGGTTGAGGTCGTGTGGCGCGCCGCCTGACACGACAACCCCCGCTCGCATCGAAAGAGGACCCGTGCGCAGAGCTACCGCACTCGGAAGATCGTCCGTCGCCCTCCTCGTCGTCGGCATCGCCGCCGCGGCGCTGACCGGATGTTCGTCCAACCCGAACGCCGACTGCGGCTCCGCCCTGAAGAGCGGGCAGGCGTCGGATCTGGTGACGGCCACGGGCCCGATCGGCAAGGAGCCCAAAATCTCCTTCCCGACGCCGGTGGACACCACGACCTCCGAGCGCACGATCATCAGCACGGGCACCGGCGCCCCGGTCGTCAACGGCCAGATGGTGGAGATCCAGTACACGCTGGTCGACGGCCAGACCGGCCAGGTGGGGGAGAAGGGCAGCTACGGCGGGGACACCACCCCGATCACGATCGGCAACTCCAACGCCGCGATCAGCAAAGGCCTGCTCTGCGCGCCGGTCGGCTCCCGGGTCGCCGTCGCGATCTCGCCGAAGGACTCCGGCGGCGCCGGCTCGGGCAACACGAGCATCCTCGTCGCCGACATCGTCCACGCCTACCTTCCGGCGGCCAACGGTGCCGTCCGCCCCTCGGTCTCCGGCTTCCCGACCGTCGTGCTCGCGCCGACCGGCCAGCCCGGCATCACGATCCCGTCCTCCGGCGGCGCTCCCAAGACCGTCCGCTCCGAGACCCTCAAGGAGGGCGACGGCGAGGAGGTCAAGGCCACCTCGCAGGTCGTCCTCCACTACACCGCGGTCGGTTGGGACCAGAAGAACGTGGTGATGAGCAGCTGGCAGAGCAAGTCGCCCGACATCGTGTCGATGAGCACCGGCCAGAGCGCGCTCAACCAGGCGCTGCCCCAGGAGGTCCTGAAGCCGCTGATCGGCCAGAAGGTCGGCTCGCAGCTCGTCATCGAGGCCCCCGCCAACGGCAACGTCCCCGCCTCCGCCTGGGTGGTCGACATCCTCGGGATCCGCTGAGTCCCGACTAGGATGGTCGGGTGCCCCGATCCTCGTCTTCGCCCGCGCGCGTCCCGGTCGAGGAGCGTCTCTTCAGCCTCGTGCTGGCGCTGCTCGCGACGGAGAACGGCCTGACGAAGAACGAGATCCTCTCGACCGTCCAGGGCTACCGCCAGCGCTTCGAGGCTCACGGCGACAACAGCAGCCTGGAGCGCCAGTTCGAGCGCGACAAGGACGACATCCGCGAACTCGGCGTCCCCCTGGAGACCGTCGAGTCGCCGGAGGCCGCCGGCAACAACCAGCTGCTGCGCTACCGCATCCCGAAGGGGGCGTACGACCTCCCGGCGGACGTGGTGTTCTCCCCGGAGGAGATCACCCTGCTCGGCCTCGCCGCCACGGTGTGGCGCGAGGGCTCGCTGTCGGGGAGTCGCGCCGCGCGCTGATGAAGCTGCGCTCGCTCGGCGTGGAGGCCGACGAGCCGGTCGTCGGCTACGCTCCGCGCCTGCGCGCCCGTGAGAGCGCCTTCGAACCGCTGAGCCAGGCGCTGGAGCGGAACGCGATCGTCCAGTTCCCCTACCTCAAGCCAGGCGAGAGCGCGTCGCGGGTCCGCACCGTCGCGCCGCTCGCGCTGGTGCAGCACCAGGGCCGCTGGCACCTGCAGGGCATCGACCAGGAGGCCGGCGGCTCGCGCACCTTCCTGCTCTCGCGCATGGTCGGGCCGGTCAAGGTCACCAACCGCACGTTCACGCCGGAGGGCGGCGACTTCGCCGAGCGGGCGCTGGAGGACCTGGAGCGGATCTGGGCGGCGAACGTCGCCGAGATCGAGGTGACCGCCGGCACCGACGCCGCGACCCGGCTGCGCAAGCGCTACGGCGACGCCGTTCCGGCCGAGCACGAGGGCGCGGCCTTCCGGCTCACGGTGAACTTCTCGGACATCAACATCCTCGCCGACCAGCTCGCCGCCTTCGGCCCGGAGGTGCTGGTGCTCGCTCCGGACGAGCTGCGCGACAAGGTGGTCGAGCGGCTGGTGGCGGTCGCCGAGGCCCACGAGGGCGCCGCGGGCGCGGGGGAGGAGCAGGGCCGTGGCTGAGCGCAGGCGCCCGATGCAGGCGCAGGACAAGCTTGCGTTCCTGCTCGCGCTGGTCCCGTACCTGATGGACCGCGACCGGGTCACCGTCGCCGAGGCCGCCGAGCACTTCGGCGTCGACGAGGAGAGCATGCGCGACGCCGTGCGGCTCATCGCCGTCTCCGGCATCCCCGGCGAGACGAACGCGTACCAGCCCGGCGACCTGTTCGACATCTCGTGGGACGACTTCGAGGAGAACGACCGCATCGTCCTCACCCACCAGGTGGCGATCGACGACTCGCCGCGGTTCTCGGCCCGGGAGGCCGCGGCGCTCATCGCCGGCCTGCAGTACCTCACGGCGCTGCCGGAGAACGCCGATCGCGACGTGATCGGCTCGCTGATGGCCAAGCTCGCCCGCGGCGCGTCGGCCGCGCCCAGCCAGGTAGCGGTGGCCCGGTCCGAGTCCGACGAGGCGCTCGCCACCATCCGCGACGCCGTCATCGCCGGAACGCAGCTCGAGTTCGACTACCTGAACTCCCGCGGGGAGCGGGAGCGCCGCCGGGTCGACCCGTTGCGTGTCGAGTCCGTCGACCAGGACTGGTACCTGCGCGGTTGGGACCACCTGCGCACCGCGATCCGCACCTTCCGGCTCGACCGCATCGACGGTCTGGTGGCCACGGCCGAACCGATCACCTACCGGCCGGGCGACCTCAAGCTGCCTGAGACGCTCTTCGAGGGCACGCCGGAGGACCAGCTCGTCACCGTCGAGGTGTCCGCGTCCGCGATCCCGCTCATCGAGGACTACATTCCGGAGGGCGCGTCGCGCCAGGAGCGCGACGGGGTGATCCGCACGAGCGTGCGCGTGGCCCACTTCCACGGCCTCAAGCGCCTGGTCGCCGGCCTCGCCGGGGTGCTCACCGTGCTCGACCCGCCGGAGGCTCGCCGGCTCGTCGCGGACTGGGCGCGTGCGGGCGCCGACCGCTACCGTTAGGCTCCCTGCATGCCGTGGTGGTCGTGGGTCGTCATCTGGGTCGCTCTCGTGCTCGGACTGCTCGGCATGCTCGCGTTCTTCGCCTGGTGGCTGTTCCGCAAGGCGATGGCCGCCGGGCGCGAGGCCGGGGCGCTGATCGAAAAGGCGGATATCCTCAGGCAACGCTCGGCTGGCATGCGGTACGCTGAGTTTCACAGCGCGGTCTTCGCCGACGCGGACGTACTCCGCGCCGAACGCGAGCAGGCCGTCGCCGACCGGCAGGTCGCACGGCAAGCTCGCAGAGATCGGCGAGTCAACCGCGGTAAAATACTCGTCAATGCGGATCCGTTCCGTTACTCGTACTTGAACAGAAGGACGTAATCATGCTCGGCGGCCTCACCGGATGGCACCTGCTCATCATTCTCGCGGTCATCCTCCTTCTGTTCGGTGCTCCCAAGCTCCCCGCGCTCGCGAAGAGCATCGGCCAGTCCATGCGGATCTTCAAGGGCGAGGTCGACGAGATGAAGAAGGACGGCAAGGACGACAGCGCGACCACCGATGCGTCGACCACCGCTCCCACCACCTCTGCGCCCACTACCGCCGCGCCGACCACCGCCGTGCCGACCGCCGACTCGACCGAGTCCAAGCCGAAGCAGTAGCTGCGTGGCCTCCACCAAGCGAGGCAAGAACCGCGAAGGCCGGATGTCGCTGGCCGAGCATTTCGTCGAGCTTCGCAAACGTCTCTTCCGTGCCGCCCTCGGCCTCCTGGTCGGCGCGATCGTGGGCTGGATCCTCGCCGGTCCCGTGATGGACGCATTGCGCGCACCGATCACCGAGATCGCCAAGCAGCAGGGCCGGGAGGCGTTGCTCAACTACGGGAGCATCACCGGCGCCTTCGACCTGAAGATGCAGATGGCGATCACCATCGGCATCATCGTCTCGAGCCCGGTCTGGCTCTGGCAGATCTGGGCGTTCTTCGTGCCGGCCTTGACGCGCAAAGAGCTCAAGTACGCTTTCGGCTTCTTCTTCACCGCGGTGCCGCTGTTCATCGCCGGCGGTGTGGCCGGCTGGATGCTCGTCCCGCACATGGTCAGCCTCCTGACCAGCTTCGCGCCCGAACAGGACGCGGCCATCATCGACGCGAAGACCTACATCGACTTCGTCACCAAGCTGGTCCTCGCGGTCGGCGTCGCCTTCGTCCTGCCGGTGTTCCTGGTGCTGCTCAACTTCGTCGGGGTGCTGAGCGCCAAGTCGATCATCGGCTCGTGGCGTTGGGCGATCATCGCGATCGCGCTCTTCACCGCGATCGCGACGCCCGCGGCCGACGTGCTCTCGATGTTCCTGCTCGCCGTGCCGATGGTGGTGCTCTACTTCGGCGCCTACGGGGTCGCGTGGATCCACGACCGCCGCGCGGCCAAGGCGGCGATGCGGCTGGAGGCCGAGCTCGCGGCATAGGCTGGGCGCGTGACCGACCAGCAGCAGCTCTCCCCGGCCGAACGCTTCGCCGCCTCGCGGCAGCGGGCGCAGCAGCCCCTGCTGGAGTCCTTCCGGGAAGGGCTGCGCTTCGACCTCGACCCCTTCCAGCGCGAGGCGTGCGCCAGCCTGGAGAACGGGCGCAGCGTGCTGGTCGCCGCGCCGACCGGCGCGGGCAAGACGATCGTCGCCGAGTTCGCGGTGTTCCTCGCGATGCGCGAGGCGAATTCGAAGGTGTTCTATACCACGCCGATGAAGGCCCTCAGCAACCAGAAGTTCCAGGAGTTCGTCGAAGCCTACGGGCCCGAGGCGGTGGGCCTCCTCACCGGCGACACCAACATCAATTCGCACGCCCGCATCGTGGTGATGACGACCGAGGTTCTCCGCAACATGCTGTATGCGGATTCCGACCTCCTCGGCGACCTGGCGTACGTCGTGATGGACGAGGTGCATTACCTGGCCGACCGCTTCCGCGGGGCCGTGTGGGAGGAGGTCATCATCCATCTTCCGCAGGCGGTGCGCATGGTGTCGCTCAGTGCCACCGTCTCCAACGCCGAGGAGTTCGGCGACTGGCTGCAGGCCGTGCGCGGCGACACGGACGTGGTGGTGTCCGAGGAGCGCCCGGTACCCCTGGAGCAGCACATCCTGATGCGCACCAAGCTGATCGACCTGTTCGACTCGTCAGGGCTGGCGGCGACCAACCGGGTGAACCCGGAACTCGTGCAGATGGCGCGCTACGGCGGCCGGGTGCTCTCCGGGCGGCAGGCGCGCGATGTCGGGCGCTATCATTCCCGCGGCGGGCGCCCCGACACGTTCCGGATGAACCGCGCGGACTTCGTCCGGATGCTGAACGAGCACAACCTCCTGCCCGCGATCTTCTTCATCTTCAGCCGCAACGGCTGCGACGCCGCCGTCCGGCAGACGCTGCGCGAGGGCGTGCGCCTCACGGAGCAGCGCGAGCGCGACGAGATCCGCGCCATCGTCGAGGAGCGCTGCCGCACCCTGCTGGACGAAGACCTCGCGGTGCTCGGCTACTGGGAGTGGCTGGAGGGCCTGGAGCGCGGCGTCGCGGCCCACCACGCCGGGATGCTGCCGGCCTTCAAGGAGGTCGTGGAGGAGCTCTTCCGCCGCAAGCTGGTCAAGGTCGTCTTCGCGACCGAGACGCTGGCACTCGGTATCAACATGCCGGCCCGCACCGTGGTGCTGGAGAAGCTGGAGAAGTTCAACGGCGAGGCGCGCGTGCCGATCACGCCGGGGGAGTACACCCAGCTCACCGGTCGCGCCGGCCGCCGCGGCATCGACGTCGAGGGCCACTCCGTGATCCAGTGGGAGGACGGCCTCGACCCGCAGTCGGTCGCGTCGCTGGCCTCCCGGCGCAGCTATCCCCTCAACTCCAGCTTCCGGCCCACCTACAACATGGCCGTCAACCTCATCGACCAGTTCGGCCGGGTGCGCACCCGCGAGATCCTCGAGTCGTCGTTCGCGCAGTTCCAGGCCGACCGCGCGGTGGTCGACCTCGCCCGCAAAGTGCGGCAGCAGGAGGAGTCCCTCGCCGGCTACGAGAAGGCGATGGAGTGCCACCTCGGCGACTTCCGCGAGTACTCGCGAATCCGCCGTGAGCTCAGCGACCTGGAGAAGAAGGGTCAGCGCATCGAGAACGCCTCCAAAGCCGAGCGCGAGCGGCGCCAGCGGCAGCTCGCCGCGCTGCGGAAGCGGATGCGGGAGCACCCGTGCCACCGCTGCCCGGACCGCGAGCAGCACGCCCGCTGGTCGGAGCGCTGGTGGAAGCTCAAGCGCGACACCGATCGGCTGAGCGCGCAGATCCAGTCACGCACCGGAGCGGTCGCCAAGGTCTTCGACCGGGTGTCGGACGTGCTGCTGGAGCTCGGCTACCTGACCGAGGAGGACGGCGAGACGGCGCTGACCGTCCACGGCCGCACCCTCAAGCGCATCTACGGCGAGCGCGATCTCCTCGTCGCCGAGTGCCTGCGGCGCGGGTACTGGAAGGAACTCGACGCCGCGGGCCTCGCCGCGATGGCGTGCGCGCTCGTCTTCGAGCCGCGCCGCGACGACGGCCTGGCGCACGACCGGAACCTCCCGCGCGGCGCGTTCCGCCCGGCGCTGGAGCGCACGACCGACCTCTGGGCCCGGCTGGACGACCTCGAGCGCGACAACCGCCTCCCGGGCAGCGAGCCCGTCTCCACGGCGCTGGCGCTGGCGATGCACCAGTGGGCGCGCGGCGCCGCGCTGGACGTCGTGCTGCGCGAGGCCGACATGGCCGCCGGCGACTTCGTCCGCTGGGCGAAGCAGACGATCGACCTGCTCGACCAGCTCTCCTTGGTCGCGCAGGGCAACGTCGGACGCACGGCACGGCAGGCGCTGGAGTCGATCCGCCGCGGCATCGTCGCCTACTCCGCCGTTGCCTGAGGGTTCCGGTCCCGTGGCTGTGCGGGACGCAGAGCG
The DNA here is from genome assembly GCF_050990935.1 of Streptomyces sp. L7. GTDB lineage: Bacteria > Actinomycetota > Actinomycetes > Actinomycetales > Microbacteriaceae > Leifsonia. The sequence goes on along the minus strand of NZ_CP194644.1, from coordinate 891,707 downwards.
CGATGCCTTAGGCTCTCCCTTCGTGACCCGATCGCCGCGCGCCCGCAGACAGCGCCGTGCAGCACTGCCGCTCGCTCCGTTGCCGCTCTGGGGTGCTCTGCTCCTCGCCCTCAGCTCCGGCCCGATCCTCGCCGCCGGCTTCCCGGGCCATGACGTCTGGCCGCTGACGTTCGTCGGCATCGGGATGGTGCTGGTCGCGCAGCGCGGCCGGACCGCGGGCTCCGCGTTCGCTGTCGGCTGGCTGGCGGGTGAGGCGTTCTATCTGCTGCACGTGTCGTGGACCTCGCTCTACTTGGGGCCGGTGCCGTGGATCGCCCTCTCTACGCTCGAAGCGCTGTTCTGGGGCGCGGGCGGTGTCCTGATCACCCTCGCCTACCGGTGGGTGCCGCGAGCCTGGCCGGGCATCGGGGCCCGTCTGGGGCTGGTCCCGGTGATCGTCGCCGGGCTCTGGGTGCTGCGGGAGTACGTGACCGGCAACTGGCCGTACGGCGGGTTCTCCTGGGGACGCGTCGCCGAGTCGCAGTCGCTGAGCCCGTACGCGCCGCTCGTCGCGTGGCTCGGCATCTCCGGGCTCGGCTTCGTCATGGTCTGGCTGGTCGCGCTCCTCATCGAGCTGTTCTTCGCAGCGGACGTGCGCGCGCTCGTGCGCGGCGCCGTCGCCCTCGGCGCGATCGCGCTGGTGCTGGCCGTTCCGTCGTGGCCGGCGACGACGCACGGCACCACCCGGATCGCCGCGGTGCAGGGGAACGGACCCGCCGGGTACTTCGACAAACGGGCGACCGAGTACTCCGTCCTCAACTCGCAGGTGGACGCGTCCAACGCCATCCCCGACGCCGAGGTGACCGGCAAGAACGCCGTCGACATGGTGGTCTGGCCGGAGGGAGCGGCACAGCCCGACCCGACGCGCGATCCCGCGAGCGCCGCGGCCCTCGACGAGCAGGCCCGGCGGTTCGGCGCGCCGATGATCGTCGGGACCATCACCTACCGCGACGGTCAGTACTTCAACACATCGCTGCAGTGGGAGGCCGGGAAGGGCGCGGTCGACTATTACGACAAGAAGCACCCTGTGCCGTTCGGCGAGTACGTCCCGGATCGGTCGTTCTGGCGTCCGTTCGCCCCCCAGCTCATCGACCTCATCGGCCGGGACTACACGCCGGGGACGCGCGACAACGTGTTCGACGTCCGCGGCGTCCGGGCGGGCATCTCGATCTGCTTCGACATCGTGGACGACCAGCTCCTCACCGACATGATGAACGACGGCGCGCAGGTCATCCTGGCCCAGACCAACAACGCCGACTTCGGCCAGACCGACGAGAACCAGCAGCAGCTCGCGATCGCCCGGTTGCGCGCGATCGAGTCCGGCCGCGCCCTGGTGAACATCTCCACGGTCGGCAGCAGCCAGATCATCGCGCCGGACGGGAGGACGATCACCGAGATCGCCCCGTTCGCGCCCGGGCACATGGTCGCGGACGTGCCGCTCGGAACGACGACCACGCCGTCGACGCTGATGAGCCGCGGCATCGAGTTCCTCGTCGCCGGTCTCGGTCTCTTCGGCCTCCTGGTGGCGTCGTTCTCCCGGAAGCAGCCGCTGCCGGCCACGAGAAAGCCGCTCCCACCGGAACGGTGAGAGCGGCTGAAGGGGGTGCGACCGTCAGGCGGTGTGCTTGTGCTCGGTCGTCCCGCGGCGTGCGCGCAGGTACTGGAGTCGCTCCTCGAGGAGCTCTTCGAGCTCGGCGCGGCTGCGACGCTCCAGGAGCATGTCCCAGTGGCTGCGCGGCGTCTTGACGTCCGAGTGGTCGATCTCGACGGGCTTGTCGTCGACCAGCAAGCGGGCCTCGTGGCCGCAGTGCTTGCACTCCCAGGCACTGGGAGGCTCGGCCTCGGCGGAGAAGACCATTTCGGTCTCCTTGCCGCAGTCGGGGCACAGGTAGGTGTAACGGGAACGCGGAGAGTAGACGACGCCTTCTTCGCTTTGTAAGCTCTGGGCGCCAAGCCTCATTCCGCGCAAACTGCGATCTGCCATCGTGTGGTCTCCTCTTCGCGCGAATCCTCACAGTTATAAACCAGCAAGCTGGGGATTCTCTTTCCGGACGCCTCCTTCTCTCAGTGGGCTCACAGCGTCGATAAAGGAGCAGGGGCTCAGTTTCGCGCGCCGACCAGGCTTTTCAGGAGGTCGCAGCGATTGGTCACGATGCCGTCGACGCCCAGATCCAGCAGCCGGGTCATGTCGTCGACGTCGTCGACCGTCCAGACGTGCACCTCGGCTCCTGCGGCCTGGATCGCGCGGACCGTGCGGCCGGTGACCAGGCGCACCGGGCCGCGACGCTCCGGGATCTGCACGGCCGCGAACCCGCGCAGCGCCCGCCGCGCGAGGGGGCGCACGCCGAGTTTCGAGCCGAGTAGGGCGGGCACGAACTCCCAGACGGAGGGCGACACCGCGACGTCCGGCAGCGCGGACGTCGCCGCCCTCCTGCGCGCTCCCGAGAAGCTCGTCAGGAGGACCCGCTCGGCCGCGCGCGTCTTCACGATCGCCGCGGCGGCCGGGGCCGCGGCGCGCTCGTCCTTGATGTCGATGTTGAAGCGCGCCGCGGGGAACGCGTCGAGCGCCTCCGCCAGCGAGCAGAACGACTGGCCGTCGCCGAGCGGGATGCGCCGCAGCTCGGCCAGGGTGAGCTGGTCGACGCGCACGTCGCGGCCGGCCACCCGGGTCAGGTCGGGGTCGTGGCTGACCACCGCCACGCCGTCGGCCGAGGCGTGCACGTCGGTCTCCAGGTGCGTCGCGCCGGCGCTCAGAGCCTTCAGGAACGCGAGCAGCGTGTTCTCCGGCGCGTCCAGCGCCAGGCCGCGGTGCGCGATGATGCGCGGCCGCGGCCCGTCGAGGAAGGTCACGCCGGGGGAGCGGGCGCGGGAGTGGGCGGCGGAGTCGCGCCGGTCGCGGGGGCGGCGCCTGCCGCCTCCACCGACGGCGCGGCCTGTGTGCCGGCCGGGACCACGCCGAGCCCGGCTGCGGCCGCGCCCTTCGGCCCGAACGCCTGACCGATGCCCTTCAACGCCTCCGTGAGCTCGCTCGGGATGACCCAGAGCTTGTTCGCGGTGCCTTCGGCGAGCTTCGGCAGGGTCTGCAGGTACTGGTAGGCGAGCAGCAGGTTGTCCGGGTTGCCGGCGTGGATGGCGCCGAAGACCGTGGTGATCGCCTTCGCCTCGCCCTCCGCGCGCAGCACGGCCGCCTTCGCGTCGCCCTCCGCCTTGAGGATGGACGCTTGGCGCATTCCCTCCGCGTTGAGGATCTCGGACTGCTTGGTGCCCTCGGCCGTCAGGATCAGCGCACGACGATCGCGCTCGGCGCGCATCTGCTTCTCCATCGAGTCCTGGATGGACACGGGCGGGTCGATCGCCTTGAGCTCCACGCGGGATACTCGGATCCCCCACTTGCCGGTGGCCTCGTCGAGCACCAGGCGGAGCTGGCCGTTGATGTTGTCGCGGCTGGTCAGCGCGGCCTCGAGGTTCAGGCCGCCGACCACGTTACGGAGCGTGGTGGTGGTGAGCTGCTCGACGGCGCCGAGGTAGTTGGCGATCTCGTAGGTCGCCGCGCGCGCGTCGGTGACCTGGAAGTACACGACCGTGTCGATCGAGACGACCAGGTTGTCCTCGGTGATGACCGGCTGCGGCGGGAAGGACACGACCTGCTCGCGCAGGTCGATGAGCGGCCGCACCTTGTCGATGAACGGGACGACGACGTTGAGACCGGGGGTGAGCGTCTTGTGGTACCGGCCCAGACGCTCCACCACTCCGGCCCGCGCCTGCGGGATGATCCGGATGGCGCGGAACAGCGTGACCAGCACGAAGATCGCGATCACCAGGATGATGACCGAGACCACGATGGTCACGACGAGCTGGGTGACTGCGGTCACGTGACGCTCCTCTCGGTGAGGTCGCCGGCTCCCGCCGACACCGGTGACGGGGCGACGACGGCTGTCGCGCCCTCGATGCTCAGGACGATGACGTGCTCACCCGGCACCAGTTCCGCGGGGCCGGACTGAGCGGGCGAGAGCCGCGCGGTCCAGGTCTCCCCGACGGACAGCTTGACCAGTCCCGCAGTGCGCGAGACGGTGGAGACGACGACGCCGGTCATGCCGATCAGCGCGTCCACGTTGCTCTTGGCGGGGTCGCCGCCGCGCTTGAGCCGGTGCAGCAGCGGCGGCCGGATGAAGAACACCAGGACCACCGAGAGCGCGGCCGCGATGATCAGCTGAAGCCACCACGGCGCACCGAGCAGGCCGGAGATCAGGCCGCCCAGGCTGCCGATCGCGATCATGAGGAAGACGAAGTCGAGCGTCAGCATCTCGATGATCACGAACACGAGGATGAGGACGAGCCAGGCGATCCAGGCGAAGGATGTGATGTCCATGAGCCGCCCCTCTCTACACATCACTATGTACTTGCTAGAACGCTAGCATTCCCGCGGCCCACTGGACGGAACGCACTTGGTAGTCTCAGAAAGCCGTGTCGTCCAACGCTCTAGGAGTACCCGTGTCCAACGCTTCCGCGTCCGCCAGCCCGCTCGAGCCGGGCAGCCTCGCCGGCAAACGCGCCCTCGTCACCGGTTCGTCGCGCGGTATCGGCGCCGACACCGTGCAGTACCTGGCCGACGCCGGCGCCGCGGTCGCGATCAACTACCGCAACAAAGAAGCGCGCGCGGTCAAGCTGGCCGACGCGATCCGCGCGCAGGGCGGCACCGCGATCACCGTGGGCGCGGACCTGACCGACCCACGTCGGTCGCCGCGCTGTTCGCGGCCGTCGACGCGGAGTGGGGCGGCCTCGACATCCTGGTCCTCAACGCCTCCGGCGGCATGGAGTCCGGGATGGCCGAGGACTACGCCATGCGGCTCAACCGCGACGCCCAGGTCAACGTGCTGACGTCGGCATTGCCGCTCATGGCCGCCGGCTCCCGTGTCGTGTTCGTCACGAGCCACCAGGCGCACTTCATCCGCTCCACCCCGACCATGCCGGAGTACGAGGCGGTCGCGCTCAGCAAGCGGGCGGGCGAGGACGCGCTGCGGAAGCTGCTCCCGGAACTGGACGCGAAGGGCGTCGAGTTCGTCGTGGTCTCCGGCGACATGATCGAGGGCACCATCACCGCGACGCTGCTCAACCGGCTCAACCCGGGTGCGATCGACGCCCGCAAGGAGGCCGCCGGCCGCCTCTACAACGTCGGCGAGTTCGCCGCCGAGGTCGCTTCGGCGGTCGTCGACCCGGTTCCGGCCGACCACACCCGCCTCGTCGGCGACGTCTCCAGCTTCGAGCCGATCAGCGAATGAGGCCCGCCGACCTGGAGCTCCTGACCGGGGTCTCCCGTCCCACCGTCCACCCGGCAGGCGGACGTGCCGTCGTCTCGGTCACGCATCCCTCCTTCGCCGCGGACGCGACGGTCGGCCAGCTCTGGAACGTCCCGCTGTCCGGGCACGCCGCGCCGAGGCGGCTCACTCGCGGCTTCCGCGACAGCGCCCCGAAGTTCTCGCCGGACGGGCGGCTGATCGCGTTCCTGCGCGGCGGCCCGAAGTCCCCGTCGCAGCTGATGGTGGTGGACGCCGCGGGCGGAGAGCCCGTCGTCGTCACCGACCGCAAGCTGGGCGTGACCGAGTTCGCCTGGTCTCCGGACGGCCGCTCGCTGGCTTTCGTCAGCCGCGATCCCGAGCAGGGGCGCTACGGCACGGTCGAAGGCATCGAGCCGAACGGGGAGCGGGCCCGGCGGATCGACACACTGAAATATCAAGCCAACGGGCTGGGGTACATCACCGACCGGCGTTCGCACGTCTACCTGGTGCCGGCGCCGGATGTCTGGGCGGAGCCGCCCGTGTCGCCGATCGCGGAGGCCGACGGCTCGACGCGGCCGGCTCCGGCGGTCGCGACACCGCGCGCGCTGACGAGCGGGGACTGGGACGACTCGGCGATCGCATTCTCGCCGGACGGATCGACGCTCGCGTTCGTCTCGGCCCGGCACGCGGGCCGGGACGACGACCTCCGCTCGAACGTGTTCCTGGTGCCGGTCGACGGCGGCCGGGAGCCCTCCGACGCGACGGGGGAGCACGGCAGCTTCTCGGTCGTCGCGGTCACGTACGGCCTCAACGGCGCGCTCTACTTCAGCGCGCAGGACGTGGGTCAGGGCGGCCGGGACTTCGTGGCGAAGAACACCGCGCTCTTCGTGCTCGATCACCCGGGCGCCGCGCCGCGCAGGCTCACCGAGCCGGAGACGGTCGACCTCACCGAGTCGGAGATCGTCGCTTTCCGCGACGACAGCGTGCTGGTGTGCGACCGCCGCCGCGGCGCGCTCGTCCTCACCGAAGTGGAGGCGGACGGCGCCGCACGTCGGCTCACCGACGATCTGACGGTGGTGAGCGGCGTCGGCACGGCGGGCGGGACCATCGTGGCGAGCGTCTCCGACGCCGGCACGGCGGGCGACGTCGCCGTGATCGACGGCGATAGCCTCCGGCGGCTCACCGACTTCTCCCATGACCTCCGCGCAGCCGGCGTGATCGCGCCCCGCGAGCTCACGGTGACGGGCCGCGACGGGTACCCGATCCACGGCTGGGTCGTGGCGCCCGAGGGCAGCGGACCGCATCCCGTGCTCCTCACCATCCACGGCGGACCGTTCGCGGCCTACACCGCTGCGCTCTTCGACGAAGCGCAGGTCTACGCGGCGGCAGGCTACGCCGTGGTGATGTGCAATCCACGCGGGTCGGCCGGCTACGGCCAGGAGCACGGTCGCGTCATCCGGCAGCGGATGGGCACCGTCGACCTCGCCGACGTTCTCGACTTCCTGGACGGCGCCATCGCGGCGACCCCGGACCTCGACGCCGAACGCGTCGGCGTGATGGGAGGGTCCTACGGCGGCTACCTGACCGCGTGGACGATCGCGCACGACCACCGCTTCGCCGCGGCGATCGTGGAGCGCGGCTATCTCGACCCGGCCGCCTTCATCGGCACGAGCGACATCGGCAGCTTCTTCAGCGACGAGTACACCGGCACCGATCCGTCCGGGATCGCCGCGCAGAGCCCGCAGGCCGTGGTCGACCGCGTCCGGACGCCCACGCTCGTGCTGCACTCGTCGAACGACCTGCGCTGCCCGCTCGGGCAGGCCGAGCGGTACTACGCGGCGCTGAAGCGCGGCGGTGTCGAGGCCGAGCTCGTGATCTTCCCGGGGAGGACCACGAGCTGAGCCGCAGCGGCCGCCCGCGGCACCGTCGCGAGCGGTTCGAGATCATCCTGGACTGGTGGGACCGGCACCTGCCGGTGAAGCCGCGCCGCTAGGCGGCGGCGGGTGCCGCGGGTGCCGCAGTCGTCTTCAGCACCTCTCGCCCGAATGTGAACGCGCGGACGACGCCGATGATGCCGAGCACGATCAGCGCGATCGCGGCGAACAGGATCAGGAACACGGCCGACGACGCCGGCAGGAACAGCACCACGAGGCCCGCGATGATGCTCAGGATGCCGTAGGCGATCGCCCATCCGGCGGAGCGGGCGCGTCCCGCCTCCACGAGCGCCATGATGCCCTCGATGATCCAGCCGACGCCGATGAAGGCGAGGGCGAAGATCACCAGGACGGTCGCGGCGGTCGACACGTTCTTCAGGGTCACGATGGCCAGGAAGACCAGCAGGACCCCGAGGATGATGTTGAGCGTCCGGATCCCGCCGCCGATGCCGCGGGCGAAGATCCCGACGCCCAGCCGCATGATGCCGGAGACGAGGAAGTAGATCCCGAGGAAGACCGCCAGGACGGCGATGGTCTTGGCGGGCCAGAAGAGCAGCACGACGCCGAGGATCACCGCGACGGCGCCGCTGACTCCGAGGACGGCGCGGATCCCGTTGATGGCGGAGCGGGTCATCTCCGACGCGTCCAGCGAGAGGTCGCGGACGGCGGAGTCGAGAGGATCGGTGGAGGACATCGCACGCACCTTTCTGTCGGTCGGCCACGGTGTCGGGTGGCCGCTTACGCGCAGAATACTGAAGATTCGCTGTGCAGATCAGACCCATTCTCTCGACGTCGCGAGTGCGGGGAGGGGAGGTGGGTCTGCGGCACCTGGTTAGATCGGAGAGGACACCGAATGGACGGAGTGCAACGATGACCACGGCCACCAACGCGGACGGACCGGAGCGGGCGGACTCCCACGACGTCATCCGGGTCCGCGGCGCGCGTGAGAACAATCTCAAGGACGTCAGCGTCGACCTGCCGAAGCGCCGGCTGACGGTGTTCACCGGCGTGTCCGGCTCCGGCAAGAGCTCACTCGTCTTCGGGACTATCGCGGCCGAGTCGCAGCGTCTCATCAACGAGACGTACAGTGCCTTCGTGCAGGGCTTCATGCCGTCGCTCGCGCGGCCCGACGTCGACGTGCTCGAGGGCCTGACGACGGCCATCCTCGTCGACCAGGAACGGATGGGCGCCAACGCGCGGTCCACGGTCGGCACGGTCACCGACGCGAACGCCATGCTCCGGATCCTGTTCAGCCGCCTCGGGCAGCCGCACGTCGGCTCCCCGCAGGCCTTCTCGTTCAACATCCCGACCGTGCGCGGCGCCGGCGCGATTTCCATCGAGGGCAAGGGGACGGTGAAGCGCAGCTTCGAGCAGACCGGTGGGATGTGCCCGCGCTGCGAGGGGATGGGCACCGCCTCCGAGATCGACCTGACCCAGCTCTACGACGAGACCAAGTCGCTCTCCGGCGGAGCGATCACCGTGCCCGGCTACACGGCCGACGGCTGGTCGGTGCGGATGTTCAGCGAGTCCGGCTTCTTCGACGCGGCCAAGCCGATCCGGGATTTCTCGGACACCGAGCTGCACGACTTCCTCTACAAGGAGCCGGTGAAGGTCAAGATCAACGGCATCAACCTCACCTACGAGGGCCTGGTGCCGCGGGTCCAGAAGTCGATGCTGTCCAAGGACGTCGATGCGATGCAGCCGCACATCCGCGCCTTCGTGGAACGCGCCGTCACCTTCGCGCCGTGCCCCGAGTGCGGAGGGACACGCCTGAACGAGGGGGCGCGGTCGTCGCTCATCCGCGGGGTCAGCATCGCCGACGTGTGCGCGATGCAGCTCAGCGACCTCGCCGAGTGGGTGCGGGGGCTGGACGAGCCGTCTGTAGCGCCGCTCCTGGAGAACCTGCAGGGCACGCTCGACTCGTTCGTGGACATCGGCCTCGGCTACCTCTCTCTCGACCGGCCCTCCGGAACGCTGTCGGGCGGCGAAGCGCAGCGCACCAAGATGATCCGCCACCTGGGGTCCTCGCTCACCGACATCACCTACGTGTTCGACGAGCCGTCGGTCGGACTGCACCCGCACGACATGCGCCGGATGAACGAGCTGCTCGTGCAGCTCCGCGACAAGGGCAACACGGTCCTGGTGGTGGAGCACAAGCCGGAGATGATCGTCATCGCCGACCACGTGGTCGACCTCGGTCCGCGCGCGGGCACGGCCGGGGGAGAGATCGTCTACGAGGGGACCATCGACGGGCTGCGGGGGAGCGGCACGCTGACCGGGCGGCACCTGGACGACCGGGCGCAGGTCAAGGAGTCGGTGCGGACGCCGTCCGGCGTCCTGGAGGTGCGCGGAGCGACGTCGCACAACCTGCAGAACGTCGATGTGGACCTCCCGCTCGGCGTGCTGGTCGTGGTGACCGGCGTGGCCGGATCCGGCAAGAGCTCGCTCATCCACGGCTCGGTGTCGCCGCGCGAGGGCGTCGTCTCCGTGGATCAGGGCGCCATCCGCGGCTCGCGGCGCAGCAACCCGGCCACCTACACCGGCCTGCTGGAACCGATCCGCAAGGCGTTCGCCAAGGCGAACGGCGTCAAGCCAGCGCTGTTCAGCGCGAACTCCGAGGGCGCCTGCCCGAACTGCAACGGCGCCGGCGTCATCTACACCGACCTCGGGGTGATGGCCGGCGTCTCGACCGTGTGCGAGGTGTGCGAAGGCAAGCGCTTCGACGCGTCCGTGCTGGAGTACCGCTTCGGCGGCCTCGACATCAGCGAGGTGCTGGCGCTGTCGGTGGAGGACGCCGAGACGTTCTTCGCGAGCGGCGAGTCGCGCATCCCGGCCGCCCACGCGATCCTGCAGCGCCTGGCCGACGTCGGCCTCGGCTACCTGACCATCGGCCAGCCGCTCACGACGCTGTCCGGCGGCGAGCGCCAGCGGCTGAAACTCGCGACGCACATGGCGGAGAAGGGCGGCGTCTACGTGCTGGACGAACCGACCACCGGTCTGCACCTGGCCGACGTCGAGCAGCTCCTCGGCCTCCTCGACCGGCTGGTCGACTCCGGCAAGTCGGTGATCGTCATCGAGCACCACCAGGCCGTCATGGCGCACGCCGACTGGATCGTGGACCTCGGCCCCGGCGCGGGGCACGACGGCGGACGCGTCGTGTTCGAGGGCACGCCCGCCGACCTGGTGGCGTCGCGGGCGACGCTGACCGCGCAGCATCTGGCGGAGTACGTGGGGGCGTGACGTCCTAGTGGGCCGCCACCGCGTTCCCGGTGAGCTCGTGGCGCGAGTAGGTGTCGACGAAGCATTCGTAGGCGCGGTCTCCTGACGTCCACTGCGTCTCGGTGTTCGGGTAGCGCAGCTCGACCTGCACGTCCTCGTTCCACACCGCGACCCAGTTCCAGTCCAGGAGTCCGGGCGCCGTGCAGAGGTCGCCGACCTGGGAGTTCAGGGCCTGTGTGCCGGGGAACGGTGCGCGTGGAGCCTGGGGGAGCGCACCCTTCGAGAGCACCTGGGCGATGTGCGGCGACGCGCAGTCGACGACGGGGTAGGCGTTCGCCCACGGCGACGGGAAGACCTGGAGGCAGGAGCCGGTGGCGATCCCGGCCACCGGCTGCGCGGGAACCGTGGCGACGGGCGGCGTGGGAGTCGCCCGCGGCGGCAGGCTGAGCGGTGCCGGGCCCGGCTCCGGGGGTGCGGAGGAGCGGTCGGAACCGTTGCCGTTATGTCAGCACGGGCGTCTCCGGCGGGGGCGGCGATGGCGAAGGCGGCGACGGAGAGGAGGGCGACCGCGGCGGCGCCGGTCGCGCTGACGAGGATGAGCCACCCGCGGCGCGACAGCCCGTCCGGGCTCGCGGGCGATCGGCGGTTCTTCACCGCCTCATCCTACGTTCGGCCGGTGGAATCGCGAGCTGTGCCGCAGGATGCGCGCACCAGCGTGAACAGGGGGCTCCGTTCGACGGTGACGATGGACGGGTAGGCGGTGCGGCCGTGAGGGCCCGGGCAGTGGCGAGTGGATAGCCTGGAGGGATGGAACGAGCCAAGAACATCCTGCGCCTGAGCGTCGGCGGATCCTCCCGGACGTCCCTGCGCACGGAGCTGCGGTCGGGCGGTGTCCTCCTGAATGCGTACGCCGAGACGCTGCTCGATCACGAGGCGTTCGCGTTGCGGGATCCGGTAGTGCTCACTGTCGTCGCGCGCGGCGTGGGCGAGCTGGGCCTCGCTGCCGGCGCGACGCTGCCGGAGGTCTTCGCCGCGGCCCGGGAGCAGGGGCTGTCGCTGTGCCCGCCCGACACCGGCCCGTACCTCCGGCTCGCGCTGCGGTCGCAGCCGAACGCCCCGGACTCGGTGCTGTCCGCCGGACGCTCGCCGGCGGGCGCGCTCAAGGTCGCGAGCGCGCCGCTGAGCGACGACGTGGAGTTCCCGAAGGGCTTCTACCTGCGCGTGGTCGATGGCGTGCAGTGGCTGCGTGGCTACCGCTGTGACGACGAGTACCGGTACACGGCCGAGGACCGGTTCGCCTTCACGCTCCCGCTATGAGCGGTACTCCGGGTTCGGGAAGTCGAACCGGGTCCCGGCGTCCCACTCCCGGCGCTGGTTGCCGTAGTCGGGGAAGCCGCCCGCGTCCTTCAGCAGCCGCGCGAGGTGGAGGAGGTTCCAAGTCAGGAACGTCGTGTTCCGGTTGGTGAAGTCGTTGTCGAACCCCACGCGCCGGCCGTCGCCCAGGTCGTCGCCGTAACTGGGGCCGGGTCCGGCCTCGCCGATCCATCCGGCGTCCGCCTGCGGAGGGATGGAGTAGCCGATGTGCTGCAGGCTGTAGAGAACGTTGGACGCGCAGTGCTTGATGCCGTCCTCGTTGCCGGTGATGAGGCACCCGCCGGTCCGGCCGTAGTAGAGCCACTGGCCTTTCTCGTTCAGCTCGCCCGAATGCGCGTAGAGCCGCTCGATGATCTTCTTCGTCTCGCTGCTGTTGTCGCCGAGCCAGATCGGGCCGGCGATCACGAGGATGTCGGCAGCGAGCACCCGCGGGAAGAGCTCCGGCCAGGCATCAGCGTCCCAGCCGTGCTCGCGCATGTCGGGGTAGACACCCGTGGCGATCGCGTGGTCGACGGCGCGGAACTGGTCGACCTGCACGCCCTGGGCGGACATGATCGACGCGCTCACGTCGATCAGCGACTGGGTGTGGCTGCGGCCGGGGGAGCGGGTGAGGGTGGTGTTGATGTAGAGCGCGCGCAGATCGCTGAAATCGGTTCCCGAGGAGCTCATGGGGTCACGCTACAACTGCTCGCCGTGCCGCGCGACGAAACAGTGCTGAGATCCGGCGCCCGTCGGAGCCGCGCAGTACGCTCACCTCATCGGCGGGAGGGACTCGCCGCGAGCCTGGAGCAGAGCGATGTCACAGCCGTCTTTCCCCACCGGAGCATCCGGAGCCCCGACCCCTCGGAACTCCGGCGGAACATCCACTGCCACCGCGCCGGCGCCCGAGCACCGGCACCCTTTCCTCCGGCCCAGCCGCCTGCTCGCCAACGCCCCGCACGAGAGGCTGCATCCCGCAGTGCTCGCCGAAGCCGAGCGCCGGGCCTCGAGCGTCCAGCTCCGGATCGCCGACGCGATCACGGCATTCGCCGGGTCGATGATGTTCGTCTATCTGCACGTCGTGCTCTTCGCGGTGTGGATGCTCGTGTTCGAGAAGAGCCCCTGGCCGACCCTGACCCTCATCGTGTCTCTCGAGGCGATCTTCCTGTCGACGTTCGTCATGATCGGGCAGAACCGCCAGGCGGCCTTCCAGCAAGCGAAGGCGGACCACGACTACATCGCCCAGCAGAAGCTGCTGGAGGAGAACACGGAGCTCACGCGCACGATCCACACGCTGACGCAGGAAATCCACGCTCGGATGCCCGCGAGCGGGACGCCGTCGACCGGCGCGCCTGACGCATCCTTGTAACGCTGATAATGCACATTATGTCAGCTCGAAGACGCGCTCTCGCCTACCAGCGCGGTCACCGTGCATTCGAGCGTGTAGCCGCTGGGCAACGCGACCTTCATCGGTTGACCGCACCAGCGCGCTCACGAGCGCCGCCACCACCTTCGAACGTCTGCGAGTGAAGAACGTCATCGATGCCCCCGCGGCTCTGAAATATCCGTCGAAAAGTACCGGCCTCGCTCAGGGCGCCGGGCGCTCCATGCGGGTGTACGCATACGGCACCCAGTCCCCGCTGAATACCCCGCTAACGGGTACGCATCCTCACCACTCGTTTGTTCACGTTCCATCGCCTCACTCAGGGCTTCAGGCAAGAAGGACAAGGATCTCACGCTGCCGTTGCAACTGGTTGTCCTCCCACCACTCAACGACGACCACCGCAGCCGGAGGGCTGGCGACGCCCCTGTGCACGCGCACTTCTGCCGATTCGCCGGGACCAATGGGCTCCACTTTCGAGACCGATACGTCAGCCTTATCCAAATCGGTTAGACCCTCGATGCGGACGTCGCGAGCAGTGGCGCCACCTTCGTTTCGCAGCTCGTAACCGTCGTCGCTCCGAAGCAGACCCGGGAACTTCCCGATCCGTCTGACCTCCCAATGAACGGCTTTTGTGGCAGCATCTCCTTCGCTCGCTGCGGCCGGAGCATCTCCCCAGGTCGCTCCCGTTGACGCATGCGCGCTGCGCTCAAGCAACGCTAGCTGTGACTTCGTGGCAGCTTCACTGGCGTTTGCGGCCTTCGCCAATGCCTCGGTGGCTGCAACCTGCGCTGCCCCCGATGCCACGTTCGCCCGGTACGCGAGATATGCGATCGCGCCAGACACTAGAACGCCGAGCAGGCTCACGACGACCATGAGCCAATCCGTCAGCGAGGATCCCGTGTCCACCGGCAGCGGAATCGGGATCGAGCCTGCCTCGGGTGTCATGGCCCGCACTCTATCGCTCACTCAACCGCAGCGCTCTATCTGTGTGTGCGTATTTGGACCGCGCGCTAACACCAAGAACGGCCCGGTGACTAATAGCTGGAAAACCAGTAGGCCTGGAACGAATACGCCGCTCGTCAATACGCACCCTCACCACCCACATCACGGGCCCACCTCGTACACGACCTGGCCACATCGTCCAGTGAGCGCAGGATCGTCGCGCTATCACGTGGGGCGCTCCCCAACCGGAATCGGCTACGCGCTCAGGAGGCGGGCCTTCTGCGCCTCGAACTCGGCCTCGGTGAGCACCCCGGCGGCTCGCAGCTCACCGAGCTGTGCGAGCTGATCGAGCGGCGTGGGCGCAGGGACCCCGGCCGGCGTCTCGTCGCCACCGGGCCGGCGCTGCCCGGCCGCGGCGTCCTGAGCCGCCCAGCGCTGCTGCTGGCGTCGGTGGGTGCTTCCGATGACGCGTGTCGCGACGGAGGCGCGCGCGGCGGTGCGCAGAAGGCTCATCGGTCGGTTCCTTCCACTTCGAGGGCGTCGGCGAGGTCGATGATGTCGACTCCCCGGCGAACAGCTCCGCGCCGCCCGCTGTGATCCACGCGTCGGCCGCGGGAGCCAGGGAGCGGTCCTCGTAGACGAGCGCGATGGCGAAGGCGCCGGGCTCCAGCGCGTCGGCGACCCGCTGGACGTCCTTCGCGTCGAGGATGCCCGAATACGCGCCGTCGAAGCCGTCGGAGCCGCCAGATACCGGGAACTGGTCGAGCGGCCGACGGACCGGCGCCCCGGTGTCGTCGACACGGATCAGTTCGAGGTCGAGCACCTCGATGATCCCCTCGTCGACCCGGTGCAGCACCGCGGCGAGGCCCGCGCTGACGGAGGCGTCCTCGGGGAAGGCGAACACCAGATAGTCCACGGGTCCGGCGAAAGCGTCGTTGGCCATGTCGTTCCTTTCTCTAGAGAGGGCACGGCGATGGCCACGCTAGCGGCGGCCCGGATGCTCTCCCCGCAGTGGGGCCGCCTGCAGCGTCAACGGGAGCGAAGTTTCACCGGGTCGCCCATCCCCTGACCCGCGACGTCGGCGGCGCGCTCACCTGGACGCGTCGACGGGGCGCGGTGGGCGGCCTGTCATGAGCGTTCGTGCACCGAGTAGGTGAGGTGCGTCGCGCGCGGCGACGCCTCCGAGCCGGTCTGCTCCAGCTTGATGCGGGAGTCGTCCACGGAGTCGAACAGACGGATGCCCTTCCCGAACAGCACAGGCGAGAGGGCGATCGAGAATTCGTCGACCAGGCCCGCGTTCAGGTACTCCACGATCGTGGCGCCGCCCCCGGCGATCCGGACGTCGCGCTCCCCCGCGACCTCGCGCGCCCGGTCGAGCGCGACCCACAGGTCGTCCACAAAGTGGAAGGTGGTCCCGCCGAGGCGCACCCACGGGTCGCGGCGCTCGTGCGTGACGACGAACACGTCCGTGTGGAACGGCGCGTCCTCCGGCCAGGCGTGCTCGCCGGCCTCGAACATCCGCTTTCCCATCACGCTGGCGCCGGTGCGCTCGAAGGTGCGGCGGGCGATGTCGTCGTCCAGGCCCTCCTCGCCGCCCGGGCCGAGAGCGAGGTTCCCGCGGAAGAACCGGGTCGGGAAGACCCAGTGCTGCAGCTCCATCCACTGCGTGCCCATCAACTCCTCCGGGGAGTCCGGCGCCATGAACCCGTCCAGCGACATCGAGACGCTGAAGAACACCTTCCCAGCCATCAGTTCCTCTTCTCATTCCTCATCGTGGGTCATTCCTCATCGTCGTCTCGACGTAGCCGGCCAGCTTGGCCAGCGTCTGCCTGCCGCCCTCGGCGGCGTGGGAGCGTTCGAGCGCCTGGTCGCGCAGTTCCACGGTCGGGAACACCGTTCGCAGCTCGATGCGCGTCGCGGCGCCTACCGGGGTGAAGGTCAGCACCGAAGCGAACGTGTCCGGATCGTCGCGGTGCTCGCCGTGGAGCAGCTCGATGCGCTCGGGCGGGACGATGGCCGTCCAGGTGATCCACTCGGGATAGGCCGTGCCGTCCGGGCCGCGCATCGTGAAGGCCCACACCCCGCCCACCCGGAAGTCGAAGGACCGGGTGGTCGTGCTGAACCCCGCCGGACCCCACCACCGCGAGAGGTGCCTGACCTCCGTGAACGCCTCGAACACCAGCTCGGGCGGAGCGTCGATCAGGCGCGAGACGACGATCTCGCGATCGGCTGCCGGCGACTCCGCTGTCTCTGGTTCCTGCACCGGCTACTCCCCTGCCCTCTGCGCTGTGAGCTCCTGCACGTACGCATCGAGGCGGTCGAAGCTCTCGTTCCAGAACTGCTCGAAGCCGCCCGTCCACTCGTGGATCGTCCGCAGGCCGCCGGCGTCGAGGCCGTAGACCCGCTGCTTGCCTGCTCGGCGGTCCTGTACGAGCCCGACTTCCTTGAGCACCCGCAGGTGCTTGGACGCGCCGGGCTGCGGAATCCCGAGCGCCGCGGCCACCTCGTTCACCGGCCGCTCGCCGGACCGCAGCAGCACCAGGATGTCGCGGCGGCGCGGTTCCGCGACGGCGTTGAAGACGTCCGAGGTCGTCGCTGCCCGTGCCATGCGTCCGATCATATACCGATATGGGTGCATGAACACAGGGTGAAGACCGTCGTTAAACTCGCCTTCCGCTGGACGGAAGGACGCCTCGCTCGCCGCGGAACCCCCGGGGTGGAGCGCCCGGCGCGACGAGCGGGGCCGGTACTTTCGACGGACATTTCAGGGCCGCGGAGGGTATCGATGACGTTCTTCACTCGCAGACGTTCGAAGGTGGTGGCGGCGCTCGTGAGCGCGCTGCTGGCGGTGGCAGGGGTGATCGTCGGCACCCAGGTCGCGGCGGCGGCGCCCACCGACCAGCAGTGCTCGTACGCGGATGCCGGGACGGGGACGTACGCGCGCACACTCTGCTGGCTGGATCAGAGCGGATACGACCAGGCGGCGGCCTCCACCCCCGGCGGCCAGCCGATGAAGGTCGCGCTGCCCGGCGGCTACACGCTCGAATACACGGTGACCGCGATCGGGCGCGCGGTGGTGCCCGCGGCGTTCCCGACGTATGCGAGCGCCTACCTCGGCCGCAACAACGGCGGGTACCGGGGTGTGGCGGGCCTGCCCGCGCTGTACCAGGCGGGCACGACGGGCGGGAACTCGTCCGTGACCATGACCGGCGTCACGGTCAAAGATGCCGACGGCAACCCCGTCCAAGCGTTCTCGATCGTCATGGCGGACGCCGAGTCCACCGATCAGGGCGAGTCGCTGCGGTTCACGGCCGATCAGTCGCTCCGGCAGATCGCGCCGCTGGGGAACGCGTGCGAGGCCGGGTTCACGGGGGTCGGCACCAACTCGGTGACGTGCTCCAGCAGCCAGAGCGTCACCAGGAACGGTACGGCGATGGTCGCGGCCGACGCTCCGGTCGCCGCGTCGATCGACCTGAACACGAACCGGCGCCAGGGCGTCGCGTTCGGAATCCTGCTGTCGAAGGTCGTCCTGTCCAAGAACGTGGCCAGCCGGGTGAGCCCGTCCGACTCGTTCGGGCTCAGCGTCACCGCCCCGGGCGGCATCCAGCTCGCCGGCGCGAACACCGGGACCGCGACCACCGCCACCACCGGCGAGGTCGAGACCATCGGCGCGGCCGCCACGTCCCCGTTCACGCTCGCGGAGACCGCGACCGGCACGACGCCCATCGGCGCGTATGCGCAGTCCTGGTCGTGCACAAGGAACGGGGCGACCGATCCCTCCCTCCCGTCGGGCGCCGCCGGTCCCTCCGCCGACGTCGCGCTCGCGATCGGAGACCTGGTCGACTGCACCATCACCAACACGGCGCTCTCCGGCAACCTCCTGCTCCAGAAGGAGGCGGGACCGGTGAACGACGTCAACGGCAACGGCGTCCGCGACGCCGGCGACACCATCCCCTACTCCTTCACCGTGACGAACACCGGCCAGGTGACCGTCGAGAACCTCGTGGTCGACGACCCCGCAGTGGGAGCGGTGACGTGTCCGGCGACCACGCTCGCCCCTGGCGACACGACGCGCTGCACCGCGGACACGCTCTACACCGTCACGGCCGCGGACGTCGCCTCCGGCGCCTTCACGAACACCGCGACTGCTCAGGGCGACGTGCTCGGGGGTCCGACCGTCATCCGCTCCAACACCTCCGCGACCACCACGACGCTGGAGGCGGCGAACGCCGCGCTGACGCTCAGCAAGACCGTCGCCCCGACGACGGCGGCGGTCGCCGGAACAACGGTGACCTACGACTACAGCGTGACCAACACGGGCAACGTGGATGTCCACGCCCTCGCGATCGTGGAGAGCTCCTTCTCCGGCAGCGGGACCGGCCCGGCGCCGGTCTGCCCGGTGACGGCGCTCGCCCCCGGCACGTCGACGGTCTGCACTGCCGCCTACACCGTGACCCAGGCGGACGTGGACGCCGGCTCGGTGACGAACACCGCGCACGCGACGGCGACCGACCCGGAGAGCGGCACCGTCGACTCCCCGGCTCGTCGGCGACGGTCACCTCGGCCGCCACGCCCGCGATCACGCTCGAGAAGTCGGCGTCGCCCGACGACGCCGCGTCGTTCGTCGTCGGTCAGGAGCTCACCTACTCCTTCGTCGCCACCAACACCGGCAACGTGACGCTGACGGATGTCGGCATCGACGAGCAGGGCTTCACCGGCACGGGAGGCGCGG
Source organism: Streptomyces sp. L7 (assembly GCF_050990935.1). GTDB lineage: Bacteria > Actinomycetota > Actinomycetes > Actinomycetales > Microbacteriaceae > Leifsonia. The sequence goes on along the minus strand of NZ_CP194644.1, from coordinate 872,828 downwards.
TGAACCCGGCGTGTCCGGCCGCCGCGCCGATCCCGCCGGGCGGCCAGGTGACCTGCACGGCGACCTACACGCTGACGCAGGCCGACATCGACCAGGGCGACGTGACGAACACGGCGACCGCGCACGGCACCCCGCCGACCGGACCGGCCGTGAGTTCGGCGCCGGACACGATCAGCGCTCCGGGCAATCCGGCGCCGGCCATCACCGTCGAGAAGACCGCGACGCCCACGACGGTCGCGGCTGCGGGCGATGCCGTGAGCTACCGGTTCGCCGTCACCAACAGCGGGAACGTGACCTTGAAGGACGTGACCGTCGACGAGACAGCCTTCTCGGGCAGCGGCGGCACCCCGTCGTCACCTGCCCCGCGGAGGCAGCCACGATGCTCCCCGGTGCCCGGGTGGTCTGCACCGCCGCCTACACGCTGACCCAGACGGATGCCGACCAGTCCCAGCTCGTCAACACCGCCACCGCGACCGGCACCCCGCCGGCCTCGGCGGGCGGTCCGGTGACGAGCGCGCCGTCCACGGCGACCGTCGCGGTCGCCGAGAACCCGGCGCTCACTCTGGTGAAGACCGCGAGCCCTCTGCACGCGACGGCCGCGGGTGACACGATCACCTACTCGTTCGCGGTGACCAACACCGGCGACACGACGGTGAACGGCATCGGGATCGCCGAGGGCGCGTTCTCCGGCTCCGGCCCGGCGCCGTCGGCGAGCTGCCCGGCGGGCGCGGCGTCCCTCGCGCCCGGTGCGACCGTGACGTGTACGGCGACCTACACCGTCACGCTGGCGGACGCGAACGCCGGCGGCATCGACAACACCGCCACTGCGACGGGCACGACGGGTAGCGGCGCCGCCGTCACGTCGGACGACGCGCAGACGGTCGTGCCGATCGCGCCGGACCCGGGCGTCACGCTGCAGAAGACCGCGTCCATCCGGAGTGTGACGGCCGCAGGCCAGACGGTCACCTACGAGTTCGTGGTCACCAACACCGGCAACGTGACGCTGCAGAGCCCTCAGGTCGTGGAGGCCCGCTTCAGCGGGTTCGCCGTGCTGGATCCGGTGTGCCCGGCCGGGGTCACCTCCCTGGCGCCCGGCGAGGCCGTGACCTGCACGGCCGACTACGTCACGACGCAGGCCGACATCGACAAGGGCGGGATCACCAACAGCGCCGTGGCGACGCTCCAGACGCCGGGCGGGGCCACGATCACCGCTCCCCCGTCGGAGGTCGACATCACGGCCGACCCGGCGCCGGCGCTGACGACGGAGAAGACGGTCGACCCGACCGCGATCACCACGGCAGGACAGCCGGTCACGTACTCCTACCTGGTGACCAACACCGGCAACGTGACGCTGACGGACGTCGCAGTGGCTGAGGGCGACTTCACCGGCAGCGGCGCCACACCGGCGCCGAGCTGCCCGGCCGGTGCGGCGGCGCTCGCCCCGGGCGCGACCGTCACCTGCACGGCGTCGTACACGCCGACCCAGGCCGACGTCGACACCGGCACCGTGACCAACACGGCGACCGCGAGCGGGACGCCGATCGGCGGTGGCGCGGCGGTGGACTCCCCGCCATCGTCCACGACTTTCAGCGCCACCGCCTCACCGGACCTGACCATCACCAAGACGGCCGACCCGGCCACCATCACACGGGCGGGGCAGACCGTGACCTACAGCTTCGTGGTGACGAACACCGGCAACGTGACCATGTCCGAGGTCGACGTGATCGAAGGGACCTTCACCGGAACCGGCGCCGCGCCGGACGTGCAGTGCCCGGCGGCGCCGATCGTCCTCGCCCCCGGCGACACCGTGACCTGCACGGCGACCTACATCGCCACGCAGGCGGACGTGGACGCGGGGACCGTCGACAATACGGCGACCGCGCAGGGCACGATCCCGTCGGCCCCGGGCGTGCCGATGAGCTTCGGGCCGGCCGGGAGCACGTTCGGCGCACCGGCCCAGCCGGCGCTGACGATCGTCAAATCGGGCACGCCGTCCGACGCCGCGTCGTTCGTGACCGGGGCGGTGATCACGTACGGCTTCGTCGTGACCAACACCGGCAACGTGACCCTGACCGACATCCGCGTGGCCGACTCGGGCTTCACGGGCACCGGTCCCGCGCCGGTGCCGGACTGCTCGGGTGCGCCGACCTCCCTCGCTCCGGACGCGGAGCTGACCTGCACGGCGACGTACACCGTCACGCAGGCGGACGCCGACGCCGGCGGCATCACCAACACGGCGACGGCGAGCGGTGTCCCGCCCGCCGGCGGCGAGCCGGTCGTGAGCGAGCCGTCCACGGTCACGCTGCCGCACGACAGCGCGCCCGCGCTCGAGCTGGTGAAGAGCGCGACTGTGAACGCCACGACGATCGATTACCGCTTCACGGTGACGAACACCGGGAACGTGACGGTCACCGGCGTCTCCATCGCGGAGGGCGACTTCACCGGCACCGGCGGCTTCCCGGGCATCGACTGCCCGGACGGGGCGGCCTCGCTCGCCCCCGGCTCGACGATCGTCTGCACGGCGACGTACACGCTCACCGAGGCGGATCGGCGGGCGGGAACCCTGACCAACACGGCGGTCGCGGACGGCGTCGCCGGCTCCGGACGGGTCTCCTCGCCGCCGTCGACGGCCCGGGCCGCGCTCGGCGGCCTCGCCTCGACCGGTCTGGACGTGGGCACGCTCGTCTGGGTGGGCGCGATCCTCATCGCTCTCGGCGGGGGCGCGATCGGATTCCGCATCCTGCGGCGACGCCGGGCCTGATCGGGAGGCGCCGAAGGCGGGGACGACGGAGGTCGTCCCCGCCTTCGGCGGTGCTCAGGCGCCGCTAGGTCAGGCGCCGGTAGGTCAGGCGTCGGCGCGTGCCATGAACGGCTCGTGGTGGTAGCCCTCGTCCGTCAGGATCGCGACGGTGGACTCCCCACCTCCAGGAACGCGCCGGGGAGGTCGTTGAGCGGCTCGGACACCACGACTTTCGCCTTGTCGCCGAAGATCTCGAGGCGGGCGGCGTCCGGATACATCTCGCGCAGCTCAGGGATGGCGACGGAGTGATACAGGCTCCGGCTGCGCCCCGAGGTGGAGTGGCGGAACGCCCACAGTGTCGCGCCGTCGGAGATAGCGATCGTCCCCTGCATCGGGAAGCGGACGCCCTTCGCCTCACCCACCTCCTCGATCCGCTGGACCGTCTTCGTCATCGCCCCGATCGGGTCGTCCTGCAGGCCGAGGGTCAGGGCCAGGTAGAACATGACCTCGGAGTCCGTGGTGCCGTGGATGAGCGGGTACAGCGACGGGTCGACCGAGAACGTCAGATCCCGCTTCATCTCCGCGAACCCGCCGAGGAACCCGTTGTGCATGAACAGCCAGTTCTCGTAGCGGAAGGGGTGGCAGTTCGTCTGCTGGATGGGCGGCCCGGCCGCCGCGCGCACGTGCCCGAAGAACAGCGGGCTGGCGATCGAATTGGTGAGTTCGCGCAGGTTCTCGTCGTTCCAGGCGGGCTCCGTGGAGTGGAACAGCGCGGGCTTGCTCCCCGCGACGGAGCCTTCGGGATACCAGCCGAAGCCGAAACCGTCCCCGTTCACGGTCTCCGCGCCGAGCGGCGAGTTCAGCGATTGCGCGACCAGCGAGTGTTGCGCGTCCAGGATGAGTGAGGCGGGTTTGAGCGCCTCCCCGAGTACGCGAGCCAACGGCACATGACGTCTTCCCTCCCGGGCCGACCGGCTCGACCCGCGAGCACCATAGCGCCGCCGGCCCTCCCCCGGGAATGGGCGATGAGCCGACTCACAGCCGTCACTCATAGCGATATGTCACACTGGAGGTACGGAATACCCGACCCGTGCCCGCACTCCCGCCCCGACCGAATGAGGTGCCCCGTGTCCCCGTTCCGCCCCCTGTCCCATACCCTGATCGCCGCCGGGCTCACCGTCGGCCTCGCAGCCACATCGTCCCTCATGGTGAGCGCGGCTCCGGCGACGGCCGGCACCCGGGCGGACGACCTCGCGCCCGCGCAGAACCTGGCGGTGCCGGCGGTCTCCGGCTCAGACTCCTTCGGGGTCGCCCGCGAGGCGCCGGCCGTGCACGTCGCGCCCGCGCTCGTCTGGCCCGTTCAGGGCGGTGCCGTCATCTCCGACGGGTTCGGTCACCGCGATGCCCCGGCCGAGGGGGCGTCCACCGAGCACCCCGGCATCGACTTCGCCGCGCGCACCGGCGTCCCGGTCCACGCTGTCGCGTCCGGTGTCGTGAGCCGCGTGATCGCGGTGGACCGCGGCGGCTGCGGTGTCCACCTCGCCATCGACCACACCGTGCGGGGGCAGGCGGTCACGACCGTCTACTGCCACCTCACGGAGGGTTCGGTGGGTGTGCGCGCGGGTCAGCGTGTCGTCGCGGGCGAGGCGATCGGGGCCGTCGGTGACACCGGGGTCTCGACGGGAGCGCACCTCCACTTCGAGGTCCGGCCGGGCGGCGGGGCCCCGATCGACCCGCTGCCCTGGCTGAACGCGCTGGCCGCATGACCGCCGGTGCGTGGTCGCCCGCGCGGGCGGGCTCAGCCGGGCGGTGCGAGCACGTCCCCGCCCTCGGCATGAACGGGGACGATGAGCACCGCCCGGGACCCCTCGTGTGCGAGGTGAGCGGCGACGGACCCGCCGAGCCATTCCTCCAGCGCGTGCTCCACGCCCCGCCCGCGTGTGCCGACCACGATGAGCCGCGCGTCCAGCTCTCCGGCGAGCCGGCCGAGCGCCTTGGCGGCGTCGCCCGCGAGGATGCGCAGCCTCCAGTCGGGGGTCACCGCTCCCGCCCGCTCGTCCCCGTCGAGTACAGCGCCGATCGCGGCCGCCAGCTCGAGCGCGACCCGCTCGTCGTCGGCCGCCACGTCGCCGGGGTGGAGTGACGCCTCGTCGCGCACCTCCGCGCGGTCCCATTCGGTGAGGTAGCTGTCCTCCGTCACGTAGGCGCAGACCAGGTCGCGGTCGAGAGCGACCGCGAGGCGGGCGGCCTCCCGTGTCACGGCGGCGGCCTGGCGTGGATGCACGCCGACGATCACGGGGCCGTTCCCCGGCTGTTCGGTCATCGGACCCGCCGCAGCCTCAGGCCGTGGGCGCTGAGCCCGCGATGTTCACCAGCCACTGCACGCCGAACCGGTCGACCAGCATCCCGAAGCTGTCGCCCCAGGGCGCCTTCGAGAGCGGCTCGACGACCGTGCCGCCAGCGGTCAGCTTGTCGTAGTAGCCGGAGAGCTGGGCCTCGTCGTCGCCGCTGAGCGACACCGAGATCTGCGAGCCCTCCCTGAGCTCCATGTGGGCGGGGACGTCGGCCGCCATGAGGGTGAAACCGGCGTCGGTGGTGAGCTGCGAGTGCATGATCAGGTTCGCGTCGTCCGGGTCCTGGCTCATCCCGAACTCGGCGAAGGTGCTCTGCTGGAGCGTGCCGCCGAAGACCGACTGGTAGAAGTCCATCGCTTCGCGGGCCTGCGTGCGGAAGTTGAGGTAGGGGTTCAGGATCGACGGCATCGTGGAGTCTCCTTCGTGCGCGCGCACGGTGCGCGCGCACTGTTCAGGTTAGTGAGTGGGCTGCGCGCGCGGGAAGGTCGCAGCGTGTGCGGCTCATACGCAGCGGGCGGGGCGGCTCGTGCGCAGCGGGCGGCTCGTACGCTGCGTCAGGCGAGGTAGGCGGCGACGATCAGCTCGCCGCGGATCACGCCGAGAGCGGCCAGGACCCGCTCGACCACCGCGTCCGTGACCCCGGAAGCGACGACGTCGTAGGGCCCGATCGGCGCGAGCGGCGCGCAGCGCACCCGGACGACCTCCCAACCGGCGGCGCGCAGCGGCCGGTCCTTTCGGCGGTCGGAGGCCTCCCGCGGGCCGACGTGCTCCAGCCCGTGCCGGCCGATGGTGTCGTACTCGATGGCGACGCGCAGTTCGGGGACGACGATGTCCGGCCACACTTCGAGCTGGTGGTAGAACGGCCGGGCGACCCGCACGGCGTTGAGGCTCAGGTCGACCGCGAGCCGGGCGGCCAGACGCCGCTTGAGCTCCGGCTCGGCCGCGGACGCCGGGCGCGGGGCCAGCTCGCTGAGGAAGGCCTCCCCGACCGGCACCCGGTCGGCGCCGCGGCGGGCGTTCCGGCAGACCGGGCAGCGGCGGCCGCCGAGGATGCGCTCGACGGTGGCGGAGTAGGTGGGATGCCCGTTCCGGCACTGCCACGAGTAGCGCGTGGCGGTGCCGTTCTCGTGCGAAAGGGCGGCGCGCGAGCCGGGCGCAGCCAGCGCGATCAGCTCCTCCCGCGTCATGGTGGTGCGGTCGAGTCTCCTGCAGAGGTAGCAGCGGTCGTCGTCCGGGTCGTTCTCGATGCGGCGCAGGTCGCGCGCATGGCCGCAGACGTGCAGCCCCGCGTCCGGTTCGACGGTGCGGACGCGGCGCGGGACGGCCTCCTCGCTGCACCACGGGCACCAGGCCGAGCGTCGCCGGGTTCCGCCCGGACGGGAACGCTGCTCCTCCGGCGTGGCGATGAAGCGGTGGCCCGCGTCGCACTCCCACTGCACGTAGACATCTGCGGCGGGCGGGATCTGGCTGAGCACGATCCCGGCGTTGAGCTCGGGGTGGAACTGGCGCACCACGGTCGGGTAGCGCTGCCAGTCGGCGCGGTAGGTGCCGACGGCGTACGGCACCGGGAGGCCTTTGGACCACTGCCGGCGCGCCCACCATTGCGCGACGTTCTCGGTCACATCACCCTCCCTTTCACACCGCAACGGTACGGCGGGCCCCCGACAGCGCGGGTGCACAGCACGAACGGCAGCAGCGCACGACGGGTGGTCGGGTAATCCGGAAACGTCTCGCGGTACCAGCGGTGGTTCGCCATCGCCCGAGGCGCGAGGTTGGCGACGGTGTAAAGGGCGAACGCGAGCCCCGCGAGAGACCAGGTGGCGATCGCCCAGCCTGTCCACTCCACGATCTCGCCGAGATAGTTCGGGCTCGAGACGAAGCGGAACCCGCCGCCGTGCGGGATGCGGTAGCCGTCTTCCGTCCGGCGCAGCCGCCGCAGGATCCGGTCGGACCCGATGTTGAGCGCGTACCCGGCGGCGAACAAGACGACGCCGATCCAGAACCGCGGATCGCGCAGCCACGACGCCGGGTAGTCGCCGTACTCGGAGATCCAGCGCGCGTTGACCCACGCGTTGAGCAGGTTGAAGAGAACGGCCAGCAGCATCACGAGCACCGGCATGCGTGAGCCGGAGCGCATGAGCAGCGGGTAGACGAAGGCGCGCTGGACGTAGTGCGCCTGCCAGAGCAGCAGGAAGAGCAGCGGCACGAGGTCGGCCCGGTGGGCGCCGAGCAGGTAGAAGCCCAGGAAGGCGAGGCTCGCGGGAGCCTCCATCACGATCCAGCCGACGCGGGCGGGGACGGCGGGCCCCCAGCCGGGGCGACCGTGGCGTCCGCCGTAGGGCGCGACGACGAAGAGCAGGGCGACGAAGGTCACGGCCGCCAGGACGAGCTCGGCGACGACGAGCCAGCGATACGGGCCGGGCGGCATGCGTGGGAGTCTAGCTCCCGACGAACGCGTCGAGACCCTCGCCGAACCACAACGACGGATCGTGTGTCACACCGTGCTGCCAGAAGGCCTTCGAGATGATTCGACTCCGCACGTTCGGATGGCGGAGGCGCTGCTTCGCCAGCGCTCCGGTCAGGACCAGATCGAACCGGAGTCGGATGTCCACCACGTCCGGGATGAGCGGCAGCGCACGAATGTGGTGCCGCTGGATCGGGGCGCTCAGCAGGACGAGCTGCGGGATCGGGCAGCCGTTGTTAGCGGCTCGCGCAGCCACCTCGCCGCCGTAGCTGTGCGCGAAGATGGTGCCGACTCCGCTGCTGCCGGTCGCGGACGCGAGCCACTCCTGGAGCCGCTTTCCGGCGATCACCCGATGGTGTGCGCTGAGGTCGCCCGACCAGGAAAAGGGCATGCCTGCCCGATACAAGGAAGGGCGCAGGCCGCCGAGAACGTGGGAGTGGAAGTCACCGCCCGGGTACCACCAGTCCGCCTGCCACGCCCACGTCCCGTGGATGAGTGTGCTGAGCCTTTCGGCCGCCGGCGGTTCCGCTTCGGGAGAGTCGCCTGCGGTCCGCTGACCGCCTCCTGTGCGCTCGTCATCCGCTTCCGTCCCGGTACCGTCTTCCGTCTCGGTACCGTCGTCCGCTTGGTCGGATCGGTCGTCCAAGGCGATCGCTCGAAGCCACGTCACAGCCGCCAGCTCGCGCACCACCTCGTCCGACGACCGGAGCGCCGTGCGGATCCGCTCGAGCGCGAGGAGCAGAAGCCGGCGGACGAAGCTTCTCGCACTCTCGCTCTCGGCCGAAGCGCTCAGTTGCTCCGCGGAGGCCGCGGCCCATTGATCGCCCCGCCAGAGGGGACGATCAGCCAGAGGATCGGGCACGGCCAGGACGGACGGATAGAGAAGATCGTCCGCGTCGATCCCCAGGAGGTCCAACACGAGGGGCGTCGGGAGCGCGTTGAGCACGGCGACCGCGGCGGCGACGCTCTCGCGCTCGAGCGCACTGCACAGCCCGGCCGCCAGCAGCGTGAGCCGATAGCTTGCGCTGCCGTCGTTCAGCCGCTGCCAGGCCTCGCGACGAGTGGCTCGAGGGTTCCATCCCGAACGCGCCGTCCCCTGGAGGAGCTCGCCCTCCCCGTAAAGGACGTTCTCGACCGTGCGTCCTGCGCGATCGAGGCGCTCCGCGACGTCATCCCGGAAGCCGAACATGCTCAGCATGTCCGGTTCGATCACGTCGAGAGACGCACCGCGGAGCGTGGTCGCGCCGAGCGCCCCCGCAATCGCGAACCGCGAGGCGTTCGTGCCTTCCGTTTCGGGGCTCTCCTCGATGGAGTCATCACTCGAATAGACCTCGAAACCCTGCGGATACCGGCCATCGGCGTCCATGAGGCGCTCCCCTCCACGGCCGCGCGCGCGGCTCCTGGACACACCTTAGGGTCGCGGGCCGCCGGCGGCGAGGGTGCCGTGGCACGACGCAGCCCATCGGACCTACGACGTGCGTGCGGAGGAAGTGGGCCCTGCCGGGATCGAACCGACGACATCCACGGTGTAAACGTGGCGCTCTACCAGCTGAGCTAAAGGCCCTGGACGCGTCCCAGCCTAGCGGGGCGGAAGGGTCACACGTGCGCCGGCAGCAGCTCCAGCGCCGCCTTGTACGCCTCGATCGAGCGGGCCTCCCCCGGCGCCGTGATGAACGACGCGCGGATGATCCCGGCCTCGTCGATCAGGAACGTCGCGCGGTTGGCGAAGCCCTTCTCCGGCAGGAACACGCCGTACTCCTTCGCGGTCTCGCCGTGCGGCCAGAAGTCGGCCAGCAGGCTGAAGTCGTAGCTCTCCTGCTCGGCCCAGGCGCGCAGCGTGTACTTGGAGTCCACGGAGATCGCCAGCAGCTCGACGCGGTGGTCCTGGAACATCGCCAGGTTGTCGCGCAGCGCGCACAGCTCACCCGTGCAGGTGCCGGAGAACGCCAGCGGGAAGAAGACGAGCGCGACAGCCTTCGAGCCGCGGAAATCGCTCAGCCGGACCGAGCGGCCGTGCTGGTCGAGCAGTTCGAAGTCGGGAGCCTGGGTGTCGTTCTCCAGAGCCATGTGACGTGTCCTTTCACGCGCCCCGGGGACGATTCCACCCGGTCGGCGCACGAGGACACAGCATAGACCCGGTGGCAGGATGCGCCAACCCGCGACCGGTCACCGGTGGCCCTGAGTTGCGGCTAGGCTGAACGATGGTGCCCGCGGATTTGTCGTGACCCGACAAGCGGATGCGCGCCTTCCACGATCCATCCGACACAAGAAAGAGGTCGAGGGTGACTGTAAACGACCAGGACCCGTACTCGGTGAACAACATCGACTCGGACCCCGAGGAGACCGCCGAATGGCGTGAGTCCCTCGACGCACTGGTTGCGGCACACGGCCATGAGCGCGCTCGCGAGATCATGCTGAGCCTGCTGAAGCGCTCGAAGGAACTGCACCTCGGCGTGCCGATGGTGCCGACCACCGACTACATCAACACCATCTCCCCCGAGAACGAGCCGGACTTCCCCGGCGACGAGGAGATCGAGCGCCGCTACCGCGCGTGGATCCGCTGGAACGCGGCCATCCTCGTGCACCGCGCTCAGCGTCCCGGCATCGCCGTCGGCGGCCACATCTCGACCTACGCGTCGAGCGCCGCCCTCTACGAGGTCGGCTTCAACCACTTCTTCCGCGGCCAGGACCACCCGGGCGGCGGCGACCAGATCTTCGTCCAGGGCCACGCCTCCCCGGCACCTACGCACGCGCTTTCCTCGAGGGCCGGCTGAGCGCTGACCAGCTCGACGGCTTCCGCCAGGAGAAGTCGCACGCCGGCGGCGGGCTGTCGTCGTACCCGCACCCGCGGCTGATGCCCGAGTTCTGGCAGTTCCCCACGGTGTCGATGGGTCTCGGCCCGATCAACGCGATCTACCAGGCGCAGCTCAACAAGTACCTCACCAACCGCGGCATCAAGGACGCCTCCGACCAGCACGTCTGGGCGTTCCTCGGCGACGGCGAGATGGACGAGGTGGAGTCGCGCGGCCAGCTCCAGGTCGCAGCGAACGAGAAGCTCGACAACCTGACCTTCGTCATCAACGCGAACCTCCAGCGCCTCGACGGCCCGGTGCGCGGCAACGGCAAGATCATCCAGGAGCTGGAGAGCTACTTCCGCGGCGCCGGCTGGAACGTCATCAAGGTGATCTGGGGCCGGGAGTGGGACGACCTGCTCGCCCGCGACACCGACGGCGCGTTGGTCAACCTGATGAACCAGACGCCGGACGGCGACTACCAGACCTACAAGACCGAGAACGGCGCCTACGTGCGCGAGAACTTCTTCGGCCGCGACCCGCGCACGCTGGAGCTCGTCAAGGACTACACCGACGACGAGGTCTGGGGCCTCAAGCGCGGCGGTCACGACTACCGCAAGGTCTACGCGGCCTTCAAGGCGGCCGTCGAGCACAAGGGCCAGCCCACCGTCATCATCGCCAAGACCATCAAGGGCTACGGCCTCGGTCCGTCGTTCGAGGGCCGCAACGCGACCCACCAGATGAAGAAGATGACGCTGGACAACCTCAAGACGTTCCGCGACGCCATGCGCATCCCGGTCACGGACGCGCAGCTCGAGGAGAACCCGTACCTGCCGCCGTACTACAACCCCGGGCCGGACGACGAGGCCATCCAGTACCTGCACGACCGCCGGCGCGCGCTCGGCGGCTACGTCCCGGAGCGTCGCGTCAAGTACACGCCGCTGAACCTTCCGGACGACTCGGCCTACGCCATCGCCAAGAAGGGCTCCGGCACGCAGGAGATCGCCACCACGATGGCGTTCGTGCGTCTGCTCAAGGACCTGCTGCGGGCGAAGGACTTCGGCCACCGAATCGTCCCGATCATCCCGGACGAGGCGCGCACCTTCGGCATGGACGCGTTCTTCCCGAACGCGAAGATCTACAACCCGAACGGCCAGCACTACACCTCGGTCGACCGCGAGCTGCTCCTGGCCTACAAGGAGAGCCCGCAGGGCCAGATCATCCACGTCGGCATCAACGAGGCGGGCGCCCTTGCGGCGTTCACCAACGTGGGAACGTCGTACTCGACGCAGGGCGAGCCCCTCATCCCTGTCTACGTCTTCTATTCGATGTTCGGCTTCCAGCGTACCGGCGACGCCATGTGGGCCGCGGGCGACCAGATGGCACGCGGCTTCATGATCGGCGCGACCGCCGGCCGCACCACGCTGACCGGCGAGGGCCTGCAGCACGCCGACGGCCACTCGCTGCTGCTCGCGTCGACCAACCCGGCCGTCGTCGCGTACGACCCGGCCTACGGCTATGAGATCGGGCACATCGTCCGCTCGGGCCTGGAGCGGATGTACGGCGAGTCGCACCCGAACCCGAACGTCATGTACTACCTGACGGTCTACAACGAGCCGATCGTGCAGCCGGCCGAGCCCGAGGGCGTGGACGTGGACGGCATCGTCCGCGGCATCCACAAGCTCCGCGACGGCGGCGAGGGCGGCCCGAAGGCGCAGCTCCTCGCGTCCGGCGTCTCGGTGCCGTGGGCGCTCGAGGCCCAGCACCTTCTCGCGCAGGACTGGGGCGTGTCCGCCGACGTGTGGAGCGTCACCTCGTGGGGCGAGCTGCGCCGCGACGGCCTGGCGGCGGAGGAGCACAACTTCCTCTACCCGCAGCAGGAGAAGCAGGTGCCGTACGTCACCCGCAAGCTGCAGGGCGCCGAAGGGCCGTTCGTCGCTGCGACCGACTACATGCACGCGGTGCCGGACCAAATCCGTCAATTCGTGCCCGGTGAGTACGCCACGCTCGGCGCCGACGACTTCGGCTTCTCCGACACCCGCGCCGCCGCGCGCCGGTTCTTCAAGATCGACGGCCCGTCGATCGTGGTCCGCACCCTGGAGCTGCTCGCGGCGCAGGGCAAGGTGGACCCGAACGCTCCGGCCTGGGCGATCGAGAAGTACCTGCTGCACGACGTGAACGCCGGTACCACCGGCACCGCGGGCGGCGAGTCCTAGACCGCGGGCCCGTGCCGACGACACCGGAGCGGACGAAGTCCGAGACGCTTGCGTGGTTGCGCAAGATCTCGGGCGAACTCGCCACGACCACGCTGAAGCGGCTGGAGGACACGCTCCCCTGGTACCGGGACATGCCCCCGGCCGCCGCAGCGCGGTCGGGCTGGTCGCACAGGCGGGCATCTCGTCCTTCATCTCGTGGTTCGACGACCCGCGGTCGACGCCGTGGATCGCGGCCGACGTCTTCGGGGCGGCTCCGCGTGAGCTGCTCCGGAGCGTCAGCCTGCAGCAGACCCTCCAGCTCATCAAGATCACCGTGGAGGTGGTCGAGGAGCGCGTGAAGAGCGGCGGCAACGAGGCGCTCAAGGAGGCCATCCTCCTGTACTCGCGCGAGATCGCCTTCGCGGCGGCCGACGTGTACGCCCGCGCCGCAGAGGCCCGCGGCCTCTGGGACGCGCGGCTGGAGGCCCTGGTGGTCGACAGCATCCTCACCGGCGAGTACGACGACGAGCTGCCCAGCCGGATCGCCGCGCTCGGCTGGCACGGCCACGGCGAGGTGAGTGTCCTGGTGGGCACCGCCCCCAAGATGCTCGACGTGGACCAGCTCCGGCGCACCGCCCGGCATATGTCCGCGGACGTGCTGATCGGGGTGCAGGGCAGCCGGCTGGTACTCGTCATCGGCCGCGCGGTCCCGGCGGACGCCGCGAACGAGGAGTCCATCGGCGCGGCGCCGGCCGTCAGCTTCCTGGAGATCGCACAGCAGCTCGAACCGGGCTTCGGGCCCGGGCACCTCGTACTCGGCCACGAGGTCGCCAGCCTGGTGGACGCCTCCAAGAGCGCCAAGGCGGCCCTCGCTGGCTTCGCCGTCGCCAAGGCCTGGCGCAATTGCCCGCGTCCGGTGCACGCCGACGATCTGCTGCCGGAGCGTGCGCTCGCGGGCGACGGGCTGGCGCGGGCCACGCTGATCAGCCGCATCTACCGGCCGCTGCAGGCGTACTCCACCGAGCTCCTCACGACGCTCTGGTGCTACCTGGACAACGGCCGGTCGCTGGAGGCCACCGCGCGCGAGCTGTTCGTGCACCCGAACACCGTGCGCTACCGGCTGAAGCGCGTCTCCGAGGTCATCGGCTGGGACGCCACCGGCGCCCGCGAGGCGCTCATCCTGCAGGCCGCGTTGATCGTGGGATCGATCAACGAACCGGACGCGCCGCGGCGGCACTGACACCCGCCCGCTCTGTAGACATCCACAAAGCTCCGGCTCATAGTTCATATACATCCGACACATCCGCTCGGCGGAAGATTGGCAGACTTGAACCCGTGATCGTCATCGCGTGCCCGGGACAGGGTTCCCAGACCCCCGGCTTCCTCGACCCGTGGCTCACCGAACCGTCGTTCCGTGACCAGCTCACCCGCCTCTCCGACGCGGTCGGCATCGACCTCGTCGCGCACGGCACGGTGAGCGACGCGGACACTATCCGCGACACCGCGGTGGCCCAGCCGCTGATCGTGTCGGCCGGACTGCTGACGCTCTCGGCGCTGCTCGCCGACGGCCGCCGCGAGAAGATCGGCGGTATCGCCGGCCACTCGGTCGGCGAGCTGACCGCAGCGGCGGGCGCCGGTGTGCTGTCCGAGACCGACGCGGTCGCGTTCGTCCGGGAGCGCGGCGCCGCGATGGCACGCGCCGCCGCGGAGGCACGCACGGGTATGAGCGCCGTGATCGGCGCCGACGAGGACGAACTGCTCGCGAAGCTGGACGCGCTCGGCCTCTCCCCCGCCAACTACAACGGCGGCGGCCAGATCGTCGTCGCGGGCGACCTCGACGCCCTGGCGACGCTCGCCGAGGAGCCGCCGGCCCGCGCCCGCGTCATCCCGCTGCAGGTCGCGGGCGCGTTCCACACGCGCTACATGGCCTCCGCTGTCCCGGCGCTGGAGGCGTTCGCCGGGACGCTCACCACGAACGACCCGACGCTGCGGCTCTGGACAAACAAGGACGGCTCCGAGGTCACCGACGGCGCCGAGTTCGTGCGCCTGCTCGTCGGCCAGGTCTCCTCGCCCGTGCGCTGGGACCTCGACATGGCCGCCTTCCAGGACGCCGGCGTCACCGGCATCATCGAGGTCGCACCGGCCGGCGCTCTCGTCGGCCTCGCCAAGCGCGGCCTGAAGGGCGTGCCCGCCGTCGCGGTGAAGACCCCCGACGACCTGCCCGCCGCGTTCGACCTCATCGACCAGGCCGCCTAGGAGGACCGCAGCCATGACCCACCCCACCCTGCAGCAGTCCCACGGCCCGCAGTACACCCGCATCCTCTCGATCGGCGCGGCCCGCGGCGACCTCGTGGTCCCGAACGACGACCTGGTCGGCCCGATCGACTCGTCCGACGAGTGGATCCGCCAGCGCACCGGCATCATCACCCGCACCCGGGCCAGCCACGACGTGGGCGCCGTCGACCTCGCCACCGCGGCGTCGAAGGAGGCCATCGAGAAGTCCGGCGTGGACCCGAAGCTGATCGACGCAGTGATCGTGGCGACCATCTCGAACCCGCGGCAGACGCCGTCGCTGGCCGCAGTGCTCGCCGACAACGTCGGTGCGAACCCGGCCGCCGCCTATGACATGAACGCCGCCTGTGCCGGCTACGCCTACGCGGTCGCCCAGGCCGACGCGCTGATCCGCACCGGCCAGGCGCACTACGCGCTCGTCGTCGGCGCCGAGAAGCTCTCCGACGTCGTCGACCCGACCGACCGCACCATCTCGTTCCTGCTCGGCGACGGCGCGGGCGCGGTGGTCATCGGCCCGAGCGAGTACCCCGGCATCGCCAAGACGGTGTGGGGCTCGGACGGCTCCAAGGCGGGCGCGGTCGGGATGGACAGCACGCTCATCGAGTTCCGCGACGGCGAGGCGCCGTGGCCGACCCTGCGCCAGGACGGCCAGACGGTCTTCCGCTGGGCGGTCTGGGAGATGGCGAAGGTCGCCAAGCAGGCCCTCGACGCCGCCGGTGTCACACCGGACCAGCTCGCGGCCTTCATCCCGCACCAGGCGAACATGCGCATCGTGGACGAGTTCGCCAAGCAGCTCAAGCTGCCGGAGACGGTGACGATCGCGCGCGACATCGAGACGACGGGCAACACGTCGGCCGCCTCGATCCCGCTCGCCACGCACCGGCTCCTGCAGGAGCACCCCGAACTGTCCGGCGGCCTCGCGTTGCAGATCGGCTTCGGCGCCGGTCTGGTCTTCGGCGCGCAGGTCGTCGTGCTCCCCTAGGGCCTGCCCTAGACTGATCAACGGTCAAAACGACACCCCCTCAAGGAGAAAACAATGGCATTGTCCACCGAAGAAGTTCTTGCCGGCCTGGCCGAGCTCATCAACGACGAGACCGGCATCGCGACCGACACGGTTGAGCTGGACAAGTCGTTCACCGACGACCTCGACATCGACTCGATCTCGATGATGACCATCGTGGTCAACGCCGAGGACAAGTTCGACGTGAAGATCCCGGACGAAGAGGTCAAGAACCTGAAGACCGTCGGTGACGCGGTCGAGTTCATCGTCAAGGCGCAGGACGCCTAAGCACCGCACGAAGAAACTTCCTACGCGCGGGCGGGTCCTCGGCGAGGTCCCGCCCGCGCGGGCGGCGGCGCTCGGCGCTCTGTCGCGTTGTTCCTACTACACGGAGTTGCCGTTATGACCAAGAAGATCGTCGTCACGGGCGTGGGCGCATCCTCCCCGCTCGGTGGCACCGCCCCCGAGAGCTGGGCCGGGCTGCTGGCCGGCCGGTCTGGCGCGCGCAGCCTCACCCACGACTGGGTGGCCGAGCTGGAGCTGCCCGTCACGTTCGCCGCCGAGGCGCTCGTGCGGCCCGACACCATCCTCGACCGGCCGACCGCCAAGCGCCTCGACCCGTCCAGTCAGTTCGCGCTGGTCTCTGCGATGGAGGCCTGGGCCGACGCCGGCTCCCCCGAGGTCGCTCCCGAGCGGCTCGGCGTCGACTACGCCACCGGCATCGGCGGCGTCTGGACCCTCCTCGACGCGTGGGACACCCTGCGCGAGCGCGGACCCCGCCGCGTCCTGCCGATGACGGTCCCCATGCTGATGCCCAACGCCGCTTCCGCAGCGGTGTCCATGCACTTCGAGGCCCGCGCGTTCGCGCGCACCGTCGCCTCCGCCTGCGCGTCGAGCACCGAGTCGCTCGTCAACGCGTACGAGCACCTCCAGGCCGGCCTCGCCGACGTCGTCATCGCCGGCGGCACCGAGTCCGCCATCCACCCGATCACGATCGCGTCGTTCGCGTCGATGCAGGCACTGTCCCGCCGCAACGACGACCCGGCCTCCGCCTCCCGCCCGTACAGCATCGACCGCGACGGCTTCGTCATGGGCGAGGGCGCCGCGAGCCTGGTGCTGGAGACCGAGGAGCACGCGCTCACCCGCGGCGCGCACATCTACGCGGAGATCGTCGGCGGCGGCGTCACGGCCGACTCGTACCACATCACCGCGAACGACCCGGAGGGCCGCGGCGCGAGCCGTGCTGTGCGCATGGCGCTCGAGCAGGCCGGCGTCTCCCCCGACGAGGTCACCCACATCAACGCGCACGCCACCAGCACCCCGGTCGGCGACCCGTCCGAGTACGTCGCGCTGCGCGAGGTGTTCGGCGAGCGGGTGCACGACATCCCGGTGTCGGCCACGAAGGCCTCGACCGGCCACCTGCTCGGCGGCACCGGCGCCCTGGAGGCCGTGTTCACGATCTTCGCGCTGCGCGACCGCGTCGCCCCGCCGACCATCAACATCACCGAGATGGACCCGGCGATCCCGCTGAAGGTCTCCGGCGAGCCGCAGCCGCTCGGCGACGGCCCGCAGCTCGCGATCAGCAACTCGTTCGGCTTCGGCGGCCACAACGCCGTCGTCGCGATCCGCTCGGTCTGATCGCCCAGAGACGTCGAAGAAGGCCCCGGTCATCCGACCGGGGCCTTCTTCTGTTCACCGCGTTCGGACGGCTGGGCCGGGCCCGTCGCGGGAGTCGGTGGTGCGGCGGTTCAGCCGACCTTGTGCAGCCAGATGACCGAGGTGTCGTCGTGCGCGCGGCGGAACGGCTCCAGCTCGTCGTCCCAGGCCTGGCCGAGGGCCAGCCGCAGTTCGCGGTGCAGTTCGAGCGGGTTGGAGCCGGCGACCTCCATCGCGTAGCGGATGCGGTCCTCGGGTACGACCGTGTTGCCCGCGGTGTCGGTCTGGACGAAGAAGATGCCGAGGTCGGGGGTGTGCATCCAGCGGCCGCCGTCGGTGCCGAGGCCGGCGTCCTCCGTCACCTCATAACGCAGATGCTCCCAGCCGCGCAGTGCGGTCGCGAGACGCGCCCCGGTACCCTGCGGGCCGTCCCAGAAGAACTCGGTGCGCTGGGCGCCTTTCAGCACCGGCTGCGTCTCCCACGTGAAGTTGACGGCGCGACCGAGTGCGCGTCCTGCCGCCCACTCGATGTGCGGGCAGAGCGCGCTGGGAGAGGAGTGCACGTAGAGCACTCCTCGGGCTGCGTGAGCCGTCATGGTTTTCCTCCTTCGTCGGTACGTCTTCCCCTACGACCGCGAACGAGTGCCATGACTTCTATGAAGTTGACTACGGCGATTATGCCGGAGAACGCGCCCGAGTTACAAGATTGTGATTCGGCGATTCATGCGTGCCGGCGCGTCGCAGGCGGAATAGCATACCGGGTATGTCGGTCCAGTATGGTTTCCTCGCGGTGCTGACCCAAGGCCCCGCCTACGGCTCGCAGCTCCAGAACGAGTTCCTTCTGCGGGCGGCCAACCGCCGCCAGCTCAACGCCGGGCAGGTGTACTCCACGCTCGACCGGATGACCGAGCAGGGTCTGATCGAGTCGGCCGGTGAGACCGAGGACGGCCTGCCGCTGTACCGGCTCACGGACACCGGGACGGAGGAGGCGACCTCCTGGCTGACCTCCGGCCCGCGGGACGCCCGCCCGGACTGGGACGAGATGCAGGACCAGGTGCTGGTGGCCGCTTCGCTCGACGGGGCGGACGCCGCGGCGGTCGTCGCCGACTACCGCGCCGCGTTCGCCGAGCGCATCCGGGAGCTGACGCACGACGCGGACTCGCGTGCGGTGCTGGCGGCGAACCGGGCCGCTGAACTCGGCGCCCGCGCTGCGATCGAGTGGCTGGACGAGGTGGCCAAGGCCCTCGCCGCGCACCCGGGAGCGCTCGCGCAGCCGCGCTGCCCCGAGCGCCCGCGCCGCGGCCGCAAACCGGCGGCGGCCGTCGACTGACCTCCGCCAGCGCCGAGGGGCGTCAGTGCAGGAGGTTGCCGTCCTTGTCGAGGACGTTCTTCTCGCCGGCCTCGATCGGCACCGCGAAGCGGTTCTGGGCGGGCGGCAGCGGGCAGTTGAAGTTGTAGCTGAAGGCGCAGGGCGGCAGGACGGCGAGGTTGAAGTCCAGCGTAACGGTGCCGTCCTCGTTGGGGACGACGAACAGGAACCGGCCGACCGAGTAGGTGCTCTCGCCGTTCGTGGTGTCCGAGAAGACGAGCTGCAGCGCGCGGCCCGCCTTGAACGCGGCGAGGTTGTAGTCGACGCCGTCCTTCGTGAACGTGATCTCGCCCGGGATGACCATGTCCCGGGTCGCGCCGTCGTCCTTGAGGTGCTCGAAACCGACCGTCTTGCCGCCCTCGATCGGCGAGAACGTCGCTGTGATGATCCACTCGGGGTTGAACGGGAAGGCGTCGATCGAGCCGAACTTCTGGATGTCCTCCGACTGCGCGTCCCAGACCCGCAGCGCGTACTCGCCCTGCTCGTTCGCGATGACGAAGCCGGTGACGGTGTCGCTGAAGCGGACGGCGCCCGGGTTCGGGTCGTCCTTGCCGCGCACGATCGCGGAGCCGTCGACCAGCACGTCGTCGACGAAGACGTTGTCGGTGGCGGCGGCCGTGACCGTGAGGCCCGACTGGCCGGCGGGAAGCGGCGACCAGAGGCCCGGGACGCCCCAGACCGGCTGCCCGGAGCCCGGCTCCCCGGTGATCCACTGCGTGTTCACGAGCGCCAGGTTGCCCTGCGGGGCGGTGACGGCCTGCGCGCGGCGGGCGTGGTACCGGTCGAGGACGGCGTCGGGCTCGGCGGGGGCGGTGGTGTCGGTCATGGTCTCCATCCTCTGTCAGGTCGGTGGGTGCAACCAAGCGCGACACTCCCCCATTCCCGTGGTGCGCGCCGGCGCACCCACGGGGTCACTTGGCGTCGCCGTAGCTGTCGACCACCGCGGCGGTGACCGGGAAGTCGACCGGGAATCCGCCGAACAGCAGGCGCCCGGCAGCCTCGGCCGACGCCCGGACCTCGGCGGCGACAGCCTCAGCAGACTCCGCGGGCGTGTGGACGATGACCTCGTCGTGGAGGAAGTAGACCAGGTGCGGGCCTGCGGTGAAGGCCGCGCCCTCCGGCGTCAGCCGGGCGAGCCGGTTGCGCAGCTCGGCCATCCAGCACAGCGCCCACTCGGCGGCGCTAGCCTGCACGACGAAGTTGCGCGTGAAGCGACCCCAGTCACGCGCCTGGCTGCGCGCCCTGCGCTCCTCGGCCGGTGTGGACTCGGCTCCGGAGGCCGCCGACTGGGTGGCCTGCCAGCTCCCGCCCGGACGCGGGGAGCTGCGGCCGAGCCGGGAGGTCACGATGTCGCCGCGCTCCCCGGTGCGCGCCGCGTCCTCCACGAGCCGCACGGCCCGCGGGTAGGCGCGCGCGAGCCGCGGCATCAACCGGCCGCTGTCGCCCGTCGTCGCGCCGTACATGGCGCCGAGCATGGCGACCTTGGCCTGGGCGCGCTCCTCCACCGCCCCGCTCGCCACGATGCCGGCGTAGAGGTCACGACCGCGTCCGGCCTCGGCCATCGCAGTGTCGCCGGCGAGGCCGGTGAGGATCCGCGGCTCGAGCTGGGCGGCGTCCGCGACCACGAGCTTCCAGCCCGGGTCGGCGACGACCGCGCCGCGCACCTCCTTGGGGAGCTGGAGTGCTCCGCCCCCGCGCGTGGCCCAGCGTCCGGTGACGACGCCGCCCGGGATGTAGTCGGGCCGGAACCGCCCGTCGCGCACCCAGGCATCGAGCCAGCTCCAGCCGTTCGCCGCGTGCAGCCGGGCGAGCTTCTTGTACTTCAGGACCGCCGGGATCGCGGGGTGATCGAGTTCGCGCAGCTCCCACAAGCGCGTCGAGGTCACCATCAACCCCGCGCGTTGCAGCGCCTTCAGCAGCTCGGGCGGGCTGTCGGGGTTGAGGTCGGGTGCCTCCAGGCCGGCGCGGATCTCCGCCGCGAGGGTCTCCAGCACCTCCGGCCGCCCGTAACGCGGGCGCGGGCCGAGGACGGCGCGCAGCAGCTCATCGTGCCGGTCGACGCTGTACGGCAGGCCCGCGTGCTGCATCTCGGTCGCGATCAGCGCGCCGGCGGACTCGGCGGCGAGCAGGAGGCGGAGCCGGCCGGGCTCGGCGCTGCTCGCGACGGCCTCCTGCTGGGCGGCGTACTCCTGCTCGATGGAGGGCCGTGCGGTCTCCGCGGGATGGTCGAGGTCGAAGAGCGTCGCAGCGCTCGCGGACGGTTCGGGCTCGTCGTCCAGTGCGCGGGCGGCGTCCCACGGGCCGAGCGGGGCCGCGGCCAGCGCGGACCCTGCGCTCAGTGTGGAAGCGCGCAGGATCGCGTGGCTGAGCCGCAGATCCACGCAGCGCTCGACCCGGACGCCGGACTGCAGCAGCCGCGGGTACCAGCCCCGGGTGTCGTCCCACACCCAGCGCGGACGCGACGTCGCCTCCTCGCGCCGGACGTATTCCGGCAGGTCGGCCTCGGCGAGCTCGGTGCGCCCGGCGTCGTCGCCGTCCGGGCGGATCACCGCGATGCGCCCGGGAGCGACGCGGTCGAGAAGGAGCTGCACGCCTCAATTCTGCATGCGACGGAGGACACTTCCGGCTATAGTGAGGAAACGTCACTTTAAGCGATGCCGACCCGAAAGGCGAGCGACGATGACAGAGTACCTGCACGACTCCCAGGGAGTGTGGATCGCGTACCGTCCCGATCCGCAATCACGCTGGCTGTTCAACTCCGAGGGCGACTGGATCGGCTGGTTCCCCTGGTCGGACGACATCGCCGTGACCCCCGGCGGCTCCTACCTCGGAACGGTCCACGGCGA
This sequence comes from Streptomyces sp. L7, assembly GCF_050990935.1. GTDB lineage: Bacteria > Actinomycetota > Actinomycetes > Actinomycetales > Microbacteriaceae > Leifsonia. The sequence goes on along the minus strand of NZ_CP194644.1, from coordinate 851,120 downwards.
CAGGCTCTACGTGGACGACGACCACCCCTACCGCGGCAACCCGGGCTACCCGGGAGCGCCGGGCTACCCGGGTCAGGCACCCTATCCGGGCGCCGGACCGTACGTCGGGCTGCCCGACGGCTGCGAGGACGTGGCGCCCGCGCTGCTCTGGCCGCGTATCGCCTCCTGAGCCCTCAGCCCGCCAGCGCCGCGAGCCGCGACCGCAGTTCGGGCCAGGACGCGCCGAACCCGGGATGAAGCGGCAGGTCCGCGACCTCCGGCACCGACACCCAGCGCAGCTCGATGCTCTCGATGTCGGCCATGTGCGGCTCGAACACGCGCACCGCCTGAGCGACGACCGTGGTGTACGACCAGAAGCCGAGGTCGAGCACGCTCTCGAACAGCACGTGCACGGCGTCCGCAGGCACCGCCGCCTCCTCCGCGGCCTCCCGCAGCGCGCCCTCCACCGCGGTCTCGCCTTCGTGCCTGGCGCCGCCCGGGAGACCCCAGGTGCCGCCGAAGTGGCTCCAGTCGGCGCGGTGCTGAAGCAGCACGCCGCGCCGCAGGTCGTGGACGAGCAGGCCCGCGGCGCCGAAGCGGCCCCAGAAGCGTTCGCCGTTCGGACCTTCCACCCATGCGTCGCCGGAGTTCACGTCTCCACGTTAGCCGCCCGGCCGAAGCCGGTGACGCCGCGTGACGGTTCTCGCAGGAGGGTCCTACTGTGTGGACATGACACTCCAACGCTGGCGCCACCTCACCGAGTGGCCCCTCACCGCGGCCGCTGCGGTGTTCCTCGTCGCCTACGCCTGGGAGGTCATCGGCGACCTCCGCGGGCCAGAGCTCATCGTCGCGGAGACGGTGATCTGGATCACCTGGGCCATCTTCCTGCTGGACTACTTCGTCTGCCTGATCCTCGCGCCGCAGCGCTGGCGCTGGTTCTACACGCACCTGTTCGACCTGGCCATCGTCGTGCTGCCGATGCTCCGGCCCTTGCGGCTGCTGCGGCTGGTGACGATCCTCGCCATTCTGCAACGGAGCGCCGGCGCGGCGTTCCGCGGACGGGTGCTCGTCTACGTCGCCGGGGCCGGCAGCCTCCTGGTGTTCACGGCCGCGCTGGCGGCGCTGGATGCAGAACGCGGGGTGCCGCACGCACGCATCCAGACCTTCCCGCAGGCCATCTGGTGGGCGTTCGAGACCATCTCGACGGTCGGCTACGGCGACTACGTCCCGGTCACAGAGGTGGGCAAGCTGGTCGCGGTCGGCCTGATGATCGGCGGCATCGCGACCCTCGGCATCGTGACGGCGACCCTGGCCTCCTGGATCGTCGAGCGGGTCGCGCAGACCGAGATCGACATGCGTGCGGCCACCCGCGGGCAGATCCGCGAACTGTCCGGTCAGGTGGCCGAACTGAAGGCCCTGCTCGAGCAGAGGTCCGCCTGATGCCGGTGCGCAGCGCGGCGATCCTGCTGCACCGCCTCGGTGCGTCCGGCCGGGAGGTGTGGATCGCGCACATGGGGGGTCCGTTCTGGGCGCGCAAGGACGAGGGCGCCTGGACGCTGCCCAAGGGACTGGTCGAGGAGGACGACGTGGACGAGCTCGCCGCGGCCCGGCGGGAGTTCGCCGAGGAGATGGGGGCACCCTCCCCCGACGCGGTGTACGTCCCGCTCGGCGAGTTCCGCGCCTCCGGCAAGACCTTCGTGGTGTTCGCGGCGGACGCCGATTTCGGCCCCATCGAGCTGGTCAGCAACGAGTTCGAGCTGGAGTGGCCGCCGCGTTCCGGCGTGTTCCGGACGTTCCCCGAGGTGGACGACGCCGGCTGGCATCCCATCGGCGAGGCGTACGCGAAGCTCGCGAAAGGGCAGCGGCCCATTCTGGACGCGCTCCAGCGTCAACTCGGCGGATCCGGATCCGACTAGCGCGCACGGCACCCCTGCGGACGTATCGTTGGCTGCACGTGCCGGACGGGACGAAGGAGGAGCAGGTGGCGAAGAAGAAGGCGGAGAAGGACGCCGAAAAGGCCCTGATCACCGCACGAGCCGCTGTGGACGAAGCGCAGCGGCTGGTCAAGAAGCTCGACAAGAAGACCCGCAAGGAGGCCGACGAGCTCGAGGCCGCGCTCGAACAGGCCGCGAAGGATGCGAAGAAGGCCTCGCAGCGCGCCGGCAAGACCGCGGCGGCGGCGGCGAAGGACGCCAAGGAGAAGGCCCAGGCCGCCAGAGCGCAGGCACGGGCGGCCGCCTCGGCGCCTGCGGCGAGCACCGGCATCCCGACGTTCCGCGACCTGCGCGACCGGGCGAAGGCACAGGGCATCCAGGGCTACTCGCGCATGAACAAGGCGCAGCTCCTGCATGCGCTCGGCGAGGGCTGATGTTCACCGGCCGGTAACCGGCTGCTTCTACGGTTGCCGCCGTGACTGACACCACCGCCGAGCCCGCGATCCTCTCGGCGCTGGGCCGCGCGCCTGCGCCGCGGACGCTGATCGATGTCCTGCGGGAGTCCGCCGCGGCCAACCCGCAGGGCTCGGCGATCGAGGACGCCCGCGGCGCGCTCAGCTACCGCGAGCTGCTCGCGCGAGTGCTCGCCACCGCGGCGCGACTGCGTGAGGCCGGGGTGCGCCGCGGCGACCGCGTCGGTGTGCGGATGACCTCCGGCAGCCGGGACCTCTACCTGGCGATCCTCGGCGTGCTCGCCGCCGGCGCCGCGTACGTGCCGGTGGACGCCGACGACCCGCAGGAGCGCGCCGACCTGGTGTTCGGCGAGGCGGACGTGCGCGGGGTCATCACGGACGACGGCTACCTCGCCGCGCTGTCCGAGGGCGGAGACGCGGACGCCGTCGCGGTGGACGCGGTGGCCGCCGCCGGACCGCTCGTGGTGCGGGGGCTGGAGCCGCACCCGAGCACCTCGGGCCTTCCGGTCGTCGACCCGCCGACGCCTGAGGACGACGCGTGGATCATCTTCACCTCCGGCTCGACCGGAACGCCGAAGGGTGTCGCCGTGCGGCACCGCTCCGCCGCCGCGTTCGTGGACGCCGAGTCGCGGCTGTTCCTGCAGGACGAGCCGATCGGCCCGGGCGACCGGGTGCTCGCTGGGCTCTCGGTGGCGTTCGACGCCTCTTGCGAGGAGATGTGGCTGGCCTGGGGCCACGGCGCGTGCCTCGTGCCTGCGCCGCGCTCGCTGGTGCGCACCGGCATGGACCTCGGCCCGTGGCTGGCCGCCCGCCGCATCACCGTCGTCTCGACCGTCCCGACCCTCGCGGCGCTCTGGCCGACCGACGCGCTCGATACCGTGCGGTTGCTGATCTTCGGGGGCGAGTCCTGCCCTCCGGAGCTGGTCAACCGGCTCGCTGTGGAGGGCCGCGAGGTCTGGAACACCTACGGACCCACCGAGGCGACCGTCGTCGCCTGTGCGAGCCCGCTCACCGCGGGCGAGCCGGTGCGGATCGGCCTTCCCCTCGACGGCTGGGACCTCGCGGTCGTCGGCCCGGACGGCACCCCGGTCGCGAACGGCGAGAGTGGAGAGCTCATCATCGGCGGCGTCGGTCTCGCCCGCTACCTCGACCCGGTGAAGGACGCCGAGAAGTACGCGCCGCTCCCCTCGCTCGGCTGGCAGCGCGCGTACCGCAGCGGCGACCTGGTCCGCTTCGACCCGGCCGGCCTGTTCTACCTGGGCCGGGCCGACGACCAGGTCAAGGTCGGCGGCCGGCGGATCGAGCTCGGCGAAGTGGAGGCCGCACTCCAGCAGCTCCCCGGAGTGTCCGGAGCCGCCGCCGCGGTGCGGAAGAGTGCGGCGGGGAACGACGTGCTGGTCGGCTACCTTGCCGTCCCGGAACGCGCGGCCTTCGACCGGCGCGCCGCCTTGGCGGAGCTGCGCGAGGAGCTGCCCGCCGCGCTCGTGCCGCTGCTGGCGGTGGTGGACGACCTCCCGGTCCGCACGTCCGGCAAGGTCGACCGGGCCGCGCTCCCCTGGCCGCTGGAGGAGGCCGACGAGGACGCGCCGGTCCTCGACCCGGTCTCCGAGCTCCTCGCGGCCGACTGGCGCAGCGTTCTCGGCCTGCCGGTGAGCGGACCCGACGACAACTTCTTCGACCTCGGCGGCGGCTCGCTCGCCGCCGCGCAGCTCGTCTCGCTCGTGCGCAGGCGGCACCCGGACATCACCGTCGCCGACATCTACGCGCACCCGCGCTTCGGCTCGCTCGCCTCCGCGCTCGCGGAGAGCTCGCCATCCGCGTCCGCTGCCTCCACGCACGTCGTCCCGCCGACGCCGCGGCGGATGCAGGTTCTCCAGACGGTGCTCGGGGTTCCGTTGTTCATCCTCAACGGCATCCGCTGGCTGCTCTACCTGCTGACCGCCGCGGCCGTCCTGCGGCCATTCGGCGGGTTCGGGTTCCTGCCCGAGGTGGACCTGGTCTGGCTGATCGCGGGGCTGATCGTCTTCGTCACGCCGTGGGGCCGGATGGCCATCGCCGTGGCCGCCGCGCGGCTCCTGCTGCTCGGGGTCATGGCCGGCGACTACCCGCGCGGCGGCGGCGTGCACCTGCGGCTGTGGCTCGCCGAGCAGGTCGCCCACCAGATCGGCGCGGCCAGCCTCGCCGGAGCTCCCTGGATCAGCTACTACGCGCGGGCGCTCGGCGCCACGATCGACCGCGGTGTGGACCTGCATGCGCTGCCTCCGGTGACGGGGATGCTGCGGATCGGCGCGGGCGCCTCCATCGAGCCGGAGGTGGACCTCGCCGGGTACTGGATCGACGGCGACCTGGTGCGCATCGGCGAGATCCGCATCGGGGCCGGGAGCTCGGTCGGCGCCCGCAGCTCGCTCATGCCGGGTGCGAAGATCGGCCGCGACGCGACCGTCGCGCCGGGATCCGCGGTCTTCGGCCGGGTGCCCGCCGGGCAGAACTGGGCGGGCTCCCCGCCGTGCGGGTGGGCAAGGCGCGCGTGTGGTGGCCGGGCGAGCGGCCGCTGCGCCGCACCCGCTGGGTCGCCGCCTACGCCGCGGCCTCCCTCGTCGTCTCGTTGGTCCCGGTGGTCGCGCTCGGCGTCGGAGGGCTGATCGTTGCGGCGTTCACGCGCGGCGCGACTACGATCGCCGGTGCGATCCCCGGGGCCGCCGCCGCGCTCGTCCCCGCGACGCTGGCGGCGGGCGTGGTGCTCGCGGGTGTCGTCGTGGTGCTGGTCCGCCTGCTCGGCCTCGGGCTGCGGGAGGGCGTCCACCCGGTGCGCAGCCGCGCCGGCTGGCAGGTGTGGTCGGCCGAGCGACTGCTCGACATGGCCAGGACACTGCTGTTCCCGCTCTACTCCAGCCTGTTCACGCCGGTCTGGTTGCGCATGCTCGGCGCGCGCGTGGGGCGCGACGTGGAGGCCTCGACCGTGCTCCTGCTGCCCGCGATGACCAAGATCCGCGACGGCGCGTTCCTCGCCGACGACACGCTGGTCGCCGCCTACGAGCTCGGCGGCGGTTATGTGCGCATCGCGGAGGCGGAGATCGGCACGCGCGCGTTCCTCGGAAACTCAGGGATGGCCGGCGGCGGCAACCGGGTGCCGCGGGACGGCCTGGTGGCGGTGCTCTCGGTCGCTCCGCGCAAGGCCAAGGCGGGGACCTCCTGGCTGGGCTCGCCCCCGGTGAAGCTTCGACGGCGCGCGCAGGACGCCGACCTCTCCCGCACCTTCGAGCCGAAGGCGTCCCTGCGCGTCGCCCGCACGGCCTGGGAGCTGTTGCGCATCGTCCCGGTGTTCGTCACCTGCGCCATCGGCCTCACGGCGCTGCTGGCCCTCGCCGCGCTCTCAGACGCGTGGGGGGTGGGCTGGGCGATCGTCCTCAGCGGCACGGTCCTTCTGGTCACCGGCGCGGTCGCGGCCGCCGTCAGCACCGCGGCGAAGTGGGCGCTGCTCGGACGGCTGAAGCCGGGCGAGCACCCACTCTGGTCGTCGTTCATCTGGCGCAGCGAAGTCTCGGACACCTTCACCGAGATGGTCGCGGCGCCCTGGTTCGCCTGGGCCGCCGCAGGCACGCCCGCGCTGGTCTGGTGGCTGCGCAGTCTCGGCGCCCGCATCGGGCACGGCGTCTGGATCGACAGCTACTGGCTCCCGGAGGCCGACCTGGTCGAGCTGGGCGACGCATCCACGGTCAACCGGGGCTGCGTCGTGCAGACGCACCTGTTCCATGATCGAATCATGAGCATGGACCAGGTGATCATCGAACGCGGCGGGACGCTCGGCCCGCACAGCGTGATCCTGCCCGCAGCCGCGATCGGCTCCGACGCGACGGTCGGGCCGGCCTCCCTGGTCATGCGCGGCGAGACCGTGCCCGACCGCAGCCGGTGGAGTGGGAACCCGATCGGCCCGTGGCGGGACGTGGTGGTACGCGAGTACCGTGCGGTGCGATGAGCACCGTCCCCTTCGACGCAGAGGCCGCCCTTCCGGCCGCCGCCCACGTCTACCTTCCGCGCTCCGGCAGCGTCGACTTCTCGGTGCTCTCCTACGACCTCGACCTGTCGTACAAGGTGGCGACCAACCGTCTCGACGCGACCGCTGTGATCCAGGCCAGAGCGAACGTCCAGCTCACCGCGATCTCCCTCGATCTCGTCCATCTGCGCGCCAAGCGGGTCAAGCTGGACGGTGACAAGCGCACCCGCTTCACCCAGTCCCCCACCCACCTGCGCGTCGTGCCGACGCGGCCCATCGCCGCAGGCGCCGAGTTCACGCTCGAGATCGCCTACGACGGCTCCCCCGCGCCGCGGCGGACCCGCTGGGGCACCCTCGGCTGGGAGGAGTTGAGCGACGGGGTGATCGTCGCCGCCCAGCCTTCCGGGGCGCCGACCTGGTTCCCGTGCAACGACCGCCCGTCCGACAAGGCTGCGTACCGCATCACCATCACCACCGAGCAGCCGTACACCGTGCTCGCGACCGGCGAGCTGGTCGACCACAGCGTCAGCGGAGGTCGCGGCACCTGGACCTTCGAGCGTACGGAGCCGACGGCGACCTACCTCGCCGCGGTGCAGATCGGCCGCTACGTGCTGGAGCCCCGGCGCACCGGCGGGGTGGAATGGGTGATCGCCTATCCCCCGGCGCTCGCGCGCCGCGTGCTGGCCGACTTCGCGCCGGTCGCGCGGATGATCGAGTGCTTCCAGGAGCGCTTCGGCCCGTACCCGTTCCCGTCGTACACCGTTGTGGTGACCGAGGACCCGCTGGAGATCCCGCTCGAGTCGCAGGGCATGGCCACCTTCGGTTCGACGCACGTCGACGGCCGCGGCGGCTCGGAGCGCCTGATCGCGCACGAACTCGCCCACCAGTGGTTCGGCAACAGCGTCGGCGTGGCCGGCTGGGCGGACATCTGGCTGAACGAAGGATTCGCCTGCTACGCCGAGTGGATCTGGTCGGAGTACTCCGGCGGCCCCTCGGCGAGCACGCTCGCACGCACCCACCACGCCGTCCTGCGCGTGAAGCCGAAGGACCTCGTGCTCGCGGACCCTGGCGTCGAGAGCATGTTCGACGACCGGGTCTACAAGCGTGGGGCGTGCCTCCTCCACGCGCTCCGCCGGAGGCTGGGCGACGAGACGTTCTTCGGCCTGCTGCGCGGCTGGTCGGCCGCCCACCGTTTCGGGACGGCGTCGACGGCGGACTTCGAATCGTTCGCGGCCGGATTCTCCGACGAGCCGCTGAAGGAGTTCTTCGACGGGTGGCTGCGCGAGACGCGGCTGCCGTCGCTCAGCGACTGACCGTGCGGCTCGGTCCTGGGCTAGGGCCGGTCCTGGGCTAGGGCCGGTCCTGCGCTAGGGCCGGTCCTCCGGGCGCCGCTCCTGGCCGGTGATGCCGTCGATGCGCGGGGCGTCGTGCGCGGGCGCCGCGGTCGTCGGAGCCGCCGTGGCGGACTCGGTGGCCGGGCGGGGCGGCGGCACGTCGTCGCGGCGGGCGTCGTCACGATGGGCGTCGTCCGCGTCGTCGCCGGCGACCACACGATTGCCGTGCCGGTCCGTCGTCACGTCCGGGTCGACCTCGTCGGCGCGGCTCAGCTTGGCCTGCTGCTCGTCGCGGGCGGCCGCGGCGGCGCGCTCGCGCTCCTCGGCCTCGCGTCGCAGCCGTTCGGCCTCGACCTCGGCCTGCTGGGCGTCCGCGGCGGCCCGGGCGGACTTCGCCTCCCGCTCCCGCGCGGCCAGCTCGTCGCGGGAGGCGGCCTCCCGCAGCTCGGTCGCCCGCTGCCGGTCGGCCTCCAGCTTGCGCCGTCGGCCCACCGTGGAGACGACGATGACGATTCCCACGACGACGACCACGACGACGACGATCAGCACGATCCATCCGATTGCGTTCATGCCGTGGCATGGTACGCGCGGCACGGGGCGCCGGAAGGGCCTTGCGGTCGGGGGCGGTAGGTGCAGTCGCCGCCGACGCAGGTTCCGGTGGGTGAAGCTGCATCCTGGGCACGACCCGGCGCCCCGGGCTCTCGGGCCGCCCCGAGCAGCCGGGCGAGCGTCGGCGGGCTAGCCGAAGATGTTCCACCCTCCGCCCGAGGCGACCGCCGGCGCGTAGCCCGGGGTCGGGATACCGGCGAGGCCGGTGCCCGGGTAGTAGACCAGCGTGCCGTCCGTGCGCACCCCGAGCAGGTCGCCGGTGCGAGCGGTGGCCGTGTCTCCCGTGCCCGTGACCGAGCTGAAGATCGTCCAGCCGGACCCGACGGGGCTGGGGTTTCCCAGCCCGGCGTTGCCCGGGCCCATCGCTCCGTTGCCCGCGTAGAACCAGAGGGTGCCATCGGGCTTCTGGGCGACCACGTCGGCCTTGCCGTCGGCGTTGGAGTCCCCGGTGGAGTCGATGGCGGTGAACTGGTTCCATCCGCTGCCGACCACCGTCGGCGTGCCGAACCACGAGGTCGACGACGGCGTCTGCCGGACGCCCGGGTACAGGAGCATGGTCCCGTCGGGACGTGTGGCCAGGATGTCCTGCACGCCGTCGCCGTTGAAGTCGCCAGAGACGATCTGCGAGAAGGCGCTCCAGCCGCCGCTGCCGATCAGGATGCCCGGGAGGTAGGACGATGGCGTCGTCGGGTTGACCACGCCCGTGCTCGGATACAGCCAGAGGGTGCCGTCGTTGCGCACCGCGACGAGATCCGACTTGCCGTCGCCGGTGAAGTCGCCCCCGTTGATCACCTTGCTGAAGATGTCCCAGCCCCAGCCGATCTTCACGCCGTTCTGGTAACTGCGGTTCACGCCGTTGGTCGACCCGTTGCCCGCGTAGAAGTACAGCGTGCCGTCGGGCGTCGTGGCGAGGATATCCGGCTTGCCGTCGCTGTTGACATCACCGGCGCCGATCACGCGATTGAAGATGTTCCATCCCGATCCGACGACCTGCGCGGCGCCGTACGCGGCTTGAGCGAGGCTGCTTCCGGAATAGAAGTTCAGCATGCCGTTCGCGGCCCGCGCCAGGAGGTCCGGCTTGCCGTCCCCGTTGATGTCGCCGGGCGCGACCAGCAGGTCACCCGGGCTGTAGCCGGGTGTGGTGATCTGCGAGCCGGCCTGATAGCCGGTCGCCGATCCGCGGTAGTACCACAGCGATCCATCGCTCTTGGCGGCCAGCAGGTCGTCCCAGCCGTCTCCGTTCAGGTCGCCGATGCCGACGACCTGGGTGAAGGCGTTCCAGCCGCCGTTGTAGAGCACTCCGGACTGGTAGCCGTTGCTCGTGCCGTCGACGTGGCCCGTCCCGGCGTACAGCCAGAGCGTCCCGTCGGGCTTGCGACCGAGGAGGTCGGGCTTGTGGTCGCCGTTGACGTCGCCCGCGGCGATGATGTCGGTGAAGGCGTCCCAACCGGCGCCGATCTGGATCCCCGTCCCCAGGCCCGGATTCGACGCGCTCAGAGTGCCGACGGCGCCGGTGCCCGGATAGAGCCAGAGCGTCCCGTCTGGTTTGCGGGCGAGGAGGTCGGGCTTGCCGTCGCCGTTCACGTCGCCCGCGGCGATGATCGAGTCGAAGACACCCCAGCCCGAGCCGATCTGCACGCCGGCGGCAAAGGCGCCCGATCCGGACGCCCCCGTCCCCGCATAGAACCAGAGGGTCCCGTCGGGTTTGCGCGCCAGCACGTCCGGTTTCCCGTCACCGTTCAGGTCGCCGAACCCGATGATCGGCTGCGCCATCGGAACGATCGAGCTGACCGGGACCCCCGTGGTGGCGAGCTTGTACAGCGCCGCGGCGTTGCCGTTGAAGACATCCTGGTCGCCGGGGAAGATGCCGCTGTCCGCCCACTGCCACATCGTGTAGGCGGTCCATCCGGCGGGCAGCGTTCCCGCTCCGTCGGACACGGAGTTCGGGTACCGCGCGATGAACAGCGGATTCGCGCTGAACGCCGCGGTGTTCCCCGTGCAGGTGACCCACCAGTTCGTGGTCGAGTAGATCGCGGGGAGCGCACCCGTGAGTGCCTGGACGGTCCGCGAGAAGTCGGCGATCCAGCTCACCATCGCCGGCTGGCTGAGGCCGTAGCAGGTGTTCGTGCCGTCGGTGGACGTGTAGGGGTCGTACTCGATGTCCAGCAGCGGCGGCAGCGTCCGGCCGTCCGCGCTCCAGCCGCCGCCGTTGGCGACGAAGTACCGGGCCTGAGTGGCTCCGGAGCTCACGTTGGGGACGGCGAAGTGATAGGCGCCGCGGGTCAGACCCGCCGCGTAGGAGCCGTTGTACTGGGTCGCGAACTGGCTGGAGGTGTAGTCGGTGCTCTCCGAAGCCTTGATGTAGACGAACTTCGCGCCGTTGGCAGCCACCTGGCTCCAGTTGATGCCGGTCTGCCAGCCGCTGACGTCGAGACCGGGCAACCCGGGCGGAACCGTGTTCGGCGTGACCGTCGCGTTCGGCGAGGCGGTCTTCGGGGAGGTGGAAGTGTTCGGGGCCGCGGTCGCCGCCGCCGGGTCGTACTGCCGGATCGTGGAGCCCATCGTGTGGTTGTGGGCCCGGTTCATCGTCGAGAGGTCGGGATCCGCGCTCGGAGTCGCGGCCGAACCGGTCGCGGTGGGAGCCGGTGTGGGCGTCGGTGTGGGCGTCGCGGTCTGGACGGGGGCCGCGGTCGGCGCGGCGGCGCCACGGAGCGTCGCCGCACCCGCAGGGGCGCCGGCGGGCATGACCAGAGCGGCCACCGTGGCCAGAGTGGCCAGTGTGACTAGAGTGACAGAAAGCGGTCGTTCGTTTCGCATGATGGGCTCCCGGCGCGAATGCTTCTATCAGCCCCGGGGTCGGTCAGGGCGCGCGCCACCGCCATGTTACCCTCGCACCGCGCGAGAGTATCGCCCCAATAAAGGTGTAGCTTCGGGCAGCCGACCGCACTCGATGCGCGGTTCGCAAGAGATGCCTGCACAGAAGGAGGAGCGCGTGCGCACACATTGGGCCCGGTTGGCCGTAGCCGCCGCGGTGGCCGTCGTCGGAGTCTCGCTCGGGACCGCACCCGACGCGGCGACGGCGGCTGGTCTCCCCTCTCCGTCCACTGCGCGCACGAGCGCGACGCCGGCGCCTTCGCCGAGTCCGGCGCCGAGCTCCTCCCACGCCACGACGGCGAAGCCGCCCTCGGCCGACTTCGCGAGTCGCGGGCACAAGCGCAGTTGCGCGGACCCGGCCCCGAAGCACGTGGCCTGCCTGGCCGAGACGGTCAACGGCATCGCCCAGCCGTCGGTGACGACGGCCACCGCCCCGCCCGGCTACGCGCCCGCCGACCTCCGCGCCGCGTACGGGCTGCCCTCCACCGGCGGAGCCGCCGCCACCGTGGCCGTCGTCGACGCGTTCGACTCTCCGACGGCCGAGGCCGACCTGGCCACCTATCGCTCGCAGTTCGGGCTGCCCGCGTGCACGACCGCGAACGGGTGCTTCCGCAAGGTCGACCAGCGCGGTGGGACGAACTACCCCGGTGTCGACCCGTCGCACGGCTGGGATCAGGAGACCGCCATCGACCTGGACATGGTGAGCGCCGCGTGTCCGGCCTGCCGCATCCTGCTGGTCGAGTCCGATGACGCCAGCCTCGACAACATGGGCCCCGCCGTCGACACGGCGGTGTCGCTCGGAGCCCAGTTCATCTCCAACTCCTACGGAGCGCAGGCCGGCGCCGGCGACGACTTCAGTCCGTGGGAGCCGGACTACAACCATCCCGGTGTCGTCGTCACCGCGGCCAGCGGTGACGCGGGCTACGGCCCGGGCTACCCGCAGTTCCCCGCGAGCTCGCGCTACGTCGCCGCGGTCGGGGGCACCAGCCTGACTCCCGCCTCCGGAACCGCGCGCGGCTGGTCCGAGACCGCCTGGGCCGGCGCCGGCAGCGGCTGCAGCACCTACAGTCCGAAACCGTCCTGGCAGAGCGACACCGGCTGCAGCACCCGCACCGTCTCCGACATCTCCGCTGTCGCCGACCCGTCGACCGGCGTCGCCGGATTCGCCCCGACGAGCACGTCCCCGTACACGTCCGCCTGGCAGGTCTTCGGAGGGACGAGCGTCGCCTCTCCGCTCATCGCCGCGATGTACGCCCTCGCGGGGACCCCGGCGGCCGGCACCTACCCCGCCTCCTACCCCTACGCCCAGAGGTCCGCCCTGAACGACGTGACCTCCGGGAGCACCGGGAGCTGCACCCCTTCGTACCTCTGCACGGCAAGCGGCGGCTACGACGGTCCGACCGGCCTGGGGACCCCCGCGGGGTCGCTGCGCTCGCCGCGCCGCAGACGCCCTGGACGCCGCCGACCCTGGGCGACTTCAACTCGGACGGCCATGCCGACGTACTCTCCCGCGACAGCGGCGGATTCCTGTACCTCTACCGCGGCAACGGCTCGGGCGGCTGGCTCAGCCCTCCCGGAGTCCAGGTCGGGTCCGGATGGAACGGAATGTCCGCGATGGTCTCCCCGGGCGATTTCGACGGTGACGGTCACAACGACGTCCTCGCCCGCGACTCCGCCGGGACGCTCTGGCTGTATCCAGGCAACGGCGCCAGCGGCTGGGGCACTCCCCGCGTGGTCGGCTCCGGCTGGAACATCATGACCAGGATCATCGCCGCGCACGACTTCAACGGCGACGGCAACCCCGACATCCTCGCGGTCGACGGCTCCGGCGTGCTCTGGCTGTACCCGGGCGACGGCCACGGCGGCTGGCTCGCGCGCCAGGCGATCGGCTCGGGCTGGAGCGGCATGACGGCGATCGTCGGCATCCGCAACTTCACCGGCGACGGCAACCCCGGCCTCCTGGCCAGGGACTCCACCGGGCGACTCTGGCTCTACGACCACACCTTCTCCGGCTGGAAGGCGCCCATCGTCGTCGGCTCCGGCTGGAACATCATGACGGCCATCGCCTCGGTCGGCGACTTCAACGGCGACGGCCACGACGACATCCTGGCCCGGACATCGAGCGGCGCGTTCGTCCTGTATCCCACGACAGGGAACACGGGATGGGGCAACCCGGTCCAGGTCGGCTCCGGCTGGAACACGATGAGCTGGATCGGCTGATCCACGGTAGGGCGGACGGGACTTGAACCCGTGACCGGCGGATTATGAGTCCGATGCTCTAACCAGCTGAGCTACCGCCCCGTGCGTCCTCCCCGGTCTACTCCGGGGTGGGCACGCTGGGGGCCGCCGCCGTCACCGGGTCGGCCACCGGCTCCCCACGATACAGGCTCTCGAAGGTGCTGATCGTGGTCTGGATGTCGTGCGTCGCCACAATCCGCAGCGACGCGTTCTTGAGGACGTCGAGCTCCTCCTGCGGGAGGGTGAGCACGCTCTCCAGCTTGTCCGCGAGGTCCTGCGCGTCGCCCGGGCGGAACAGGTGGCCGTTCTCGCCGTCGTGCACCAGGTGCGGGAGAGCCATCGCGTCGGCCGCGACCACGGGGAGCGCGGAGGCCATCGCCTCCATCGTGGCGATGGACTGCAGCTCGGCGATCGACGGCATCGCGAAGACCGAGGCGCGGGTGTACGCCTGGCGAAGTTCGTCGTCGGTGACGTAGCCGAGGAACTTCACCCGGTTCGCGATCCCCAGCGTCTCGGCGAGGGACTGCAGGTTCCGGAACTGGTCTCCGCCGCCCACGATCTCGAGCTGGGCGTCCAGCGACTCCGGGAGCAGCTTGATCGCGTTCAGCAGGACGTCGATCTGCTTCTCGCCGGTCACCCGGCCGACGAAGAGGATGCGGTTGCCGCTGCGCGGCGTGAAGTCGGGCGTGTAGTTGTGCGCGTCGATGCCGCAGGAGATCGCGTGGACGCCGCGCAGACCGGTCGCGCGCTCCAGGAACTGGGCGGCCTTGCGGGTCGGCGTGGTGACGGCCTCGGCGCGGTCGAAGCTTTTGCGGGCGTCGCGCCAGGCGATCGAGATGAACGTCTTCTGCAGGAACTTCGGCAGCAGCGTGAACTCGATCATGTTCTCGGGCATGACGTGGTTGGTCGCGATCACGCGGATGCCGCGCTTCTCCGCCTCGTACGCCAGGCCGCGGCCGACCACGATGTGCGATTGGATGTGCACGACGTCCGGCTTGACGTCGTCGAGCACCCGGCGGGCGTTCGCCTTGCTCATCCACGGCAGCGCGAAGCGCAGCCAGTCGTGCGGGTACCAGCGCCAGCTCCGCAGGCGGTGGGCCGTCATCCTCTGGCCCTCGTGCTCCTCGACCCAGGTGCCGTGCTTGCGGCTCGCCGAGGGCGCGACGACGTGCATGTCGTGGCCGCGCTCCACCAGGCCGGCGGCGAGGCGCTCGGCGAAGCGGGCGGCGCCGTTGACGTCCGGCGGGAAGGTGTCGCAGCCCATGAGGATGGTCATCGGCCTATGCGCGGCCGGGGCGGGCGGGATGTCGTTCGTTCCGCTCGTATCAGGCACGTGGTGAGTCCCTCACGGTCTTCGGCCGGGGCTGTTCGCCCGGCGACGGTCTGAGCGCGCCGGACGGGTCGGACCGGCGATTCATCGCTTCAGTCTAGGCCGGATTCCCGTACGGGGTCGGCAAGCCTCTCGGTGAGTGGCGCGTCGAGGTTCGATTGCGGGTGGTGTTTGGCGAGCTGGAACACCCCGTAGATCGCCACCGCGCCGGTGATCGCGAAGCCGAGCATCGCCCACCAGGGAGCCCCCGCCGCCTCGTTGAGGACGACGATGCCGATCGTCACGGCGACGAGCGGGTCGATCACCGTCAGGCCCGCGATGACCAGATCCGGCGGCCCGGACGAGTAGGCGTTCTGGACGAAGTAGGCGCCGAGCCCGGCTGCCGCGAGGAGCGCGACGATGCACAGCACCAGCAACCAGTCCCACTCCTGGTTCGAGGTCCGGTCGATCACCACCTTCGCGAGCGTGGCGACGAAACCGTAGAGGACGCCGGCGCCGACGATGTACATGATCGCCTTGAACTTGTGCCGCAGGAACCAGAACAGCAGCGCGAACACGATGAGGACGACGGCGAGGATGATCAGGATGACCACGAGCGCCCGGGTCGTCACCGGTTCGTCGCGCGCGAAGATCGCGGCGATGATCACGAACGCTCCGACGCCGCCGACGCACAGCGAGATGGCGACGACGGACTGGCGGTTGAGCTTCACGCCGCTCACCCGCGCGTTGAGGACGCTGGTGATGACGAGGCCGACCACGCCGAGCGGCTGCACCAGGATGATCGGCGAGAGCTTCAGGCTGACGAGCTGGAAGACGACCGCGAGTCCGAGCAGCAGCGTGCCGATCACCCAGGAGGGCCGCGCGAGCAGCAGCCCGAGCTGCCGGGCGCTGAGCCCGGCCTTCGCGTTCTGCGTCTGGGCCTCCACCTTCGCGACGCCGTGGTGCTGCAGCTGGGCGCCGATCGACAGGAAGACTGCGCCGACCAGGGCGACCGGGATGCCCAGGAGCTGACTCGGCTGGTATGCCAGCTCGAGCGCGTCCATCAGTTCCGTAGCCACGCCACGACCCTACCCAACATGATCCCGATAGTCTTGCCGAATGGCCGTGCTTCCCATCCGGATCACCGGAGACCCCGTCCTGCACACCCGCGCGGCGGAGGTGACGGTGTTCGACGACGACCTCCGCACGCTCGTCGCCGACATGTTCGAGACGATGGACCAGGCGCCCGGCGTCGGCCTCGCCGGCCCGCAGGTCGGCGTGCCCCTACGACTGTTCGTCTACGGCTGGACGGACGACGACGACGTCCTGCAGCGCGGCGTCGCGATCAACCCGGTGCTGTGGCTCAGCCCCTGGCCGTCGGCGAGCCGGACGAGGACGCGGAGTCGGAGGGATGCCTGTCCTTCCCGGGCGAGCGCTTCCCGCTGCGGCGCGCCGAGAGCGTCATCCTGGAGGCCACGGACCTGGAGGGCGAGCCGTTCACGGTCCGCGCCGACGGTTGGCTCGCGCGCATCTTCCAGCACGAGTACGACCACCTGGACGGCGTGCTCTACGTCGACCGGCTCACCCACCCGTACGGCAAGGCCGCGCTGAAGACGCAGCGCAAGAACTCGTGGGGCGTGCCGGGGCTGAGCTGGCTGCCGGGCCGGGATCACCTGGAGGACTGAGCGGCCCCTGCCCGCTTGTCGCGCTCAGCGCAGCGGCACCCCGTGCACGCCGTTGTGGTGCCGCAGTGCCGGGAACACCACCGACAGCGAGAACCCGACGCCGGGGACGGTCTTGGCGTCCAGCACGCCGCCGAACAGCGCCGCACGTTCGCGCAGCTCGTTGAGGTCGGCGCCCTCCACGAACTCGGTCACCGCGCGCAGGTCGTCGTCGGCGCTGTAGGCGGTCGCCTGGTCGACGCCGGCGCGGTCGAGCCCGCGGCGCCGGGCGGCGGCGCGGATGCCGTCGTCGTCGACCGTGATGTGGAGGCCGTCCGGCGTCCACGCCATCGTCACCAGGGCCGTCGTGCCGGGCCCGCCGTGGTCCAGCGCGTTGCCGAGGCTGGTCTGCAGGATGCGGAAGACGACGAGTTCCGCGCCCTGGCGCAGCTCGTAACGCTCGCCGGTCTCGGAGAACGTCACCTCCAGGCCCGCCTCCCGCATCACCCGGAACAGGTCGCGCGCGGAATGCAGGCCCGGCGCAGGCAGGACCTCGCGGCTCCCGTCGGCGACGGCGTTCTGGAGGCGGCGGAGGTCGGCCAGCGCGTCGCGCGCCGAGGTCTCGATCGCGGCGGCGGACCGGGAGGCCGCCTCGGGGTCGGCGCCGGCCGCGTAGCGCATCCCCTCGGCCTGCGACACGAGCCGGGAGACGGCGGCGACCGCGACGTCACCGAGTTCGCCGATGATCCGGAACCGGCCGGCCTGCTCCGCCAGCTCCAGCTCGCGGTCGATGCGGTCCCACTCGCGCTCCTCGCGCGCGTTCTGCGCTCGGCGCCGGCGGGACCGTTCGAGTAGCCAGAGCACCGCGAACACGACGGCGGCCGCCAGTGCGGCGGCTGCGAGGGTGGTGGCGAGCGGGGTCATGCTGGTCCTTCCGGGCCGGTGGAGCGGGCCTGGTGCGCGGCCCGGACGATCATATCCGGGCCGCGCATCCGGGAGGCCGCTCCGGCCCCGCGACGCTTAGGAGCCGTCGCCGCGGTTGGCGCGCAGCACCTCCAGGCGGGCGCGGTACTCCTTCTCGTCGATGTCGCCGTTGGCGTAGCGATCGGCGAGGGTCCGCTCGGCGGCACGCGTGCCGGACTGCGGGCCGTTCGGCCCCCAGCCGTAGCCTCCGCGCGCGACGGCGGCCCGACGCCAGCGACGGCCGAAGACGCCGAAGATGAGGAAGAAGATCCCGATCCAGAAGAGCGGGATCAGGAACCACCACCAGCCGAACCAGGGGCCGCCACCCCAGGCGACGACGGCGCAGGGTGCGGCGGCTGCGAGCGAACTGAACATGGTGCATCCAATCGGTGAGCTGTCCGCGGCTTTCGCGGAACCACTCTCAGCCTCGCCGTGCGGCCGTTCGGGCGAATCCGCCGCCGGGAGACACTTGCCCTACTCCCCGGGAGCAGGGCGTTCAGCGCTGGCCCGGTTGCACCAGTCCCGTCTCATAGGCGACCACGACGAGGTGCACGCGGTCGCGCGCGGCCAGCTTGGTCATGATCCGCGAGACGTGCGTCTTCGCCGTCAGCGGGCTGAGGAACAGCCGTTCGCCGATCTCGGTGTTGGTCAGTCCGTGGCCCACCAGCGCCAGCACCTCCCGCTCGCGCTCGGTGAGCTCGCGCAGCGCCTCCGCGTCCGGCGCCGGCCGGAGTCCGCCCGCCACGCGCTCGATCAGCCGCCGCGTCGCGCCGGGCGAGAGCAGCGCGTCGCCCGCGGCCACGACGCGCACCGCGCGCAACAGCTCCACCGGTTCGGTGTCCTTCACCAGGAAGCCGCTCGCGCCGGCGACGATCGCCTGGGCGACGTAGTCGTCCAGCTCGAACGTGGTCACCATCACGATGCGCGTGCCCGCGAGCTCCGGGTCGGCGGTGAGTTCGCCGGTCGCCCAGAGACCGTCGCCGTCCGGCATCCGGATGTCCATCAGCACGACGTCCGGGCGCGTGCGCCGCGAGAGGTCCACGGCCTCACGCCCGGTCGCGGCCTCCCCCACCACCTCCAGGTCGTCCTCGGCCTCCAGCAGCGCGCGGAAGCCGGCACGGACGAGGCGCTGGTCGTCCGCCAGCAGCACCCGGATCATGCGTCCTCCGCCTTCCGCAGGGGGATACGGGCCTCCACCGTCAGTCCGCCGCCCTCCGTCGCACGGGTCTCGAACCGGCCGCCGAGCAGCTCGGCGCGCTCGCGCATCCCGATCATCCCCTTGCCGTCCGTCTCGCCCTCCGGCAGCCCTCGGCCATCATCCGCGATCGTGAGCACGAATTCGCCGCCGTCCTCGGCGAGCCGGATGTCGACCGTGCGCGCCTGCGCGTGCCGGCCGATGTTGGTCAGGGACTCCTGCACGATCCGATACAGCGCGAGCTGCGAGGCAGCGGACGGCGTCGACGTGAGCGCGTCGTCGTAGCGCACGTCGAGCCCCGCGCGCCGGTAGGTCTCGACCAGCACCGGGATGCGGGCCAGGTCCGGCTCCGGGGCCCGCGCGGCCGGGTACCCTTCGGTGCGAAGGAAACCGAGCACTCCGCGCACCTCCTCCAACGCCTGGCTGCTCACGGCCTTGATCGCTTCCAGGCTCTCCCGTGCCTTGTCGGGCCGGCTGTCGAACAGGTGGAGGCCGACACCGGCCTGCACGCTGATCTGGGACAGCGAGTGCGCGAGCACGTCGTGCAGTTCGCGCGCGATGCGCAGCCGCTCGGCCTCCGCGGCCGACTCCCGGCGCGCGGCGATCTGGCGGGAGACCTCCCGGTAGCGTTCACGACGCCCGCGGATCGCCTCGCCGACGCCCACCAGGAGCGTGAGCACCAGCGCGATGACGAGAGGCCGGATCACGGCCTCCGGCCGTCCCACCAGCAGGTACGCGCCGAGCGGGCCGACGACGGCGACGCCCGCCACGGTCCACCAGGCCCACACCCGCGCCGAGCGCACCACCGCGCCGACGACGGCGAAGGCCAGCGGCACAGCGGCGAGCGGCGGTCCCATCGTGAGGGCGATGGCCGGAGTGCAGAGCGCGGCGATGGCGACGAGCACAGGGCCCGGATACGCCCGGGCGAGCAGCAGCAGGAACGACGCCGCGAACGCGACGAGGACGGCCGTCAGCGTCAGCGGGTCGGCCGCCGCAGTGTGCGCGGCGATGAGGACGCCCGGGAGCTGCAGCAGGACGGACAGGACCACCGGGAACCAGATCGTCCCGCGCGGTCGGCGACCGCTCCAGCCGCGGCCGTCACCCCAGCCGGGTCCGCTCGGACGGGAGTCGGCGGACGGGTTCCAGGGCATCTCCTCATGCTAGCCAGCGCACGTCGGTGTGGCCTGCCCCGTGGGGAGTCTGTGCCCTACTCCCCCGGGATTACGCAGACTCCGGCGGGAGTGCGCGCGAACGATCACGGATTGTGCTCGGCGTCGAAGATCTCCCCCTCGCCGCCGGGGCTCTGCCCGAAGAGCGGTCCGAAGGCCGGGCCGCCGAAACTCGTCAACCCGGCCTCACGCTCCAGCGACGCGCGCCGTTCGTCGTCGTCGTTCTCGTACTCCTCGACCGAGCCGTCCGGCTCCCGGGAGCCCCGCTCGTCCCGCTTCCTGTGCTTCATGGCCGCATCGTAGCGATCCGCGACCGGATTGGGGTGTATTCCGTTCGGAGCATGTCAACGCCCGGAGAAATACCGAAGGCCGGGAGAACCGCCGAAGGCCCGGAGAATTTCATCTCCGGGCCTTCGCCTGTTTACGCTCCCCGACTTGGACTCGAACCAAGAACCTGCCGGTTAACAGCCGGCTGCTCTGCCAATTGAGCTATCGAGGAATGCTTGATCAGCGAAGCTACTCTAGCAAGACTTCGCGCATCGAGTGAAATCCGCTCCGCATCCCGCGCGCGTCGTCGTCAGTACCCCGCCGCCGGGTCCACGCGGCCCACGAAGTCGCCGTCGCCGAGGAACGCGCGCACGTTCGCACGGACCCGCTCCGCGAGCAGCGGCGCCACCATCTCGGACGTGTCGGCCTGGTGCGGCGTGATCAGGCAGGCGTCCTCGTCCCACAGCGGGTGGCCGTCGGGCAGCGGCTCCGGATCGGTGACGTCGATGCCCGCCCCGGCGATCTCCCCGGTGCGGAGG
Organism: Streptomyces sp. L7; assembly: GCF_050990935.1. Classification (GTDB taxonomy): domain Bacteria; phylum Actinomycetota; class Actinomycetes; order Actinomycetales; family Microbacteriaceae; genus Leifsonia. The sequence continues at coordinate 830,582 of NZ_CP194644.1, read as the reverse complement.
GCGCGCAGCAGCGCGTCGCTGTCGACCAGGCCGCCGCGTGCGATGTTGACCAGGTAGGCGGTCTTCTTCATGGCGGCGAACTCGGCGTCGCCGAACAGGTGGTGGGTCCCGCCGGTCAGCGCAGCCGCGATGACCACGACGTCGGCGCCCGGGAGGACGTCGAGCAGCCGATCGGAGCCGACCGTTCGCTCGGCGCCGGCCACGGGCTCCGGCGAGCGGCGCACGATGGTGACGCGGGCGCCGAACGGCGCGAGCAGCACCATCAGCTCCAGCGCGATCCCGCCGGCGCCGACGATCACGACATGCCGGCCGTAGAGGGAGCGGCCCTCCTCGACTGTCGACCAGGACGTCGCCCGCACCCGCTTCGGCAGCACGCGCAGCAGCGCCAGGGTGAGCGCCAGCGCGTGCTCGGCGACCGGCTGGGCGTAGACGCCCTTCGCGCTGGTCCAGATCAGGCCGGGGCGGTCCTCGGACGCGATGATGCCCGAGAAGGCGTCCACTCCCGCGAACGGGAGCTGAACCCACCCGATGCCGGGGTGCGCCTCCAGGATCGGCGGGAAGGCCGCGGCATCCTTGTTGGACAGCCAGACGACGCCGCGCGTGCGGTCGGAGAGCGGCTCGACGGTGCCGCCGGCGGCCTCCACGGCGGCGACGAAGGACGGCTCGGCGCTCGGGAGCACGGCGATGGGTCCGGGCTCCGGGCGCTCACCCGGCGCGAGCGGGACGCCGCCCGGCGCGAGGACGGCGCGGTGCTGCGGGGTGGACTCGGTCATGGTTCCTCCTGTCGGGCGGTCAGTTCGCGGCGGTCTGCGGTCGGCGCTCCCGCCGGCGCTGCGGCGGCTTCAACGCGTCCGCCAGGCCGCGCACGAACGGGTGGGTGGGGTCGGCCAGCACCTCCTCGATCGGCCCGTACGCGATGGGACGGCCGCCCTGCAACACCAGCGAGGCGTCCGTCGCGCGGCGCAGCACGGACAGGTCGTGGCTGACGATCACAGCCGTGAAATCCTCGTGGGAGCGGAGCTGGGCCAGGAGGTCGATCACCGCGTCGCGGACCGTCGCGTCGATGCCGGCGGTCGGCTCGTCCACGATCAGGACCTGAGGGCCGAGCACCAGCGCCTTGGCGAGCGCCACCCGCTGACGCTGACCGGCGCTGAGCTGATAGGGGTACTTGCCGAGCACGCTGAGCGGCAGGTGCACGGTGTCCAGCATGAGCGCGGCGCGCTCCCCGCCGTCCGGCGGTTGTAGTGCTCGTCGCGCTCGAAGATCGGCAGGGTGACGTTGTCCTGCACCGACAGGGACGGCTCCAGCGACGCCGCACCCTCCTGGGGCAGGTAGCCGACGTGGAAGGTCACCTCGGCCAGGTCGCGCTTGCGGGCGTGCCGCAGCGAGTGCCCGAGCACGGTCGCATCACCGCCGCTGATCCGCGGGCCGGGCTCGCCGGAGCGGAGGGGAAGCCCCCGCCCGGCGAGCACCGCGGCCAGCGTGCTCTTTCCCGAACCCGTCTCGCCCAGGATCCCCAGCGATTGTCCGGCCTCCAGGCGGAAGCTCACCCCACGGAGGGCGACGCACGAGGGGCTGACGCCCCTGGCGGGATATTCGACGGACAGGTCGCTGACGAGGATGGCAGGTTCGGAGCTCACATGATCGACCCTAGGCGTTGTCGGCTTGGAGAGCGCGCAGCGCCTCCCGCCGGTCGGCCTGTTCCACCGGATCCGGCACCGGCAGGGAGGCCAGCAGCCGCTGCGTGTACGCGTCTCGCGGGTTGCCGAGCACCTCGGCGCCCGTGCCCTCCTCGACCAGCTTGCCGCGGTGCAGCACCGCGATCCGGTCGGCGAGCAGGTCGACGACGGCCAGGTCGTGGCTGATGAACAGCGCGGCGAAGCCGAACTCCCGCTGCAGGTCGGCGAACAGCTCGAGCACGCGGGCCTGAACCGACACGTCGAGCGCGGAGGTCGGCTCGTCGGCGATCAGCAGGGTCGGCTCCAGGGCGAGGGCGCGCGCGAGGCTCGCCCGCTGCCGCTGGCCGCCGGAGAGTTCGTGCGGGAACCGGTCGCCGTAGCTGCGCGGAAGCTGGACGGCCTCCAGCAGTTCGTCCACCCGGCCGCGCGCGGCGGCAGGCGAGGACGCCCGGCCGTGCACGACGAGCGGCTCTGCCACGCAGTCCGCGATCGTGAGCAGCGGGTTGAAGCTCGACGCCGGGTCCTGGAACACGAAGCCGATGTCGCTGCGCACCTTGCGGAACTGCCGCTCCCTGACCCCGTTCATCTCGATCCCGAGCACCTTCAGCGAGCCGTCGGTGACCTTGCCGAGACCGGCGATGGCGCGGCCGATTGTGGTCTTGCCGGATCCGGACTCGCCCACCAGGCCGAGCACCTCCCCGGGCGGATGTCGAAGCTCACCCCGTCGACCGCCACGAACCCGGGGCGGCCGAGGCGGCCGGGGTACTGGATGCGCAGGTCGCGCGCCTCGACCACCGGAGCCTCCTCGGGGCGCTCGGCCCGGGCGATGGCCCGGTCCTGCGTCGCCGCGGCGCCCTGGCCGATGCGCGGCACGGAGGCGAGGAGCTTGCGCGTGTACTCGGCCTGCGGCGAGGCGAACAGCGTGCGCGCGTCTGCCTCCTCCACGACCTTGCCCTGGTACATGACCGCGACCCGGTCGGCCAGGTCGGCGACCACGCCCATGTTGTGCGTGATCAGCACGATGGCCGCGCCGAACTCGTCGCGGCAGCGCCGCAGCAGGTCGAGGATCTCGGCCTGCACGGTCACGTCCAGCGCGGTGGTCGGCTCGTCGGCGACGATCAGCCCGGGGTTCAGCACCAGCGCCATCGCGATCACGATGCGCTGCTTCTGGCCGCCGGAGAACTGGTGCGGGTAGTACTTCACCCGCTTCTCCGGCTCCGGGATGCCGACCCGGCGCAGGATGTCGACGGCCTGCTTCTGCGCGTCCTTCTTGGACAGCTTGCCGTGCGCGCGCAGGCCCTCCGCGATCTGCCAGCCCACCTGGTAGACGGGGTTCAGCGCGGTCGACGGCTCCTGGAAGACCATCGCCACGTCGGTGCCGCGCACCTCCCTGAGCTGCTTCTTGCTCAGTGAGACGATGTCCGCCTCGGTGGCGCCGTCCTTGCTGCGCAGCACCACGGCGCCCGAGGCGGTCGCGGTCTCCGGCAGCAGGCCGAGGATGGTCTTGGCGGTGACGGTCTTGCCCGAACCGGACTCCCCCACGATCGCCAGGACTTCTCCCGGCGACACCCGCAGGGTGACATCGTCGACGGCCTTGACGGCGCCGGCGTCGGTTGCGAACGTGACCGACAGGTTGTCGATGGTGACGACGTCGCTCATGGCTTGACCTCGATTCCGTGCTCGTCGAACGACTCTCCGCCCTCCAGGCCGTCGATGCCGCCGGGGCCCGCCTCCAGCGGACCGCCGGGGACGACGGACGTCTCGGCGACCAGGCCCGACGCCTCGGCGGCGCGGCGCCGGCCGCGCAGGCGCGGGTCGGCGAGGTCGTTGAGGCTCTCGCCCACCAGGGTGATGCCGAGCACGACGAGCACGATCGCCAGACCCGGGTAGATGGAGGTCCACCAGATGCCGCTGGTGACGTCGGACAGCGCCTTGTTGAGGTCGTAGCCCCACTCGGCGGCGGCGGTCGGCTCGATGCCGAAGCCGAGGAAGCCCAGCGCCGCGAGCGTCAGGATGGCCTCCGAGGAGTTCAGCGTGAAGATCAACGGCAGCGTGCGAGTGGAGTTGCGCAGCACGTGGCGGAACATGATCCGGCCGTTGCTGGCCCCGATGACCTTCGCCGACTCGACGTAGGCCTCCGCCTTGATCCGGACGACCTCCGAGCGGATCACCCGGAAGTACTGCGGGATGTAGACCACCGTGATCGAGATGGCGGCGGCGAGGATGCCGCCCCACAGGCTGGACTGGCCGCCCGAGATGACGATCGCCATGACGATCGCCAGCAGCAGCGACGGGAACGCGTAGACCGCGTCGGCGATCACCACGACCACCCGGTCGACCCAGCCGCCGAAGTAGCCGGACACCAGGCCGAGCACGACACCGGCGAAGATCGAGAGGATGACGGCGACGACGATCACGAGGATCGCGGTCTGCGCGCCCCAGATCACGCGGGAGAACACGTCGTAGCCGCCGACGGTCGTCCCCCAGATGTGCGCCGCGCTCGGCGGCATCTGGGAGCCGAACTGGCCGTTCGCGTCCTTGAGCTGGGCGAAACCGTACGGCGCGATCGCCGGGGCGAAGATTGCGACCAGGATGAACAGGCCGGTGAGCACGAGACCGCCGACGAGCATCCCGCGCTGCAGTCCGACGGACTGGCGGAGCTGATGCACGACGGGAAGCCGGCTCCAGAAGCTGCCCTTCTGCGAGGCCATCTCAATACCTCACTCTCGGGTCGATGAGCGCCGCGATGATGTCGACGATGAAGTTCGTGACCGCGACGATCACGGCGAGCAGAACGACCATGCCCTGCACGGCGACGAAGTCGCGCGACTGCAGGTAGTGCTCGAGCTGGAACCCCAGACCCTTCCACTCGAAGGTCGTCTCGGTCAGGATCGCGCCGCCGAGCAGCAGCGCGATCTGGAGGCCGATGACCGTGATGATGGGGATCAGCGCCGGCCGGTAGGCGTGCTTGCGCACGAGCCGGCTCTCGCTGACGCCGCGCGAACGGGCCGCATCCACGTAGTCCGTGGAGAGCGTGCCGATCACGTTCGTGCGCACCAGCCGCAGGAAGATTCCGGCGGTCAGCAGGCCGAGCGTCACGGCTGGCAGCACCGCGTGCAGCAGCACGTCGCCGACCACGGCCGGGTCGCCGGTCTGGAACGCGTCGATCAGGTAGATGCCGGTCTTGTTCGGGAGGGTCTGCATCTCGATCTCGGAGCTGGTGGAGGCGCGGCCCGCGACGGGGAGCACGTTCAGCCAGATCGAGAAGACGAGCTTGAGGACCATGCCGGCGAAGAACACCGGCGTCGCGTAGCAGAGGATGGCGAACACGCGCAGTGCCGCGTCTCCGTAGTGGTCGCGGAAGTACGCCGCGAGCAGTCCGAGCGGGATGCCGACGATGAACGCCACGATCAGCGCGTAGAACGCGAGTTCGAGCGTCGCGGCGCCGTAGTGGATCAGCACCTGCGTCACGGGCTGGTTGTCGGTGAACGTCGTGCCGAAGTCGCCGCGGAGCAGGTGCCCGAGGTAATCGAAGTACTGCACGAGCAGCGGCCGGTCGTAGCCGGCCTGGTGGATCCGCTCCTGGAGCTGTGCGGGAGGGAGCTTGCCGCCGAGTGCTGCCGTGATGGGGTCGCCCGTGGACCGCATCAGGAAGAAGACGACTGTGACGAGGATGAAGATCGTCGGGATGATGAGGAGCGCGCGGATGACGATGTAGCGGACGAGGCCGCCTCCCGTTCGCCGACGCGCTTTGGTTCGTTCGGGGCCGGGCGCCGTGGGCGCCGCGGGTCCGCTGACCGTCGCTGTCATAGGAGCCAATCGTGGGTGGTTCGTGGGTGGGGGCGGCTCGCGCACGACGCGAGCCGCCCCCGTTCGGCCTAGAGGTGCGGCCTAGCCCTTCGAGAGGGCTGCGTAGCGGAACTTGAACGAGGGGTCGAGCGTCTTGTCGGTGCCGTTCACGTTCTTGCCCACCACGGCGACCTGCGCGCCCTGGAGCAGGGGCAGGGTGGACAGGTCGGCGCCCACCTTGGCCTGGATCTGCTCGATGAGCTTGGTGCGGGCGGCCTTGTCGGTCGTGCCGAGCTGCTGCGTGATGAGCTGCTGCACCTCGGGGTTGTCGTAGTGGTTCGCGAGGAAGTTGTCCTTGCTGAAGAACGGCGACAGGTAGTTGTCCGCGTCCGAGTAGTCCGGGAACCAGCCGAGCTGGTAGGCCGGGTACAGGTCCTTGACGCGGTCCTTCGAGTACTGGACCCACTCGGTGGACTGCAGGTTGACCTTGAACAGGCCGCCGTTCTCGAGCTGCTCCTTGACGAGCGCGTACTCGTCGCCGGAGGACGGGCCGTAGTGGTCCGGGTTGTACTGCAGGTTGAGCGAGACCGGGGTGGTCACGCCGGCGGCCTGGAGTGCAGCCTTCGCCTTGTCGAGGCTCGGACCGCCGTTGCCGTCGCCGTAGAGGTCCTTCAGCACGGTGGTCGCGCCGGTCAGGCCCTGCGGGACGTACGAGTACAGCGGGGTGTAGGTGTCCTTGTAGACCTGCTTGGCGATGGTCGCGCGGTCGACGAGGTCGGCAGCGGCCTGGCGCACGGCGAGGGCCTTCTTGGGGTCGGCCTGCGGGGCCGTCGCGCCGAACGGCTGGGTGTTGAAGTTCCAGACGATGTAGCGGATCTCACCACCCGGGCCCTTGACGACCTTGACGTTCTTGTCCGTGCCGAGGCTCTGGATGTCGGTCGCCGACAGGCTGCGGTACGCGACGTCGATCGCGCCCTTCTGGATGTCGAGCTTCAGGTTCGACGACTCCGCGTAGTACTTGACGTTGACCTTGTCCGTGGCCGGCTTGCCGAGCAGCCCCTGGTAGTTCGGGTTCGCCTTGTACGCGATGAGGTTGTTGAAGTCGTAGCTCGTGATGTCGTACTGACCGGCGAACGCGTGACCCTTGACGATGGTGTTGTCCGGGGTGACCTTGTCGGCCGAGAAGACCTGGTGGTCGACGATCGGGCCGGCGGGGCTGGAGAGCACCTGCGGGAAGGTCTGGTCGTTCGGCACCTTGAGCTTGAAGACCGCGGTCGTCTTGTCCGGGGTGCTCACGCTGTCGAGGTTGCCGAGCAGCGACGCAGGACCGTTGGGGTCGTTGATCTTGAGCTGGCGGTCGAAGGTGAACTTGACGTCCTCGGAGGTCAGCGCGTGACCGTTCGCGAACTTCAGGTTCGGCTTCAGCTTCACGGTGTACTCGGTGGGCGACGTGAAGGCCGCGCTGGCGGCGATGTCCGGCTTGACGTCCGGGCTGCCGTACGGCGAGTTCAGCAGGAACGGGTACACCTGGTTCATCACGGCGAACGAGCCGTTGTCGTAGGAGCCGGCCGGGTCGATCGACGTGATCTTGTCGGTCGTGCCGATGGTCAGCGTTCCGCCGCCGCCACCGGAGCTGTTGTTGCTCCCCGAGCAGCCCGCGAGCACCAGCGCCGCGGCCGCGAATGCGGCCGACACGGCGAACAGGCGCCGTCCGCCGATCTTTACGGATCTCATATCCGATTACCTCTTCCTTGGTGGGGGTCACTGATCCGGCGGAGCGCACGCGAGCGCTTCGTCGTCGAATCGCGTAGCCACAGTCCTAGCATGAAAGCCGCGTCGAGTGAGCATGTTGTCGCGGATCGCGGCGCAATCTTTACATCGGCGCAACAATTCCGCGCGCATTTGCGCACACTGCTACGAATTCCAGCGTTGGAACGTGGGCATGATCTATTGTGCCGCGCTATTCGCCGCGCAGCCGCATCCGCTCGCGATCGATCGACGCCAGAGCCACCTGGAGCGACCGCCGCAGCTCGGCGTTCTGCGGGTCGGTGCGCGCCAGGCGTGAGGTCAGCTCGGCCTTCTCGCGCAGCAGGTCGCGGTCGATCAGGCCGTCCAGGATGGACCGGGCGTAGCGGCCGACGTCGGTCCCGGTCTGCGGCAGGGCGCCGACGGCGAGGGCGTTCACGGTCGGCGCGTAGACCTGGGGCACCTCGGCGAGGATGCGGTCCACCCAGCCCGGGTCGGCGATGGACGGGAGCTGGGCGGCGATGGCGTCGCGGACGACCGCGTGGGTCGGGTTCACGAACGGCACCTGCACGACGCGGGCGGCGCGCTCGGCGCCGACCTCGGCGGGGAACTGGAGCAGGACCATGAGGCTCTCGCGCTCGGTGCGCTGGGTCGGGTCGCCGGGGTCGACCTCGCGGATGGGGGCGGGAGCCTCGGGAGTGGGCTGCTGGTACTGCTGGGCCTCGCCGTCGCGGGCGCTCTGCCTCGAGCCGTCGCCGCGTCCGCTGCGCTGCTCTCCACGCGTGCTGCGCGGGGCCGACCGCACGGCGCGCAGAGTGTCCTGCAGGTCGGCGCCGGAGAGCCTGGCGAGTTCGCGCGTGTAGCCGTTCTGCGACGCGGGATCGCGAATGGTCGCCACGATCGGCGCCCCGGCACGGAGCGCGGCCGTGCGGCCCTCCACCGTGTCGAGGTCGAAGCGTTCGACCACCTGCCGGATCATGAACTCGAACATCGGCTTGCGGGCGTCGATCATCCGGCGCACCGCCTCGTCGCCGCCGGAGAGCCGGAGGTCGCACGGGTCGAGCCCGTCCGGGCCGACGGCCACGTAGGTCTGGGCCGAGAAGCGCTGCTCCTCGCCGAAAGCCCGGGCGGCGGCCTTCTGACCCGCCGCGTCGGGGTCGAAGGTGAAGATGACCGAGCCGCTGCTGTTGTCGTCGCCCATGATGCGGCGGATGACCTTGATGTGGTCGACGCCGAACGCCGTGCCGCACGTGGCGACCGCGGTCGTGATGCCCGCGAGATGGCAGGCCATCACGTCGGTGTAGCCCTCCACGATCACCACCTGGTCGCTGCGGGAGATGTCCCGCTTGGCGAGGTCGAGGCCGTACAGCACCTGCGCCTTCCTGTAGACCGCGGTCTCAGGGGTGTTCAGGTACTTCGGGCCGTTGTCGTCCTCCAGCAGCCGCCGGGCGCCGAAGCCGATCGTCTGCCCGGTCACGTCGCGGATCGGCCAGACCAGGCGGCCACGGAACCGGTCGTAGACGCCACGGTCGCGCTGCGACACGAGACCCGCGGCCAGAAGCTCGTCGGGGGTGAAGCCCTTGCCGCGCAGGTGCTTGGTGAGCTCGTCCCAGCTCTTCGGGGCGAAGCCGACGCCGAAGTGAGCGGCAGACGCGGCGTCGAAGCCGCGCTCGCCAAGGAACCGGCGGCCGGGATCCGCATCGGGCGCGGCCAGCCGCTCGCGGAAGAACTCCTCGGCTGCGTTGTTCGCGGCCAGCAGCCTGGCACGGTTGCCACTCGACTCGCTCGGCCCTCCCCCGCCCTCCTCGTAGTGGAGCTGGTAGCCGATCCTGCCGGCCAGCCGCTCGACGGCCTCGGTGAAGGACACGTGGTCGAGCTTCACCAGGAACGCGTACACGTCGCCGCCCTCGCCGCAGCCGAAGCAGTGGTAACGGCCGACACCGGGACGGACGTTGAAGCTGGGGCTCTTCTCGTCGTGGAACGGGCACAGGCCCTTGAGCGAGCCGACGCCGCCCGGTTTCAGGCTGACGTAGTCGCCGATGATGTCGGCGATGTTGGTGCGGGCCTTGACCTCTTCGATGTCGCTCTGTCGAATCCGGCCTGCCATGCAGTCGATTCTAGTGAGCGCGGCCGACGTCAGTCGCGCGGGGGCGCCGGCGCCGCGTATTCTGGGCGATCTCGATGATCGCGCAGAAGACCTCGATCGTCACCCGCAGCAGCAGCACGCTCAGGATTGCGGCCACGAGCGTCACCAGGATGCCCAGCAGGAACACGAACGCGCCGGCCGGGGACCGGGTCGCGATCGCGATGCCGAGGCTGTTGGCGAAGCCCACGACGATCCCGAGGCCGATCAGGACGAGCCCGACCACGTAGACGGGACCGGCGAGCCTGCGGGTCACGTAGCTCGTGAAGGTGAAGTCGAACAGCGACGAGAAGAACCGCGAGTCGTCCAGGCGGTCGGCGAGCGCGTTCACGCTGCGGCCGGGGCGCGGAGCGTGCGGGCCGGCGGCCGGAGACGGCGGGGCGTCCTCGCCGGCGGGAGCGCCGTTCGCGTGCGCGATGCCGGACGCGGCCGTGGCCGCCGCGGTGGCGTCGACCGGAAAGTCCTCCGCGACCGCGCCGACGGGCACCGGCTCGGCGGCGGGCGACGCCGGCAGGATCTCGGTGGTGTCGGAGTCCGTGGTCTCGGAGTCCGTGGTCTCGGAGTCCGTGGTCTCGGAGTCTGTGGTGCGCGGCCCCGTGGGCGCCGGTTCCTCGGCCGGACTGAGGATCTCGGTCTCGGCGGTCCCCGTGCGGTAGAAGTCGTCCGCGGTCGGGAGGACCGCGGTCGCGGGCTCCGTCTCGGGCGGTTCGGCCGCGGCCTCGACGGGAGGCTCCGCCGGCGAGGTGGAGGTGTCGGGCGCCGTGGCCGCCTTGCTGCGCGACGCGGCCGTGCGACGCCGGGGCGTCGCCGGTTTCGCGGGCGCCGTGGCCTCGACCGTGTCCTCGGTCGCTGCCTTGCCGAGCATGGCGTCGAGGATCTCCGGGGCCTCGCCGTTCGGCGAGATCGAGGTGCTCTTCGGGGTGCGCTTGCGCGGGGACGGCGTGCGCTTCACGGGCGCGCGCGACGGCCCCGCAGTGCTCGACGGCTCCGCCGCGCCGGGCTCGGCCTCCGTGGGCCGGTCGCCGTCCGCCGGGGGCTGTGGGCTGCTCATGCGTCTCCTCCTTCGCCGTTCCTCAAGCATTCTGCACACGGGCCGACGATTCAAGCCCGTGCCCGGCGCGCCGGATCAGTGCTGCACGAGCCGCTCGAACCAACTCAGCGCCGACTGGTCGGTCAGGCTGGCCACCTGGTCGACGACCACGCGCTTGCGCTCCGCGTCGCCGGTCGCGAGGCGCCAGTCCTCCTGGAATCCCGGGTCCAGCTCCTCCGGCCCGCGGGAGAGCAGCACGTCGGCCAGCGCCATCAGCACCTGGCGCTGCTGCGCGTAGATCGGCTGGCGCGTGTTGCGCGACATCACGAACGTGGCCACGATGCCCTTCAGCACGGCGATCTCCGCGCGGATGGCGGCCGGCACGACGACGTCGGCGCCGAACCGGCGCAGCTCGACCCCGCCTGCGCGGTGCTTCGTCTCGTGCACCGCGGCATGGGCGAACCTGCCGATGAGCTGGCTGGTGAGGTTCTTCAGGTGTGCCTGCGCGCGCCGGGAGCCGTCCCAGCGGTCGAGCCAGATCTCCAGACTGTCGAGCCGGTCGAATGCCGCGATCAGCTCGTCGTGGCTGAACTCGCCGCCCACCCACTCGTACATCGACCGGACCAGGTCGTCGTGGTCGACGCGGCTGCCGAGCGCCGCGACGTCGATATACCCGTTGACCACGGCGTCCTCGAAGTCGTGCACGGAGTAGGCGATGTCGTCGGACAGGTCCATCACCTGCGCCTCGATGCAGCGCTGCCGTTCGGGAGAGCCGTCCCGCATCCACTCGAACACCGCGTGGTCGTCGGCGTAGAAGCCGAACTTGGCGCGCCCGCTCGGGTCGGCGACCGAGCTGGTCTCCGGCCACGGGTACTTGCAGCTCGCGTCGAGGCTGGCGCGGGTGAGGTTCAGTCCGTACGGGCGGCCGTCGCGGCCGAACACCTTGGGCTCCAGTCGGGTGAGCAGCCGCAGCGTCTGGGCGTTGCCCTCGAATCCGCCGATGTCCTCCGCCCAGGCGTTGAGCGCGCGCTCGCCGTTGTGCCCGAACGGCGGGTGGCCGATGTCGTGCGCCAGGCACGCGGTGTCGACGATGTCGGGGTCGAGCCCGAGGCTCGCCGCGAGCTCGCGGCCCACCTGGGCGACCTCCAGGGAGTGCGTCAGCCGGTTGCGCGCGAAGTCGAGACCGGCAGTGGGGCTGAGCACCTGAGTCTTGGCCGCCAGCCGCCGCAGCGCGCTCGAGTGCAGCAGACGGGCCCGGTCGCGCGCGAAGTCGCTGCGACGGCTCGAGTGATGCTCGGGGAGCCAGCGCTCCCGGTCGCGCTCGCTGTAGCCGTCGGCCGGGACGCTGTCGAGCGTCGTTGCCGCACTATCCGCCACTGTTGTGCACCTCCGCCTCGGCGACCTCCGCCCGCGCGCTGCCCGCCAGCTCGCGGCTGTCGAGCCAGCCCTCGGGAAGCGCGGGACGCTTGGGCGAGCCGGCACGGCCGCGCTGGCCCTCCGCCGCCTCGCCCGGGTATTCCTGGCTCCAGTCGAGAGTGGCCAGGAGGTCGTCGAGATGCGCGAGCGTGTCGACGGTCGCGAGGCTCGCGCGCAGGTCGCCGCCGACCGGGTAGCCCTTGAAGTACCAGGCGACGTGCTTGCGGATGTCGCGGCAGCCGCGCTCCTCGCTGTCGAAGAACTCGACCAGCAGCTCGGCGTGCCGGCGGAACGTCGCCGCCACCTGGCCGAGTGTCGGGCGGGCCTGCGCGAGCGCAGCCTCCTCGGCGGTGATCTCCCCTGCGCGGGCGCGGAACGCCGCCGCCAGGTCGCCGAACAGCCACGGCCGGCCGAGGCAGCCGCGGCCGACCACGACGCCGTCGCAGCCGGTCTCATCCACCATGCGGATCGCGTCGGCGGCAGACCAGATGTCGCCGTTGCCGAGGACCGGCGTGCCGGTGATCGTCTCCTTGAGCTTCGCGATCGCGGACCAGTCCGCGTGACCCGAGTAGAACTCCGCCGCTGTGCGCGCGTGCAGCGCGATCGAGGCGACGCCGGCGCCCTCCGCGGCCTTGCCTGCCTCGAGGTAGGTGAGGTGGTCGCTGTCGATGCCCTTGCGCATCTTGACGGTCAACGGGATGTCGCCGGCCGCCGTGACGGCGCCCTCCACGATCTCCCGGAAGTGCTGGAGCTTCCACGGCAGCGCGGCGCCGCCGCCCTTGCGGGTGACCTTGGGCACCGGGCAGCCGAAGTTGAGGTCGATGTGGTCGGCGCGATCCTCCGCGACGAGCATCGTGACGGCCTCCCGGACGGTCTTGGGGTCGACGCCGTAGAGCTGGATGCTGCGCGGCGTCTCCGACTCGTGGTGGGTGATGAGGCGCAGCGACTCGGGGGTGCGCTCGACCAGGGCCCGGGAGGTGATCATCTCGCTCACGTAGAGCCCGGCGCCGAACTCGCGGCAGAGCCGGCGGAAGGCGGTGTTCGTGATCCCCGCCATGGGCGCGAGGACGACCGGCACGTCGAGCGTCAGCGGGCCGATGGCCAGCCTGGGACTCGTCTCCGTGCGGGGAGCTAGGGTTGCGGTAGTAGACATCTGCATCGATTCTCCCAGAAAGCGTGCTGATACATGGCCGAGAGCCCCGAAGCTGTGGAAACCGGCGGCGGACGCCGTCGTGTGGAGGAGGATGCCCGGGCTCGCGGCATCCCCGTGCGGATCGTCGAACGGCCCGCTGCCCGGAGCCTGGAGGAGGCCGCGTCGCTGCTCGGGATCGAGCCGGGCGACATCGTCAAGTCGCTCGTGGTCAAGCGCAGTGACGACACCTTCGTGTTCGCGCTGGTGCCGGGAGGCCGCAAGATCTCCTGGCCGAAGCTGCGCGCCGTCCTCCACGTCAACAAGCTGCAGCTCCCGGACGCGTCGGTGGCGTTCGCCGCGACCGGCTACGAGCGCGGGACCATCACGCCATTCGGCAGCACGACCGCGTGGCCCGTCGTCGCCGACACCACCATCGCGGGCCGCACCGTCTCGATGGGCGCAGGCGAGCACGGCTACTCGCTGTTCGTCGACGCCGACGCGCTTCTCTCCGGCTTCGCCGCCACGCTCGCCGACATCACCGACCCCGAATAGCGGCCTTCCCTCCGAACAGGGGTCGCAACACGCCGCTAACCCGGAGGGTAAGCGGCGTGTTGCGCCCCTCTCGCACGCGCGGGTTGTGGATAACGCGGGATCGAGCGGGAGCCTCTGGGAGGGTTTGGGGATGCGACGCCCTGAACCGCTTCCACCCATTCTGCGCTCGCCCGCGTTCTCCGCGTCGGCGGCGACGGCAGCGGGCGTCTCATCCGCGCGTATGCGCCGGTCGGACCTGGTCGCGCCCTTCCACGGCGCGCGGGTGCCGCGAGCCGAGTTCGACGGCGGATTCCGTTCGCAGTGCGTCGCGTATCGGGCAGTCATGCCGCGCACCCAGTGCTTCAGTCATGAAACAGCGGCGAGGATCTACGGGCTGACGGTCCCGCGGCGGATACGCGAGTCGTCCGACCTTCATGTCGCCGCGTTGGATGGTCGTCGGGCGCCACGCGGCGAGGGAGTAGTGGGCCACAAGTCCAGGCTGTCCGCCGAGCACGTCCGCATCCACCTCGGCTTGCGGGTGCCCGAGGTCGAGGAGGTGCTGTGCCAACTCGCCGCAGAGCTGACCATCGAGGAACTCATCATGGCCGGCGACTCCTGCGTGCGCCGACAGGACCCGCTCTCGAGCGTTTCGCGTCTGAGAGCCACCGCACTCGAGGCGTGGAATCGACCGGGCGTAGCCAGGCTCCGTGCTGCGATCGCGCACGTGCGTGCGGATACTGACTCCCCGATGGAGACGCTGCTCCGACTCGCGCTGATCGACGGCGGCCTTCCGGAGCCCGTCGTGAATCGCCCGATCCAGGTCGGATCGGGCGTCGAGTTGCACGGCGATCTCGTGTACGTGCAGCATCGGGTCGTCGTCGAGTACGACGGCGATCAGCACCGCACCGACGCCCGCCAGTATTTCGGCGACGTCGACCGGATCTGGGCGCTCGAGGCCGCCGGCTGGTGCATCGTGCGCATCAACCGCTCGCACCTCTCCAACGGCGCGGCCGTCGCCGTGGCACGCGTGCGCGCGGCGCTCGCCGACAGGGGTCGCAACACGCCGCTATGACACAGGCATAGCGGCGTGTTGCGACCCCTGTGCGTTGGTTAAGCCGGGAGCTCGCAGGAGTCGCCGTCGCACGCGGCGGCCGTCGGGTCGCCGAGTGGCGTGAGCAGCGGGCGCGGCGCGGGCGTGCTCCCGTCCGCGGCGCTCACGCGCTCGCCTCGGCGGGCGCGGTGGCGCGCTCGGTCCAGACCTGCTCGAGCACCTGCGCGAACGTCGTCGCGTCCTGTGCGCCGGAGACGCCGTACTTGCCGTCGATGACGAAGAACGGGACGCCGTTGATGCCGTATTCGCCCGCGGTGCGCTGGTCGTCACGCACTGCCTCCAGGTACTCGCCCGACTCCATGGCCGCCAGCGCTGCGTCCCGGTCGAGGCCGACCGACTCGGCCAGGTCGGCGAGCGAGTCGGTGCGGCCGACGTGGCCGCCCTCGATGAAGTAGGCCTGGAAGAGTCGCTCGGCCAGCTCGAGCTGCTTGCCCTGCGCCTTGGCGAAATGCAGGAGTTCGTGCGCCTTCACCGTGTTGGTGTGCTGGAGGGCGTCGAAGTCGTAATCGAGGCCGACAGAGGCGGCGATCCCGGTCACGCGATCGAGCATCTGGTGCACCTGCTCCGCGGGGATGCCCTTGTGCCCGGCGAGGAAATCCACCTCGCTGCCGTCGAAGTCCACCGGGGTGTCCGGCGACAGCTCGAAGGAGTGATACTCCACCTCCACTGCTCGGCCCTCGCCGGCGCCGGCGAACGTCGCGCTGCCGTTCTCGAACTTGCGCTTGCCGATGTAGCACCAGGGGCACGCGATGTCGGACCAGATGTCGATCTTGATGGGTTCGCTCACATCAGGGGTCAACAGGCTGCAGCCGTGCAGTTATTCCGGTCGGCTACAGCGCCACGTCGTCCGGCGTGTCCACCGCTCCCCCGAACCGGCGGTTGCGGCGGGCGAAGATGTCGATCGCGTTCCACAGATCGGTGCGCGAGAAGTCCGGCCACAGCGTATCCAGGAACACCATCTCCGCGTAGGCGCTCTGCCAGAGCAGGAAGTTGCTCGTCCGCTGCTCCCCCGAGCTGCGCACGAACAGGTCGACGTCCGGCATGTCCGGGAGGTAGAGGTGGCGCTGGATGGTCTTCTCCCCACCGCCGACGGCTTCAGCCGGCCGGCGGCGACCTCCTCGGCGATCGACCGCACGGCGTCCGCGATCTCGGTGCGGCCGCCGTAGTTGACGCACATCGTGAGCGTCAGAACGTCGTTGCCCGCCGTCAGCCGCTCGGCGTACTGCAGCTCCTTGATGACCGACGACCACAGCCGGGGCGTGCGGCCGGCCCAGCGCACCCGTACGCCCCACTCGTTGAGCTGGTCGCGCCTGCGGTGCAGCACCTCCCGGTTGAATCCCATCAGGAAGCGGACCTCGTCGGGTGAGCGCTTCCAGTTCTCGGTCGAGAAGGCGTACACGCTGAGGTGCTTGACCCCGACCTGGATCGCGCCGGCGACGACGTCCAGCAGGGAGGCCTCCCCGGCACGGTGACCCTCGATGCGGGTGAGGCCCTGGCGGTTCGCCCAGCGGCCGTTGCCGTCCATCACGATGGCGACGTGCTCCGGCACCGCCTTCGCCGGGAAGGCGGGCGGGTACACACCCGTCCAGTCGACGGGACGGTACGCGACCGCGTCCTTGTGCGTGTAGGGCTTGGGCGTCATCCGCTCGCCTTCTGATCGTGCTGGACGTGCTGCAGGGAGCGCAGGCCGCGCTCGAGATGCCATTGCGTGTACGCGGCGACCAGCCCGTTCGCCTTCGAGCGGGTGGAGTCGTCGGCGGCGTCGGCCGTCTCCCAGTCGCCGGTGAGCAGTGCGCCGAGGAGCGCGATGGTCGCGGCGTCGATCCGTGGGGCCCCCTGCGGCGCGCAGTCGTCGCACACCACGCCGCCGAGCTGTACCACGACATGGTCGTGCGGCCCCGGTGCGCCGCAGCGCGAGCAGTCGAGGAAGCTCGGCGCCCAGCCCGCGAGCGACAGCGCGCGCAGCAGGTAGGAGTCGAGGGTGAGCTGCGGACCGTGTTCGTGCCGCGACAGCGAGCGAAGGGCGCCGACGAGCAGGAGGTATTGCTGCAGGGAGGCCTCGGCGTCGGTCAGCCGATCGGCGGCCTCCACCATGGCGTTGGCGGCGGTGTAACTGGAGTAGTCGTCCGCGATCAGCGCGCCGTACGCCCCGATCGTCTCTGCCTGGGTCACCACGTCGAGCGTGCGCCCCTCGTAGAGCTGCACATCGGCGACCATGAACGGCTCCAGCCGCGACCCGAACTTGGAGGCGGTGCGCCGCACGCCCTTCGCCACCGCACGGATCTTGCCGTGCTGACGGCTGAGCATGGTGACGATGCGGTCGGCCTCACCCAGCTTGTGGGTGCGCAGCACGACGGCTTCATCACGGTAGACAGGCACGACTCCAGTATCCCGCGTGATACAAGTGACTGGTGACATCCGCGGCCTTCACGATCCCCCTCTGGGGCGACCTGGTCGCCGTCGGCGTCGGCAGCCTGCAGGGTGCCATGTTCGCGTCCGGGTTCCGCGACCGCCGGCTCGACCTGCTGGGCATCGCGATCATCGGCGTCGCCACCGGGCTCGGAGGCGGCCTCCTGCGCGACCTGCTGCTCAACGTGACGCCGGTGGCGCTTCAGTCCAACTGGTACCTGCCGGCGACGGTCGTCGCGGCGCTGCTCGGGATGCTGCTCGTGCGGCTGTTCCGGAGGCTGGACCCGATCATCACGTTCCTGGACGCGCTCACGATCGGGCTGTTCGGCGCGATCGGTGCGACGAAGGCGCTGGCGCTCGGGCTGCCGGAGGTGCCCGCCGTGTTCGTGGGCGTGGTCTCGGCGGTGGGCGGGTCGATTCTGCGCGACGTGCTGCTCAACCTCCCCATCGCACTGATGCATGTGGGCTCGCTCTATGCGGTCGCCGCCGGGGCCGGCACGATCGTGCTGGTGGTGCTGGTCGATCTGAAGGTGCCGTTCGCCGTCGCGGTTCTGGTCTGCGTGATCGTGACGCTGGTGATCCGCCTCCTCGCCGTCCGGTTCGGCTGGAGCCTGCCGGAGCAGCGCGAGCTCGGTCGCCTGCGCGCGCCCCGCTGGATGGCGTTCGGCTTCGGGAGGCGCCCAAGCGCCGAACGGACGATCGAGCGGACCGATACGGGTGCCATCCCGCGGTATCGCATCGAGGATAGGCCTGCGGACAACGGAGGAGATCTGCGCGCCTGACCGGCTGAAACGAGGTCAACGGAGGAGATCCCGGTGCAATGGACCGGGATCTCCTCCGTTGTCTGCGGGTCAGGTGTGACGGGTCGGGGTCAGGCTCCGACGAGCTCGGCCTCGGCGGCGTGGCCGGCCGACGCACGCACCGCGCGGTTCACAGCGGACACGACGGCCTTGAACGACGCGGTCGTGGTGTCGCCGTCGATGCCGACGCCCCACAGGCGTACGCCGTCGACGTCCACTTCCACGTAGGCGGCGGCCTGCGCCGACTCGCTCGCCGACAGCGTGTGCTGCGAGTAGTCGTACAGGTGCACGTTGATCCCGCGGGCGTTCAGGATGTCGAAGAACGCGGCGATCGGGCCGTTGCCCTCCCCCGTCGCCTTCGCGACCGTGTCGCCGTCGCGCAGCGCCACCGTGAGGGTGACGTGCTCGCCGGTCTCGTTCGTCGTGCTCGTGGAGCCCAGCTCGAAGCGTCCCCACTTGGCGTCGGGGTCCGTGGCCGGGGCCGGCAGGTACTCGTCCTGGAAGATGTCCCAGATCTGCGCGCTCGTCACCTCGCCGCCCTCGGCGTCGGTCTTGGCCTGCACGACCCCGGAGAACTCGATCTGCAGCTTGCGCGGCAGGTCCAGGGCGTGGTCCGTCTTCAGCAGGTACGCGACGCCGCCCTTGCCGGACTGCGAGTTCACCCGGATGACCGCCTCGTAGCTGCGGCCCAGGTCCTTCGGGTCGACGGGCAGGTACGGAACCGCCCAGACCAGGTCGTCGACCGAGACGCCCTCGCGCTCGGCCCGCGCGGCCATCGCCTCGAAGCCCTTCTTGATCGCGTCCTGGTGCGAGCCGCTGAACGCGGTGAAGACCAGGTCGCCGCCCCACGGGCTGCGCTCGCCGACCGGGAGCTGGTTGCAGTGCTCGACGGTGCGCTTGATCTGGTCGATGTCGCTGAAGTCGATCTGCGGGTCGATGCCCTGGGTGAACAGGTTGACGCCCAGCGTGACCAGGTCGACGTTGCCGGTGCGCTCGCCGTTGCCGAACAGGCAGCCCTCGATGCGGTCGGCGCCGGCCATGTAGCCCAGCTCGGCCGCCGCGACCGCGGTGCCGCGGTCGTTGTGCGGGTGCAGCGAGAGGATGACGTTCTCGCGGTGGTTCAGGTGGCGCGACATCCACTCGATCGAGTCGGCGTAGACGTTGGGCGTCGCCATCTCGACGGTGGCGGGCAGGTTGATGATGACCTTGCGCTCCGGTGTCGGCTCGAAGACCTCCAGCACCTGGTTGCAGATGTCGGCGGCGAACTCCAGCTCGGTGCCGGTGTACGACTCCGGCGAGTACTCGTAGTAGATCTCGGTGCCGGGGACCAGCGACTCGAACCGGCGGCACAGTCGCGCGCCGGCCAGGGCGATGTCGACGATGCCCTGCTGGTCGGTCCGGAACACGACCTCGCGCTGCAGGATGCTGGTGGAGTTGTAGAGGTGCACGATCGCCTGCTTGGCGCCGACCAGCGACTCGTAGGTGCGCTTGATCAGGTGCTCGCGCGACTGGGTCAGGACCTGGATGGTGACGTCATCGGGGATCGCGCCCTCTTCGATCAGGCTGCAGACGAAGTCGAAGTCGGTCTGGCTGGCCGACGGGAAGCCGACCTCGATCTCCTTGTAGCCCAGCCGCACCAGCAGGTCGAACATGATGCGCTTGCGCTCGGGGCTCATCGGGTCGATGAGGGCCTGGTTACCGTCGCGCAGGTCCACGGCGCACCAGCGCGGCGCCTGCGTGATGCGCTTCGACGGCCAGGTGCGGTCGGGCAGCTCGACGCGGATCTGTTCGTGGAACGGCCGGTACTTGTGGATCGGCATGGCGCTCGGCGCCTGCTTGTTCTTCATGGTCTGTCTTCTCCTCGCGGTGTGGTGTGGAGAGCCAACGACGAACTCCGCGACGAGGGAGGCCCGGAACTAGGACTCGTCGCGGCAGCTAAGAAGGAGCAGACCGTACACAGAAACAACGGTACCACGGCGGCGCATCAGCCGCGTCCCACGGCCAGCGCAGCCGCCTGCCGCATCGACAGGTCGGGCAGGTACGCGCGCACGAGCCCCACGCCGATCGCCGGGAGGGCGACCGGATCCGGGTAGGCCATGATCAGCGGGTGCAGCTCGGGCTGGAACTTCTGCTTGAACTTGAGCAGCGAGCGGAACCCGTACACCGGCTCGAGCGACGTGCTGAGGTAGCCGAGCACGCGGTCCATCCCGCTCTTGGCGTCGTCCGGGGTGCCGGCCGTGTGTGCGAGCGGCGCCGCGGAGAGGCTCATGAACTCGACGCCGTCCTCCTTCATCCGGGTGGCCGCCTCGGCGATCAGGAACTCCATGACGCCGTTGATGCTGCCCGGGCGGCGGCGCATGAAGTCGAGTGTCCAGCCCACGACGTGGCCGTCCCGGTAGCTCGGCAGCCAGGAGGTCACGCCCTCGATGCGACCGGACTCGTCCACCGCGAGCATCAGCCGCACGGCCGGGTCGCGGAGTTCGTCCAGGCCGCCGAGGGTGAAGCCCATCTCGGGCAGGTCCTTCTCGGCGACCCACTGCTCGGAGATGTCCGAGAGCTGCACGGCGGCGCTCAACGGCAGCGCGCCGAAGCTGGTCCACTCCGCGCGGATGCCGGCCCGCTGAGCGCGGTTGATCGAGCTGCGGACGTCCTGCCACTTCTTGCCGGTGGTCGCCCACTGCTGCGGGCGGATCACCGTCTCCTCGGCGACCGTCATGGTCGACCAGCCCATCCGGTCGAAGATCGGCTGGTACTGGGCGTCGACGCTGTAGAAGACCGGGATCCATCCGCTGTCGTCGCAGAACCGCGAGAAGCGCTCGATCACGCCGTCGTGCACGGACTCGTCCGCGCCGAACGGCGCACCGGTCGTGAGCGCCACCCGCCCGACGACCCGGTAGGCCACGGCCCCGCCCGTCGCGGAGTCGAACCAGTAGCTGTTGCCGGGCCAGGTCGCCATGAACGAGATGGCGTCGCCGCCGCCGCGTTCGAGCAGCGTGCGGACCCGTCCCGCGTCGCCGGTCGAGCGTCGCCACGCTCCACGGCCGACCATGAACGGGACGGCGGCAAGGATGACGACCAGCCAGAACACGGTGCCGATGTTGTGGTAGACCACGGTCGCCAGCGGTGTCGTCGGCAGGTACTGCAGCGGCTCGCGGCGCAGGAAGCTCACCGGGATGAAGCGCTCCAGCACGTCGTTGAGGAGATCGGTGATGTCGATCGGCCGGGTGAAACCCGTGTCCTTCTGCAGCCAGCCGACCAACACGTAGAGCCCGATCAGGCCGACGCCGGTCAGCGCCACGGTGAGCACGTAGCGGCGCACCGACCGTGCGGTGGCGAGCACGGTGAAGTGCCGGCGGTAGGCGACCAGCAGGATCGCCATCGTGAGGGGGACGAGCGCCGACAGCGCCAGGATGAAGGTGACCTCCCAGTACCGCGACGACACGGTCGGCCGCGGGTCGGCGAACGGGAGGATGCCGAAGTACAGCCCGGAGAGCACGGCGAGCAGCGCGTTGACCGAGACGGCCAACCACACGGCGAAGCGGCGCCCGCGGAGGAGGCCGTAGGCGGCGACCAGCAGCGTGAGCAGCGGCAGCACCGAGATGAGCACGGGCCCGAGGCCGTTGATCCGCTCCAGTGTGAGGTCGTGGACGCAGTCGCGGGTGACCGCGAACGCCTGGCAGCGCTCCAGCACGCTGCCGGTGGCGGGCACGTCGTTGGAGAACAGCAGGCCGATCGGCGACAGCATCCCGTACCGCGACTGCGTCAGCAGGCCGATGACCGGGCCGAGCGCGCTGATCGTCACGGCGGAGGCGAGCAGCACCCGGACCTCGTGATGGGAGGAGCGGCGCCAGCCGAGGAGGCGCTCGTGCGGCCGCAGCAGCACGCCGAGGCCCAAGCCGGCGAGGACCGCGAGAAGCCGGTACAGGTCGGACGGGTCGCCCGAGTACAGCACGTACATGATCGCGATGAGCATGGTGAGGACGCGGATGCGGCGGCGCCAGAAGGCCCCCGCGAACGCACTCGCGGTCATGATCGCGCCGGCGATGCCGGTGAACACGTCGAGGATGACGAGGTGGTGGACGCTGCGCGACCACATCTCCCCCGTCTGCGAGCCGATGAGCTGGATGCCGACGCCTGCGGCGATGCCCACGACGGATGTCGCGAAGAACGCCAGCGCCGTCCGCCACGCGCCCATCAGCCGCTCGGAGACGCCGACGAGCAGCGCCGTGAGCACGAGCACCACGATCAGCTCGGCGAGGTTGTCTGTGAACAGCACGGCGGTGACCGGCGCCCACCAGTGGCCGTCGAGGAGCTGGTCCGGGCCGACGCCGAGCCACACGCGCAGCGGGCGGTGGGGGCCGTGGATCGGGCCCGTAGCCAGCGCGAGCACGAGGATCAGCGCCGTCAGGCCCGTGGTGAAGGGGTGCGTCGCGATCAGCCGGCCGAGCCGCCGCACCGCGCCGCCGAAGCCGGCTGCCCGTGCGGGAGGCCCGGGAGGGCGCGCGGGAGGCTCCTGCGTGCGCGCGGCCGTCTCCTCCGCGACCCGAGGGCCGTTCCCCCGGCCCGGGTCGCGTCGTCCTCCGGCGCGCCGCCGTTCGCCGACGCGCCGCCCCCAGCGGTCACGGCATCGGTCACGGAGCCAGCCCCATGTGGGCGGCGACCGCGGGGAAGCCGTCCGTCAGCGTGTAGCGCACCGTGTTCCAATCGTGTGCCGTCCCGGGCGAGATCAGGAGGTCGCCGCGGATCCCGGCGGAGACGGCCTCGGAATGCAGCGTCTTCGCGAAAGCAGTGTACTTGGCGTCGTTCTGACCCGCGCCGAAGATGATCAGCGTGTTCGTGTAAGGAGCATGCGCTTTCATCGTAGGCCCGAGCTGGGCGTCCTGGTAGGCGGTCCGCGACCCGGCGAAGCCGGTCGCGATCGTGAGGGGCACGTTGCCGAGCGTCGGCCCCAGCTCGCTGGAGGAGGCCAGCGCCGAGCCGAACAGGTCCGGGCGGCTGGCGGCGAACTGCGCAGCGCACGTGGCCCCCTGCGAGTAGCCGAACGCGCCCCACGCCGACGGGTCGCTGCTCACCCGCAGGTGCGAGGTGATCCACGAGCGCACGTCCTTGAGCAGGTAGGTGGCCGAGTCGCCGAAGGCCCGGGAGTCGATGCACATCGGGTTGCGGCCGGGGCCGCCGAGCTGGTCGGGCGCGACGACGATCGGCGCGTAGCCGTTGTGCTTGGCCGCGTAGGCGTCGAGATAGGTTCCGATCCGGCCTGCCGTGAACATGTCCGCCGGGGCGCCGGGCTGGCCGGAGAGCGCGTAGAGCACCGGGAGCGCTGGCGGGTTCGGACCGAGGGCGACCGGCGGCAGGTACACGATGGCGTCCCGCGCGGGGAAGTTCGACAGCGTCGCGGGGATCTTGACGGTGCCGATCTCGCCCTTCGCGGGAGGGTCGGCCTGGTTCGTCGAGGCAGACCAGGCGGTCCCCTTGATGATGTCGCCGCGCTCGTTGTGCAGGTTCAGCGCTTTGTACGGCACGACCCCGATGGCATCGTTGAGGTTGCGGTACGCGCCGAAGTCGACGTTCACACCGGCGAACGCCGCGAGCAGGAATACCGGGATGCTGACCGCTGCGATCAGCTTCCGCCACCAGCGCGACCGGAAGAAGTTGGCGATGGCGAGGCTCACACCGGCGAACCCGATGGCCACCCAGGTGGTGGTCGCCGGGGTGAGCGCGACGCCGAACAGGTTGAAGACGTCGTCCGTCAGCCACACCAGGAACCAGCCGATCAGGCCGCCGCCGACGGCAGCGATCGCCCCCGCGAGCGCGCGCTTCCAGGTGGGTCGCACGAGCAGGTACACCGCCAGGAGCGCGGTGACGACGTCGATCGTGATGAGGAACGGCGGTTTGTCGATCCTCAGGGTCATGAGCCAGTTCAGGGGTGGGTCCTCTCACGGGTGCAGGAGGCGCTCCGGCACGGGATGGTGGGCACGGGTCGGAGTGCGCCAGTCCATAAGTATCGGACACCCAGCCTGCGGATAGCTGGGGCTTGATGAGCGTCCAGGGAACCTGGAGCCTCGCTACTCGACCGCGAGGGCCTCCACTGGGGCGACGCGGGTGGCCCGGCGGGTCGGCACCACCGAGGCGCCGACGGCGAGGGCGGCCGCCGCCACGACGATCAGGCCGATGAACAGCCACGGGATCGCCGGCGGGATGAGGCCGCCGCCCGGGAGCTGACCGAGCAGCGTCTGCGCGCCGATCCAGCCGTACAGCGTGCCGAGCACCAGCCCCGAGAGCACGGCGGCGACCGTGAGCTGCGCGCTCTCGGCCAGGATCATCCGGCGCACCTGCGCGGCGCTCAGCCCGAGAGCCCGGAGCAGGCCGAGTTCGCGCCGGCGCTGCAGGACGCTCAGCGACAGGCTGTTGACCACGCCCACGGCGGCGATCACCGCGGAGAAGCCGACCAGCCCGCTGAAAACGAGCATGGTGACCGTGAGCACACTCTCAGCGCCCTGATACAGCTCCGGGTCCTTCGCCGCCGCGCTGCGGATGATCGTGAGCCAGGTCTGCGTCGCGACGACGAACATGGTGATCAGCGTGACGCCGATGACGAGACCGATCGCGGTGCGCGAGCTGCGCTCCGGGTTCCGTACGGCGTTGGCCGCCGCGAGTCGTCCGGCGGCGCCCGCGCCGAAGAGCAGGCCGACGCCGCGCAGCACGGCGGGCAGGAAGAACGGCGCGGCGACGATGACCCCGGTGAACGAGAGCAGGCCGCCGAGCATCGCGATCAGCACGCCGAAGCGCCCGAACTCCGCGAGCGCGGAGTTCCCCGATTTCGCGAACGCGCCGAGGCCGAGCATCAGCCCGAAGCCGAGCAGCGCGGCACCCGGCAGGATGAGCAGCGCCGCGGCCGCGATGCGCCCGGTGCTGCGCACGGCGGCGGACGGGCGCTCCTGCGCCGCGCCCAGCGCCTCCACCGGCGCCACCGTCAGCACGCGCCGGCTGCCGATCCACGACGCCGACCAGGTGGTGAGCACGACCACGGCGGGAGGCACGATCAGCAAGGGTGTGACGACGGGGTACAGCACGTTCGGGAGGACGCCCCACCAGATGAAGGCGCGCACGGCGACGAGCGCGAGAACCACGGCGATGACGCCGCCCGTGAGCGCACCGATCACGCCGACGGCGAGGCCCTCCCCCGCAACGGAGCGACGCTGCGCCTTCGAGCTCGAGCCGAGCAGCCGCATCAGGGCGATGGTGCGGGTGCGCCCGGCGATGACGGTGGCGAACGTGTTCGTGGTGACGATGGCGCCGACGAAGACGGCGATCACGAAGAAGATGCCGGCGACCAGCGCGAGGGCGAACCGGGCCGAGCCGTGCGCCCCCATCGGGGACGCCGCGATGTACGCTCCGAGCACGTTGGTGCAGGCCATCAGCGCCACGCCGAAGGCGGCGCTGAGGGCCGAGACGAGGACGCTGGCGCGATGGTCGCGCGCGTTCGCCCGGAACGCGCGGATCACGCGCGCGCCTCCGTTCCCTGCGCCGCCGGGTGCTGGGCCTCCGGGCCCTGCGACTCCATGTCGAGCATGAACGCGGAGATCTGCTCCGCGCTCGAGCGCTCACGCTCGGCGACGACGCGCCCGTCGGCGAGGAACACGATACGGTCGGCGTAGCTCGCTGCGACCGGGTCGTGCGTGACCATCGCGATGCTCTGGCCGTAGCTGCGGGAAGCCTCCTGCAGCACGCCGAGGACCTCCCGGCCGGTGCGCGAGTCGAGGTTGCCGGTGGGCTCGTCCGCGAACACCAGGTCGGGGCGGGTGGCGAGCGCGCGCACGATCGCGACGCGCTGCTGCTGGCCTCCGGAGAGCTCGTGCGGACGGTGGGTGAGCCGGTCCTTCAGGCCCAGGAGGTCGATCAGCCCGTCGATCCACTCGCGCTGCTCGAGCGTCGGGCGGCGGCCGTCGATCTCGAACGGCAGGAGGATGTTGGCCCGGACGTCGAGTGTCGGGACGAGGTTGAACGACTGGAAGACGAAGCCGACCCGGCGGCGGCGCAGGACGGTCAGCTCGCCGTCGCCCATTCCGCTGATCTCGGTGTCCCCGAGGAAGACGCGGCCGCCGGTCACGGTGTCCAGCCCGGCCATCACGTGCATGAGCGTCGACTTGCCGGAGCCGCTGGGCCCCATGATCGCGGTGAACAGGCCGGCCGGGATGCCGACGGTCACGTCGTCGAGCGCGATGACGCGGTTGGTGCCGGAGCCGTAGGTCTTCGTCGCGCCGTCGACGCGCGCCACCATGCTGTCGGAAATGTCCATGCCGCCACGCTATGAAACCGGCGTCGGCCGCGGATCGGGCTGTGGATCCACACGGGGTCAGCCCAGAGGATGATCTACGGGTGAACTTCGCCGGTCGCCCGTCACTCCGCCCGCTCTGGCGCTCCCCCGGTCAGTCCGTGCTCGAATGCGTAGACGACCATCTGCACGCGGTCGCGCAGGCCGAGCTTGGCCAGGATGCGGCTGATGTGCGTCTTGACCGTCGCCTCGCTGAGGAACTCCGACCCGGCGATCTCCGAGTTGCTGAGCCCGCGTGAGGCGAGCACGAAGATCTCCCGCTCGCGGCTGGTGAGCGTGGCGAACGCGGCCGGCGCCTGCTTGGCCCGCTGGCTGTCGGAGAAGTACTCGAACAGCTCCCGGGTCGCCCCGGCGGCGATGACCGCGCTGCCGGCGTGGACGGTGCGGATGGCGGCGAGCAGGAACTCCGGCTCGGCGTCCTTCAGCACGAAGCCGCTGGCGCCGCTGCGGATCGCGCGGGCAGCGGCCTCGTCCAGGTCGAAGGTGGTGAGCACGATGATCCGCGCCGGCGCACGGCCCTCCCGCTCGGCCTCCTCCACGATCCGGGCGGTGGCGGCGATGCCGTCCATGACGGGCATCCGGATGTCCATGAGCACGACGTCGGGGCGTTTCTCGCGCACGAGCGCGACGCCCTCCCGGCCGTCGGACGCCTCGCCCACGAACTCCAGGTCGGGCTGCGAACCGATCAGCATGCGGATGCCCGCGCGGAACAGCGCCTGGTCGTCGACGAGGGCGACCGTGATCGGGGCGCTCACGCGCGCACCCCCGAGACCACCGGCAGGAACGCCGTGACCACGAAGCCGTCGTCGGCCGGCCCTGCGGACAGCGAGCCGCCCGCCAGGGTCGCGCGCTCGCGCATCCCGGGCAGGCCGTGCCCGATGCGCGGGAGGCCGCCGGTGGCCAAGGGGTCCGGTGTCGGTGTCTTCATGCTGTTCCTCACGGTGATGACGATGCCAGGGCCGGAGTCGGCGCCGCCCGTCTGGGCGAGCACGACGGAGACCGGGCGGGTGGTGTCTCCGTGCCGGAGAGCGTTGGTGAGCGCCTCCTGCACGATGCGGTACGCGGCGATCTGCTGCGCGGAGCCGAGCCCGTCGAGCTCGCCGCGACGCTCCATGACGACGGGGAGGCCGGCCGCGCGCACCTGCTCGACCGTCTGGTCGACGTCGGCGAGCGACGGTTGCGGGCCTTCGGGCTGGCTCTGCCGCAGTTCGGCCAGCAGCACCCGCACATCGACCAGCGCGGACCGCGCGGTCGCGGCGATGGTCTCCAGCGCGGTGTCCACGGCGTCCGGGTCGGCATGCCGGGCGTAACGGGCGCCGTCCGCCTGCGCGATGACGACCGCCAGCGAGTGGGCGACGACGTCGTGCATGTCGCGCGCGATGCGGGTGCGCTCCTGCTCGACGACCACGACCTCCTCGGCGCGGTTGCGGTCGAGCTCCGCCGCGATCTGGGCGTGCCGGGACGCCCGCGCGTTCCGCCAGGTGCGGACCAGGAGTCCGAGCACCCAGGACAGCCCGAGCACGGTCGCGCTGACGACGAAGAGGAACGCGAACTGGAGCGCCATCCCGGTGAGCTGGGACGACAGCAGGTCGAAGTAGCCCTGCGCGAGCGCAGAGGTCAGCGTCAGGTAGAGCGAGGCGACCAGCGCGCCGACCCCGGCCGAGATCAGCCCCGCGTACCGGACGACTTTGTCGCCGTACAGCGCCGTCGCGTAGAGCACGATGAGCGCGGCGATGTCGCTGACCAGGATGTTGTGCCCGGTCGTCATCTGCACCGCGGCCGCGAGCCACGCGATCGCGAGCGACACCGCGGGCGACATCCTGCGCAGGGCCACGGCGACCGCGAACACGATCAACACGAGGAACGTCGAGC
Source organism: Streptomyces sp. L7 (assembly GCF_050990935.1). Taxonomy (GTDB): domain Bacteria; phylum Actinomycetota; class Actinomycetes; order Actinomycetales; family Microbacteriaceae; genus Leifsonia. The sequence continues at coordinate 802,589 of NZ_CP194644.1, read as the reverse complement.
GGCCGAGGGCGTCGGGCACCAGGCTCGAGGTGAAGTCGGTGACCAGGCAGAAGAAGACGTAGGCGACGGCGCCCGCGATGTCGAAGGTGAGCTGGGGCCGGGTCAGGCGACGCACCAGCCGCGGGGTGTCGCCCTCCACGGCCTCCGCGCCCTCCGTCCCCGCCGCGCCCGCGCCCGGCGACGCCAGCCACACCAGCAGCGACGGGACGGGCCCGGAGGGCGCGGTGGCCCGCTGCCGCGCAACGAGGAAGCCCAGAAGCCATGCGCTGACGAACACGACGGCCAGCAGCAGGCTCATCATCAGCAGCCCGACACCCTGGCTCGTGTAATAGCCGCCGATCACCGGCCCGAACTGCGGGAACTTCAGGTCGCCGCGCACCGTGAAGAGGTAGGCCATCGCCGGCGCCCACAGGAGGGCGGAGCCGAACCCGAACCAACGCACGGCCCTCCCGCCGTGCGACGCGATGCCGAACAGCGCGATCACGACGGCGACGGCGGAGATCAGCCGGTGCGGCAACGGGAGCGATGAGCCCTCGCTCAACTCGGCGACGACCGCGAGCCAGGCGATCTCCAGCGCCACGACCGGCAGCACCCGCGAGAGCGCGACGGCCGCGCAGTACAGCAGCACGGCCAGCGCGCCCGCCAGGTCGAACGGGAGGCCGATGACCAGCCACACCCCGAACAGCACGACGGCCAGCGCGGGCTCCAGCACCCAACGGTGCGGCGCGAGCGCGCTCAGGACGCGGGTGCGATCTGGCATATCTCTACGTTACGGGGCCGCGGTGCCCGCGCAGGCATCCGCGGCGCGGAATCATCCTGCGGATGTATGACGGGGCGCCCTGGGACGCAGCCGTCTAGAAGCGCAGCCGCCTAGAACCCGAGCCGCCCCAGCTGCTTCGGATCCCGCTGCCAGTCCTTCGCCACCTTCACCCGCAGCGACAGGAACACCTTGCGGCCGAGGAGCGCCTCGATCGGCTTCCTGGCCTCGGCGCCGACGTCGCGGATGCGGGCGCCGCCCTTGCCGATCACGATCGCCTTCTGGCTGTCGCGCTCCACGAACAGGTTGGCGTAGACCTCTACCAGGTCTTTGTCGTCCCGCTCGATGATGTCGTCGATGGTGACCGCGAGCGAGTGCGGCAGTTCGTCCTCCACGCCCTCCAGCACGGCCTCGCGGATGTACTCGGCGATGCGGTCCTCGAGGCCCTCGTCGGTGATCGCGTCCGCCGGGTAGAGCGGGCCGGGCGACTCCGGGAGCAGCTTCATCAGCTCGGACGTGAGCGTGTCGAGCTGGATGCTGCTGGTCGCGGAGATCGGGATGATCGCCTCCCACTCGCGCAGCGCGGACACCGCCAGGAGCTGCTCGGCGACCTGGGTCTTGCCCGCGACGTCGATCTTCGTGACGATCGCGACCTTCTTCGCGGTGGGGTAGTCGTCCAGCTGGTCGTTGATGAAGCGGTCGCCCGGGCCGATCTTCTCGTCGGCGGGGACGCAGAAGCCGATCACGTCCACATCGCCCAGCGTGGACTGCACGAGCGTGTTGAGCCGCTCGCCGAGAAGTGTCCGCGGCCGGTGGATGCCCGGCGTGTCGACCAGGATGAGCTGGCCGTCGCGCTGGTGCACGATGCCCCGGATGGCGCGGCGCGTGGTCTGCGGCTTCGAGCTGGTGATCGCCACCTTCTCGCCGACGAGGGCGTTGGTGAGTGTCGACTTGCCCACGTTGGGGCGGCCGACGAACGAGACGAATCCGGCGTGGTACTCGCTCATGCGCGGGCCTCCTTGTGCTGGCGGTCGGACTTCGGGTGTTTCGGGGACTTGCCGGGCTTGTCGCGCCGGTCGTGCTTCTCGTGATTCTCGTGCGGCTCGGGCTCCGCGTCCTCGTGCGGTTCGGGCAGCAGCGCGGTGTCGCGCTCGACGAGCACTGTGCTCACGTGCTTGTGCCGGCCGTCGATCCGGTCGACGGTGAAGCGGAGGCCGTGCACGGCGACCGTGGAGCCGACCTCCGGGAGCCTGCCGAGCGCCTTCGCGACCAGTCCGCCGACGCTGTCGACGTCCTCGTCCTCGATCTCGATGTCGTACAGCTCGCCGAGGTCGTCGATCGGCAGCCGGGTCGCGACCCGGAGGCGGCCTCCCCCGAGCTGCTGCACCAGCTCCACCTCGTGGTCGTACTCGTCGGAGATGTCGCCGATGAGCTCCTCGATGAGGTCCTCCAGCGTGACCAGGCCGGCGATGCCGCCGTACTCGTCCACCACCATCGCCAGGTGGTTGGACTCGAGCTGCATCTGCCGCAGCAGCGCGTCGGCCTTCTGCGATTCCGGGACGAACAGCGCGGGCCGAGCCAACTCGCTCATCGTCAGCGTGTCGGCGCCGAGCGCGCTCTCGTAGCTGAGCTTGGCGACGTCCTTCAGGTACAGGATGCCGGCCACCTCGTCCGGGTCGCCGTCGATCACCGGCATGCGGGAGACGCCGGTGGAGAAGAACATCCCCATCGCCGTGCCGAGCCCGGCCGAGCTGTCGATCGTGATCATGTCGGTGCGCGGCACCATCACCTCGCGGACGACTGTGTCGCTGAACTCGAAGATCGAGTGGATGAGCTCTCGGTCGTCCTCCTCCAGCACGTCGAACTCGGTCGCCTCGTCCACGATGCTGAGCAACTGCTCCTCGCTCGTCACCGGGGCCGACCGGGCGCGGGAGGGGGTCACCCGGTTGCCGAGCGCGACCAGTCCGCCCGGGATGGGACCGAGCACGACCCGGATCCCGTGCAGGAGCGGCGCGGTGAGCTGAAGCAGGATGCGCGAGTTGGCACGGCCCACACTGCGCGGGCTGGCGCCGACCAGCACGAACGAGACACCGGTCATGATCGCCGCCGACAGGATCAGCGAGATCCACCACTCCGCGAAGATCTGCTCGAACGCGAGGGTCACGAGCACCGCTGCGGTGGTCTCCGCGATGATGCGGCTGAAGTTGATCGCGTTGAAGTACGCTCCGGGGTCGTCGGCGATCGCCGCCAGCGACGCCCTCGCCCGCGAGGTCTCGGCCAGGTCGGCGATGTCGCCGCGCGACTGCACCGCCAGCGCCGAGTCCACGGCCGCCATGAGCCCGCCGAACGTCACCAGGAGGAACGCGACGACGAAGAACAGGGTTGCGAGCATCCGGCGCCTAGCGCTGTCGGTCGTAGCGGGAGAAGCCCACCAGGATGTCGCGCTGGATGCCGAACATCTCCCGCTCCTCCGCCGGCTCGGCGTGGTCGAAGCCGAGCAGGTGGAGGATGCCGTGCGTGGTCAGCAGCAGCAGCTCCTCCATGAGGGTGTGGCCGGCGGTCTCCGCCTGCACCTGGGCGACCTGCGGGCAGAGCACTACGTCGCCGAGCAGCCCGGCCGGAGCCGGCTCCTCCTCAGTGCCGGGGCGCAGTTCGTCCATCGGGAAGCTGAGGACGTCGGTCGGGCCCGGCTCGTCCATCCACTGCACGTGGAGCTGCTCCATCGCCGCCTCGTCCACGAGGACGATCGCGAGCTCGGCGTCGGGGTGCACGTGCATGATGTCGAGCGCGTAGCCCGCCAGGCGCTGCAGGGCGGACTCGTCCACCTCGATGGCGGACTCGTTGTTGATCTCGATGCTCATCGTGTCGGGCCCTGTCGTTTCGGGAGGTGGTCGCGCGGGCCGCCGGAGCGGCGTTCGGCGCGGTTGGCGAACTCGCGGGCCTCCTCGCGCTCGTACTGCCGCGCCTGCAGCTTCGCGTCGTACTCGGTGTAGGCGTCGACGATCCGGCCGACCAGGCTGTGCCGCACGACGTCGTCGCTGGTCAGCCGGGAGAAGTGGATGTCGTCGATGTCGTTCAGCACGCGCGTGACCAGCCGGAGTCCGCTCGCGGCGTTCGGGAGGTCGATCTGGGTGATGTCGCCGGTGACGACCATTTTGGAGTTGAAGCCGAGCCGGGTGAGGAACATCTTCATCTGCTCCGGCGTCGTGTTCTGCGCCTCGTCCAGGATGATGAACGAGTCGTTCAGCGTGCGGCCGCGCATGTACGCCAGGGGGCGACTTCGATCGTGCCGGCCGCGAGCAGCTTGGGCACGAGCTCCGGGTCGAGCATCTCGTTGAGCGCGTCGTACAGCGGGCGCAGGTACGGGTCGATCTTGTCGGTGAGCGTGCCGGGCAGATAGCCGAGCCGCTCGCCGGCCTCCACCGCCGGGCGCGTGAGGATGATGCGGCTGACCTCCTTGCGCTGCAGCGACTGGACGGCCTTCGCCATCGCCAGGTAGGTCTTGCCGGTTCCGGCGGGGCCGATGCCGAACACGATGGTGTTGTGGTCGATGGCGTCGACGTACTGACTCTGGCCCAGCGTCTTCGGCCGGATGCTCTTGCCGCGCGCGGTCAGGATCGCCTGGCTCAGCACGTCGGACGGGCTGAGGTTCAGGTCGCCGCGCATCATCCGCGCGGAGCTGGCGACCTCGGCCGGGCCGAGATCCTGGCCGTTGCGGACCATCTGCAGCAGCTCCTCGAGCAGCGCGCGCGCCGCGGCGACCTGCGCCGGGTCGCCGGTCAGGCTGATCTCGTTGCCGCGCACGTGGACGTCGACCAGCGGGTATTGCCGCTCCAGCGTCGTCAGCAGGCGGTCCTGCGGGCCGAGCAGCCGCACCATCTGGATCCCGTCGACGCTCAGGCGCGCCTCGGCCGAACCTCCCGTGTTCGCCGACCCGCCAGGGGTGGTCGCTCCATCCGGGGTCGTCGGGTCACTCGTCGCCAAGGGTTCCTTCCTCGAGCCCGCCGGAGGGCGAGCCCAGAACGTGGGCGTGGACGTGGAACACGGTCTGTCCCGCGCCGGCGCCGGTGTTGAAGATCAGACGGAAGTCGCCGTCCGCGTGCTCGTCGGCGAGCCTCTTAGAGGTCGCCACCAGTTCCGCGAGCAGCGCAGGGTCGCCCGCGGCCAGCTCGACGACGTCGCGGTACCGCTCGGTCTTCGGGACCACCAGCAGGTGGACCGGCGCCTTGGGCGCGATGTCGCGGAACGCGATGATGCGTTCGCTGTCGTACACGACGTCAGCCGGGATCTCCCCGCGATGATGCGCGAGAAGATCGAGCGCTCCCCTGTCTCCATGTGATCCATCCTATTCGTCAGCGCCCCGCGATGAGGTCGGTGCTCGGCAGCTTCCCTGCCACACCTCCGCCCTCGGTGACATGTCTGGTTCCTGTTCTCCATGTGTTATGTCTATGTGAGCTATAAGGGGGCGTAATGAGCACGAAGGTCTCGGTCGACACGGAACGTCTGCGGGCGGCGGCGTCGGCGCTGGCGGAGACGGGCGCGAAGGTGCGCGACGCGAGCTTCGACGCCGGCGATCTCGGATCGTCGCGGATGGACTGGGCTTTCACGGGGTTCGAGCGATATTGGTCCGCAGGGCGCTCGGCCCTCGCGCAGAGCGAAGACGCACTGGTGACCGTGCTGCGTTCGGCCGCCGACGGCGCCACGCGGCGGGACGCGGAGAGCGCGCAGACGTTCGGCGGAAGCCTCCGTGCGTTCTAGGTACCAGGACTGGTCGCCGTTGACGTTCGACTCCGACCCCACGCCGGGGAACGTGGACGCGGTGGCGGCGTGGATGTCCACCCTCCGTGCGCACGCGGAACACCACCGTTCGCGGGGCAACGCTGCGAACGAAGCGCTGGCGTCGGTCGCGGATCGCTACTGGTCGGGCCTGGCGGCGGAGGCGTTCCGGGAACGGTTGCGCGTGGTCCGGGACGCCGCGCAGACCGCGTCGACCCGGCACGGCGAGGGGGCGATGCGGCGCAGTCGTGGGCGGAGGCGCTCTCCGCCACCCAGTACGACGCCGATCGCGCGCTCCGGGAGGCAGAGGAGGCGCAGCACGACATCGCGGTCGCGGAGGCGGCGGTCGGCGCTCTGACGGGAGACCACGCCGCACTGCTGGAGGGAGTGGACGCGCTGACGTCGCGCGCGGCCGGTGCTGGCTTCTCGGCGGATGCGGAACTGTACGCCGCGCGTCAGCGTGCGGAGTCGGTGCGCGAGGACCTGCTCCGGGCCGGGCGACGCCTGGAGGACGCCCAGCAGCGCCTGGAGGACGCCCGCGCGCTGGGGCGGCGGGCAAAGCACGAGTACGAGTCGGCGGAGGCGGACTTCATCCGCCGTCTGGAGGCGACCGCGCGGGGTGCTCTTCCCGCCTCCACCCCCGCGCAGTTGACCACATTCACCTCCGGTGTTGACAAGCTCGGCCGGATCCAGGCGTCCGAGCCCACGGTCGCCATGCGGAACATGACCGTGCTGCGCCGCCTCACGCCGGACGAGTTGAAGGTCCTGCTCGGGGAGAACCCGGTCCTGTTGCAGCAGTTCTGGGAGCATCCGCCGGACCCGGAGGAGGTCGCGGGCTGGTGGAGCCGGCTCGCACCGGAGACGCGCAGCGCACTGCTGAAGACCGCGCCCGGGCTCTTCGGCAATCTGCCGGGGCTCCCCTACAAGGACCGGGATATCGCGAACCGGATCAGCTACGCGAAGGCGATGAAGAACCTGAACCTCACTGACGACCAGAAGGCCGTGTTGAAGAAGATGGAGCGGGCGCTCACCACACCTGCCAACGGGGTTCCGGTGCAGTTGGTGGCCTTGAACCTTTTCATGGCCCCGCCCCGGGTCGCGGTTGGCTACGGCAACCTCGACACCTGCGAGAATACGACGTGGTGCGCGAGCGGGATGATGTCGGGGGCGAAAGATTCGCTCGATGGATGGTCTGATGCCGCCAAGAATCTCTGGAACGCGCAAAAGGACCTCAACGTTCAGCATCCGGGCGTGGTCGCGTACCTGGAGTACGACAACCCCGATGCGGCAGGAGTGAACTTCAGCGAATCCGCGAAGAAGGGGGCGCCTAGGTTCGCGGCCGAACTCGACGGCAACGCCGCCACCCGCGCCACGTTCGGTCCGGGCCCTGCGCCGGTCACCGTCACCGCACACTCGTACGGCACGACCATGGCGTCCATCGCGCTCACGCTCACCCACTTCCGGATCGACGCGTTCGTGATGGTCGCCTCCGCCGGAATCGACACTTCGCTGGTGCCGTCGCTGTCGAACCTGCGCGTCGACCACATCTACACAACGGCCGCCGCACCGGACCGGCTCGCTCCGTTCGGCTCGTTTGTGTCCAGTCGCGCCGAACCGAACCCTTCTGTCGCTGACCACAGGGGTGACAGCATCGGCGGCGCGGAGTCGTTCTCGTCCGATGGCGATGGCTCAGACCTCGAACCCGTTGACGGACACAACGCCATCGGCGAGACGGGCAAGACCACCCACAGCGGTTTCCTCAATGCCCTGCCCTCCGAAGGGCACGGCTACTTCGACCCACGGACCCAGTCCCTCAGAAACATCGCTGCGACCACAACCGGTCAGCCCGACAAAGTCAGCGGCGGGTTGACCGGCACCGCGGCAGCGGCGGCCCAACACAACAAGAACGCCGCACACTATGCCTCGAACTTCTGGATCACCCCGTGAAGGCCGTTCCCCGCAGCACCATCGTGCTCTTTGCTCTCGCCACTACCCTCGCCCTTGGAGGATGCGTCATGACCGCCCCCACCCACTCCGGGTCGCAGAAGACCGGGCAACAACTCCGCGAAGAAATACTCACCGCCGCCAACGACGGGATCGCCGCCTCCGGCCTCCTCGACGGATGGGCACTTGTCGGTGGCGGAACCTGGGATCCGGAGACGGAAGAATTCATCGGCTCTGGCTGTACCACCACAGAATCCGGAGAACACAAACGTCAACGCTTCGAGGTCGGCCTCGACCACCCACATGTCGGTGACCCGATGGTGTTTGTGAACACGATGAGCGACCGCTGGAAAGACCAGGGCTACACCGTCAACCCGATCGGAACCCCCTTCATCGGAGCAGACGGGGACATCTACATCGACTATCGGGCTGACCGTCCCGACGGCAGCCTCGCCGCCGGCGTCGTCGCCAACCGCAGCAAATTCATCCTTCACTTCTATACCGAGTGCTCCACCGACCCCACCCTGAACGACTTCGCCGGCCCCACCGGTTACCGCACCCTCGACCCGCTCGAACAGGACGTGTACTCCCCGACCAACAGCCCTACGATCACGCCCTACCCCGACCGGTGAGCCGGTAATGCCCGACCCCCACGTGCCGGTCCCTGGCCCGGACGACGAAATGCAGGACACCGAACAGCAACACGCCGCGACCGTCCTGGAAGACCCTCCTGCTCAGCCCGCATCGCGGGTGTTGCCAATCGGGCTCTTTTGGGCGGCCGTTTCGTTCTGGGCATCTGGCACCCTGGTGTTCTGGACGTTCGTGTACTTCGGGACCGAGAGTTTGCGGCAACTCCTGAGTGACCCGACTTACAAAGACCCTTACGCCCCGCTTGAGGCGATCGCAGCACCGATCTTCAGCGCGTGGGCGTGGCTCCCGTTGCTCTTCATTGCCGTCTGCCTTGCCCTGAGCTCGCGCGCATGGGAAGGACCGTACCCGCGATTGGCCTTAGCGATCGTTCGACTGGTGTGGGTCCCGATCCTGATCGGATTTGTCGCGGTGTTTGGATTTCTCGCCTTCGTGCTCGTCGCGGGCTTTTTCTGATTGGACACTGTCCTTAACGAGCCAACAATCCCTACGGGTTGCGCTGATACAGTCGCCCTACCAGCGCCCCAGGGCCGCGTTCAGCACCGCCAGCGCCGCCGGCCCCGCGGTCGACGTCCGCAGCACCTTGTCCCCCAGCCGCACGACCTCGGCCCCCGCCGCCAGGAACGCGTCCAGCTCCTGCGGCGCGATCCCGCCCTCCGGGCCCACCACGAGCACCAGCGGCCGCCCGTCCGGCCGCACCCCGGTGAGCGGGGACGCGGCCCCCGGCTCCAGCACCAGCACCCGGTGGGTCGCCGCCAGCGCGGCCACCTGCTTCGTCGTGGCGAGCTCCCCGACCTCCGGCGTCCACGCCCGGATCGACTGCTTGCTCGCCTCGCGCACGATCGCCGCCCAGCGGTCGCGGCCCTTCGCGACCTTGGCGCCTTCCCAGCGCGACACCGACCGGGAGCCCGACCACGGGATCACGGCGTCCACACCGAGTTCGGTGGCGGCCTGCACAGCGAGCTCGTCGCGGTCGCCTTTCGCCAGAGCCTGGACGAGCGTGATGGCAGGTTCGGCGCGCGGGACGCGCTCCACGGCCTCCACGTCGATGGTCAGCTCCGTGCTCGTCGCGACCAGCACCTCGCCCGACGCGACCAGGCCGCGGCCGTTGCCGATGAGGACGCTCTCGCCCGGACGGGTGCGGTTGACCGTGGCGGCGTGCTTGGCCTCCGGGCCCGTCAGGGTGAGCCGGGCGCCCACCTCGACGTCGCTGAGGTCCTCACGAAGGTAGAGCGAGCTCATCGTCCGTCCCTCAGAGGTTGAGGAAGCGGTCGCGGAGCTTCGCGAACAGGCCCTGCTGGAAGCGCGCGAGCGACGGCTCCGGGTTGTGGTGGGTGGCGGCGAACTTCTTGATCAGCTCCTTCTCCTTGTGGTCGAGCTTCGTCGGCGTCACCACCTGGATGCCCACCCGCAGATCGCCGCGGCCGCTGCCGCGAAGATGCGTGATTCCGCGGTCCTTCACCGAGATGATGTCGGCGCTCTGGGTCCCCGGCTTCAGCTCCAGGCGGATGTCGCCGTCGAGCGCCTTCACGGTCGCCGTGGTGCCGAGGATCGCGTCGGCCATCGACAGCTCCAGGGTGCAGAGCAGATCGTCGCCGTCGCGGCTGAACACGTCGTGGTGCTTGACCTTGATCTCCAGGTACAGGTCGCCGTTCGGGCCGCCGGCGGGACCGGCCTCGCCGGAGCCCGGCATCTGCAGCCGGAGGCCGGTGTCGACGCCGGCGGGGATGTCCACCGGGACGGTGCGGCGCGCGCGGACGCGGCCCTGGCCCTGACAGGTCACGCACGGCGTTGCGATGACCGTGCCGTAGCCGCGGCAGCTTCCGCACGGGCTGGAGGTCATCACGTTGCCGAGCAGGGAGCGCACCGAACGCTGGATGCTGCCGGTGCCGTGGCAGATGTCGCAGGTCACCGGCGCGGTGCCGGGCTGGCAGCACGAGCCGTTGCAGGTCTCGCAGACGACCGCCGTGTCCACGTCCAGTTCGCGGTGCGTGCCGAAGACGACCTCCTCGAGCTCGACCTCCACCCGCAGCAGGGCGTCCTGGCCGCGCTCGCGCCGGGAGCGAGGACCGCGGGTCGCCCCGCCTCCCCCGCCGAAGAAGGTCTCGAAGATGTCGCCGAAGCCGGCGAAGTCGCCCGCGCCCCCGCCGCCGAAGCCGGTCGGGCCGCCCAGGTCGTACTGCTGCCGTTGCTGCGGGTCGCTCAGCACGTCGTAGGCGTGGGTCACGAGCTTGAAGCGCTCCTGCGCCTCGGAGCTCGGGTTGACGTCCGGGTGCAGCTCGCGCGCGAGCCGGCGGTACGCCTTCTTGATCTCGTCGGGGGTGGCGTTGCGGTCAACGCCGAGGACTTCGTAGTGGTCGGCCACGTAAGGCTGTTCCTTCTTTTCGTTGCGTCGGAGTTCGTCAGTCGCCGAGGAGGCGGGAGAGGTAGCGTGCCACGGCTCTCACCGCGGCCATGTTGCCCGAGTAGTCCATGCGGAGCGGCCCGAGCAGGCCCACGCGGGCCAGGTCGGAGCCCGAGCTGTAGCCGCTCGACATGACCGAGGTCTCGGTCAGCCCGATGACGGCGTTCTCACGGCCGATGCTGACCGCGACCCCGTGCTGGTCGAGCGCCATCTCGTCGAAGAGCCGCAGCAGGACGACCTGCTCCTCGATGGCCTCCAGCACCGGTGTGATGGAGCCGGGGAAGTCGGTCTCGGTCCGCGCGAGGTTGGCCGCGCCCGCCATGACCAGCTTGTCCTGCCGGTTGGCGGCGATCTGGTCGAGCAGGGCGCCGGCCACCGGTGCGACGAGCGCACGGGTGCGATCCGTCAGATGGCCGGGGAGGTCGCGCAGCCGCACGGCCGCGTCCGCCAGCGCGAGCCCGGCCGCAGCGCCGTTGATCGCGCCGCGGATCTCGGCGATCTCGGCGTCGTCCAGCTCCTCCTGCAGCTCGATCACGCGTTGCTCGACCGCGCCGGAGTCGGTGATGAGCACACTCAGCAACCGGCGGGAGCCGAGCGCGACCAGCTCGATGTGGCGGATGCGCGAGCGCGCCACCGACGGGTACTGCACGAGGGCGACCTGGTTGGTGAGCTGCGACAGCAGCCGGACCGTGCGGGAGAGCACGTCGTCCAGGTCGACCGACTGGCCGAGGAACGCCTCGATCGCGGTGCGCTGCGCGGCCGACAACGGCCGGGCCTCCGCGAGATGGTCCACGAAGAGCCGGTAGCCCTTGTCCGTCGGCACCCGGCCGGAGGAGGTGTGCGGTGCGGCGATCAGCTCCTCCTCCTCGAGGAGGGCCATGTCGTTGCGGATGGTCGCCGCGGAGACGCCGAACGCGTGCCGCTCCACGATGCTCTTGGAGCCGACCGGCTCCCGCGAGGCGACATAGTCCTGGACGATGACGCGGAGCACTTCCAGACTGCGTTCCGAGACCACGCGAACCGCCTCCTGTCGTCGCTTCGGCACCCGAGGATCGAGCACGGGACGGCACCGAATGCGCTGGCACTCGATGATCCTGAGTGCTAATCATAACGCGTCGGCGTCGGAGGGCGGTCACGGCGCCACACGGATCATTTACTGCGCGGCTCCGGCGCAGTACCCTGTGCGCACCGGCTCAGGAAAGCCCCCGCAGCCGCCCACGAAAGGGTTCTCCTCATGTCAGACCCGAACCAGCCCCCGGCCGAGGGCCAGGGCGAACAGCCCCCTCAACAGCCATACGGCCAGCAGCCCGGCCAGCAGCCCGGCCAGCCCGCCGGCGCGGTTCCTCCCCAGCAGCCCTACTCGGCCCCGGCCGGCCAGCCGGCCGGCGCCGTCCCGCCGCCCCAGCAGTATGCGGCCGCCGCCGCTCCCCTCGATCCGGCTCAGGACAAGCAGTGGGCGTCCTTCGCCCACCTCGGCGGGATCCTCTGGTTCCTCCCCTCTCTCATCATCTGGCTCGTGTTCAAGGACCGGGGCCAGCTGACGAACCAGGAGGCCAAGGAAGCGCTGAACTGGCAGATCACCTGGATCCTGGCCTGGGTCGTCTCCCAGATCCTCGGCGTGATCATCGGCACGTTCACGTTCGGGATCGGCTATCTGCTGTTCAGCCTCCTCATCCCGTGGGTGCTCTACATCGTCAACCTGGTGTTCTCGATCCTCGGGTTCGTGCGCGTGAACAGCGGAGGCACCTACCGGTATCCGCTGAACTTCCGTTTCATCAAGTAGCGCGTCGCCTCGACGCGCGCGGACGGTCGATCCGCGAGAAGGGCTTTCGGCTCCTTCTCAGGATCGCCGTCCGCCCCCTAGGCTGAGACGCGTCATTCCCATCACCGGAGGAGAACACGATCATGTCCGCAACGCCCCCGCCCCCGCCGCCGCCCCCGCAGCAGCCGTACGGCGGTCAGCAGCCGCAGCTCAGCCCGGCAGACGAGAAGCTGTGGGCGACGCTCATCCACGTGGGCGGCATCCTGTTCAGCTTCATCCCCGCCCTCGTCGGCTACCTCGTGCTCAAGGACCGCGGCCCGTTCATCCGCTCGCACACCGCGACCGCGCTGAACTTCCAGATCACGCTGGCGATCGCCACCGTCGTCGGATGGATCCTCAGCATCGTCGGCATCGGACTCATCATCATCCTGGCCGTCTGGGTGCTGAACATCGTCTTCAGCATCATCGCGGCGATCAAGGCGAACCAGGGCCAGTACTACTCGTACCCGATCGCGATCAGGTTCCTCAGCTAGAGCCTCGCCGCGCTACTCCTCGGCGAGCAGCCGTCGCACGACGGCGTCCGCCAGCAGCCGCCCCCGCAGGGTCAGCACCACAGTCCCGGCGAGGGCGGCTTTCGCGTCCACCAGACCATCGGCGATCAAGCCGGCGACGGCGCGGCGGCCGCCGGCGGTCAGTTCGTCCGTGCGCAGCCCCTCCCGGATGCGGGTGAGCAGCAGCACGCGCTCCACCCGCCGCGTCTCGCGGTCGAGCGTCTCCCGCCCGGCCGCCGGGGACTCCCCCGCCAGCACGCGCTGAGCATAGGCGGCGGGATGCTTCACGTTCCACCAGCGGACCCCGCCGACGTGGCTGTGCGCGCCGGGTCCGACGCCCCACCAGTCGTGCCCGAGCCAGTAGGCCAGGTTGTGCCGCGAGCGGTGCGCGTCGTCGGTCGCCCAGTTGCTGACCTCGTACCAGCCGTAGCCCGCCGCACCGAGCCGGGCGTCCGCCAGCTCGTACATGTCGGCCTCCAGGTCGTCGTCCGGCTCCTGCACCGTGCCGGAGTGGATCTGCCGTGCCAGCTTCGTGCCGGGTTCGACGATCAGCGCGTACGCCGACACATGGTCCGGCTCGCACGCCAGCGCGGCGTCGAGCGACCGCGACCAGTCGTCCACGGTCTCGCCGGGCGTGCCGTAGATGAGGTCGAGGCTGACCTGAAGGCCGGCCTCCCGCGCCCAGCGGACGACGAGCGGGACCCGCTCCGGGTCGTGGGTGCGCTCCAGGGTCGCCAGCACGCTCGGCACTGCGGACTGCATCCCGAACGAGACCCGGGTGAAACCGGCGTCGGCCAGCCGCCGGAGGTCGGCGGCGTCGACCGAGTCGGGGTTGGCCTCCGTGGTCACCTCCGCGCCGGGGGCGATCCCCCACGCGTCGCGGACCGCGCCGAGCATGGCTCCGAGGTCGTCGGGCGGCAGCAGGGTGGGCGTGCCGCCGCCGAAGAAGACCGTCGATACCTCCCGCGCAGCGACCCCGCTGCGCTCCAGCGCTTCCCGGGCGAAGCCGACCTCCCGGACGGCGTGGCCGGCGTAGTCGGATTGGGCGACGCCGCGCAGCTCGGTGGCCGTGTACGTGTTGAAGTCGCAGTACCCGCAGCGCACCCGGCAGAACGGCACGTGCAGATACACGCCAAAGTCGCGCTCCGCGGCGCCGTCTGCGGCGCTCGCGGGGAGGAGACCGTCGGCCGGCGCCGGACCCCCGAGCGGGAGGACGCCGGGCATCAGGCCGCCCGCGCGGGCAGCAGCGAACGCAGGTAACGCTTGGTGAACCGTGCCTGCGTGGCACGCAGCACCGGCGAGGCGAGCCGGTAGAACGCGTTGGACGGCCGGGAGAATGCACGCAGCACGAACCAGACGGTCCCGTCGTCGCGCATCTCGACCAGGAAGGCCTCCTCGCCGCTCTCCGGATGCCCCTTGAGGGTTCCGTAGGCGAACCCGCGCCGGTGCGGCTCGTCGACCACGTAGACGACCCGGCAGGGCGCGGACACCTTGAACGGCCCGAACGGCACCTTGAGCACGGCGGTCATCCCGTTCTGGATGAAGGGCGTGCCGTCGTCGGCGAAGACGTCCTCTGCCGTCTTGTGCTCGCGCATCCGCTTGGGCGTTCCGTCCTCGTCGAACTCGATGCCCTCGTACTGGACGCCGGTGCCCTCGTTCACCTCGGTGACCCGGATGCCGCTGTTGCGCTGCACGCCCCAGCTCATGAGCGCGGCCGCCGCGGACTCGAACCGCTCCTCGCCGCTGCCCAGCCGCACCTTCCGCTCCAGCGGCCGGTACCCCTTCGGCGGATAGTAGAGCAGGTCAGCGGCCTGCGTGCCGCCGATGAACCCGTACGTGACGGGCTGGTCGGTGAAGCTGGTGCGGCGCATGGCATCTATCCTGCGGCAATCCGGCGAAGTTCGCGAACCCGATACCGTCCGGACCCGACCGTCCTGCGCCGCCTCCGGTCAGGCGGGGAGGTGGGCGACCAGCCACGTCGCCGCGCTGATCGCGTCGCTCGTCGCGTCGCGGCCGGCGCCGTTCAGGGTGACAGTCGTGATGGTCAGCAGGGTTCCCCTCACGGACGCGCGGAGGAAACAGTTTCCGGAGGCGGGGAAGCACGTGAGGGTAGCGGCCTGGGCTCCGGGGACGGCCACGATCCGGTTCGTGCCGGACGGATACGCGGCGCTGGCTGCGGCCAGCTCCGGCACGGCCCAGCCGCCGCCGGGGAGGACGCTCACCGAGACGCGGGTCAACCCGTTGAGCCCGGGCACCGTCCAGTTGCAGTCGGCCCAGCCCAGGCGGTCGAGAGCGGCGTGCGTCATGTCGAACGCGAAGTCGGAGGCGTACGGCGCGGCAAGAGCGGGCGCGGCCATGGCGGTGCGCAGCCCGTCGCTGTCCCACAGGCTGCAGCTCGTCCAGCCGCGCGGCGTTCCCGCCGGGAGGGACTCGACCGGTCGCGACGGACCGGCGGCGGTGAGCGACGCCGTGATCGCGTCGGCCAGGTGGCCGAGGACGACCTGTGCGGCAGGGACACCGGTGCGAGCGCCGCCGAAGTTGAACTCCACCCAGTCGCCGGCGGGGACGAAGCCGCCACGGCAGCTCCACACCGAGGTCGGCGACGCGGCGTCACAGGTCACCCGGGAGTCCGGGCCGAGCTGGACCGAGCCGTAGGTGCCGACGGTGGCGGTGGAGTACGTCCGGAAGTCGTTGAGGCCGTTCGGGAGCACCGTGAGCTCCAGCGAGGCGGACTGGGTGCCGTTGAACCACACGCAGCGCAGTACGCCCGCCTGCCGTTCGGCGGCGACCATGGAGTCGTCCGCCGGGCCTCCGGTCTTGAACAGGTGACCCGCGTCGCCCAGCGCCTCGACGCGGACCGACTCGGGGACGAGCCCGGCGCAGTCCACCGGAAGCACCTGCGCGGGCTGCGTCGGCACGTCGAACGGAATGACCGCGGGCGCCGCGTCGGGCGGGAACGGCGACGGCTGCGCCGTCGTGGGCGCGGGGGTCGGAGTCGCTGTCGGGGTCGCCGCGGCTGTCGCCGTGGGAGTGGGCGCTTCGGTCGGCGATGAGGTGGCGGTGCTCTGCGTCGAGGCGGTCACTGCGCCGTGGTTCGCGTCTGCCTGCGCCGACGTGAGCTGATACCCGACGACGGATGCGGACGCGATCAGCGCCACGGCCGCGACGGTCGCGGTGATGGTGATCGGGCGGCGACGGCCCGTCCAGAGGCGTGACCACCGGCCGCCCTCGCTCGATGAGCTCGTGGTCGATCCGTCCGCTGCGCGCCCGCTGTCATCCGTCGGCTGTGTGCCGCTCATGGTCGTCCCCCTGGTCGATCCAACGGCCAGGCGTGAACGCTGCGTCCGGCGCTTGCATGAGCGCGCTCTCAGGCTAGTGGCCCACGCGTCTCTCGCCGCAGTGCGCCGCCATAACGATTCGGCATCGTGCAGCGGCGAGCGGAGCGTCGAGCGCTACTTCTTGTCCTTCTTCTCGGTGTCGCCCGACAGCGCCGCGATGAACGCCTCCTGCGGCACCTCGACGCGGCCCACCATCTTCATGCGCTTCTTGCCCTCTTTCTGCTTCTCGAGGAGCTTGCGCTTTCGGGTGATGTCGCCGCCGTAGCACTTCGCGAGCACGTCCTTGCGCATCGCGCGGATGTTCTCGCGAGCGATGATGCGGGCGCCGATCGCGGCCTGGATGGGGACCTCGAACTGCTGGCGCGGGATCAGCTCGCGCAGCCGGCCGGCCATCATCGTGCCATAGGCGTACGCCTTGTCGCGGTGGACGATCGCGCTGAACGCATCGACCGTCTCGCCCTGGAGGAGGATGTCGACCTTCACCAGGTCGGCCTCCTGCTCGCCGAACGGCTCGTAGTCGAGCGACGCGTAACCGGCGGTCTTGCTCTTGAGCTGGTCGAAGAAGTCGAAGACGATCTCGCCGAGGGGCATGGTGTAGCGGATCTCGACGCGGTCCTCGCCGAGGTACTCCATCCCGAGCAGCGTGCCACGGCGGCCCTGGCAGAGCTCCATGATGACGCCGACGTAGTCCTTCGGCGCGAGGATGGCCGCCTTGACGACCGGCTCCTCCACTCGGTCGATCTTGCCGCCGGGGAACTCGCTCGGGTTCGTGACGGTGACGACCTTCTTGTCCTCGGTCGTGACCTCGTAGATCACGCTCGGCGCCGTGGTGATCAGGTCGAGGCCGAACTCGCGCTCCAGTCGCTCGGTGACGATCTCCAGGTGCAGCAGTCCGAGGAACCCGCACCGGAAGCCGAAGCCGAGCGCGACCGAGGTCTCCGGCTCGTACACGAGCGCGGCGTCGGACAGCTTCAGCTTGTCCAGCGCCTCGCGGAGTTCGGGGTAGTCGCTGCCGTCGATCGGGTACAGGCCGGAGAACACCATCGGCTTGGGCTCGGTGTAGCCGGCGAGGGCGTTGGTCGCGGGCTTCGTCGCGGTGGTGACGGTATCGCCGACCTTGGACTGGCGGACGTCCTTCACGCCGGTGATCAGGTAGCCGACCTCGCCGACGCCGAGGCCCTTCGACGGGGTCGGCTCGGGGGCGGAGACGCCGATCTCCAGGATCTCGTGGGTCGCCCTGGTCGACATCATCTGGATGCGCTCGCGCGGGCTGAGCTTGCCGTCCACCATGCGCACATAGGTGACCACGCCGCGGTAGCTGTCGTAGACGGAGTCGAAGATCATGGCGCGCGCGGGAGCGTCGGCGACGCCGACCGGCGCGGGGATCTCCTGCACGACCCGGTCGAGCAGGGCCTCAACGCCCATGCCCGTCTTGCCGGAGACCCGCAACACGTCCTCCGGGCGGCCGCCGATCAAGCTGGCGAGCTCCTGCGCGTACTTCTCGGGGTCGGCCGCGGGGAGGTCGATCTTGTTCAGCACCGGGATGATCGTGAGATCGTTCTCCAGCGCCAGGTAGAGGTTGGCGAGCGTCTGGGCTTCGATGCCCTGCGCGGCGTCCACGAGCAGGATGGCGCCCTCGCAGGCGGCGAGCGACCGGGACACCTCGTAGGTGAAGTCCACGTGACCCGGGGTGTCGATCATGTTGAGCGCGAAGGTGTCGCCCTCGACGGCCCACGGCATCCGGACAGCCTGGCTCTTGATCGTGATGCCGCGCTCGCGCTCGATGTCCATGCGGTCGAGGTACTGCGCGCGCATGTCGCGGTCGGAGACCACTCCGGTGATCTGCAGCATCCGGTCGGCCAGCGTCGACTTGCCGTGGTCGATGTGCGCGATGATGCAGAAGTTGCGGATGGAGGCCGGGTCGGTCGCGGCGGGCTCGAGTGGCTTCAGGGCTCGTGGTGACATTGTGCGCTCATTCTCCCACGAACCGCACCCGCCACCCGAACCGCCGAGTACGCGCGAAATCAGGCGAAAACCGCCGAGTACGCGGACCATTCGCGTACTCGACGGGTGGCCGGCGGGTCGCGGTCGGGGTCAGGCGAAGCGCTCGGCGCGCTCGACGACGCGGCCGGCGCCGTCCTCCCAGCGGTAGACCTCTGCGCCGTCGATGACCACGAGCTCGGCACGGGAGTTCACGTCCAGCGGGTCGCCCGACCAGACGACGATGTCGCCGTCCAGCCCGGGCTTCAGCGCGCCGACCCGGTCGCCCAGGCCGAGGAACGACGCCGGGTTCACGGTCAGAGCCTCCAGCGCGGTCTCCCGCGGCAGCCCCTCCTTCACCGCGAGCGACGCCTGGTGCACCAGGAAGTTGATCGGCACGACGGGGTGGTCGGTGGTGATCGCGACGCGGACGCCCGCGGCGGCGATGTGCGCGAGGTTGGCGATGGCGCGGTCGCGCAGCTCGACCTTGGAGCGCGAGGTGAACATCGGGCCGAAGATGACCGGGATGTCGCGCTCGGCGAGGACGTCGGCGATCTTGTGCGCCTCGGTGCCGTGGTTGACGACGAGCTTGTAGCCGAACTCGTCGGCGAGCCGGATCGCGGTCGCGATGTCGTCGTGGCGGTGGGTGTGCTGGTCCCAGACCAGCTCGCCGGCGAGGACGCGCGCCAGCGTCTCCTTGGTCAGGTCGCGCGCGAACGCCTTGCCGTCGCGCTCGGCTTCCGCGCGCGAGGCGGCATAGTTCTGAGCGTCCACGAACGCCTCGCGGATGATCATGGCGACGCCCAGCCGCGTGCTCGGGGTCTGGTTCTTGCCGCCGTAGACGCGCTTCGGGTTCTCGCCGAGGGCGGACTTGACGCTGACGGCCTCCTTGATCACCTGCTCGTCGATGGTCCGGCCGCCCCAGCTCTTGATCGCGACGGTCTGGCCGCCGATCGGGTTGCCGGAGCCGGGCTTCACGACGATGGCGGTCACACCGCCCGCGAGCGCGTCGCGGAAGCCCTCGTCGTCGATGTTGACGGCGTCGATCGCGCGCACGGCGGCGGTGTTCGGCGTGGTCATCTCGTTGGTGTCGTCACCGGCGGGGCCGTTGGCCTCCTCGTGGATGCCGACATGCCCGTGCGCCTCGACGAAGCCGGGGAGCACCCACTTGCCGCTCGCGTCCACCACGCGGACGCCGTCGGGGACGGCGACCTCCGTCGTCGGGCCGACCGTGGTGATCCTGCCGTTCTCGACGATCACCGTGCCCTTCTCGATCGCGACTCCGGCGATCGGGACGACGTGGGCGTTGACGATGGCGATGCTGGCACGAGTCATGGAATCGAGCCTACGCTTCACGGGAATGGGCGCGGGCCCGCTGCGTTGTCCCCTGGCATGACCATTCTTCTGACCGGCTCGACCGGCTACATCGGATCCTCCGTCCTCCCCCGCCTCCTCGAAGAAGGCCACAGCGTCACCGCCCTCGTCCGCGACGAGGCCAAGGCCGACGCGGTGCGGGCCGCCGGCGCCACCGCCGTGGTGGGCGACGCGAGCGACGTGGAGCTCGTGACCCGGCTGGCGCGCGCGAGCGACGGGGTCATCCACCTGGCCTCCGGCTCCGAGGTGGACCCGGTGTTCGTCCCGGCCGCGCTGGAGGGACTCGCCGGCTCGGGCAAGCCGTTCGTGCACACCGGGGGCGTCTGGACCTACGGCTCGAACGCCGACATCGCCGAGGACTCCCCCGCGGCGCCGCCGGCGCTGACCGCGTGGCGCGGGGCGACCGAGGCGCTGGTGGTCGGCGCGGCCGGCGTACGCGGGACGGTCGTCGTCCCCTCGATCGTCTACGGCCACGGCAAGGGTCTGGCCCGCGTGATCGTCGACGCGCCGCGCGACGCGGGCGACGGCGCGCCGTTGCGGCTGATCGGCGACGGATCGCAGCACTGGGCGACGGTGCACGTGGACGACCTCGCCGCCCTGTACGTGCTCGCGCTCGAGAACGGGGCGGCGGGCTCCGCGTACATCGGCGCGAGCGGAGCCAACCCGACCGTGCGGGAGCTCGGGGAGCTCGCCGCGACCGCTGCAGGGGCGTCCGGGACGGTGGCGGAGACGGTCGCCGAGACCGAGGAGCGGCTGGGCGCGGGGCTCGCCGAGGCGCTGCTGCTCGACCAGCAGGCTCGCGGCACGAAGGCGCGGATCGACCTCGGCTGGGAGCCGAACGGTCCGGCGCTCGCCGACGAGATCGCGACCGGGAGCTACGCGCCGGAGTTCGCACGCGCCTGACGGGTACAGCTCGGCTTGCACGCGTTTTGGCGGAACCGTCGGCCGCTGGTAAAGTTGTTTGTTGGCTTGCGTGTGGGTGTCCCGCACGAACGCCGCAAGGCGCCCTCTCTCGCTGAGCGGCACATCCGATACTCACTTCGAACGAAAGTAACCATTCGTGGCAAACATCAAGTCGCAGATCAAGCGCAACAAGACCAACAAGAAGGCGCAGGAGCGCAACAAGGCGGTCAAGAGCCAGCTCAAGACGGCGATCCGCGCCACGCGCGAGGCCGTCGTCGCCGGCGACAAGGAGAAGGCGACCGCGGCGCTGCGCGTTGCTGCGAAGCGGATCGACAAGGCCGCCAGCAAGGGCGTCATCCACAAGAACCAGGCGGCGAACCGCAAGTCGGCCATCGCCAAGCAGGTCGCCGCGCTCTGACACGGTGACCGCTCGCGGGACCTGTCCCGCGCCGCGACGAGCCCCCGCCCCGTGAACACGGGAGCGGGGGCTCGCTGCGTGTGCGGGAGCTCCCGAATGCGCGACGGCGACCAGCGGCGATCAGGCGCGGCCGCGGGCGCTGACGATGCGGATCATCCGCTCCAGCGCGAACACCGGATCGCGACCGCCGCCCTTCACGTTGGCGTCGGTCTCGGCGAGCACCTCGATGCAACGGCCGAGGCCGTCCTCGGTCCAGCCGGACAGGTCGCGCCGGGCACGATCGACCTGCCACGGGGCGAGCCCGAACTGCTGCGCGAGCTGGCCCGACCCGCCTCGCGCACCGGAGATCTTCGCCATCGTGCGGATCTTGCTCGCGAACGCCGCCACCATCGGCACCGGGTCGGCCCCGGACGCCAGCGCATGCCGCATCGTCACCAGTGCCTCGCCGTAGCGGCCCGCGATCGCCTGGTCCGCGACCTGGAACGCGTTGGTCTCGACCCGTCCGCCGTAGTACTTGTCGACAGTGGCCTCGGTGATCTGCTCGGCCGCGTCGGCGATGAGCTGCTGACACGCGGCGGCGAGCTCCGCCAGGTCGTCCGTGAAGGCGGAGGTCAGCGCCCGAAGGGCGCCCGGCGCGATCTTGCGGCCGGCGGCGGCGAACTCGGCCTGTGCGAAGTCGTACTTCTCGGTGTCCTTCTTGAGCTCTGCGCAGACCACCTCGACGCCCCCGCCGGTGCCCGCGCGGATCGCGTCGAGCAGCTTCTTCCCGCGCACCCCGCCCGCGTGCCGCAGCACGACGATCGCGCCGTCGGCCGGAGCCGAGAGGTAGTCGAGCATCTCGGAGAGGAACCCGTCGCCGGTCTTCTCCACCGCGTCCACCCGGATGAGCCGCGGCTCGCCGAACAGGGAGGGGCTCGCGAGCGTGAGCAGCTCCCCCGGGGCGTAGTCGGCCGCCGAGAGGTCGCTGACCTCCAGGCTCGGGTCTTCCTGCTTGAGGCGGTCGCGCAGCAACCTCGTGGACCGGTCGGCGAGGAAGCCCTCCGTGCCGGAGACGAGGACCACCGGGGCCGGCCGGATCTGGTTCCAGGCGAGCTGCGGGATCGCGCTCTTGGCGGCTGCACCGGCCGCCCGGCCTCGCGAGCCGCCCGAGCCGCCCCTGCTGTTGCTTCGTGTCGCCACGTTCCTCCTCGTCCGTATAAAGGATAGAGGGGACCACCGGCAGAGCCCTCCGTGGCCGAGCCGTCCGCCCGCTCGCCCCAGAGCCGGGGGCCGTCTGCGCCGACGGACACCAGCAGGAGCCCCGACCGGTCGGTGCGAGCGGAGGCGGTGCCGGAGTGCGCGAGCAGCTCGAACGCCCGGCGCGTGGGGTGCCCGTATCCGTTGTCCTCCCCGACCGACAGCACGCCGAGGCGCGCGTGGATGGTGTCGTAGAGCGCCGCGCTCTGGTCGGCCGAGCCGTGATGGGCGACCTTCACCACGTCGACCGCACCGAGGACGCCCGTCGCAGTGAGCTGCTCCTGCTCGCGTTCGCCGAGATCGCCGAGGAACAGCCCGCTCAGGCCCGTCCCCTCCGTGCGGACGACGAGGCTGCCGGGGTTCCCGCTCAGCGCGGTCTCCCCGGCCCGACCGGCGGCGGCCAGACGATCCGCCAGCGCAGCGCGCCGAGAGCCCCCTCGGTTCCCGCGTGGCCCTGGTCCACCGCGATCCCGGCCGCCGCCAGCCGCTCGAGGAGGGCGTGATCCGCCGGCCGGTCGGGCTCACCGACGATCGCGCGCTCGGTGCGGCCGAGCACTGCGTCGGCGCCGCCCACGTGGTCGATGTCGAAGTGGGTCAGGAGCACCCAGTCGAGCCGGGCGATCCCGAGCGTGTCCAGGCAGTCGGTCACCGGCTGGGGATGCCGACCCACGTCGATCAGGCCGACGTGGCCGCTGTCGCGCAGCAGGACGGCGTCGCCCTGGCCGACGTCGCACGCCGCGTACACCCAGTCCGCCGGCCTCGCCCAGGATCGCCCGGCGCCGATCCCGCCGACCGATCCCGCGTAGACGGTCGTGCCGCCGACCAGGCCGATCGCCGCCGCGGCGACGATGACCCGCGGAAGCCGCGCACGAGCCGCGAGGACCGCGACGGCTACGAGCGCCAGCGCGCACAGCGACACGCCCACGATCCCGTCGGGCCACGGGAGCGCAGCGCCGGGCAGATCGGCGCTGAACCGGGCGACGGCCGCGATCAGAGCGGAGGGAAGCCACGCCAGCCACACGACGACCTGCCCGAGCGCCGGCGCCCAGGGCAGCACCAGGCAGGCCACGCAGCCCAGGACTGTCGCGACCGGGGCGGCCGGTTCGGCGACCGCATTGGCCAGGACGCCGAACAGCGGCAGCGTCGGCGTCAACAGGATCAGCACCGGCTGGCAGGCGAGTTGCGCGGCCAGCGGCACCGCGAGTGCGAACGCGACGCCGCGTGGCAGCCACCTCCCGAGGGCGTGAGCGAGCGGCCGGGCGAGGACCAGGAGTCCCGCGGTGGCGAGCACGGAGAGCGCGAAGCCGTAGTCGCGCGCGAGCCACGGGTCGCGGACGAGCAGCACGACCACCGCCAGGGCGAGCGCCGGGACGCCGTCGGCGACCCGGCCGCGCGCGAGACCCACGAGCACCACGGCGGCCATCGCCGCCGCGCGGACCACGCTCGCGCCGGGCCCGACCAGTACGACGAACGCCGCCAGCGAGACACCCGCCACCAGGATGCGCCCACGGCGGCCGAGACCGGCCAGGCGTGCGAGGAGGAAGACGAGCCCGGTCACCAGCGCGCAGTTCGCTCCGGAGACCGCGGTCAGGTGACTGAGGGCGCTCACCTTCATCGCGTCGTCGAGGTCGGCGCCGACGTTCGTCTCGTCCCCGATCGCCAGCCCGGGAAGGAGCGCGCCGCCGTCGCCTGGCGTCGAGGAGGCCGCGTCGGCGAAGTCCGCGCGGACCGGCGCCGGCCAGGCGAGCCACCACAGCGGGGGCTCGCGCACCACCGGCGCCGCGGTGGCTCGGAGAGTGAAAGTCGTCGCCTCCCCCGGATCGTTCGGGCGAACGCTCATGCTCGCGGTGATCACCGCGCCGACGGTGTAACCGCGGACCGAGTGGGCCGTGCCGGGGACGAGGACGGAGACCGGGACGCCGGCGCGGACGTGCTGTGCCGGGACGCGCGTGTAGCCGGACGGAGGGGGCCCGGACGCACCGGCCGGAGGGGTCGTCGATGCGACGGTCGTGCCGCGCAGCCGCCAGCGCTCTCCACCGTCCAGCCCTGGTGCGGCCCGCTTCGGAGCGCTTTCGACGCGCAGCGCGACGTCCACGGTGCCGTGGTGGGTGGAGGCCGCCTGAAGCACCGCGTCCGTGCGGCCCGGCGCCATCGCCGCGACGCAGGACGCGCCGAGCGCGACGGCCGCACAGGAGAGGGCGACAGCCGCCCACGGCCGACCCGGTGCGAGTGGGCGCGGGCCCCAGGCCCTGCCTCGCCGACGCCCCCCACCTCGGCGTGCGGCCAGGAGCGCCACCGCCAACGCGACCACACCCCCATCCCAGCGACCACCGCGACACCGGACATCGTCCCCGCAACACCGACACCCACTCCGCAGCACACCCAGAGCGCCGCAGCCGGGATCGCCAGTCGAAGGTCGGGCATCAGACCGTCACCTTGTCCTTGATGCCGTCGAAGAGTTTCTGCCCGATGCCGGTGACCTTGAGGAGGTCGGTCACCGCTCCGAAGCGGCCGTTCGACGTCCGCCAGTCGACGATGCGCTGCGCCATCGCGGGGCCGATCCGCGGGAGGGTCTCGAGCTGGGTGGTGGAGGCCGTGTTCAGATCGACCAGTGCGCCGTCGGCCGCAGCGCCGCCGGCCGTATCGGGGCCGGCGTCCGCGGGCACCGCCTCCCCGACCAGCGGCGCCCGGAGCTGTTCCCCGTCATGGACCCGTCGCGCGAGGTTCACTCCGGCCGGGTCGGCTCCCTCAGCGAAACCGCCGGCCGCCTCCACCGCGTCGACCACCCGTGCGCCCGCCTGCAGCCGGATCAGCCCGGGTTTGTTCACCGCGCCCGACACGTGGACGAAGAGCTCTGCGTCGGACCCGTCCGCGCCGCCGTGCGGCGTCGGAAGGGCGGAGACGGACGGTGGCACCGACGACGTCACCGCCGCCACCGGCAGCTCCCGTCCGCCGGTCAGCCCCGAGATGACCGCCGACACCACGAACGCGGCCACCAACAGCACGGTGGCCGCCCCGATCCCCACCTTCAGCCGGCGCGACGGCGCGCGCTCCGTTTCCCCGTCCCGATGTCGCATCCCTTCACGCTACGAACGCGGCGGACGCGCGAACCGGCGAGCGACGGATCAGTGGATAAGCGACGGCGGCGGCCCTCCTGTGGAGGACCGCCGCCGCAACGGATCAAGCGGAGGGATTCAGCCCCGCGTCGCGATGTTGACCAGCCGCGGCGCCCGCACGATCACGTTCACGATCTCGCGGTCGCCGATCGAGCGGACCACCGCCTCCGACCCGCGAGCCAGCGCCTCCAGGTCGTCGGACGCGATCTTCGGGGACACCTCGGCACGGTCGCGCACCTTGCCGTCGACCTGGAAGACGGCGGTCACCGACTCCTCGATCAGCAGCGTCGGGTCGGGCTTGCGCCACGGGACCAGCGCGACGGAAGGCTCGTAGCCCAGGATCGCCCACATGTCCTCGGCCGCGTACGGCGCGAACAGGTTCAGCGCCATCGCGGTGACCTCCGCGGCCTCGCGCACCGCGGCGTCGGCCGGGCCGGCCGCGCCGTCGATCGCCTTGCGGGTGGCGTTGACCAGCTCCATCAGACGCGCGACCACGACGTTGAACTTGAACGCCTCGATCAGCCCGGGAGCATCGGCCAGGAAGCGGTGGGTGACGCGGCGCAGCGCCGGGTCGCCCGTCTTCCACACCACATCGGGTGCGCTCGTGACGTCGTGCGCCACGCGCCAGGCCCGCGCCAGGAACTTCGCGCTGCCGGACGGCGACACGTCGGCCCAGTCGATGTCGTCCTCCGGCGGTCCGGCGAACGCCATGGTCAGGCGCACGGCGTCGACGCCGTGCTCGTCCAGCTGCTCGGAAAGCTTGACCAGGTTGCCGCGCGACTTGCTCATCGCGGAGCCGTCCATCAGCACCAGGCCCTGGTTCAGCAGCGCCGTGAACGGTTCGGTGAAGCTGATCGAGCCCAGGTCGAACAGCACCTTGGTGATGAACCGCGAGTACAGCAGGTGCAGGATGGCGTGCGTCACGCCGCCCACGTACTGGTCGACCGGCGCCCACTTCTCCGCCTCGCGCGGGTCGAAAGCCTGCGTGGCGTCGTTGGGGTTCAGGAAGCGCAGGAAGTACCACGAGCTGTCCACGAAGGTGTCCATCGTGTCCGTGTCGCGCTTGGCGGGGCCGCCGCAGTTCGGGCAGGCCACGTTGACCCAGTCGGTCGCGCCGCCCAGCGGACTGGTGCCCTTCGGCTGCAGGTCCAGACCCTCGGCGGGCGGCAGCAGCACCGGCAGCTCCGACTCGGGCACGCGGACCTCCCCGCACTGCTCGCAGTGGATGATCGGGATCGGCGTGCCCCAGTAGCGCTGACGCGAGATCAGCCAGTCGCGCAGGCGGAAGTTCTTCGCAGGCGCGCCCAGGCCGGAGCCTTGCAGCGCCTCCGTGACGCGGCGGATCGCGTTCGACTTGCTCAACCCGTCGAACGGGCCCGAGTTGATCAGTCGGCCGTCGCCGCTCAGCGCGACGCCGGTCTCCGCCGGGCTCTCCAGCGGAGCCTCCTCCGGCAGGATCGGCTCGCCCGTCTCGGGGTCGGTGTGGATGATCGGGATGGCGCCGGTGACCGGCTGCGTCGTGTCCACGACGACGCGCACCGGCAGATCGAAGGCGCGCGCGAAGTCCAGGTCGCGCTGGTCGTGCGCGGGCACGGCCATGATCGCGCCGTGACCGTAGTCGCTCAGCACGTAGTCGGCCGCCCAGATCGGGATGCGCTCCCCGGTCAGCGGGTTGATCGCGTGCCGCTCCAGGAAGACGCCGGTCTTCTCGCGGTCGGAGCTCAGGCGGTCCATCTCGGTGGTGCCGCGGACGGCCTCCAGGTACTCGTCGAACCGCTCGCGCACCTCCGGCCGCACGTCGGCGACCAGCTCGGCGGCGAGGTCGGAGTCGGGCGCGACCACCATGAAGGTCACGCCGTAGAGGGTGTCCGGACGGGTCGTGTAGACCGTCACCGGCTCCGTGCGGCCCTCGATCGCGAACTGCACGTCGGCGCCGGTGGAGCGGCCGATCCAGTTGCGCTGCATCGACAGCACCTTGGACGGCCAGGCGCCCTCCAGCTGGTTCAGGTCGTCCAGCAGGCGGTCCGCGTAGTCGGTGATGCGGAAGTACCACTGGGTCAGCTTCTTCTTGGTGACCAGATTGTCGCAGCGCTCGCAACGGCCGTTCACGACCTGCTCGTTCGCCAGCACGGTCTGGTCGAAGGGGCACCAGTTGACCTGGGAGGCCTTGCGGTAGGCCAGGCCCTTCTCGTGCAGCTTCAGGAACAGCCACTGGTTCCAGCGGTAGTAGGCCGGGTCGCTGGTCTGCAGGACGCGGTCCCAGTCGAAGCTCGGGGCATAGCGGCGCATCGACGCCTTCTGCTGGGCGATGTTGTCGTTCGTCCAGCCGGCCGGGTCGAGCCCGCGCTTGATCGCGGCGTTCTCGGCGGGCAGGCCGAAGGAGTCCCAGCCGATCGGGTGCAGGACGTTGAAGCCCTGCTGCCGCCAGTACCGGGCGATGACGTCGCCGAGGGCGTACGCCTCGGCGTGGCCCATGTGCAGGTCGCCCGAAGGGTACGGGAACATGTCGAGCACGTACTTGCGCGGACGCTTGTCGTCGGGGTCGGCCGTGGAGAACGGCTTCAGCTCGTCCCAGACCGGGAGCCAGGTGTTCTGGATCTCGGTGAAGTCGTAGTGCGCACCGGCCTCGCGGACCGGTGCGGGTGCTGCATCGTGCTCGTGTGCCACTGGACTCTCTCTCGGATGTCGCCGCGGACGAAGGGGCATCGCGACGAGAAGGCATTCGGGCGCGCGGCCCGAGGTTCCAGGTTACTAAACGTTGGAGGGGTCCGGTCCGTTCCCGGGAGGGCGCAGGCCGGCGGCACGGAAGAGGGCGGCGGCCTTGATGGAGACCTCCTCGAGTTCCTCCTCGGGGACGGACAGTGCGGTGATCCCGCCCCCGGCGCCGATCGTGACGACGCCGTCGCGGAACCGGAGGCTGCGGATGACCATAGCGACGTCGGCGGAGCCGTCCGCGCCGAGGGAGCCGAAGCAGCCCGAGTAGACACCGCGCGGGCCGGCCTCCAGCCCGGCGAGGATGCGCATCGCGGACAGCTTGGGGGCGCCCGTCATCGACCCGGCCGGGAAGGCGGCGGCCAGCGCGTCCACGGCGGTGAGACCAGGACGCAGCCTCCCCTCGACCGTGCTGACGAGTTGGTGCACCTGCGCGTAGCTCTCCACCTCCAGCAGGTGCCGGACGCCGACGCTGCCGACCTCGCACACCCGCCCGAGGTCGTTGCGCATGAGGTCGACGATCATGACGTTCTCGGCCTGCTCCTTCTCGCTGGCCTCCAGCTCGGCGCGCAGTCGGAGGTCCTCGGCGACGGTCGCGGCGCGCGGGCGGGTGCCTTTGATCGGCTTGGTGCGCACCTGGCCGTCCGGGGTGACGAGGAGGAACTGCTCGGGCGAGGAGCTCACCAGAGACTCGCCGGCCATCCGCAGGAAGCCGGCGTGGTGGGCGGGGCTGTCGCGGCGGAGGCGGAGGTGGACGGCGAGCGGGTCGGCGGTCGTGGTGGCGGTCGCGGTGTTGGTGAGGCAGAGCTGGTAGGCGTCGCCCGCGCGGATGGCCTCCTGACAGGCGGCGATCATGCCGAGGTAGGCAGTGGCGGAGTGGCGCCAGGTCGGGGCGGAGGGGGTATCGGAGGCGGCGGTTTCGTCGGACGCGGTGGCGCTCCCGTCCGGAGCGGCGCCCTCCTGCGCCGCCACCGGATGCACGGCCGCATAGCGCGCGGCCGCACCTTCCGCCCCACCGAGCACCTCCACGGCTTCGCGCAGCCAGGCACCCTCCGGCGTCGCGTCCAGGACGGTCACGGTCCCGTCCGCGTGGTCGAACACCACGAGCCGGTCGACGTACAGGAACGCCGCGTCCAGCCCGGGACCCGCTGCGTACGGCACGCCGAGTGACGCGGCGCCGGTCTCGTAGCCGAGCCAGCCGATCCACCCGAGCGGATAGCCGGCCGTGGCTGCCGACTCCTCGCGCAGTGCGCGTCCCTCCCGCAGCGCGTCCAGGATGCTGCCGTCGAAGCTCAGACCGTCGACCGTCACTGTCCCCTCGGCCACCGACGCCGTCGCGAGGCGCGTACCGGTACCGATGACGCTCCGGCCGGTCTCCGCGTCGGGGCCGCTGTCGAGCCAGACCGCGTCGCCGGTCGCGAACAGGGCCGCGAAGGCGTCGGCGGTGTCGACGGGGATGCGCAGGCGGTGTGTTCGGGGGACGGGAGCACCGGTCCAGTCTGCACCAGGCGGCATGGACAGCGCGGCTGGCGTTAGCCTGAACGGATGGACACCTCGGCCACCCTGTTCGACTGGGCCGCCGGCGCGCTCACCGCCCGCGACGACTGCGAGGTCGTGGAGACCGAGCTCCTCGCGGCGGACTCCTTCCTGGCGGCGGAGGGGCGCGTCCTCGCGCTCGGGCTCCACCGGGAGCGCTTCGCCGAGGCGACGCGCGAGCAGGGCATCCGCGACGCCGACGAGCTGGCCGCGTTCTGGGACGCGGGAGTCGCGCTGCTGCCCGACGACGGCCGCTGGTTCCCGCGCTTCGAGCTCGTGCGGAAGCGGGACGCCCTGCGGCTCCGCTTCCGGCTCCGCGCGGCGCCGCCGCTCGGCTCCGACCTGGTGGTGGCGACGGCGGCGACCGACCCGCGGCGCGTTCCGCACCTGAAGGGACCGGACATCGATCGGCTGAACGCGCTCCGCCAGCGCGCCCAGCAGGTGGGCGCTCAGGAGGCCGTAATCCTGGACGACGGCCGGGTGTCCGACGGCACGACCACGGCACTGCTCTGGTGGCGCGGTGACACGCTGTGCGCGCCGCCGTTCTCGCTGCCACGCGTGGACAGCGTCGCCGCGCGGACCGTGCGCGGGATCGCCGCCGCCCTCGGCGTGCCGGTCGAGGAGGAGGCCGTGCGGCCGTCCGAGCTCGACGGCGTGGCGTTGTGGGCCGTCAACGCGCTGCACGGGATCCGCGACGTGACGGTGTGGGTGGACGGCCCGGCGCTCGGCCACGACCCGGCACGCACGGCCGCGTGGCGGTCGCGTTTCGGGGCGCTGGCGCGACCGCTCCGCTGAACGCACCGCAACATTCCGCACGAATCGCCCTCCACCCGCGAACCGCGATTCGGCACCAATGTCGCGTATCCGCGGCCCAAAGCCCGCATTCGGCGCGAATGTCCACGCCGCTCGGATCGCGATTCGGCGCGAATGTCGGCGGTGCTCGGAGCGCCGTCAGGCGACGAGGGTGCCGGCCTCGAGGTGGATGCGGCGCGTCACGAGCGCGTCGGGGACGGCGGTGTGCGAGATCAGCAGCACCGTGCGGCCGTCGTCCGCGGCCGTCGAGAGGATGTCGCGCACGATCCGGTCCGCGACCGCGGCGTCGACGTTCGCCGTCGGCTCGTCCACGACCAGCACCGGGAAGTCGGCCAGCAGGGCGCGGGCGAGCGCGATCCGCTGCGCCTGGCCGCCCGAGACGAGAGCGCCGCGCTCGCCGACCGGGCTCGTGAGACCACCGCGGGACCGCGCCCACTCCCCCAGGCCGACGCGCTCGAGCACCGCGAGCAGCTCCGCGTCGGTCGCGCTGTCCCGCGCGAACAGGAGGTTCTGCCGGAGGTCGGAGTCGAACAGGTACGGCTGCTGCTCGACCAGGCCGACCACACGCCGCACGTCGTCCTGGCGCACGCCGCGCACGTCGACGCCGTCGATCGCGTAGACGCCGTCGAGGTCGAGGAACCGGGTCAGCACATGGGCGAGCGCCGTCTTGCCTGCCCCGGTCGGGCCGGCCAGCACCACCCGCTCGCCCGCGTGCAGCACGATGTCGATCGCGTGGAGCACGGGGGCGTCCTCGCCCGGCCAGTGCGCGGTGCGGAGGCTCAGCGCCACGTCGGGCACGGACGTCACGGTCAGCGAGTTCGCGGCGGGCGCATCGACCGGCACGCCGCCCGGGACGATTGCGGGCACGGCGTCCGCGATCCGCTCGGCGCTCGCCCGCACCCGCCGCCACGCGCCGAGCGCCAGCGGGAGGGTCCCGAACACCTCGAACACCGCCAGCGGCAGCAGGGCGACGACCGCGAGAGTCGGTGCGTCCAGGCGCCCGGCCTCCAGCGCGGGAACGCCCGAGGCGAGCGCCAGCACGGTCGAGACGCCCGCGAGAAGGGACACCGCGCCCGCCGTCAGGCCGAGCCCGGCCGCCCGGGTGCGCACGGCTGCGGTGAGCCGCTCGCTCGCCTGCCGCACCCGCTCGCGCGCCTGCGGCAACGCGTCGAACGCGATCAGGAGGTCGAGACCGGTCACCAGCTCATGCACGGCGGAAGCCAGAGCGGCGCGCAGCGGGGCGATCCGGCGCTCGGCCGAGCCGGCCGCCCACCGGTTGATCAGGGTGCCGACCACGAAGGCCGCGGCCAGCGTCAGCAGGAGCGCTAGCCCGGCCGCGGGCAGGAAGACGAACGCGGCCACAGCGCTCGCGAGCACCACCACGCCGCCGGCCACCAGCGGCTGCACGACCCGCAGCGCGAAGTCGGGCAGTTCGTCCACGTCGTCGGCCAGCCGGGAGAGCAGCTCGCCGCCGCGGGCCTTCCCTGTGCGGCGGTCGTCCGCGCCCACCCCGTCGGGGCCGAGCGGCACCAGCCGGGCGAAGAGGTCGGCGCGGATGTCGCCGAGCCGGCGGAAGGCGGCGTCGTGTCCGGCCAGCCGCTCCAGGTAGCGGAAGAACGCGCGGCCGAGCGCGAACGCACGCACCCCCACGACAGCCACCGAGATGTACAGGAGCGCCGGCTGCTCGGAGGCGCGGGTGATCAGCCACGCCGAGACACCGAGGAGGGCGACGGCGCTGCCGCCGCTCAGAGCGCCGAGGGCGATCGCCGCCCAGAGCCGGCGTGCAGGAGGGAGCGCCAGCCGAAGGATGCGCCGGGTCTGCTCCCGGTCGATCCGCACAGCCTCAGAACCGGACATCGGACAGCACCCCCAGCGTCAGAACGTCGTCGGAGGCCGCGACGACCGCCTCCCGGTGGCTGACCACCAGCACCGCCGCCCCGTCGTCCGCGATCCTCCGCAGCGACGCCAGCAGCGCTCCCTCGGTCGCCGGGTCGAGTGCGGAGGTCGGCTCGTCCAGGATCAGCACCGGGCAGGACCGCGCCTGCAGCCGGTAGAGCGCTCGCGCGACGGCGACGCGCTGCGCCTGGCCGCCCGACAGCCCGGCGCCGTCGGCCCCGAGCGGGAGGTCCGGGTCCAGCTCCGGCGCAGCAGCCGCCCGCAGCGACGCGACGACGAGCGCGCGATCGGGCGCCGGGTCGCCGAGCGCGACGTTCTCCGCGATCGTGCCCGCGAGCAGCCCGGGCTTCTGGCCGGCCCAGGCGATGGCCTCCCGGCGCCCCGCAGCGTCGGCCCGCCCGCCCGCCGCGATCATCCCGCTGTGTGCCGCGAAGCCGAGCGCCGCCGCCACGAGGCTGGACTTCCCCGCGCCGCTCGGCGCGCTCAGCACCGCGACCGTGCCCGGACGCACCTCCGCCGAGAACGGCCCGACCACCGCACGACCCTCGTACGCCACTGCCGCCTCCGTGAAGATCAGGCCGGCCGTCGCCGCGTCCACGGCCTGCTCCGGCACGACCTCCTGCGCCGCGTCCAGCACCTCGAACGCCTTCGACGCGGCCTCCATCCCTTCGGTCGCCGCGTGGTACGCCGCGCCGACGTTCCGCAGCGGGAGGAAGGCCTCCGGTGCCAGGAGCAGCACGAACAGCCCGACCGACAGGTCGAGCGAGCCGCCGAGCAGCCGCAGCCCGATCGCGACGGCGATCAGAGCGACCGAGAGGCTGGCGGCGAGCTCCAGTACGAAGCCGGACAGGAACGACATCCGGAGCACCTTCATCGTCCGCGCGCGGTATTCGTCGCTCACCTGCCGGATCCGGGCCTCCTGCCGGTGCTGGCGTCCGAACAGCGTGAGGGTCGGGAGGCCGGCGACGACGTCGAGGAAGCCGCGCGAGAGCGTCGAGAGCGCTGCCCACTGCTTCTTCTGCGCCGCCTGCGTCGCCCAGCCGACCAGCACCATGAACACCGGGATGAGCGGAAGGGTGAGCACGAGGATGATGCCGCTGGTGAGGTCCTGCCAGCCGATCACCAGCACCAGCAGCGGCATCGCCACCGCCGTCCCGATGAGCTGGGGAAGGTACTTCGCGAAGTAGCCGTCGAGCGCATCCATCCCCCGCCCGGCCACGAGGGTCAGGTCGGCGCTGCTGCGCCCGGCGAGCCCCTGCGGTCCGAGGCGGCCGAAGGCGTCGACGAGCTGCTCGCGCAACTGGGCGACGACCGAGGCCCCGCCGCGCGCCGACACCGACTCCGCAAGCGAGAGCAGCACGCCGCGCACGAGCACCACGAGCACGAGCCCGGCGAAGAGCGCGCTCAGCTCGGAGAACGACGCCCCCGCGATCGCCCGGACGACGAGCCGGGTGACCAGCCAAGCGAAGGCGACCACGGCCGCGGTCTGCAGCACCGTGACCAGCGCGCCGGTCGCGAGCGTGACACGCGTCGCGGCTGCGTAACGGAGGAGTCGGGGATCGAGCGGGCGCACGTCAGGCGGCCACCGGTTCGGGGTCGGCGGGGGC
This sequence comes from Streptomyces sp. L7, assembly GCF_050990935.1. Taxonomy (GTDB): domain Bacteria; phylum Actinomycetota; class Actinomycetes; order Actinomycetales; family Microbacteriaceae; genus Leifsonia. The sequence continues at coordinate 768,818 of NZ_CP194644.1, read as the reverse complement.
CGCCGGCTCCCCCGGGATGCTCGCGCGCGTCACCCGCTTGCGGAACACCCAGTAGGTGAACGCCTGGTAGGCCAGGATCAGCGGAAGGAAGATCACCGCGACCCAGGTCATGATCGACAGCGTCGTGTCCGTGCTGGAGGCGTTGGCGATGGTCAGACTGTTCTGCGGGTTCGGGGACGATGGCATCACGTCCGGGAAGAGCGCCGCGAACAGCGAAACCACCGCCAACGCGATCGTCACCGCCATGAACGCGAACGACCAGCCCTCCGCCCCGCGCAGGTTGAGGATCCACGACACCACCAGGGCGACCGCAGCCAGAGCGGCGAGCACGAGCAGCGCGAGCGAGAAGTGCGCGATCACGGTCCAGCCCAGGAAGGCCGCGGCCACCACGATCGTGAGCACCCCCGACCGCGTCGCCAACGTGCGCGCCCGCGCCCGGATCTCCCCGTCGGTCTTGAGGGACACGAAGACGACGCCGTGCGTGAAGAACAGCAGCAGGGTGGTCAGCCCGCCGAGGAGGGCGTACCCGTTCAGGAGGTCGAACAGCGTCCCGGTGTAGTTGTGACCGTGGTCGAGGGCGACGCCCTGCACGATGTTCGCGAACGCGACGCCCCAGAGGAACGCCGGCACGGCGGAGCCGGCGACGATCATCCCGTCGAACCAGCGCTTCCACTGCGACTCCGGCCGCTGGTGCCGGTATTCGAACGACACCCCGCGCAGGATCAGCGCCAGCAGGATGAGCAGCAGCGCCAGGTAGAACCCGCTGAACAGCGTCGCATACCACTCCGGGAAGGCCGCGAAGAGTGCGGCGCCGGCCACGATCAGCCAGGTCTCGTTGAGGTCCCAGACCGGGCCGATGGTGTTGATGAGCACGCGACGGTCGGTCTCATCCCTGCCGAGGAACGGCAGCGACATCCCGACGCCGAAGTCGAACCCGTCGAGCACGAAGTAGCCGATGAAGAAGAACGCGATGATGCCGAACCAGAGGACTGCGAGATCCATGTCGATGTGCTCCTAATAGACCGTTGCGACCGGGACGTGGTTGCCCGCGTCGTCGAGGTGCTCCTCGGCGGGGGCCGGTCCCTTCTGGGCCGCGCGCTTGATCAGCTTGAACTCGACCACGGCGAGCGTGCCGTAGACCGCGGTGAAGGCGAGCAGGGAGATCAGGACCTCCAGCCCTGTCGTGCCCGGCGAGACGCCGTCCTGGGTCTTCATCAGGCCGAACACGAGCCAGGGCTGCCTGCCCATCTCGGTGAAGATCCAGCCGACGATCATCGCTGCCAGCGAGAGCGGCATGGCCCAGATCGCGACCTTCCACATCCACGCCCACGGCGGCGTCCTGCCCTTGCGGGTGAACCACAGGCCGACGACGGCGACCAGGACGTGCAGGAGGCCGAGGCCGATCATCCACCGGAACGCCCAGTAGGTGACCCAGATGATCGGGGTGTAGTCGCCGGGGCCGTAGAGCTGCTGGTAGTGCGCGTTGAGGTCGTTGATGCCCTCGACCGTCCCGGTGAGCGTGTGCGTCGAGAGGAACGACAGCAGGTACGGGATCCGGATCGAGAACAGTTCGTGGACGCCGTCCGGCGTGCCGAGCGTGAAGATCGAGAACGACGCGTCCGCGCCTGTGGAGGTCTTGTAGAGCGCCTCCGCCGCGGCCATCTTCATCGGCTGCGTCTGCACCATCGCGAGGCCGAGCTGGTCACCGCTGACGACGCTGCCGATGCCGGCGACGACCATCATCCAGAGGCCGAACTTCAGTGCGGGGCGCATGGTCTCCAGGTTCCTGGTGCGCGAGAGGTGCCAGGCCGCGACGGCGATGACGAGGCCGGCCGAGACCATGAAGCAGCCGAAGATCGTGTGCGGGAACGCGGCCAGCGCGACCTTGTTCGTCAGCACCGCCCAGAGGTCGGTGAGTTCTGCCCGGCCGCGGGTGTGGTTGAGCGTGTAGCCGACCGGGTGCTGCATGAACGCGTTGGCCGCGAGGATGAAATAGGCCGACAGGATGGAGCCGACCGCGGTGATCCAGATGCAGGCGAGGTGGACGCCGCGGGGCAGCTTGTCCCAGCCGAAGATCCACAATCCGATGAACGTGGCCTCGAGGAAGAACGCGAGCAGTCCCTCCAGCGCGAGCGGCGCGCCGAAGACGTCGCCGACGAACCGGGAGTAGTTCGACCAGTTCATGCCGAATTGGAACTCCTGCACGATGCCGGTCACGACGCCCATCGCGAAGTTGATCAGGAAGAGCTTGCCGAAGAAGTGGGTGAGCTGGAGGTAGTGGACCTTGCCGCTGCGGTACCAGGCGGTCTGGAAGATCGCGACGACGGTGACGAGGCCGATGGTGAGCGGAACGAACAGGAAGTGGTAAATCGTCGTCAGTCCGAACTGCCAGCGCGCCAGCAGCAGCGGATCGAGGATCTCGTTCACGCAGCCCCACCCTTCCGGTCGTTGTTCTACAGCGTGTAGAAGACTACTTCTACAGAGTGTAGAACATTCACAGCCTTGTCGCGCTACCCTGGATCCGTGGCCAATCTCGGAGAACTCGAACGCGCGGTGATGGACGCCCTCTGGGCGGGCGAGGCCCCGATCACCGCCAACGAGTTGCGCGACAAGCTAGCGGCCTCCCGTGACGGCGGCAAGACCCCGGCGCTCACCACCGTGCTCACGGTGCTCTCCCGCCTCGAGCAGAAGGGGTTCGTCGACCGCGACCGCGACGCGCGCCCCCACCTCTACTTCGCCACCCTCACCCGCGCGAACCACGTCGCCGACCTGATGCGCGAAGTCCTGGAGACCTCCACGGACCGCACGGAGGCCCTCGCCTACTTCGTCGGCTCGGTCGACGAGTCCGAGGCGGCGATGCTCCGCCGGCTGCTCGACGCCCGTAACTGACTGGAATGACTGCGCTGACCGGGATGCCCGTCGACTCGACCGCCATCCTGCTCGGCGTCCTCGCGGTCGCCCTGGCCTGGCCGGTGCCGCTGCTGCTGGCGCGCGCCACGTGGCCGTCCGCCGCACCCGGCCTCGCTCTGGCCCTGTGGCAGTCGATCGCCTTGGCCGGCGGAATCTCGATGATCGGCTCGCTGCTGCTCGCCGGACTCCAGCCGTTCGGCTACGACCTCCCCAGCCGGATCGCCGGCGCGGCCGCCACCCTCTTCAGCGGACCGCTCCCCGCCGGCGTCTCGCTCCTGCACACCTTCTTCCTCAGCGCCGCCGTGCTGCTGACGGCCCACCTGGTCCTGAACCTCGCGCTCACCTCGGTGCGCAGCCGCAGTCAGCGGCACCGGCACATGGAGCTGCTGCGCCTGCTCAGCGCGCCCCTGCCCGACGTGCCGGCCACCCGGGTCATCGACCACCCGGCGCCGGCGGCCTACTGCCTCCCCGGCGCGCGCAGCGTCACCGTGCTGTCGGAGGGGATGATCGAGCTGCTCACCCCCGAGCAGCTGGAAGCCGTGATCGCCCACGAGCGCGCCCACCTGCGCCAGAAGCACCATCTGCTGCTCGACGCGTTCCGGTCCTGGAAGCGCGCGCTTCCGTGGTTCCCGATCGCCACGCGCGCACAGGACGCTGTGGCGATCCTGGTGGAGATGCTGGCCGACGACACCGCCCGGCGCACCTCCGGCGACCCTGTGCTGGCGGAGGCCATCCGCATCGTCGACGCGACCGGTTCGGCCGGCGCCGCCCTCGGCGCCCCGAAGGATCCGCGCACACCCGAGCAACGACGGTCGGCCCTGGTGGCGCGCGAGGAGCGCCTCACCACCGGCCACCGCACGGTCGGGCCGGGCGTCCGGCTCCTGGTCGTGGTCGCTGCAGCCCTGCTCGTCGTGGTGCCGCCGGTGCTCGTGCTGACGAGCTGAGCCGCCGTCGCCCACTAGCCTGGGATCATGCCGGAGAAGCGGGGATACGCCAAGGGAATCGCCAAACGCGAGGAGATCCTCGACCGGGCCCTCGAGGTGTTCGCCGCGAAGGGCTACCGCAAAGCGTCGCTGCGCGAGATCGCCGAGTCGGTCGGGCTCAGCCAGGCCGGCCTCCTGCACCACTTCTCCTCCAAGGAGGAGCTGTTCGCCGAGGTGCTGCGCAAGCGCGACGAGGTGGACGCAGCAGGCGGCGACCTCTCCACCGACTGGTCGGACGCGTTCGACGGCCTCGTCGGCGTCATTCGGCACAACGCCCAGGTGCCGGGCCTCGTCCAGCTCTACGCGACCATCTCGGCGGAGGCGGCCGACCCCGACCACCCCGGCCACGACTACTTCGTGTCCCGCTACCGGCAGATCGTCGGCGGTCTGGAGCAGTCCATCTGCTCCGAGCAGGAGGCGGGGCGGGTAAGCGCAGGCGTGGACGCGCGCATGCTCGCGCGCCTCGCGGTGGCTGTCGCAGACGGGATGCAGGTGCAGTGGATGCTCGATCCGTCCGCCGACATGGCCGATGCGATCGAGGCGTTCTGGTCGCTGATCCGCACCGCCTAGTTCAGCGGCAGAGTCCGGACAGACGAAGGCGGCGGCCCGGTCGCCCGAGCCGCCGCACGCGGAGTCGTGAGGAGGTCGCCCTCCCCCGTCAGCCGCTCACATCTTGATCGGGTGCTCCTGCAGCCACTTCTTCGCCACGGCGTCCGGCTGGGTCTTGCTGGCGCCCTGGTTCTCGCTGTTCATCGTGATCAGGTCGTCCGTGGTCAGCTCGGCCGAGACCTTGTTGAGCACCGACTTGACCTTGTCGGAGGCCTTCTTGCTGTTGATCAGCGGCACGATGTTCTGCGCGGCGATCAGGTTCTTCGGGTCCTTGAGCACGACGAACCCGTTGTCCTTGATGGCCGGGGTGGTGGTGTAGATGTCCGCCAGCTGAACGCTGCCGTTCTTCAGCGCCGCGACGGTCAGCGGGCCGCCCGAGTCGCTGATCGGGGTGAGCGACGCCGTCACGCCGTAGGTCGACTTGAGACCCGGGATGCCGTACGGCCGGGTGCCGAACTCGGGATTGGCGCCCACGGTCAGCGGCACGGTGACCTTCTTGAGGTCCTCCAGGCTGGTGACCTTGTACTTGTCCGAGAACTCCTTGGTGACGTTGTAGGCGTCGGCGTCTTGCGCCTTGGCCTGGTCGAGCACCTCGAAGCCCTTGGGCAGGGCGTCGTTGAGCGCGGCGTAGACGTCTGCGCTCGAGGACGCCGTGCTGGTCTTGTTGTAGAACTGCAGCAGGTTGCCGGAGTACTCCGGGACCAGGTCGATCGAGCCGTCCTGGAGCGCCTTGAGGTAGACGTCGCGCTGGCCGATGCTCGGCTTGTAGCTGACCTTGACGCCGTTGGCGGCGAGGGCCTGGCCGTAGATCTGCATCAGGATCTCGTTCTCGCCGAACGCGGCGGATCCGACGGTGATGCTGTCGCTCGAGGAGCCGCTGCCACTGCTGCTGGTATTGAACGCGCCGCCGCCGCCGGACGAGCACGCGCTGAGGGCGATGAGCGCCCCCGCCGCGAGCACACCGGCCGCGATGCGGCCCTTCTTGGATCCGAACATGTGATTCTCTCTCTTCTGTGTGCGATGGGTCACTGTGAGTCAGGGGACGGGCTGTCGCCCGGGCGCGGGAACGCGAACGTGCGCCGCGGCTCGCCGGCCCGGTCGGCGCGGACCTTGCCGGCGGTGACGCCGCGCGGCACGACGAGCTTCTGAGTCAGCGCGAACAGACCGTCGACGACGAGCGCGAGCACGACCACGATGATCGAACCGCCGAGCATCTCGGGATAGTTCTGCACCGCCAGCCCGTCGAACAGGAACCGGCCGAGGCCGCCGACCGGGAGGATGGCGGCCACCGTCCACGTCGCGATCACCTGGAGCGCGCCGGAGCGGATGCCGCCGATGACGAGGGGAAGCGACAGCGGCAGCTCCACCTTGGCGAAGATCTGCCACTCGGTCATCCCGACGGCGCGCGCGGCGTCGATCGTGCTGCGGTTCACCGACTCCAGGCCCGAGTACGCGCCGGCGAGCAGCGGCGGGATGGCGAGGATGGTCAGCGCGATCAGCGGGGGCAGGATCGTGATGTTCGCCATGATCAGCGCGAGGTAGACCACCAGACCCAGCGTCGGCAGGGCGCGCAGGGCGCCCGAGGCGCCGACCGCGAGCCCGCGGAGGCGCCCGGTGTGCCCGATCGCGAAGCCGATCGGCAGCGCGATCACGGCGGCGAGCAGGAGCGTCAGCAGGGTGTACAGGATGTGCTCGCCTGTGCGTGCGGGGATGCCACCGGGCCCCGCCCAGTTCACCGGGTCGAAGAGCCAGCCGAAGGCCGCGACGAAATCGGTCATGCGCCGGTCACCGCCTTCATCGCGGCGGAGCGGCGGAGCCGGCCCGTGCGCTTGTCCAGCCGCGACCACGGCAGCAGCAGCCGCCCGAGCAGCACCAGCACGAGATCGAACACGAGTGCGACCACCATGATCATGACGATGCCGACCGCGACCTCTTCGGGGTAGTACCGGTTGAGGCCGTCCGTGAAGAGCTGGCCGAGGTTCGGCACGCCGAGCAGCGCACCGACGCTCACCAGGCTCACGGTGGACACCGAGACGACGCGGAGTCCGGCCAGGAGCACCGGGCCGGCGAGCGGGAGCTCCACCGTCCAGAAGCGCCGCCAGCCGGAGAAACCGACCGCTGTGGCCGACTGGACCACGTCACCCGGCACGGAGTCGAGCGCGTCGGCCGTCGTGCGCACCATCAGCGCGACGGCGTAGATGCTCAGCGCCACGACGACGTTCGCCGGGTCGAGGATCTTCGTGCCGATCAGGGCCGGCATGGCGAAGAACAGCGGCAGCGACGGGATCGCGTACAGGATCCCGCCGAGCGTCAGGAGCACGGGGCGGCTGACGCGCGAGCGGTTCGCAAGCCAGCCGATCGGAAGCGACAGCAGGAAGCCGACGACGATCGGGATAGCGCTCAACCACACGTGGGAGACCGTGAGATTCCAGACCTGGCCGAGGTTCGACCACAAGAAGCTCACGTCGGTTCCTCACCCTGCGCCGCGGCACCCGCGACCGAAACGGTCGCGGCCTTTGCTTCGTCGGAAGCAGCGGAGTCGTCCGCGCTGAGCACACCGGCGGTGCGCCCCTCGCTGTCGACCAGCACGGAGCCGGTCCGCGTCCGCTCGATGTGGAGGGCGCGCTTGCCCCGGTCGGCGCCCACGAACGACGACACGAAGTCGTCGGCCGGCTGCGCGAGGATCTCGGCCGGCGTGCCCTGCTGGGCGACGATCCCGCCCTTGCGGAAGATCACCACCTGATCCCCCAGCCGGAACGCCTCGTCGATGTCGTGCGTCACGAACAGCACAGTCTTGCCCAGTTCGCGCTGCAGTCGCAGCAGTTCGTTCTGCAGGTCGTCGCGCACGATCGGGTCGACGGCGCCGAACGGCTCGTCCATCAGCAGGATGTTGGGGTCGACCGCGAGCCCGCGGGCCACCCCGACGCGCTGCTGCTGGCCTCCCGAGAGCTGGCTGGGGTACTTGTCCGCCAGCGAGCGCTCCAGGCCGACCGTGTCCATGAGCTCCAGCGCGCGCTCGTGCGCGGCCTTCCGCTTGACGCCGGTGAGCAGCGGCACTGTCGCGATGTTGTCCACGACCTTGCGGTGCGGCAGCAGCCCCGAATTCTGCATGACGTAGCCGATGCGCCTGCGCAGGTGCACCGGTTTCAGGCTCTGCACGTTCTCGCCGTCGATCGACACAGTGCCGCTGGTCGGGTCGACCATGCGGTTGACCATGCGCAGGATCGTGGTCTTGCCGCTGCCGGACGAGCCGACGAGCACCGTGATCTGGCGGGACGGGACGACCAGGGAGAAGTCGTCCACCGCGACGGTCCCGTCCGGGAACCGTTTCGTCACGGAGCGGAACTCGATCATCGGTCCTCAGCTCTCGGTTGACGGGACGGGGTGGTCTCTGATTTCGGGGCCATCGAATCCACCCAAACAGCGTTTTGCTCAATGCGCAACGAATTGGGTCGGTTTGTGGCAGGAAACCCAGTCACCATGAGACAACCCTGTCCCATACCGCCGACATTCCCCGAAGAGCCTCAGCTCTTCGGGTCGTACCGCCGCTCCAGGTACTCGCGGGCCACGACGCGCGCCTCGTCGATGTAGCGGGAGTCTCCCATCGGGTCGTCGAGGAAGGCCCGGTTGATCAGGCCGTCCATGATCTCCACGACGATCTCCAGCCGGAAGGCGAGGTCCTCGCCCGCGGGGAGGCCGTACTCCTCCGACAGGATCGAGGCGAACTGCGACGCGAACGACGCCGTCTGCTCCGGCTCCTCCTCGCCGGGCAGGCCGGAGCGCTCGGCGTCGGTGAAGCGGATGATGCGGAAGCCCGGCTCGGTGCGGAACATCGCGACGAACGCGTCGATCGCGCACTCCACGGCGTTCCACCAGTGTTCGGGGCTCTCGGCGTGGATGGCCGCGACCACGGAGTGCCGGTAGCGCAGCAGCGCGCGGTCGCGCAGCGCCTGCAGCAGGACGATGCGGTCCGGGAAGTACCGGTAGACCGTGCCGATGGACGCGCCGGCGCGCTCGGCGACCATCGCGGTCGTCAGGCGGTCGAATCCGATCTCGTCCACCACCTCCGCGGCGGCGTCGAGGAGGGCGTCGATCCGGGCGGCGCTGCGCTCCTGGATCGGCTCCGTCCGTACGAGCGGCGCTCCGGCGGTGTTCTGTGCGGCGACCAGGTCGTTGATGGGCACGAGGGCGACTCCTTCTTTCTCTTTCTCCACGATACGCGTGCGGGTCCCCAGCCCGGCGACGGTCCATTCCGTCGCGCTATCGGGATCATATTGTGGAAATCTCACCTTTGCTGGGGAATTTCCTCCGACACACCGAAGAATCCTCACCCCAGATCTGGGGGCTGCGTCTGAGCGAACCTTCACTCCGTGAGAAACTGGTGTCTCTATGACTGTTGACCCGGCCAAGCGCAGCACGAGCGTCGACCCGATCATGCACCGTGCGGCGCGCATCGAGGACGCCTTCCACGAATTCCGTGCCCGCCGCGCGCGCAAGCACGGCTTCCTGGCGACCGTCGTCCCGTACACCGGCTACGGCTCGCCCACCTGGGTGCGCATCCTCGGCCGGGTCGTGCTGGCGAAGGAGCCGCGCCCGGGCAGCCGCGCCGAGCGCAAGCACCGCAAGCGCGAGGAGTCCATCCGCGGCTGGCGATCGTTCATCAGCGTCCCGGTCGGCGACGTCGCCGTCACGGTGCAGGTCGACGGCGCGCACCACGTCGTCCGGCCGGACCGCGGCGGCGTCATCGACACGGTCCTCCCGGTCCAGCTCGCACCGGGATGGCACACCGTGAAGCTCACGACGCCGGAGTCCCCGCGCGTGTTCGAGGCGCCGGTCTACATCGTCGACCCCAAGGCCACCTTCGGAATCATCTCCGACGTGGACGACACCGTGATGGTCACCGCGCTCCCCCGGCCCCTGCTCGCCGCCTGGAACACCTTCGTGCTGGACGAGCACGCGCGCGTCCCCACCCCCGGCATGGCCGTGCTGCTGGAACGGCTCTCCGCGGCGCACCCCGGCGCCCCGGTCATCTACCTCTCCACCGGCGCCTGGAACGTCGCGCCGACCCTCACGCGCTTCCTCTCGCGCAACCTGTTACCCGCTGGGCCGCTGCTCCTCACGGACTGGGGGCCCACCCACGACCGGTTCTTCCGCTCGGGCCGCGAGCACAAGCGCGTCAGCCTCGCCCGGCTGGCCGACGAGTTCCCCGGGCTGAAGTGGTTGCTCATCGGCGACGACGGACAGCACGACGAGGGGCTCTACAGCGATTTCGCCAGGGAGCACCCGGGCAACGTGGCGGGCGTCGCCATCCGGCAGCTCTCCAACAGCGAGGCGGTGCTGGCCGGCGGCCGCTCGAAAGCGGAGAAGCACAGCGAGATCTCCGGCGCGCCGTGGATGTACGCCCCCGACGGCGCGGGACTGAGCGACCAGCTGAAAGAGCACGACCTCCTTCCGTGAGCGGGCGCCGCCCGTGACGGCGGTCTGCGCCAGACTGGGTCCATGACCTCCCGCGCCGACCTGCTGCGCCTGCGCCGCCTCGCCCACGCGATCGACGGCGACCGCGAGGCCACCCCCGCCGACGTCGCGCGCAGGATGCTCGCCGTGCAGGCGCAGGACTTCGCCGCAGGATCCTGGGCACTGGGCGTGCGCACGGGCGGCGTCACCCGGGCCGACGTGCTGGCCGACCTCGACGCCGGACGCATCGTGCGGTCGTGGCCGATGCGCGGCACACTGCACTTCGTCCCGCCGGAGGACCTCCGCTGGATGCTCGGGATCACCACCGGCCGGATGATCGCGGGCCTGGCCGCCCGGCACAAACAGCTCGAGCTGGACACGCCCGACTTCGTCCGCGCGCGCGATGTGGCCACCGAGACCCTCGCCGGCGGCGCGAGCATCGGCCGTGCCGAACTGATGGAGCTGTGGGAGGCGAACGGCATCGCGACGGCCGGCCAGCGCGGTTACCACCTCATCTACTACCTGGCGCAGACCGGGCTGATCTGCTGGGGGCCGGCCCTCCGCACGCAGCAGGCCCTGGTGCTGCTGGACGAGTGGGCGCCGCAGTCCCGCCGGCTCGAACCGGACGAGGCGTGGGGTGAGTTCCTGCTCCGGTACCTCCGCGGCCACGGCCCGGCGACCGTGCGGGACTTCGTCTGGTGGACCAAAGGCACGGTCGCCGGCGCGAAGACCGCCCGCGCGGTCCTCGGCGACGCGATCACCGCGCTGGAGGTCGACGGCGTCGAGTACCTGCTGACGGCCGAGCTGGCCGACCGGGCCGCAGGGCTCGCGCAATCGCGGCGGGAGCGGGAGGCCGTGCACCTCCTTCCCGCCTTCGACGAGTACCTGCTCGGGTACCAGCAGCGCGACCTCGTGCTCGACGACGAGCACTTCCAGCGGATCGTCCCCGGCGGCAACGGTGTGTTCCAGCCGATCGTGGTGGCCCGGGGGCGCGTGGTGGGAACCTGGCGACGCGGGAAGGCCGCAGCCGGCACGGAGGGTCGCGGCGCGGTGGACATCCAGTCGTTCGCGCCGCTCACGGCCGGGCAGGAGCGGGCCGCCGAGCGCGCGTCGGAGGCGTACCGGCGCTACGCCTCCTGAGTCGCGCGGGGAATCCCGGGGTCATGGCGTCCGGCTACGCTGGAGCTGTGCGTTCGAAGTTCCGGGTTCCCCTCACCCTCCCCGCGAACATCCGGACGACGACGCGGCTCCCGTTCCTGCAGGTGGCCAAGACCGCTACCGCGATGATCATCTCGTGGGGCGTCGCCGCGCTGCTCTTCCCCGGCGAGCTCCCGGTGTTCGCGACGATCGCGGCCCTGCTCGTCGTGCAGCCGAGCGTGAACCAGTCGGTCGGCCGCGCCGTCGAGCGCTCGCTCGGGGTGATCCTCGGCGTCGTCATCGCCTACGTGGTCGGCCTGCTGTTCGGGGCGAACACCTGGATCGTCCTGGTCGCCATCGTCGCGTCCCTCGTCATCTCGTGGGCGCTCAAGCTGACGCCGGGCACAGCGAACCAGATCCCGATCAGCGTCATGCTCGTCCTCTCGCTCGGCGCGACCAACCCGGAGTACGCCGTCGCCCGCATCGTGGAGACCGTGCTCGGCGCGGCGATCGGCGTCATCGTCAACATCGCGATCGTCCCGCCGGTGCTCACCGGGCCGGCCCGCACCGCCGTCCTCGACCTCGGCCGCGAGATCGCGTCGACGCTCGACCGGCTCGCCGTCGCCCTGACCAGCCGGCCGACATCCGGCGAGCGGGACGCGCTGCTCATCGAGGCGCGCCTGCTGCGTCCGATGGAGAAGAAGGCGGAGGCCGCGCTGACCTCGGCCGACGAGAGCCTCACGCTCAATCCCCGCCAGTCCAAGCACCGGGTCGTCCTGGAGCACGACCAGCAGCTCTTCGCGCGGTTGCGGCCGCTGATCACGCGCTCGCTCGGCATGACCCGGGCGTTCCACGACCACTACGACGACAGCCTCGCCGACGAGCCGACCATCGCGGCGATCGCGGACGAGCTGGAGCGCTCCGCCCACGACCTGCGGCTGCTGTCGCGCGACCCGGACGCGCCCGTCGAGGAGCCCGGCACGGAGACGGCGGGAATTCCCGTCCTCACAGCGCCGCTCGTCATCAGCACCCCGAACCCGCGGCACTGGGTGCTGATCGGCTCGCTCATGGAGGACCTCCGCCGCATCCACGCGGAGATCACCGGGGACGACGACGCCGCCTGAACCGCGAAGCGCGGCAGGCGGCGTCGGAGAGTCCTCAGGCGGTCAGCGCCGCCACCGCCTCCGCGAGCGGAAGCGTCGACCGCTCGCCGGTCCGGCGGTCCCACAGCTCGACCTCGCCGTCGCCGGCGCCGCGGCCGGCGACGAGCACGCGCGGGATGCCGATGAGCTCGGCGTCGCCGAACTTCACACCCGGCGACACCTTGGGACGGTCGTCCAGCAGCACCTCGAGGCCGGCGGCCTCCAGCTCTGCGGCGGCCTGCTCGGCCACCTCGAACGCGACGGCGTCGCGGCCCGCGGCCACCACGTGCACGTCGAACGGCGCGACCGCCGCCGGCCAGACCAGGCCCTTGTCGTCGTTGTTCTCCTCGGCGATGATCGCCAGGATGCGCGTGACGCCGATGCCGTAGGAGCCCATCGTCACCGTGACGAGCTTGCCGTTCTCGTCCAGCACCTTCAGGCCCAGCGCCTCGGCGTACTTGCGGCCGAGCTGGAAGACGTGGCCGATCTCCATGCCGCGCGCCAGCTCGACGGGACCGGAGCCGTCCGGAGCGGCGTCGCCCGGCTTCACCTCGGCGACCTCCACGGTGCCGTCCCAGGCGAAGTCGCGGCCGGCGACCAGTCCGAAGACATGCTTGCCGTGGACGTTCGCCCCGGTGATCCAGCCCGAGCCGTCGACCACCCGCGGGTCGACGACATAGCGGATGCCGGTCGAAGCCTCCTCGCCGAGCACAGGGCCCTCGGCCGACCAGGGGCCGATGTAGCCCTTCACCAGGCCGGGATGCGTGCGGAAGTCGTCCTCGGTCGCGGCGTCCACCTCCGCGGGCGCGAAGGCCACCTCGGCGCGCTTCAGATCGACTTCCCGGTCGCCGGGCAGGCCGACGACGACGAGCTCGCGCGTGCCGTCCAGGTGGGTGAGCGCCAGGACGACGTTCTTGAGCGTGTCCGCGGCGGTCCAGGCGCGGCCGTCCGGGCGCGGGTGCTTCTCGTTCGCGACGTCGACCAGGGTCTGGATGGTGGGCGTGTTCGGGGTGTCGAGCACCTCCTGCGGCGTCAGCTTCTCGTAGCCGCGTGTGGGCGGCACGAGCGTGGTGAAGGCCTCCACGTTGGCCGCGTAGCCGCCCGCCGAGCGCACGAAGGTGTCCTCGCCGACCGGGGTGGGGTGCAGGAACTCCTCGCTGCGGGAACCGCCCATCGCGCCGGCGTCGGCCTGCACGATCACGTAGTCGAGGCCGAGGCGGCCGAAGATGCGCTCGTAGGCGTCGCGCTGCGCCATGTAGCTGGTGTCGAGGCCCGCGTCGGTGTAGTCGAAGGAGTACGCGTCCTTCATGGTGAACTCGCGCCCGCGCAGCAGGCCGGCCCGGGGACGCGCCTCATCGCGGTACTTGTCCTGGATCTGGTAGATCGACAGCGGCAGGTCCTTGTACGACGAATAGAGGTCCTTGACCAGCAGGGTGAAGACCTCCTCGTGCGTGGGCGCGAGCAGGTAGTCGGCGTCCTTGCGGTCCTTGAGCCGGAAGATCCCGTCGCCGTACTCCTCCCAGCGGCCGGTCGCCTCGTAGGGTTCGCGCGGCAGCAGGGCGGGGAAGTGCACCTCGTGGGCGCCCGCGGCCGTCATCTCCTCGCGGATGATCTGCTCGATCCGCGCCTTCACCCGCAGCCCCAGCGGCAGCCACGCGAAGATGCCCGGCGCCTGGCGGCGGATGTAACCGGCGCGCACGAGGAGCTTGTGGCTGGTCACCTCCGCGTCGGAGGGGTCTTCACGGAGGGTGCGGAGGAAGTAGTTCGTCAGGCGAGTAGGCACCGTTCCATGTTAGTGGTGCGGTGGAGGTGGCCTTCCCGCACCGGCGGCGGGCGCTAGTGACCGACGGTGACCGTCGGCGCGCCGGAGGCGACCTGGGCGTCCTCCATCTCGGCGGCGATGCGGTTCGCCTCCTCGATGAGCGTCGCCACGATCTCGGCCTCCGGCACGGTCTTGATGACCTCGCCCTTGACGAAGATCTGGCCCTTGCCGTTGCCGCTGGCGACGCCGAGGTCGGCCTCGCGGGCCTCGCCCGGGCCGTTGACGACGCAGCCCATGACCGCGACGCGCAGCGGCACGCTCATGCCCTGCAGGCCCTCCGTGACGCTGTCGGCGAGGGTGTAGACGTCGACCTGGGCGCGGCCGCAGCTCGGGCAGGAGACGATCTCCAGCTTGCGCTCGCGGAGGTTGAGCGACTGCAGGATCTGCAGGCCCACCTTCACCTCCTCGGCCGGCGGCGCGGACAACGAGACGCGGATGGTGTCGCCGATGCCCTCCGACAGCAGGATGCCGAACGCGGTCGCGGACTTGATGGTGCCCTGGAACGCCGGGCCGGCCTCCGTCACGCCGAGGTGGAGGGGCCAGTCGCCTCGCTCGGCGAGCTGGCGGTACGCCTTCACCATCACGATCGGGTCGTTGTGCTTGACCGAGATCTTGAAGTCGTGGAAGTCGTGCTCCTCGAAGAGGCTGGCCTCCCAGACGGCGCTCTCGACCAGCGCCTCCGCGGTCGGCTTGCCGTACTTCTGCAGGAGGCTCGGCTCGAGCGAGCCCGCGTTGACGCCGATGCGCAGCGAGACGCCCGCGGCCTTGGCGTAGGCCGCGATCTTTCCGACCTGGTCGTCGAACTTGCGGATGTTGCCCGGGTTCACCCGCACGGCCGCGCAGCCGGCGTCGATCGCCGCATAGACGTAGTTGGGCTGGAAGTGGATGTCGGCGATGACCGGGATCTGGCTCTTCTTGGCGATGATCGGCAGCGCCTCGGCGTCGTCCCGGCTCGGCACGGCGACCCGGACGATGTCGCAGCCGGAGGCCGTCAGCTCGGCGATCTGCTGGAGGGTCGCGTTGATGTTCGTCGTCGGCGTCGTGCACATCGACTGGACGCTGACCGGGGCGTCGCCGCCGACCAGGACCTTTCCGACACGGATCTGGCGGGACTTGCGACGGGGTGCGAGGGTCTCGGGGACCTTGGGCATCCCCAGATTGATTGCTGCCACCCGACAATCCTACGCGGCCCGGTGGGAACCTCCTGGGCGTCGGGTGAGTGGAGCCCCCGCCCGCGTCAGCCGAACAGGTTGACCGGCTTGACGATGTCCGCGTACATCAGCAGCAGGCTCATGCCGCCCAGCACGACGACCACGGCCATCGTCAGGGGCATCAGCTTGGCCATGTCCACAGGCCCCGGGTCGCGCCGCTTGAACAGCTTCGCGATCGACCGGCGGAAGCCCTCCCAGAGAGCACCCGCGATGTGCCCGCCGTCGAGCGGCAGCAGCGGGATGAGGTTGAAGACGAACAGCGCGATGTTCAGCGACGCGAGGATGCCGATCATCGAGTAGACCTTGTCCACCACCGGCACGCCGTTGAGCGCGGTCAACTCCCCCGCCGCGCGGCCGACCCCGACCAGGCTGAGCGGGCCGTTCGGGTCGCGCGGCGCGGAGCCGAAGGCGGCGTTCCAGACGTCCACCATGCGCTGCGGCAGGTGGATGACGACGCCGACGACCGCTGAGGTCTGCGCGCCCACGGCGGGGAGGACGGAGGTGATGGGCTGCGGGACGAGCTTCTCCTCGGCTCCGATGCCGACGAAGCCGGCCTTCACGGTCTCCATGCTGCCGTCGGCGGCCTTGATCGCCTGCCCGTTCGCGTCGAGCCTGGCGACTGTGTTCGTCATCGGGGTGAGGACCATCGTGCGGTCCTGCCCGTCACGTCGGACCACGACCCTCAGCGGCACGTCCGCGGAGTCTCGGATGATGACCGTCGCCTGTTTCCACGAGCTGATCTTCGTCCCGTCGATACTGACGATGGTGTCGCCGGGCTTCAGCCCTGCCGCGGCGGCGGGAGCCTGCTTCGCGTCGGCGCCGCAGGTCTGGGAAGTGCTCGTAGTGGGCTGCACGCACTGACTGACCGACCCGATGGTCGTCGATGCCTGCGCCGTCCCGAACCCCATCAGCAGCACCCCGAACAGCACCACCGCGATCAGCAGGTTCATGAACGGCCCGCCGAACATGATGACGATGCGCTTCCACACCGGGAGGCGGTAGAAGGTGCGGCCCTCCTCGCCCTCCCCGACCGTCTCGGCGCTGGAGCTGCGGGCGTCCTGCACCATGGCCTGCATGAAGCCGGTGGTCGCGTTGCGGCCGCTGCCGCCCTCCTTGCCGGGCGGGAACATCCCGATCATCGAGATGTAGCCGCCGAGCGGAATCGCCTTGAGGCCGTACTCCGTCTCCCCGCGCTTGACCGAGAACAGCGTGCGGCCGAATCCGATCATGTACTGGGTGACCTTCACGCCGAACAGCTTGGCGGGGACCAGGTGGCCGATCTCGTGCAACGCGATCGAGAGCGCGACGCCCACCAGGATGATGACGACGCCGAGGATGAACAGGAGCACGGAATCCACATGCCCAGGCTAGCGGCGGACCCTTGGAGCGAACCCCACGAACCCTATGTGCACGTCAACCCTCGTCGAGGGACACGTAGACGCCCTTGAAACGGCGTTTCAGGGCATTGAGGTGCCCTTCGACGACGGTCAGCCGGCCAGGTGGGCGTCGGCAGCCGCGCGCGCCCAGCGCTCGGCTTCCGCCAGCGACTCCAGGGTCAGCTCGCCGGACGGCTCGTGCTCGTCCACGACACGCTCCACTGTGTCCACGATGTCCAGGTAGCCGATCGCGCCGGCGTGGAAGGCCGCGACCGCCTGCTCGTTGGCCGCGTTGAACACCGCCGGGTACGTGCCGCCCGCCGTCCCGACCCGCTTGGCGAGCGCCACGGCGGGGAACGCCTCGGTGTCGAGGGGCTCGAACGTCCAGGAGTGCGCCTGCGTCCAGTCCAGCGGCGCACCGATACCCGGCACCCGGTCGGGCCAGCCGAGGCCGAGCGAGATCGGGAGGCGCATGTCGGGCGGGGACGCCTGCGCGATGGTCGAGCCGTCCACGAACTCCACCATCGAGTGGATGACGGACTGCGGGTGCACCGTCACCTCGATCCGGTCGTAGGGGACGTCGAAGAGCAGGTGGGCCTCGATGACCTCGAGACCCTTGTTGACGAGGGTCGCCGAGTTGGTCGTCACGACCAGGCCCATGTCCCAGGTCGGGTGCGCCAGCGCCTCGGCCGGCGTGACGTCTCGGAGCGAGTCGCGCGAGCGGCCGCGGAAGGGGCCTCCCGACGCCGTCAGCACGAGCCGGCGCACCTCGTCGGCTGTGCCGGAGCGCAGAGCCTGGGCGAGCGCCGAGTGCTCCGAGTCGACCGGGACGAGCTGGCCGGGGGCCGCGGCCTGCTTCACCAGCGCGCCGCCGACGATCAGCGACTCCTTGTTGGCGAGCGCGAGCATCGCCCCGGTCTCCAGGGCCGCGAGCGTCGGGCCGAGCCCGACCGAGCCGGTGATGCCGTTGAGCACCACGTCCGCCTCGACCGAGTGGATCAGCCGCACCGCGTCGTCGGCGCCGAGTGCCGTGTCGCGCACGCCGAACCGCTCCGCCTGCTCGGCGAGGAGGTCGGCGTTGCGCCCGGCGGTGAGCCCGACCACGTCGAACCGGTCGGGGTTCGCCGCGATGACGTCGAGCGCCTGCGTGCCGATCGAGCCGGTCGAGCCGAGGATGACGACGCGGCGCGGCGCCATCAGCGTGTGGTCCCGAGGATGTCGACCACGAAGACCATGGTGTCGGTGCCCTTGATGTCGCCCTGGCCGGCCGCGCCGTAGCCGTCGGCGGGCGGCACGATCGTGATGACCTGCGAGCCGACTGTCTGGCCCTCGAGAGCCTTCTGGAAGCCCTTCACGACCTCCGTCGTCTTGAACGACGCCGTCTGGCCCCGGCTCCAGCTGGAGTCGAACATCTGGCCGTTCCGCCAGATCACGCCCTTGTACTGAACCGTGACCGTGTCGCCCGGCAGAACGGTCTCGCCCGAGCCCTTCTTCAGCTCAGCGACCCGCGTCTCCGTCGGCGGGTCGGCTTTCGGGATGGTGATGGTCGGCTCGCCCGTCTTGCTGAGCTTCACCGTCGGGAAGCCCGGGGTGGGAGGAACGGCCGTTCCGTTCGCCTTGGTGGGCAGCTTGGGCGGGATGTTGACGATGTCGGCCAGCAGCACGACGGGGGCGTTCTGCTTGAGGTTCAGCTGGGAGTAGGCCTTGCCGAAGGCCTGCTCGGCCGTGGCGGTCACGACGACCCGCGAGCCGACATTCAGGCACTCGACACCGCGGACGAAGCCCGGAAGCCACTTCGTGTCGTCGACCGGCGCATCGACTGCGGCCTGGGTGCCGAAGCCCTCGGGCGCGGCGAGCTCTTTACCCGTGGTGCCGTCGTATGCCGCAAGGGCGAGTCCGGCGGTCGCCCCCGCGTCGATCTTCTTGCCGGTGCCTTTCGTCACCACGGTGCGCTCGAGATCCGTGACCTTGAGCGGAGTCGGGAAGGTCACCGTCGGCGTCTGGTGGAATTCGCCGGAGACTTTGACGGAGTCGGAGGTCGAGCCCGACTTCACGTTCTGGCAGCTCGCGGCCGCAGCGGTGCTGGACGCCGTGGGAGAAGGCGACGAGGAGCTGCAGGCGGCGAGGCCGGCGACGACGAGGGCGGCTGTGAGGACGGAGAGGGATCTGCGCACGAGGAGCCAGTCTGCCTCATCCACCTAGGTCCCCGCTGAACGGACGCCTGAACAACGCCCATACGATGGAGGACATGACCCGCGACTTCTCCGTCCCTCAGTCCCGTCACGTCGTCACCGAGCTGCCCGGCCCGCGCTCGGTGGAGCTGCAGCAGCGCCGCGTCGCGTCGGTCAGCCGCGGCGCCGGGACGCTCGCGAACATCTACATGGAGTCCGGCTCGGGAGCGATCCTGGTCGACGTCGACGGCAACCGCTTGATCGACCTGGGCTGCGGCATCGGTGTGACCACCATCGGCCACGCGCACCCCGCCGTCGCCGCTGCCGCGGCCGAGCAGGCCGCGAAGCTCACCCACACGCTCTTCACCGTGACGCCGTACGAGAACTACGTGCGCGTCGCCGAGAAGCTGGCCGAGATCACGCCGGGCGACTTCGAGAAGCACAGCATCCTGGTCAACTCGGGCGCGGAGGCCGTGGAGAACGCGGTCAAGATCGCTCGCAAGTACACTGGCCGCCGCGCCATCGCGACCCTCGACCACGCCTTCCACGGCCGCACCAACCTGACGATGGCGATGACCTACCGCCCCTGGCCGGAGCGCGCGGGCATGGGCCCGTTCCCTGGCGAGATCTACAGCCTCCCGATCAGCTACCCGTTCCGCGACCCGGAGGGGATGACGGGCGAGGAGGCCGCGGACCGCACCATCGACTACATCGAGACGCACATCGGAGCCACCGAGCTGGCAGCGCTGTTCGTGGAGCCGGTGCAGGGCGACGGCGGCATCATCATCCCGGCGCCCGGCTACTTCACGCGCCTCTCGGAGTACTGCACCGAGAACGGCATCGTCTTCGTCGCCGACGAGATCCAAGCCGGCATCGGCCGCACCGGCACCTGGTACTCGATCGAGCACCACGGCGTCGTCCCCGATCTGATCACGTCCGCCAAGGGCATCGCGGGCGGTTTCCCGCTCGCAGCGGTGACCGGCCGCGCCGAGATCATGGATGCGGTCCAGCCCGGCGGCATCGGCGGAACGTTCGGCGGCAACCCGGTCTCCACCGCCGCAGCGCTCGCGGTCTTCGAGGCCTTCGAGCAGGAGGACCTGCTCGCCGAGGCGAAGCGCGTCGAGAAGGCGCTCTGGGCGCGGATCGGAGACTGGGCCGATCGCTTCCCCGTCGTCGGCGAGGTCCGCGGCGTCGGCGCGATGTTCGGCGTGGAGCTGGTCGTGCCCGGGACGAAGAAACCCAACCCTGATGCACTGAAGGCCGTGCTCGCGCATGCGACCGCCAACGGGGTCATCCCGCTGGATGCCGGCAGCTGGGACAGCGTCCTGCGGCTCTTGCCTTCGGTCGTCATCAGCGAGGAGCTGATCGACGACGCCGCCACCGTGATCGAAGAGGCGCTCGGCCGCCTCGGCTGACCCGCCCGGAGACGGAGCCCATGCGCCTCCCCCGCCGACGGCTCGGCGCCGCGGTCCTCGTGACCGCGGCGGTCCTCGCGGCGCTGCCCGCCGTCGGAGGCGCGCCCGCGGAGGACGCGCGGGCCGCGGCCCCGGGAGCGGCGGTGACGGTCGCGACGAAGCCCCGGCCTGCGTTCGACCCCGGCGACATCATCAGCGACGACAGCTTCTACAACCCGTATGCGATGACGGCCGACCAGGTGCAGCGCTTCCTGGACACCCGCGCGTGCACCCCCAAGGACGCCTCCCCGTGCCTGTCGGACTTCCGCATGGACGTGCCGCGCACCCCGGCCTCCGCCGAACGCTGCGCCGCCATCCCGGCGCAGAGGAACGAGCGGGCCAGCAGCATCGTCGTGCGCATCGCGCGGGCCTGCACGGTCAGCCCGCGTGTGCTCCTGGTGCTGCTGCAGAAGGAGCAGTCGCTGCTCACCACGCCGAGCGCGTCCGGGTACCAGAAGGCGACCGGGTACGCGTGCCCGGACACCGCGGCCTGCGACACGCGCTACTTCGGCTTCTTCAACCAGGTCTACCGCGCGGCGTGGCAGTTCCGGGAGTACACCGCGCACCCGACCGACTGGCGCTACCGGGTCGGCGCGAACCGGATCCAGTACCACCCCGACGCCGGCTGCGGGGCGAGCACGGTCACGGTCGTGAACCAGGCCACGGCGAACCTCTACAACTACACGCCGTACCAGCCCGACAAGCAGACGGTCGCACATCCGACCGGTCCGGGCGACGCGTGCTCGGCCTTCGGCAACCTCAACTTCTCGCGGCTGTACACCTCCTGGTTCGGCGACCCGCGCAGTGTGCGGTACCCGGGGCTCCAGCTCCCGTGCCTGATCTACACCGGAGGGTGGGGTTGCGCACCGCTGCGGCCGTTCGGGCGGTGACCGTCTCATGCCGTCCGTGGCATACGTCCGGGACTACCCTCGTTCTGTGAGTCAGACAGCACCCGGCGAAGGGCCCGAGGCGGAGGCGGAGGTCCTCCCGCGTCCGGGACTGACCTACTTCATCGGCCGCCGGGTGGTGGCGCCGCTGCTGCGCCTCATCTACCGGCCGCGCGTCATCGGCGCCCGCAACGTGCCGCGCCACGGCAAGATCATCCTGGCCAGCAACCACCTGTCGTTCATCGACTCGCTGGTCATCCCGATGACCTCGCCGCGCCGCGTGCAGTTCCTCGCCAAGTCGCACTACTTCGAGGGCACCGGGTTCAAGGGCGCGGTCTCGCGGTCGTTCTTCACCGCGATCGGCGCGGTCGGCGTCAAGCGCGGGGCCGGGCAGGCCGCCCAGGAGGCCCTGGAGCAGTCGCGCCGGATCATCGACACGGGCGCCGCCTTCGCGGTCTATCCGGAGGGGACCCGCTCGCTCGACGGCCGGCTCTACAAGGGCCGCACCGGGATCGGCTGGCTGGCGCTGACCACGGGGGCCAAGGTCGTCCCAGTGGGGCTGATCGGCACGAACGAGGTGCAGCCGGTCGGTGCGAAGTTCCCGCGCGTCCGCCGCATCACCATCGCGTTCGGCGAGCCGATCGACGTCGCGCACTACGGGCCCCCGGAGTCCGGCCGCGCACGCCGTCAGGCGACCGACGAGATCATGGCGGCCATCCACAAGCTCACCGGACAGGAGCTCGCGGGCACGTACAACGAGTCGCCGCCGGCGAACACGGTCGAGCGCGTCAAGCGCGCGTTGCGCCCCGAGCGCCTCTAGCGCTCGCTCCCTCTCGCCCCCGCGCGATTCCGCACGAATCTCGTCGCGCGCAGTCCGCGCGCTTCGGCACGAATGTCGTCGCGCGCAGTCCGCGCGCTTCGGCACGAATGCGGGGAATGCGGCGCGTTTTCGCGACATTCGGTACGAATGTCGTCAGCCAGAGTGGGGGTCAGGCGAGGGTGAGGAGCTCGGGCTCGTGAGCGACAGGGAAGTTGACGCTGGCGGCGATGAAGCACTTGGCCGACGCCGGCGCGTGCAGCGACGCCGCCAGCTCGGCCTGCGCCGGGTCGGCGATCGTCACCTTGGGCCGCAGCGTCGCGCCGGTGAAGTGGCCTCCACCGTCGTTCGTCTGCTCCATGACGCCCGTCGCGGCGTCCGTGTAGCCCACGACGACGACGCCCGCCCGGGCGGCCTCCGCCAGGTAGCTGAGCATGTGGCACTGGCTGAGCGCGGCGAGCAGCAGCTCCTCCGGGTTCCAGCGGTCCGTGTCGCCGAAGAAGGCGCGGTCGGCCGATCCCTCGATGGGGTGCTTGCCCTCGGTGCTCACCGTGTGGTCGCGGCCGTAGGACTTGTAGCCGCTGGTCCCCTCCCCGCGGTTGCCGGTCCACTGCAGGTCGATCGCATAGCGGTGCTCGAGCTTCATGGTTCGATTCTCGCACCCCGGCTAAACTGGCCATCATCATGACTGAGACCCTGAGCACGCCCACGTTCACCGTGGAGCAAGAACGCCGCATCGTCACCGCCGTCCCCGGCCCGAAGTCTCAGGAGCTGCATCAGCGCCGCCTCGCCGTGGTGCCGACCGGAGTCTCGTCGGCCCTGCCCGTGTACATCGCCCGCGCGAACGGCGCCATCCTGGTCGACGTCGACGGCAACCAGTTCGTCGACTTCGGCGCCGGCATCGGCGTGACCACGATCGGCCATACCGAGACCGCGGTCGTCGCGGCCGCCGCCGATCAGCTTCAGGACGTCATCCACACGCTCTTCACCATCACGCCGTACGAGGAGTATGTGCGCGTCGCCGAACTCCTCGCCGCGCACACCCCGGGCGACCACGCGAAGAAGACCGTGCTGGTCAACTCCGGCGCGGAGGCCGTCGAGAACGGCGTCAAGATCGCCCGCAAGCACACCGGCCGCCGCGCCGTCGCCGTGCTCGACCACGCGTACCACGGCCGCACCAACCTCACGATGGCGATGAACTACAAGGCCATGCCGTACGCGACCGGCTTCGGCCCGTTCGCCGGCGACGTCTATCACGCGCCCAACTCCTACCCGTACCGCGACGGACTGAGCGGCGCCGAGGCGGCCGCGCGCACCATCGCATACCTCGAGAAGGTCGTCGGAGCGACCGACCTGGCCTGCCTCGTCGCCGAGCCGATCCAGGGCGAGGGCGGCTTCGTCGTCCCGGCCGAGGGCTACCTCGCGGCGCTGCAGGAGTGGTGCACGGCCAACGGCGTCGTCTTCATCGCCGACGAGATCCAGAGCGGCATGGCCCGCACCGGCGCGTTCTTCGCCAGCGAGCACTTCGGCCTCGTGCCCGACCTGGTGCTCAGCGCCAAGGGCATCGCGGGAGGACTCCCGCTCGCCGCCGTCACCGGCCGCGCCGAGATCATGGACTCCGCCCAGCCCGGCGGCCTCGGCGGCACCTTCGGCGGCAACCCCGTCGCCGCGGCGGCCGCCATCGCGGTCTTCGAGCAGATCGAGAAGGGCGACCTCCTCGCCCGCGGCGCACGCATCGAGAAGGCCCTCAAGCCCGCGCTGGAGGAGCTGAAGGCGAAGTACGACATCATCGGCGACGTGCGCGGCATCGGCGCGATGGTCGCGATCGAGCTGGTCCAGCCGGGCACCGGCGAGACCACCAAGATCCCGAACCCGGAGGCAGTGAACGCGATCGTCGCCTACGCGGCGCAGCACGGCATCCTGTTCCTCAACGCCGGCACCTTCGGCAACGTGCTCCGCTTCCTGCCGAGCCTCGCCGTGAGCGACGAGCTCATCGCGGATGCGATGTCCGTCCTCGACGACGCGTTCGCCGCGCTGTGACGCCGGAGGTCGCCGTGACTTCGGAGGTCTTCGGCACCGCCGAGGCGGTGGAGCTGGCGGTCGTCGAGCGCAGCGGGTTCATCGAGTCCCGTCACGCCGGGTCCGCCGTGGTGCTCGGCCCGGACGGCGCCGTCGTCCGCTCGCTCGGGGCGCCGGAGAAGCCGGTGTTCCCGCGCTCGTCTCTGAAGCCGTTCCAAGCTGTGGCGGTCATGGGCGCGGGCGCGACCCTGGAGGGCGCGGGCGCCGTGCTCGCCACAGCGAGCCACGCGGGCACTCCCGCGCACATCTCGGTGGTGCGAGGACTGCTCGCGCAGGCCCAGCTCACCGAGGACGCTCTGCACTGCCCCGCGGACTGGCCGCTGGACGGCGCATCGCGTGAGAACGCGATCCGCGAGGGCGGCCAGCGCAGCCCGGTGTACATGAACTGTTCGGGCAAGCACGCCGCGATGCTGCTGGCCTGTCGGGTGAACCACTGGCCGATGGAGAGCTACCTCAGCCAGCAGCACCCGCTGCAGCAGCACATCCGCGACACCACGGAGCGACTGACCGGCGAGAAGGTCGTCGCGACCGGGGTCGACGGCTGCGGAGCTCCCGTGCACGCGATGTCGCTGCTGGCGCTCGCGCGCGGCATCCAGCGGATCGGCACGGCGTCGGAGGGCTCGCCCTTCGCGCTCTACCGCAATGCGGCCCTGCTGCGGACCGCGGTGCTCGCCAACGGCTGGGCCATCGACGGTCCGGGCCGCGCCAACACCGTCGTGATCGATGAGCTCGGGATCTTCGCCAAGCTCGGCGCCGAGGGTGTCATGGTCATGGCCGCGCCGGACGGCACCACCGTCAGCCTCAAGGTCCTCGACGGCAGCCTGCGCGCGGCCTCCATCGTCGCTCTGTCGCTGCTGGCGGACGCGGGCGCGATCGAGCGCACCGCGGTGGACGCCGTCGCCCCGAAGCTGGACCTCGCGGTCCTCGGCAACGGCGTCCCCGTCGGCCAGATCCGCGCCTCCTACACGCGCTGACCTCCCGCCGGAGGGGTCACTGGGTGGCGCGGGCGAGGCGCTTGGCGCGGGCGGCCGCGGTGAGCTGGGAGATCAGCACGACCAGGATCGTCAGGATGAACACTGCCGACGCGATCACGTTCGCCTGGGCCGGGATGCCGCGCGACGCCGCGATGTAGATGTACATCGGGAACGTCGTCACCGCTCCGGCGTTGAAGTTCGTGATGATGAAGTCGTCGAAGCTCAGCGAGAACGACAGCAGTGCGGCCGACAGGATGCCCGGCAGCAGCAGCGGGAACGTGATCCGCCAGAACACTGCGTTCGGCGACCCGTACAGGTCGCGTCCGGCCTCCTCCAGCGCCGGGTCGAGCGAGGCGACGCGTGCCTTCACCGTCACCACCACGAAGCTGATGCAGAACATGACGTGGGCGATGATGATCGTCCCGAAGCCCTTGTTCACACTCAGGCTCAGGAACTGCGCCGCGAGTCCTGCGCCGAGCACGACCTCCGGGCTCGCCATCGGCAGGAACAGCAGCAGGCTGGTCTGCGAGCGGAACCGGAACCGGTAGCGCATCAGCGCGATCGCGATCATGGTGCCGAGCACCGTCGCGATCACCGTCGAGACGATGCCGATGATGATCGAGGCGGTGAAGGCGTCGCAGATGCCGGCCGCGTCGCACACGTTGGTCCAGTTGCGGAGGGTGAAGCCGCGCCAGGCGATGTTGTTCTTGATCGCGTCGTTGAACGAGAACACGAACGTGTACACGATCGGGATCAGCAGGAACGCCAGCGCCAGGAAGGCGTACACGCCGAGCCCGAGCCCCTGGAACCGGAACCGGGGGCGCGAGCGCGTGGTCGTCGTGGTCGTCACAGCAGGTCCTCCGTCCCGCTCCGCCGCACGTAGAACCCGACGATCACCAGGATGACCGCCATCAGAATGACCGACATCGCCGCCGCCGCCGGATAGTTCTGCAGCACCAGGAAGTTGCTCTCGATGACGTTGCCCATCATCGAGGTGTCCGCGGCGCCGAGGAAGTCCTGCGACGCGTTGATGTAGTCGCCGGCAGCCGGGATGAAGGTCAGCAGCGTCCCGGAGACGATGCCGGGCATCGACAGCGGGACGGTGATCTTTCGGAACGTCATCCAGTTGCTCGCGTAGAGGTCGCGCCCCGCCTCGAGCAACCGGGTGTCCAGCCGCTCCAGCGTCGAGTACAGCGGCAGCGTCATGAACGGGATGAAGTTGTATGTCAGACCGAAGATGACCGAGAACGGCGTGCCGGTGATGTGGGCGTCCGGCGGAAGGATGCTGAGCGCCTTCAGCGAGCTCGCCACCCAGCCGTCGTCGCTGAGGATCGACTTCCAGGCGAGGGTCCGCAGCAGGAAGCTGATGAAGAACGGCGCGATGACGAGGGTCATCAGCAGGTTCTGCAGCACGGGCTTCGACCGCATCTTCACGCCGATGAAGTACGCCAGCGGGTAGCTGATCACGAGCGCCGCCGCGGTGGCGATCAGCGCGTAGCCGAACGAGCGCAGGATCTGCGGCCAGTACTCGGAGATCGCGTCGGTGTAGTTCTGCCACTGGAACGCCGCGACGTACTGCCCGATGTCGCCCTCCGGCGCAGGCGTCTGGAACGACGTGATGATGAGCGAGACGAGCGGGGTCAGGAAGAACAGCACCAGGTACAGCACGCCGGGCAGCAGCAGGACCAGCGCGATCCCCGACTTGCGCCGCGCCGGAGGCTCCTGGTCCTGGGTTGCGGGAGCCCCGGTGAACGCGGCGATGGCCATCTACGCCTCCTCCAGCTCGGACAGCAGCCGCTCCTTCGCCTGCGCCGCCACCGACTGCGTGTCGGTGTCGTCCGCGAATCTCCCGTCGGCCGGCGGCTCGTCGGCCAGCACGAAGGTGTGGGAGGCCTCCCACGACACCCAGACCTCGTCGCCGAAGCCGGCGGCCGGGCCGCTCGCGAGGTTCTGCGCGAACACGATCACCGTGCCGATGCCCGGCATGTCCACGAGGTACTGCGTGCTCACGCCGCTGAACGAGACGTCGATGACCCGGCCGGGGCCGAGCCGGTTCGCACCGGGCGGGATCGTGTGCTCCCCCGCGTGCAGCGTCAGCTTCTCCGGGCGTACGCCCACGGTGACCGTGCCGGAGCTGCGCTGGGCCCGGGTCCGCGGCACCTGGATGCGCCGGCCGCCGACCTCCACGCCGAGCGTTTCGCCCGCGCTGTCGATGACGGGACCGGCGAAGAGGTTCGACTGGCCGAGGAAGTTCGCCACGAACACCGTCGACGGCAGCTCGTAGAGCAGCTCCGGCGCGCCCATCTGCTCGATCCGGCCCTTGTTCATGACCGCGACCGTGTCGGCCATCGTCATGGCCTCCTCCTGGTCGTGCGTGACGTGCACGAAGGTCAGGCCGACCTCGGTCTGGATCGACTTCAGCTCGAGCTGCATCTGGCGGCGCAGCTTGAGGTCCAGCGCACCGAGCGGCTCGTCGAGGAGCAGCAGCGCGGGCCGGTTCACGACCGCGCGGGCGAGCGCGACGCGCTGCTGCTGGCCACCGGAGAGCTGCGACGGGCGGCGCGCCGCCAGGTGGTCGAGCTCCACCAACCGCAGCGCTTGGTGCGCCTTGGCGACCGGGTCGCCGATCCGGCGCCGGCGGAGGCCGAACGCCACGTTCTCCAGGATCGTCATGTGCGGGAAGAGCGCATAGCTCTGGAACACCGTGTTCACCGGCCGCTGGAACGGCTTGGTGCTGGTGACGTCCTTCCCGCCGATGAGGATGCGACCCGCCGTCGGTTCCTCGAGGCCCGCGACCAGCCGGAGCGTCGTCGTCTTGCCGCAGCCGCTCGGGCCGAGCAGGGCGAAGAACGACCCGGCAGGGATCGTCAGGTCGAGGCTCTCGATGGCGGTGAACCCGGGGAACCGCTTCGTGATGCCGACGAGTTGCAGGTCGGCGCCCGACTCGGCGAAGACTCCCTTCGGCATCAGGCCCCCAGGATCACTTTCTGGAACGACGCCTGGTACTTCTGCTCCTCCGCCGGCGTGAGGCTGCGGAAGATCTTCACCTTCGACAGCGTCTCGCTGTCGGGGAAGATGAGCTGGTTCTCGGCGAGGTTCGGGTCGATCTTGACCGCGGCCTCCTTGGCGCCCTGCACCGGCGTGATGTAGTTGACCCAGGCGGCGACCTCGGCGGCGACCTCCGGCTCGTAGTAGTAGTCGATCAGCTTCTCGGCGTTCGCCTTGCGGGGTGAGCCGATCGGGATGACGAAGTTGTCGCTCCACAGGGTGCCGCCGGCCTCCGGGATCGCGAACTGCCAGTTGTCGCCTGCCTCGGCGTTGAGCTGGGTGATGTCGCCGGACCAGCAGATCGCCGCGAGGGTGTCGCCGGACTTGAGGTCGTTGAGGTACGAGTTGCCCTTGATGTTGCGGATCTGGCCGTCGTTGACCTTCTGGGTCAGTGTGTCGATGGCCTTGTTGTAGTCGTCGTCGCTGAAGTGCTTCGAGATGTCGACGCCCTGCTGCAGCAGGAGCAGGCCCATCGTGTCGCGCATCTCGCTGAGCACACCGACCTTGCCCTTGAGGTCGGGCTTCCACAGGTCCTCGATCGACTTCAGGCCGTTCGGCAGCTTCGACTTGTTCCAGCAGATGCCCGCGAAGCCGCTCTGCCACGGCAGCGACTTCTTCCGGCCCGGATCGAAGTCGACATCGACGAGGTTCGAGGTGAGGTTCTTCTTGTTCGGGATGGCCGAGGAGTCGAAGCTCTGGACGTAGCCGAGGCGGATCCACCGGGCGATCATCCAGTCGGTGAGGCAGACGGTGTCGGCGCCGATGTCCTTGCCGAGTGCGAGCTGGTCCTTCACCTTGGCGTAGTACGTGTTGTTGTCGTCCACGGCGACGTCGTACTTGACCGACATGCCGGTCTGTTTCTGGAAGGCCTCCAGCGTCGGGTACTTTCCGTTCGCGTCCTGGTCGAGGTACGCCTGCCAGTTCGCCCAGGTGAGCGTCTTGTCGGTGGACGACTGGTCCTTCGCCGGGGTGGGCTTGCCCGACGCGCCGCCGGTCGAGCAGGCGGCCAGCGCGAGCGCTGCCGCGCCGGCCGTCGCGCCGGCCAGCAGACCGCGGCGGGTGAGCTGCGACGCGCGGGCGGACTGGACCAGCCGGCGGATCATCGGGTCTTCAGGGAGTGGCCTTGAATTCACTGCGGAGCTCCTTCGGGTCTATCTGGTGTTGCCTGGAGGGCTGTCCGCCGGAAGCACGTCGTCGTGCCGCCGCGGTGGGTCGATCCTGGCATAGGACCGGTGCGATCCGCACCCTTCAGCGTGCGAATCATCCATTTGGAAACATGATCGTCACGAAATCCGTTCCGTTTCGTCCGAAAGACGGGCGAAACCGCACACAGCGTGCGGCGCACGAATGCGCGCCGAGACGAACTGACGAAATCCGCCCCGATCGGAGGCCGATTTTACGGAATCAGCACGTTGCTCATCGAATCGCTATCGAAATCCTCCGTGAAGGCGGCTAAGGTGAAGTCGAACCATCACGTCGAAGTGTGAGGAGCTGAGGAGCCCCATGAAGGTCGCGATCCCCCGCGAGATCAAGAACAACGAATTCCGCGTGGCGATTACGCCCGCAGGCGTGCACGACCTGGTCGGAGCCGGCCACGAGGTGTACGTCGAGACCGGAGCCGGGGTCGGCTCCTCGATCCCCGACGAGCTGTACAGCGGCGCGGGGGCGACGATCCTCCCCGACGCGGCCGCGACGTGGGCGGCGGGTGATCTCATCCTGAAGGTGAAGGAGCCCATCGCCTCCGAGTACGGTTACTTCCGCGAGGGCCTGGTGCTGTTCACCTACCTGCACCTCGCGGCGGACGAGGCGCTCACCCGCGCTCTGGTCGACGCCCGCGTGACCGCCATCGCGTACGAGACGGTCCAGCTCCCGAACCGGGCACTGCCGCTGCTCGCCCCGATGAGCGAGGTCGCCGGGCGGCTCGCCCCGATCGTCGGCGCCAACACCATGCTCAAGCCGAACGGCGGCCCCGGCCTGCTGGTGCCCGGCGTCCCCGGCACCCACCCCGCGGTCGTCACGGTGCTCGGCGGCGGTGTCGCCGGCACGAACGCCACCTCAGTCGCGGTGGGCCTCGGCGCGGAGGTCACCGTGCTGGACACCAACATCGCCCGCCTCCGTGAGCTGGACGCCTTGTACTCCGGTCGCATCAAGACCATCGCGTCGAACAGCTTCGAGATCGACAAGGCCGTCGTGGCCTCCGACCTCGTCATCGGCTCGGTGCTCGTCCCCGGCGCGAAGGCGCCCAAGCTGGTCGGCAACGAGCTGGTCTCCCGGATGAAGCCGGGCAGCGTGCTCGTGGACATCGCGGTCGACCAGGGCGGCTGCTTCGCCGACTCGCACCCGACCACGCACGCCGACCCCACCTTCACGGTGCACCAGTCGCTGTTCTACTGCGTGGCGAACATGCCGGGCGCCGTCCCGCACACCTCCACCTACGCGCTCACCAACGCCACGCTGCCGTACGCGCGCGCCATCGCGAACCACGGCTGGCAGGCGGCTCTGCGCGCCGACGCGTCGCTGGCGCTCGGCCTCAACGTGCACGACGGCCACGTCACCAACGCCGGTGTCGCCGAGGCGCACGGGATCGTGGACGCGCCGCTCGCGGACGCGCTGGTCTGACCCGGATGTGGGCTGAGCGGTCCGCCGCTCAGCCCACATCGAAGCTCAACTCACGTCGAACCATTGGTCGCCGATGTCGACGCGGGTGCCCCGCTCGACCCGGTAGCGGCGACCGGCCTCGCACTGCCGTGCGGTCCCGCCGAGCGGACGCGCCACGGTGCCGTTGCCGGAGTAGCGGTCGCAGATCCAGAGGTCATCGCCCTCCAGCCCGAACTCCAGGTGGGTCTTGGACACGCTCCGGGCCGGGTCGGAGATCGCGACGAGCTGGTCGACGTGCTCCCCGGCTGCGTGATCGGCCGGCGGCCGACGAGTCCGCTGCCGCGCACCTCCACCGACTCCCCGGTCGAGAAGTTCAGCCGGTAGACGCGCACGCGCGCGGCCGGAGGCGCGGGAGGGGCGCTGTCGAGCGACACGACGTCGATCGCCTCGGTCGGCGGCAGGCCGTCCTCGTCGAGCTCGACATCGCCGGGGAACCGCCCGGCCACGGCGGGCTTCGACCGCGCGACGGGCGGTTTGGCGAGCGGCCGGACGATCGAGGTGTCCGAGGGCCGGGAGTCGGCCATCTCAGGGGGCCGCACGCGCGTGGCCGTCACCGAACTCCCGCAGTTGCCGCAGAACAGCGTCCCTTCCGTGAGCTCCGCTCCGCACACCCGGCACTTCATCGCCTGCTCGTCCTCTCTCCCGTCCTCCCACGGTATCCGAGCGAGCGCAGCGAGACCGCCGCGAGCCACCGCTTGTACCGCGTGTCGCGCCGATCGAGCTGGCTTCGGAGGTCGTCCACCGCCTTCCAGACCGAGTCGGCCTCCTCCCGGCTCGGCGCCAGCGGGCTGAACACCGCACGGTCGGCGACCTGGGCGAGCGCCGCTGCGCGGGTGCCCCCGATGGTGGTGGCGAACTCCAGGCGCGTGGCGGCCGGCGGCCGGTCGTAGCCGTGGTCGACGGCGGCGTCGGCGAACTCGCGCCAGCCGCCGACGATGCGTTCTGCGGCGGTGGGCGCCGACCTCCGCAGCGACCGTCTGCGCCACTTGGCCGCGAGGACGGCGAGGAACGGCGCCGCGAGCAGCACGACGACGAGCAGTGTCCAGCCGACGACGGTCAGGATCGCCAACAGCGCCTCCAGCAGGGGGTTGGGCGCAGGCGGGTTGGTGCTGTCGACCTGCGCGTTCGGCGGCTCCTCGTTCTGCTGGGGCGTGTCGTCGAGCGGAGGCTGCACGTTCGTCTGCGGACGGGAGATCTCGGTCGGCTGCTGGGGCTGCTTCGGCGGGACGGCGCGCACGGGCGGCGTCGGGTCGACGGTGACCCAGCCGGTCGTGGTCTGGACCTCGATCCAGGCCGACGCGTCCGAGCCGAGCAGAGTGACAGCGCCTCGGGAGTCGGCGGGCGCGACGAAGCCCATCACCACGCGGGCGGGAAAGCCGAGCTGGCGGGCCATGAGCGCGGCCGTGACGGCGTACTGCTCCTGGTCCCCCAGCATCGGAACGTCGGTCAGCAGCTCGGTGATCCGGTCCGCGCCGTGGCCCGAACGACTCGCCGGTTCGTTCCGGCCGACGCCGTGGGACAGGTAGCCGTCGGTCTGCAGGCCCTTCAGCGCGGCGGCGAGCTTCGGCCCGGCGCCGGTGACGCCCGCGGTGTACTTCTGCAGGGTGGACTGCAGCTCGTCGGGGACGACGGTGGGGCGGGGCACCGAGTCCGAGCCCGGCTCCACCTTCGCGAGCTGCGCCGCGCTCAGCTTCGGCGGCGTGACCGAGTCGGCGACGTAGGTGTCGCCGTCGTGGAGGGAGGCCATCACGGCGCCGGTGCCGGTGACGTCGTTGTAGAAGTACGCGCTGGACAGGTTCGCGGCATGCGGGCCGTAGAACTGGATCTGCTCGAGCTGGCCGGAGCCGGGCACCCACGGCCCGCGGTAGCCGCGCACGGTCACCGTGAGCTCGGTCGGGTCGCCCTTGGTTCCGCCCTGGTCGAGCCGGTACGGCAACCGCACGAACGCTCCGGAGGCGCTGGAGACCGCGTCGGTGCCGACCGAGTAGGCGACGCCGTCGTAGGTGTCGAGCGTCGCGATCCGGACGCGCCCGTCCGCGGGCAGGCCGGACACGCTCAGCATGGGCTGGGACGCGGCGGGCGGCTCGAAGTACGACCGGAACCCGGTCAGCGGGCTCGGGTAGGCACGCGGGTCGAAGGGCTGCTCGACCGCCGTCCGCACCACCTGGCGGTCGTTCGCCGGAGGCACGAGCGCCGTCGCACCGATGCCGACCGCCGCGGCGACGGCGAGCATCACGGCCGCGCCCGACGCCGTCAGCATCACGGTCGAGCCGCGCTCGCGCCGGGTCTCGACGGTGAGCCCGCTCTGCTCGCGCAGCGTGCGCACCGCGGCCGTCCGCCTGCGCAGCCGCAGCCGGATGTTCCAGACCAGCAGGAGCGCGAACAGGGCGAGCACCAGCCAGGGCGGCGCGGGGGTCACGGACGAGCCGAACGCGATCCCGGCGATCAGCACGAGGACGGGCGGGATGCCGGCGAGCTCGGGAATCGTCGACCGCAGCGCGATGCTCGTCGTGATCACCGCGGCCAGCAGCACGAGGATGAACGCGGGCACGAGCAGGGCCTCGTACGACCCGACGGGCACGGAGATCGTGACGAGCTGCTTCCAGGACAGCCAGGTCCCCTGCACCAGGCCCAGGAAGCCGGTGCCGCTCGGGAGCAGGCCGCCGGTGGCCAGGCTCGGCACGGCGAGCTGCACCCCGGTCGCCAGGTAGACGAGGACCACGACCCCGGCCACGACGATGCTGGGCCAGCGGAACGTCGCGCCCAGCACGCCGACGGCGGCGCCGAGCACCAGCGTCGCCACGAGCATCGTGACGAAAGCCGCGGACTGGTACACCGGCCAGAACGACCACGCGGCCAGCGCCACCGCTGCCAGCGCGAACGCGGTGTCGAGGGCGGCGGAGCGCCAGGGCAGCCGGCCGATCACGTCGCGAGCCGTTTCGCGAGGCTGCGCTGGAGGTCTTCCAGGTAGCCGATGGTCAGCACGCTGAGATCCGCCACGCGCCGCAGACTCGGCACGGCGCCCTCGTCGCACACGATCGCGACCACGTCGACGCCCAGCGGGAAGTGCGCCGCCGCCGAGCGGAGCTGGGTGGCCGTGACCGTCGAGCCGCAGAGCAGGAAGGCGATCGAGATGCCTGCGGCGTCCTCGCTGGCCACCTGGGCGAGCTCGGGCAGCCGCAGGGCGGCCTCCGCCGTCTCCACGCCGGCGAGGTCGTCGAGCAGTCGGCCGCGGCCGACGGTGCTCAACCGCCGGGCGCTGAACAGCACCCGCTTGGCGAAGTCGGGCGTCTCAGCGCTTGCGACCACGGAGACGGTGCGGGAGTCGAGCATCGCGCGCACGCCGAGCGACCCGGTGGCACTGACCGCCAGCTCGAACTCCTCCTCGGTGGCGTAGTCGGCCTCCGACAGGCTCAACGCCACGAGGAGGTGGCTGCGCCGGGTCTCCTCGAACTGCCGCACCATGTAGCTGCCGGTCTTGGCCGTGCTCTTCCAGTGGATGTTGCGCCGCTCGTCGCCCGGCATGTACTCGCGCAGCGCGTGGAACGCGACGTCGGACTGGGTCAGGTCGCGGGTCGGGGCGCCCTCGAGGTCGCGGACGAAACCCGTGCTCATGCTCGGGATGGCGATGGTGCGCGGGTGCACGAACAGGTCGAGCGACTCCGCCCACACCATCTCGCGGCGCAGCAGCCCGATCGGGTCGGCGCGCACGGTGCGGACGGGACCGATGGGCACGATCCCTCGGCGGCTGGTCGGCACCACGAAGACGTCGGAGTGCTCCTCGCCGCTGGCGAGCGCCGGCGCGGCGAACTCGGCGAGCCCCGTCCCGACCGGGACCTCCACGCGCACACCGGGCAGCCGCCGCCGCGCCGGGTTGCGGACCGTGACCTCCCCCGGCGCCCGGTCGCCGACGACGACACGGTTCGTCGGGAGGGTCAGCCCGACGTCGTACGCGATCCTGCCCACCAGGTAGAGCGACGCCAGCAGCACGAGCGCGGCGGCCATCCAGCCCGCGACCACCGCCTCCCGCCAGCCGAGGACGTAGCCGGCCACCAGCGCGAGGGTCGTCACGACGAACATCGACCAGCCGAGCGGGGTGATCACCGCGCCGAGCGCCCGCGCCACCGACGCGACGGCCCGGCCGACGACGGAGCCGGTGCGGACCACCCACACGATGGCGTCGGCGAGCACGCCGTCGCGCTCGCCGACGATGCGGGCTCGCGCGTTGGTGAGCTCGACCTGGGTGCGGGTGACGGTGCTGGTCACACGGCGGCCCGATCGCTGGGCGGCGGCACCTCGATGAGGAGCTGGCCGACGACGCTGGACGCGGTGACACCCTCGAACTCGGCCTCCGGGTCGAGCACCAGGCGGTGCGCGAGCACAGGCTCGGCCAGGGCCTTCACGTCGTCCGGGGTCACGTAGTAGCGACCGGACGCCGCGGCGAGCGTCTTGGCGGCGCGGACGAGCGCGAGCGCGCCGCGGACGCTGACGCCGAGCCGGATCTCGTCCGCCGACCGGCTGGCGTCGACCAGCCGGGAGACGTAGTCGTTGATGGTCGGGTCGACGTGCACGCCGCGCGCCAGGTCCGCCATCTCGGTGACGGTCTCGGCGGAGATGACCTCGGGCACGACGATCTCGTGCGCCCGCCGTTCCGCACCCTCCAGGATGCGGAGGGTGGCCTCGTGGTCCGGGTAGCCGATCGACGCCTTCATCAGGAAGCGGTCGAGCTGAGCCTCCGGCAGCCGGTAGGTGCCGGCCTGCTCGATCGGGTTCTGCGTCGCGATGACCATGAACGGCTCGCCGACCGTGTGGCGGACGCCGTCGACGGTGACCTGCTGCTCCTCCATGACCTCCAGGAGCGCCGACTGGGTCTTCGGCGAGGCGCGGTTGATCTCGTCGGCCAGCACGATGTTGGCGAACACCGGTCCGCGGTGGAACTCGAACGTGCCGGTGCGCTGGTCGTAGATGTTGACGCCGGTGATGTCGCCGGGCAGCAGGTCGGGGGTGAACTGGACGCGGTTGGTCGTGCCTCGCACGCTCTCGGCCATCGCACGGGCGAGCGAGGTCTTGCCGGTGCCGGGGAAGTCCTCCAGCAGCAGGTGCCCCTCGCTCAGCAGCGCGACCAGGGCGAGGCGGATGACGTGCGACTTGCCGAGGAGCACGCGGTCGATGTTCTGCACGAGGCGGTCGAACACGCCCGAGAACCAGCCGGCCTGCTCGGGGGTCATCGTCATGCTGGAGCCTCTCTGGTCGTGCTCGATCTGGGTGGGCGTGAGCAGCGCGGCGCCTGTGCGCGCGCCGACCTCAGTATGCCTGGCGTCGCTCATGGCATGCCTGAGGCTGGGTAGGGGGTGCTGTACGTGTCGCCGTTGGCGTACACCTTCACCGTGAGCGTCGGGTTGGCCGTCCCCACCGGTGCGACGCAGACCGCGGTCTGGCCGACGGGCGGCATGTCGACCTCGGGGCCGCCGCAGCTGTACGTCACGCGCGTGTAGCCGGCGCCGGTCGGCCAGGTCGTCCAGGAGAACGTGCCGGTCGTCTGGTCGAACCGCGCTCCGCCGATCGCGGTGCTGACCGCGACCCCCAGGGGCTTGGTGAAGTTCTGCTGCGTGCAGAGCTGGGTGCCGTCGGGGTAGGTCTCGCAGATCTGGGTGATGCTCAGGGTGAGCGGCATCCCGTAGTGCGGGCCGAGAGCACCCGCGACGGTGCCGCTCGTGCCGCTGAGCTGCCCGCTGTCGACCACCGCCCCGCCGCTGAGGAGCTGGTAGCCGATGACCGGGCTGGAGCCGCTGCCCGTCTGGTAGTCGACCGAGGCCTGGTAGTCCCACGTGGTCGCCGTGCTCGGCGTGGGGCCGCTGATCGTGACGTCCCGCACCGATCCCGGCTGCTGGCGCTGCGTCGCCGAGACGACGGCGCTCGGCGTGCAGCCCTGACCGTTGTAGGCGTAGACGACGAAGTTGTAGGTCTGGTTGGCCTGCAGCCCGGTGAAGGTCGCGCTGCCGCCCTGCGTGTGGATGAACGTGCTCGACGTGGGATCGACGTGCAGCACCGGGTTGCCGGTCTCCACGCCGGTGACGGTGCAGCCGGGCTCCGCCGTCCCCTGGAAGACTCCGGCGTAGTAGTCGGTGATCGCCTTGCCGTTGGCGCCGAACACGCTCGGCCACGACAGCGTGGCGCTCGATCCGTCGGCGGTGTTCGGCGCCGCGCTCGGGGCCGTCCCGGTCAGCACCGGCGCACCGGCGGGCACCCCGCTCCCGGAGGTCTGGTTCCAGGTCGCCCTGGCCTGATAGAAGGCGTTCCGGCTCGCCACCGTGAACCCGATCGCCGCGCCGTTCGCGATCCCCGGGTCCGTGACGTTCAGAGCGTAGCTGCCGGTGTCGGCCGGCCCGACCTGCACGGTGTTGGTGATCCCGCCCACGGTGACGAGGTACGACGTGATCGGGCTCGCCCCCGGGGCGTCGGCCGGGCGGTTCCAGGTGATCCGGAGCCCGTTGTTCAGCGGGGTGGAGCCGACGTTGGCCGGGGCGTTCGGGATGACATCCGACCAGACCGGCTCGACGTAGTCCGTCGGGTCGGACAGGCCGAGCGCATTGCGGGCCTGCACCGCGAGCACGACGGCGTTCTGAGGTCCGTTGCCGGGGGTGGTGATCGCGCACACGGTGGTCGTGCACTGCGTGGTGCCGAGGACCGCTCCCGTCGCCGCGCTCGTCATGGTGACCTGGAAGCCCGTGATCGGCGAGTTGTTGAACGCGCCGGGCGTCCAGCTCAGCGTCAGGCTGCGGTCGCCGATCGCCCCGACCTGCACGTTGGAGACCGGCGCCGGGCGGTCCTGCACCGAGATGGTGACCGTCCCCCACGTATAGCGGTCCGGGTCGTTCGTGGCGTCGGCGACCTCGTACTGCAGGGTGGTGTCCTGCGGCGCGGCCGTGCTGGACACCGTGACCTGCAGCACGGAGTTGTCCGAACTCGGCGTGATGGAGACCCCGTCGGGGAGGGCCCCGCCCAGTCCGCGCACGGCGAGTACGCGCAGCGGCTTTCCCGGGAACGGATTGGTGGCTGCGTCGTTCGCGAGGACGTCCACCGTCGTCGTCTGCCCGCGTGGTGCGATCACGCGGTCCGGCTGCGGGCTGGCCAGCGGGCGCGTCGACGGTACGACGTTGAGGTCGATCCGTCCGGCCTGACCGGCGTTGACCGCGTCCTTGACCCCGATCGAGATCGACGGCATGCTGCCCTTCTGCACGTCGGCGCCCACCGAGATGGTCAGCTTCTGGCCCGACAGCGACAGCGAGACGCCCTCGGGTCGCGGGTTCTGGATCGAGAACTGGAGCTCGTTCTGGTCCTTCGCGTACGGGTAGCTCGTCAGCTTGGTCAGATCCACCGTCTTGGACTGGCCGGGCTCGAAGTCGATGAGCGCGCCGGTGAACACGGGCGGCTGGTTCTCGCGCGGCGTCACGTCGATCGGCAGCACGATGGTCGCCACGTTGCCGTTCGGGTCCGTCGCGCTGTTGCCGTCGGTCACCTGGAAGGAGATGCTCGCCGGGCCGAAGTACCGGGTGGTCGAGGTGTACTGGAGGGTCTCGGAGTCGACCACCAGGTCGTCGCCGTTGGCGTGGGTCGCCCGCACGGTCGCGGCGTCGGTCAGCTTCACCTTCCGGCCGCCGATCGCCACGATGTAGTCGTTCAGGTGGATGGTGAGCGTCTTCTCGCTGACCACCGTGAGCTTCGGCGCCCCGCGCCTGAGCTGCGGCAGGGCATCGTCGTAGCCCGGGACGCGCACGAAGCCGTAGCCGGCGACGGACGCGTCCTCCGGGTTGGCCACCTTGAACGGGATG
Source organism: Streptomyces sp. L7 (assembly GCF_050990935.1). Taxonomy (GTDB): domain Bacteria; phylum Actinomycetota; class Actinomycetes; order Actinomycetales; family Microbacteriaceae; genus Leifsonia. Next base: position 730,254 of record NZ_CP194644.1, on the reverse strand, counting down.
ATCTGGCTCTTGGCGGCGATCGTCACGTGCATGCGCTTGTCCGCTGTGATCGTCGCCGTGCCGCCGTAGCCGGACACGACCGAGAGCTTCAGCGTTGAGACCGGCCCGTCGGCGAAGAACACGTTGGAGAGCACGTTCACGTCGACCGTGTCCCGGCCGAGGATGTCGGAGAGCCCGAGCACAGTGTCGGTCACCACCGGTCGGGCCGGCGGGGCGTTCTTGTCGACGGTGACCCGCAGGAATGCCTGGCTGGTGCCGCCCTGCTCGTTCTGGATCGTGTAAAGGAAGCCGTAGGCGCCCTCCTGCTGCGGCGCGGTCACCACCACGATGTCGCCCTGGACCTTCGCCCTGGCCTTGCCGTCGAGCGAGGTGACCCCGGTCACGCTGAGCGGGCTGCCGTCCGGGTCGGAGTCGTTGGCCAGCACCTGGACGTTGAGCGTCTTGCCCGGGCGGGTGGTGACGTCGTCCTCGACCGCGACCGGATTGCGCGCACCCTCGACGCGGGGCGCGATGCCGACCCGCACGGTCCCGGTCGCGCGGGCGCCGAGCGCATCGACGACCGCGTAGGTGAACGTGTCGGTGCCGGCGGCGTACGCGCCGGCCTGGAAGTCCATCCAGTCCGGCCCGGAGGCGATCACCGCGCCCTTCTGCGGGTTGGTCTCCTGGCCGATGAACTGCACGGAGTCGCCGTCCGGGTCGATGCCGGAGAGCGGGACGGTGACGCGCACGGTGTCGCCGGCCAGCACGCGGGCGGTCACGGTCTTCGGCACCGGCGGGTTGTTGGTGGCGAGGTCGCGCTCGCGCACCGCGATGTTCACCTCCGCCGTGGCCCACTGCCCGTCCGCGCCGTACACCCGGTAGGCAGCGACGAAGTTGCCCGGCTTCGAGGGCGCGAGGTACCGCAGATGGTCCCCGGTCGCGAACAGCAGGCCGGCGCCGGCCGGCAGCGGCGTGGCGAGCGTCGGGTCGAGCGTCAGCTTGTCGCCGTCGGGCTGGACATCGTTGGCGAGCACCGGGATGTCGACCGTGTCGTTCACGCGCACCGCCACGGAGTCCGGCACGGCGATCGGCGGCTGGTGCACGGTCAGCGCAGGAAGCTGGACGACGGTGACCGTCCCCTCCGTGTCGGCCAGGCCGTTGCTCAGCCGGTAATGGAAGTCGACCGGCGCCGCGAGCGGCCGGGTCAGCGAGACGCGGAGGGTGCGCTGCTGCAGGATCTGCACCTTGACGCCGGTCGACGGCGCGGGATCGGTCACCCCGGTGACCAGCAGCACGCCGCCGGAGGGTTCGATGTCGGTGGACAGCACATCCACGTCCTGCGTCGACTGCTCGCGGATGAAGGCGGTGTGGGGCACGGCGATCGGCGTCGTGTTCGCGCCGGGCGGCGCCTTCACCTCGATGCGCACGACGCCCGTCGCCGTGATCACGCCGTCTGTGATGGAGTACTCGATGTTGTGGGTGCCGGCCTGGTCCGACGAGAACCGGAAGGTGCCGCCCTGGTAGTCCGGCGTGATCGTCGCATCCGCCTTCGATGGCACCGTGCTCAGCCGCACGACGCCGTTTCCGCCCCGGACGTGGTCGAGCGGGCGCACGGTGGTCTCCTGGCCCTGGTACGCCACGACGGCGAACGGGTCGGCGATGATCGGCACCTGGCCGGGCGGCTGGACCGTGACGGCGAGCTGCCCGGTCCCCTCCGCGCGGCCGTCGGAGAGCGTCAGCGCGACGTCCTTGAGGGCGCCGCCCTGTCCGTGGTCGGAGTAGGCGACCTGGCCCTGCGGCGTGAAGGTGACCGTGTCCGGCGCGGGCACCGACGCACCGGCCAGGAAGAACGGGTCGCCGTCCGGGTCGTAGCACTCGCTGAGCGTGGATGTGGTCACGCGGCCGCCGGCCTGCACGACCGCCTTGGCCGGCCGCACGCAGACCGGCGGCGAGTTCTCCTGCGGCTGGCGGACGGTCACGACGACATGCGCGGTCGCCGTGCCGCCGCGTCCGTCCGAGATCGTGTAGTCGAAGGCGATCGACCCGCTCGCCGTCGCCGGCAGAGTGATCTGCAGGAGCTGGTCGGAGTTCGTCAGTTCGATCGTGCCCTGGCCGGCCGGGATGGCGGTGAACGAGTCGATCGTGAGCACGTCGCCGTTCGGGTCGTAGTCGTTGAGCAGCACCGGCAGCGGCGTCACGCGGCCCGGACGCGCGCCGAACTGGTCGGCGACCGCGACCGGCGGCTGCTCCTGCTTGGCGTACTGCGGCGTGGTGTCCTGCTTGGACTGGTCCACAAGCTGCTGCGTCGTCTTCTTGGCGACCAGCTCGTCCCAGTTGTCGATGCGCGTGTTCCCGCTCTGCACGGCCCACGAGACGCCGGACCGGACGTCGTTGAGGACCACCCGGTCGCGGTTCACCCGGAACGCCAGCACAGCGCCGGAGGGCATCTGGCTGAGCGTGCTGCGCGTACCGGCGGAGGGCGTCGAGCAGGTGTGCCACGCCGCGCCCGAGTTCCAGGCCGTGTACGCGCAGCCGCCCACGATCACCGGCGCGGCCGGGGCGCCCGAGACCGTGCCGAGGACACGGCCGGGCGCCGAGCCGTCGAGGGGGACCCGGATCAGGCCGCTGGAGGTCGCGATCCAGACCGCGCTCCCGTCCGAGGACGGCGCCTGGAGGATCGGATCGGAGTCCTCGCCGAGCGCCGCAGCGAGGTCGATCGTGCGGCCGGACACCCAGAGCGTCTTCTCGTCGGGATCGAAGAGCGCCCACTGGCCGCCGGCCGAGGTGAGTTGGACGTGCGCGCCCGCTCCCCGCGAGGGGACCTTCTCCGACGAGGTGGCGGGCTGCTGGCCGCCGAGGTCGACGCGAACCAGGTTGCGCGTGCCCGGCTGGTAGGCGAAGAACACGCCGGAGGGGTCCATCGCGCCGATCGCGCGGCCGCCCAGGTCCATCGTCGGCGCCGAGCCGGAGTTGAACTGCTCGAGCTGCGCCACCGACGACAGCCAGAGCTGGCCGGTGGTCTGCGACAGCATCGCGACGTTCTGCCCCGCGACGGAGACCTGCGGCGACCGCGGCGGCAGCGCCACCGACTTGCCCGCCTGCGCGGTCGCGGGGTCGACCACGGCCGCGGTGTTGGCCTCCTTGTCCAGGAGCAGCACGTTCTGGCCATCCTGGACGACGTCGAGCGCCTCGCCGGTGCCCGGCACGATCGAGTTGAGCGAGTCGATCTGCGTGTTCGCGCGACCGAGCGCCTTCTTGGCGTCGCTGGCCACCCAGACGGCCGCGTCGTTGAGCTGCAGGTGCTGGGCGCTGTAGCCGCCCGACACGACCGCGAGCGTCGCGACGACCGCCGCGACCACGGTCCCGCTCAGGGCGGTGGCCGCGATCGACTTGTGTGCCAGAAGCCAGGCGCGGATCATGGCGAGCCGGTCCTCTGGACGCACTTCTGCCCGCTCGGCGAGCCGTTCTTGCCGTCGCGGTTCACCGTGACGGTGACGCAGACGGTCTGGCCGGGCTTCGCGTCGACGCGGAACTCGGTCGCGCGCTGACTGCTGGGCGGCTGGTCGTCGACCGTCACCTGATAACTGTCGCTGCTCTCCAGGCCCGGATCGGTCCAGGTGAAGACGATGGTGCCCTGGCTGACCCTGCCGCTCAGGTCGCGCACAGTCGGGATGTCGCCGGAGGCGCTCGCGCGCACCAGCACGACCGTCGCCATGACGGCGAGCACGACCACGAGGAACGCACACGCGGCCAGGGCGCCGACGAGCCCACGGGAGAGGCGGCCGGCCGGCGCGGGCGGGAGGGTCGGCGAGCTGCCGGCGCTCTCGCGGACGATCGTGCGGGCGGGCGCCCGGGTGGCCCCGACCGCCGCCGGGTCGGCGCGGCGCCGGCGGCGACGGGACGCGCCGGGGTCGACCGCGAGGACGCCCTTGACGCGCGTGCGCTCCTCCGGGTCGTCCGCCGTCGCCAGCGCCCAGTCGTCCATCGCGACCTCGATCGGCGTCTGCGGCAACCGGAGCTCGGCCTCCACCGACTGCAGTTCGCGGATCAGTTCCAGCGCGCTGCGCTGGCGCGCCGAGGGCTTCCGCGACATCGAGCGCAACAGGATGTGCTCGAGCCGTGGCGGCACGTCTGGGCGGCCGATCGGCTGCGGGCGCCCCTTGGTGATCCGCTGGATCAGCTCGGCGGAGGTGTTCTCCTTGCCCGGCTGCTCGAACGGGGAGCGCCCGGCCAGCAGCGAGTAGATCGTCGCCCCGAGCGACCACACCTCGCTGGCGACGGTGCCGCTGGTCTCGTCGGCCAGCACCTCCGGAGCCGACCACGGGATGGAGAGCCCGATCGCCTCGGTCACGTCGGCCTCGCTGAGCGTCGCGGCGATGCCGAAGTCGCTGAGCACCGGGTGGCCGTAAGCGGTGGTGAGGATGTTGGACGGTTTGATATCGCGGTGCAGCACACCGGCGCGATGCGCCGTCTCGACCGCGCTCGCGATCCGGACGCCGATGCTCAGCACCTCGGGCACCGGCAGCGGGTCGGAGCGGTAGCGCTGGCCGATCGCCGACGAGCACAGCTCCATCACGAGGTAGGGCCGTCCGTCGGAGGAGACGCTCGCCTGGTACACCGTGAGGATGGACGGGTGCGTGCTGAGCTGGGCCATCAGGTTGGCCTCGGCCTGGAACATCTGCTTGACCTGGCTGGTGACCACTTCGGCCAGCATCACCTTGACCGCGACCTGCCTGCGCGGCATGTTCTGCTCATAGAGGAACACGTCGGCGAAGCCGCCCGAACCGAGCACCCTGACGTACGAGAAGCCAGGGAGGTTCGGCGGCTGTGAAGGCAAGCGCCGAGCCAAGCAGCTCCTCCCGTCATCGGCCGTTCGCGTTCGCGAGGGCGAAGGCGTTCATCAATTGTAGGCAGCCGCCGCAGCGCCTCAGGGGGCTCGGACCCGCACTGGGGGCATCTCGTTTACCCCCAACTCGGGGGCCAAATCGGTGAGAATTGTCCCCCGTGGAGGGGCCGTTCGTCAGTGCCCGCGTGCCGCGGTTCAGTGGCGTCGGGCCGCCCTGCGCGGGAACCCCTCGCGGTGCGAGCCGCTCTCCGGAGTCGCCAGCACGTCGACCACGACCACGGTCACGTTGTCGCGGCCGCCGTTGCCGAGCGCGGCGTCCATGAGCTGCTGCGCGGCGTCCAGCGGGGAGGCGCCCTCGCCGAGGTAGTAGCGGATGCCGTGCTCGGTGAGCTCCTTGGTGAGCCCGTCCGAGCAGACCAGAAGGCGGGACCCCGCCACGATCGGGAACAGGAAGTAGTCGGGCACCGGGTCCTCGTTGAACCCGACCGCGCGCGTTATCACGTTGCTGTGCGGGTGGACCTCCGCCTCCGCCGGCGTGATCGCCCCGGCATCGAGCAGCTCCTGCACGATGGAGTGGTCGACGGTGAGCTGCTCCAGCGTGCCGTCGCGGAAGCTGTAGACGCGCGAGTCGCCGATGTTGAAGACGAGCCAGTACGGCGAACCGTCCGACAGCGTGAGCGCGATGCCCGTCACGGTGGTGCCGGTGCCGAGGTCCGTCTGGCCCACGCCGCGGCCCATGTCGTCCACGGCGTCGCGCAGCGCCTCGGTCAGCGCGCCCTCCGTGACGAAGTCGACGCGCAACTTCTCGGCCAGCCGGGTCACCACCGCGGTGCTGGCGAAGTCGCCGGCGGTGTGGCCCCCATGCCGTCGGCGACCGCGAAGATCGGTGAGCGCGCCAGGAGGCTGTCCTCGTTGACGCTGCGGCGGTAGCCGGTATCGGACAGCGCCGCCCAGGACAGGCTGATGCGCGCGTCTGCGCCGCCCGGCACGACCACGGTGTGGCGCCGGTTGGTGCGACCGATCTGGGTCACTCGCGTCCTTCTTCTCGACGGTCCGCTTCCGGCAGCGGCCGCGGGGTCCCCGTGGTGCCGCCGGCCGGGACGGCGGTGATCTCGATGATATTACCGTCGCCGATCTCCACAACCGTTCCGGGGAGGACGACCGTGGACTCCCCCGGGCGCAGGCGGTCGGCGGTGCGGCCCGGCCGGTGCACGACGGTGCCGTTCGTCGAGCGCAGGTCGGTGACGACCACGGCGTCCCCCGACTGCTCGATGCGCACGTGCGTGGAGGACACCTCCTGTTCGGGCGACTGCACCGCGACGAGGCGCGGCGCGACGCCCGACTCCACCCGCTGCAGCGCGGGTCTGCGGCCGATCACGATCGGCGCATCCAGTTCCATGATGTCCCCCGGGACGACCCGGACGGCGAAGCGCTGCGGCGGCGGAAGGATCTCCGTGCCGCCGGCCGGTGTCGGGACCGCGGCGGGAACCGGCGGCCGGCCGACTCCGGGCGTGTCGCGCAGGTCCGGCCGCTGGGTCGCGGCGCCGGGCTCCTCGATGTCGATCGCGCCGGGCAGCTCGTGGGCTGCGCGGACGGGCTGCACGACGGGGGCCGCCTCCGGCGACTCGGCGAGCCCGGCTGTCGCCGGGACGTCCGGCCCGTCGGCGTGCGAGAACAGGCTGGAGCTGCGGTTGCGCGCGCGGATGATGGTCTCGTCGAGCTCGGAGTCGGCCCCGGACTCCCGGGCGCCGGTGTCCTCCGCCGGCTCCGCCCCCCGGCCGGCAGTGCGCTCGACGCGCTCCAGCGGGGTGCTCGACCAGGTCAGCAGCTCGCCGTCCACCACGCCGAGGCCGAGCGGCAGGGAGCCGATCGACAGCCTGGCGGCCGGCCCGGTGGGGAGGTCGTCGCCGCCGACCGCGAGCCCGGTGACGCTGCGGAACTCGGCCAGCACCCAGGGCTGCACGCCGCCCGACCCGAAGCGCCTGGCGCCGCCGACCGAGTAGACGTCGAGGGCGGCCGAGCCGCGCACAACGGCGGTGACGACGATCTCGCCCGCGTCGTTCGGCTCGCCGAGTTCGGCCACCGCGAACGAGCGGACGCTGTCCGGGGCGGCGAGCGGGAACGCGCCGACGACCGACTCGATCGTGGCGAGGTCGGACTCCGCCAGCCACCACACCGCGTCCACGATGCTGTCGGCGACCGTGCTCTCCACGCAGGCGACGAAGCGGCGGCCGGCGATCAGCAGCCAGCGCGACGGGCCGGCGGTCGGGGCGTAGCGGGTGAAGCCGGGAGTCACCGCGGTTCCTCCTGGTCGACGATGGACCGGGGCTGCTCCCCGATGCAGGACGTATCGTGTCGTACCGATGTTAGACCAGGCGGAACGGGGTGCCGGCGCAGCGCACGGCGCCCTCGCCCGCGTCGACCACGTCGCCGACCAGCACCGCAGGGTCGGTGGAGACCATCGCGCGGCCGGCCTCGTTGACCAGCACGACCGGGCGGCCCGCGGCGAGCATCGCGGGCAGAAGCTCGCGCTCCAGCCGCTTGACGTACACGTCGACGCCCACGACGCCGATCATCCGGCCGTCCCGCTCGACAGGCGAGGTGACCGTGACGATGTAGTCGCACGCGCACAGATGGTCGACGTACGGGCCGGTGATGTGCGTGCGGTGCGTCGACTGCGGGATGCTGTACCACTCCAGCGAGCGGAAGTCGCGCAGATAGTCGGAGTACGACCGGGAGGCCAGGTCGAGCCGGCTCGGCTCGGTGGTGGAGCCGAACACCGGGTTCTCCTCCAGCGGGCCGAGCCACCAGGAGAAGTGCAGGTCATCGCCGCCGGTGAACTCCGGGGCGGCGATGAACCCGGCGCCGACCAGCAGCGGGTCGTCCTCGCGCAGCAGCGGGATGACGAGCGCGCCGACGGTGGCGTCGATCGCCGCGGGCGCCGTGACCGCGTCGGCGCCCTCCTCGCCCCGGAGGGCGTCGCGCCAGCCGGCGAGGGATTCCTGGATACGCGCGAACAGCGCGCTCACGCGCTCGGCCGCAGCCGCGACGCCCGCGCCGGTCTCTGTCCCGACGACGTCAGCCATCGATCGTCCCTCCCGTCTCGATCCGGGCCTTCGCGGACAGCAGCCACCGTGCGACGCGCGCCAGCAGCGCGCTGACCTCGGCGCGGGCCGTGCCGCCGTCCCCCGCAGCGACGGCGTCCGCGATCACACGGGCGGAGTCGGCGGTTCCGGCGCGCAGTTCCGCATCGCGCATCCCGAGCCAGAGCAGCGGGCCGAATTCTGCCTGCAGCCGGATCTGCTCGCGCACCAGCCGGGTCGACTGGCTGAGCACGGCGAGCTCCAGCAGGAAGCCGCCGGCATTGCGGCGTGCGGAGGCCGGACCGGTGAAGTCGGCGGCGTCCAGCCAGGCCGCGAGCCGCGCGTCGTCGGCGGCGGTCGAGCGTTCGGCGGCGCGGTCCGCGCAGCCCGCCGCGATCGCAGTCACGTAGACCGCGAGGTCGCTCAGCTCGACCTGCGAGAGGCCGCGGAGCCGGGTCGCGAGCAGCGCCTCGTCGCCGTCGCCGGGGTGGACGACGAAGGAGCCGCCGTCGCGTCCGCGCCGGGTCTCGACCAGCCCCGCCTCGCGCAGCATCCCCAGGCCCTCGCGCGCCGTCACCAGCGCGACGCCGAACCGGCGGGCGAGTTCAGCCTCGCTGGGCAGCCGCTCCCCCTGTGCGAGCACGCCCAGGACGATCGCGTCCGCGAGGCGCCTGGCCACCTGCTCGGCCCTGCCGGCGTCGGAGAGCTGCGCGAAGACCGCGTCCCGCGCCCCTGGCGCCGGCCGGGTCGTTGCGGCAGCATCGCGCGTAGAGGTGGTCACGCCTCCCACGATAACCCGATCCAATCATTCGCTATAGGATGAATTACGACGACCCGAGTGAGCGGCCGTCCGAGCGAAGGAGCGAGCATGGCCGACGGCATCCTCTCCGGCCTGCGCGTCGCCGACTTCTCCCGGGTCCTCGCCGGCCCCTACGCGACGATGACGCTCGCCGACTTCGGCGCGGACGTGGTCAAGATCGAGAGCCCCGCCGGCGACGACACCCGGTCGTGGCGGCCGCCCGTGGACGACGCAGGCGAGTCCACGTACTTCGGCGCGGTCAACCGCAACAAACGCTCGGTGGTGTGCGACCTCGCCACCCCGGAGGGCCTCGCCGCCGCGCACAGCCTCGCCGAGACCGCCGACGTCGTCGTGGAGAACTTCCGCCCGGGGGTGATGGAGCGGTTCGGGCTCGACGAGTACAGCCTCCGCCCCGCCAACCCCCGCCTGGTCTACTGCTCGATCACCGGCTTCGGGAGGGCGGAGGGCGCGGGCCTGCCGGGCTACGACCTCCTCGTGCAGGCGGTCGGCGGCCTGATGAGCATCACGGGGGCGCCGGACGGCGAGCCCAGCAAGGTCGGCGTCGCGCTCGTGGACGTGCTCACCGGTCAGAACGCGGTCGCCGGGATCCTGCTCGCCCTGCGCGAGCGCGACCGCACCGGCCTCGGCTCCCGCGTGGACGTCGACCTGCTCGGCTCGCTGCTCGCCGCCCTCACCAACCAGGCGTCGAGCACGCTCGCCACCGGCCGCTCCCCCGGCCGGCTCGGCAACGCGCACCCGAGCATCGCGCCGTACGAGCTGTTCCGGGCGGCCGACCGGGAGCTCGTGGTCGCGGTGGGCAACGACCGGCAGTTCGCCGCGTTCGCCGCCGTCCTGGGCCTCCCCGACCTCGCCGCCGACGCCCGGTTCTCCACCAACGAGGAGCGCGTGCACCACCGCGTCGCGTTGCGGGCGGTGCTGGAGCCCGCGCTCGCCGGGCGCCCCGCCGCCGAATGGGTGGCGGCATTCGGCGCGGCGCGCGTCCCGGCCGGACTCGTCAACAGCGTGGGCGAGGCGTTCGCGTTCGCGGAGTCCCTCGGGCTCGACCCGGTGACGACCACCGCCGACCCGTCGACCGGCCGCGTCTCGCGCCAACCGGCCACCCCCATCCACCTGAGCACGTCACCCGCCGTGCACCGCACCCCGCCGCCACTGCTCGGCGCCGACCAACCCCGCGGGCACGAACCCCTGTGGCTGGACGCCGTCCGCCCGTCCACCGAAAGGACCACCCGATGACCACGCAGCCGCCCGGATCCGCCGCCTCCGCACTGGACGAGGCCTTCAGCATCGACCACCTGCTGACCGACGACGAACGGCGCTGGCGCGACTCCGCCCGCCGCTTCGCCGTCGAGCGCATCGCGCCCGTCATCGAGCAGGACTTCGAGGACAAGCACTTCCGCCGCGAGTTCGTCGCGGAGCTCGGCGGGCTCGGATTCCTCGGCATGCACCTGAAGGACCCCGGCTGCGCGGGAGCGGGCGCGGTCGCCTACGGGCTGGTCTGCCACGAGCTGGAGGCCGCGGACAGCGGCTGGCGCACCTTCGTCTCGGTGCAGGGCTCGCTCGCGATGAGCGCCATCTCGAAATTCGGCTCCGACGAGCAGAAGGCCGAATGGCTGCCGCCGATGGCCCGCGGCGAGCGCATCGGCTGCTTCGCCCTCACCGAGCCGCACGGCGGCAGCGACCCCGCCGCGATGACGACCACGGCGCGCCGGGACGGCGACGACTGGGTGCTCGACGGCGCCAAGCGCTGGATCGGCCTGGCGGCGCTCGCCGACGTGGCGGTGGTGTGGGCGGCGACCGAGGACGGCGTGCGCGGCTTCGTGGTGCCGACCTCCACTCCCGGATTCGCTGCGACGGCGATCGACGGCAAGCTCTCCATGCGCGCGTCGGTGCAGTGCGACATCGTGCTCGAGGGGGTGCGCGTCCCCGCCTCGGCGATGCTGCCGGGCGCCCGCGGGCTGTCGGGACCGTTCTCCTGCCTCAACGAGGCCCGCTACGGGATCGTGTGGGGCGCGATGGGCGCCGCGCGCGCCTGCCTGGAGGTGTCCATCGAGCGCGCGACGACCCGGGAGGTGTTCGGCCGGCCGATCGGCGCGACGCAGCTCATCCAGCAGAAGCTCGCCGACATGCTGGTCGAGTACGAGAAGGGGATCCTGCTCGCCCTGCACCTCGGCAGGCTGAAGGAAGCCGGCCGGCTGACCCCGACGCAGATCAGTGTCGGCAAGCTGAACAGCGTGCGGGAGGCGCTGGCCATCGCGCGTGAGGCCCGCACGATCCTGGGCGGCGACGGCATCACCAATGCGTTCCCGGTGATGCGGCACATGGCCAACCTGGAGTCGGTGCGCACCTACGAGGGCACGGACGAGATCCACACGCTCGTGCTCGGACGGGCACTGACCGGGCTGGGGGCGTTCTGATGGGCGACCTCAGCGCTGCTGCCGCGGCAGCCGCGGACGTGGCTCTGCTCCCCACCACCCGCGAGGAGCGCGCGGCCTGGCTCGACGACCTCGCCGACGCGCTCGAGGCCGATCGGGCGGCACTCGTCGCCCTCGCCGCCGAGGAGACCCACCTCTCCGGCGTCCGCCTCGACGGCGAGGTCACCCGCACCGCCGCGCAGCTCCGCTTCTTCGCGGGCGTGGCGCGCGAGGGCGGCTACCTGGAGGCGGCGGTCGACTCCCCCGACCCCTCGCTCGTCCCGCCCCGGCCAGACCTGCGCCGGATGCTGCGGCCGGTCGGGCCGGTGGCGGTCTACACATCGTCCAACTTCCCGTTCGCGTTCTCGGTGCTCGGGAACGACACCGCGTCGGCGCTCGCCGCCGGCTGCCCGGTGATCGTGAAGGGGCATCCCGGACACCCGCGGCTGTCCCGGCGCACCGCCGACCTGGCCCTGTCGGTCCTGCCGGCGGGCTGGTTCGCCCTGGTCGAGGGGATGGATACCGGCGTGGCGCTCGTGCAGCACCCCGCAGTCCGGGCGGCCGGGTTCACCGGCTCGGAGCGCGGCGGGCGCGCGCTCTTCGACCTCGCGGCCTCCCGCCCCGATCCGATCCCGTTCTACGGAGAGCTCGGAAGCATCAATCCCGTCGTCGTCACACGTGCCGCCGCTCGGGAGCGCGCGGCGGGCATCGGCGCCGGGCTCGTCGCCTCCTTCACCCGCGACGCCGGGCAGTACTGCACCAAGCCCGGCCTGGTGCTCGTGCCGTCCGGCGAAGGCGTGGACGAGGCAGTGAGCGCTGCGCTCGGCGCCGCGCCGGTGTCGCGGCAGTTGACGGACGGGATGAGCGCCGCCTACGCGTCGGCGATCGAGCGGTTCGGGGCGGACGACCACGTGACCGTACTGCTCGGCCCGGACACCGCCGAGACCTCGACGCCCGCCGTCGCGCTCGTGGGCGCCGCCGCCTTCCTCGCCGCTCCGGACGCGTTCCTCGACGAGCACTTCGGCCCGGTCACCGTCCTGGTCTCCTACCGCGACGACGAGCTGGGCGCCGTGCTCGCCGCACTGCGTCCGTCGCTCACCGCCACCATCCACCGCGGCGCGGACGAGGACGTCACCGCCCTCGCCGCCGCGCTGGCTCCGATCGCCGGGCGCCTCCTGTTCGACGGCTGGCCGACCGGCGTCGCGATCGGCTGGGCGCAGCACCACGGCGGTTCGTGGCCCGCGACCACGGCGAGCATCCACACCTCGGTCGGCGCGACGGCGATCCGCCGCTGGCTGACGCCGATCGCCTACCAGGACGCCCCGCAGGACGTCCTGCCCCCCGAACTCCGCGACGGCAACCCGCTCGCCATCCCCCGCCGCGAGTCCTAACCCACGCAGCCATCGCTTCCTCACTTTCTCCCGCTCGTCGACGGCGTGTCGCGGTAGGAAGTGAGGAAGCGATGGCGTGCGACGGGGCTATTCGGTGGCCGCCGGCGCGGTGCGGCGCGCGCGAAGCAGCTCGGCCATGCGGATGGCGTCGCCGGCAGGCGCGTCGGAGGCGCGGTCCGGGCGCGCGACGAACAGGTACAGCAGCCCAGCGCCGGCGACGATCCCGAGGCCGATCAGCACGATCCAGTCGTTGAACCAGTTGCCCGTGCTCGTCGGCCACGCCAGCAGCACCATCGCGAAGATCCCGTACGCCAGCGCAGCGATGTTGACGACGAGCCCGGCACGCCCCAGCGAGAACGGTCCGGCGGGACGCCACCCCTTCACCCGTTGCCGCAGCGACGCGAGTACCACGGACTGGAACGCGACATAGATGCCGAGCACCGCGAACGCGGTCACCTGCGTGATGAGCCCGTCCGGGCCGAGGTACACGATCAGGCTGATCACCACCGGGATGCTGCACGCCACGATCAGCGCGTTCACCGGCACTTTGGTGCGCGGCGACACCCGCGACAGCCAGCGGTGGGCCGGGATCATCCCGTCGCGCGCGAACGAGAACAGCAGCCGGCTCGCCGCCGCCTGCAGGCTGAGCACGCAGGACAGGAACGCGGTGACCGCGACGACCAGGAAGATCTTCGCGCCGACGTCGCCGAGGGCGGACTGGAGGATCTCCGGGATCGGGTCGACATCCTTGCCCGCCACGATCTTCGCCAGGTCCGGCGCCGCCAGGATGTAGCCGCCGAAGGCGAACAGCGCGGACACGCCGCCGACCAGGATCGTCATCATCATGGCGAGCGGGATGCGGCGGGCGGGGTTCGCGACCTCCTCGGCGACGTCGCCGCACGCCTCGAAGCCGTAGAACAGGAACAGCCCGGCCAGCGCCGCGCCGAGGAACGCCATCAGATACGACCCGTGGCCCTGCACGCCCATCGTGTCGAAGAACACCGAGAACGGGTGCTTCCGCTGGAAGATCAGCAGGTAGAGGCCGACCGCGATCACGCCGATCAGTTCCGCCGACAGCCCGATGCGGGCGACCGTCGCCAGCGTCTTCGTCCCGGTGAAGTTCAGCGCGAGCGCCACCACCAGCAGCAGCACGGTCAGCCCGAAGGTGACCTCCTTGGTGGCGGGGAGGCCGAACAGGCTGGCCAGGAAGCCGCTGCCGTACGACGCCACCGCGGTGATGGTGACGATCATCGCCCAGATGTAGATCCAGGCCGCCATCCAGGCGTACCGCCGGCCCCACAGCCGCCGCGCCCACGGGTAGATGCCGCCGTGGATGGGGTACTGCGAGACCACCTCCCCGAACACGAGCGAGACCAGGAACTGGCCGGCGCCGACGATCAGGATCCACCAGATGGAGGGCGGCCCACCCGTCGCCATCGCGACGGCGAACAGCGAGTAGACGCCGACGAGCGGCGAGAGGTACGTGAAGCCGAGAGCGAAGTTGGCCCAGAGGGTCATGGACCGGTTGAAGGAGTCCTCGTACCCGAGGACGGCGAGGTGCTCGCCGTCTCCGAGATGGGCCGAGGACGAGGGTTCTGCAGACATCGAATGCCTTCCGGGTCAGCCGCACACGACGATGTGTGTGGAGGCAGCGTAGCGGAGGGCGGGCCGAATACCTATAGAACTGGATGTTTGAGCGCGGACGGCGTGTCGCCCCCTGGGTCACTCCCCGATGTACGACATCACGTGCTTGATGCGCGTGTAGTCCTCGAACCCGTACATCGACAGGTCCTTCCCGTAGCCGGAGTGCTTGAACCCGCCGTGCGGCATCTCGGCCACGATCGGGATGTGCGTGTTGATCCACACGCAGCCGAAGTCGAGGCCCTTCGCGAAGCGCATCGCCCGGCCGTGGTCCTTCGTCCACACCGAGGAGGCCAGGCCGTAGCGGACGCCGTTCGCCCAGCGCAGCGCCGCCGCCTCGACGGTGAACTTCTGCACGGTCTGGACCGGCCCGAAGATCTCGTTCTGCACCGCGTCGTCGTCCTGGCGCAGGCCCGAGACGATCGTGGCCTCCCAGAAGTAGCCGCGGTCGCCCTGGCGGCGGCCGCCGAGCTCGATGTTCGCGTGGTCGGGCAACCGCTCGACGAAGCCGCCCACCTGGGCGAGCTGGTTCGCGTTGTTGAGCGGACCGTAGAGGATGCCGTCCTCGCGCGGCGCACCGGTGCGGGCGTTGTCGCGGGCGTACTGGGCGAGCGCGGCGACGAACTCGTCGTGCACGCCCTCCTGCACCAGCAAGCGCGTCGCGGCGGTGCAGTCCTGGCCGGCGTTGAAGTAGCCGGCCGCCACGATCCCCTCGACCGCCTTCTCGATGTCGGCGTCGTCGAACACGATCACCGGCGCCTTGCCGCCGAGCTCGAGGTGCACGCGCTTGAGGTCGTAGGAGGCCGCGCGCGCGACCTCCATGCCTGCCCGCACCGAGCCGGTGATCGACACGAGCTGCGGGGTCGGGTGGTCGATCATCGCCGCACCGGTGCTGCGGTCGCCGAGGACCACGTTGAGCACGCCGGCAGGCAGGAACTCGCTGGCGACCTCCGCCAGCAGCAGCGTCGACAGCGGCGTGGTGTCGGACGGCTTGAGCACGGTGGTGTTGCCGGCGGCCAGCGCCGGCGCGAACTTCCAGACCGCCATGTTGAGCGGGTAGTTCCACGGCGTCACCTGGCCGACGACACCGATCGGCTCGCGGCGGATCATCGACGTGTGATCCTTCAGGTACTCGCCGGCCGAGCGGCCCTCCAGGTTGCGGGCGGCTCCGGCGAAGAAGCGGATCTGGTCGACGGACAGCAGGATCTCGTCCTCCACCAGGGTGCCGCGCGGCTTGCCGGTGTCCTGCGACTCGGCGTCGGCGAACTCCTCGGCGCGCGCCTCCATCGCGTCTGCGATGCGGAACAGCGCGAGCTGGCGCTCGCCGGGAGTCGTGTTTCCCCACACCTCGAAAGCGGCCTCCGCCGCGCGGTAGGCGTCCGCGACGTCCTCCGCCGTCGAGACGGGCGCGGTGGCGTAGACGTCCTCGGTCGCCGGATCGATCAGGGAGATGCTGTCGCTCCCGCGCGCGGTGGTGCGCGCTCCGGCGACGAAATTCTGCAGTTCGGGTGTGGTTGTGGCGCTCAGCGGTGAACTCATGGCCGGGAGTCTACTGATTTCGTCGGTCAATCGGGCAGGAATGTGCGGATTCGCTTGCTAGACCGCCTCGCCACTGACAGAATCGCTCCATGAGTACCCCTCGGGCAACGAACGGCACGAAGGCTGCGACCATCGACGACGTCTCCAAGGCGATCATCGAGCAATTGCAGGTGGACGGCCGCAAGTCCTATGCGGAGATCGGCAAGGCCGTCGGTCTCAGCGAAGCGGCTGTGCGCCAGCGTGTGCAGAAGCTGACCGAGTCGGGTGTGATGCAGATCGTGGCGGTGACCGATCCCATGCAGCTCGGGTTCTACCGCCAGGCGATGATCGGCGTGCGCGTCACCGGCGACACCCTGGTGATCGCGGACAAGCTCGCCGCCATGCCGGCCGTGGACTACGTGGTCCTCACCGCGGGCACGTACGACATCCTCGCGGAGGTCGTGTGCGAGAACGACCTCGACCTCATCACGATGCTCAACTCCGAGATCCGGACGCTCGAGGGGGTCCTCTCCACCGAGACGTTCGTGTACCTCAAACTCCACAAACAGTTCTACAACTGGGGAACGCGATAACCATGACGACAACCGTTGAAACGTTCGGCGAGCCCATCACACCCGATGAGGCAGACCTGCAGGCGAAGGCACGCGACCACCTCTGGATGCACTTCGCACGCCAGTCGGTGATGGAGGAGGGCCACGGCGTCCCCATCATCACGCGCGGCCAGGGCCACCACATCTGGGACGACCACGGCAAGCGCTACATCGACGGCCTCTCCGGCCTGTTCGTCGTGAACGCCGGGCACGGCCGCAAGCGCCTCGCCGAAGTGGCCGCGAAGCAGGCCGAGCAGCTCGCCTTCTTCCCGATCTGGTCGTACGCCCACCCGAACGCGATCGAGCTCGCGGACCGCCTCGCGCACTACGCGCCCGGCGACCTCAACCGCGTCTTCTTCTCCACCGGCGGCGGCGAGGCCGTCGAGACGGCCTTCAAGCTGGCCAAGTACTACTGGAAGCTGCAGGGGCGCCCGACCAAGCACAAGGTGCTCTCCCGCGCCGTCGCCTACCACGGCACCCCGCAGGGCGCGCTGGCCATCACCGGCATCCCCGCTATGAAGGAGATGTTCGAGCCGCTGACCCCGGGCGGGTTCCGCGTCCCGAACACCAACTTCTACCGCGCGGGCGAGATGGGCGCACCGACCGACGACATCGAGGCCTTCGGCGTCTGGGCCGCGAACCGCATCGAGGAGATGATCCAGTTCGAGGGTCCGGAGACGGTCGCCGCGATCTTCCTCGAGCCGGTGCAGAACTCCGGCGGCTGCTTCCCGCCGCCTCCCGGCTACTTCCAGCGGGTGCGCGAGATCTGCGACAAGTACGACGTGCTGATGGTCAGCGACGAGGTCATCTGCGCCTTCGGTCGCATCGGCCACATGTTCGCCTGCGACCAGTACGGCTACGTGCCCGACATGATCACCTGCGCCAAGGGCATGACCTCCGGGTACTCCCCCATCGGCGCGACGATCATCAGCGACCGGATCTACGAGCCCTTCAAGCACGGCAACACGTCGTTCTACCACGGCTACACGTTCGGCGGCCACCCGGTGTCCTCGGCCGTCGCGCTGGCGAACCTGGACATCTTCGAGGAGGAGCGGCTCAACGAGCGGGTCCGCGAGAACTCGCCGCTGTTCCGCGCCGAGCTGGAGAAGCTGCTCGACCTCCCGATCGTGGGCGACGTCCGCGGCGACGGCTACTTCTTCGGCATCGAGCTGGTGAAGGACAAGGCGACCAAGGAGACCTTCGACGACGACGAGTCGGAGCGCCTGCTGCGCGGCTTCCTCTCGAAGGCGCTGTACGACGCCGGTCTGTACTGCCGCGCCGACGACCGTGGCGACCCCGTCGTCCAGCTCGCCCCGCCGCTCACCATCGGCCCGGACGAGTTCGTGGAGATCCGACAGATCCTGGAGTCGGTGCTCACCGAGGCGAGCAACCACCTCTAAGGAACGCACCACCGAACGAGTCCGCGCACCGCACCATCACGGCGGGGCGCGGACTCGTTCGCTTTTTCCCGCAGTTTTCGCCGTGGATGTTGAGGAGTGACGTGGACTACCGCAGTGTCGGCTTCTGGTTCGACTCGATCGCCGAGGCCGAGGACGGCTTCCGGCACCGCCCCGGGCTGGCCGACGACGCCACCGTCGACGTGGCCATCGTCGGCGCCGGCCTCACCGGGCTCTGGACCGCCTACTACCTCCAGGAGCTCGACCCCGGCCTGCGGATCCTGCTGCTGGAGCGGGAGGTCGCCGGCTTCGGCGCGTCCGGCCGCAACGGCGGCTGGTGCTCGGCGCTGTTCCCGTGGTCGGCCTCCGCGCTCGCCGCCCGCTACGGCCGCGACGCCGCGATCGCCCAGCGGCAGGCCATGGTCGACACGGTGGACGAGGTCGGCCGGGTCGCCGCCGCCGAAGACATCGACTGCGACTACGTCCGCGGCGGGACGGTGACGTTCGCCCGCGACCGGGTGCAGCTCGCGTCGGCGCGGGCCGAGTTCGCGGAGTCGGAGGAGTTCGGCGTCGACCAGGTGTCCCTCGCCGGGACCGAGACGGTCCGCACGCGCTACGGGGTCCCGGACGCCATCGCTGCGACGGTCACGCCCGCCTGCGCACGCGTCCACCCCGCCAAGCTCGTCCGCGGCCTCGCCCGAGCCGTCGAGCGGCGCGGGGCCACCATCGCCGAAGGGACGGAGGTCGTCGGCTGGGCGGACGGCGTCGTGCGCGTGCGCGTCGGCGACGTCGAGCGGACAGTGACGGCGGGCACGGTCGTGAACGCCACCGAAGGCTACGGCTCGCAGCTCCCCCAGGTCGGCCGGAGCGTCCTCCCCCTCTACTCGCTGATGATCGCGACCGAGCCGCTGCCTGACTCGGTGTGGGAACGCATCGGCATCCAGCACGGCCAGACCTTCGCCGACTTCCGCCACCTGATCGTCTACGGCCAGCGCACAGCCGACAACCGGATCGCGTTCGGCGGCCGCGGTGCGCGCTACCACCTGGGCAGCGCCATCCGCACCTCCTACGACCGCTCTCCGCGCGTGCGCCACCACCTCGTCCGGACGCTCGGCGAGCTGTTCCCGGCGGTCGCCGGCGTGCGGATCACGCACCACTGGGGCGGCCCGCTCGGCGTGCCGCGCGACTGGCACGCGGCCGTCGGGATCGACCGAGGCGCTCGCGAGGCCTGGGCCGGCGGCTACGTCGGCGACGGGCTGAGCACGACGAACCTCGCCGGCCGAACGCTGGCCGACCTGATCGCGGACAAGCGCACCGACCTCACCGCCCTGCCCTGGGTCGGCCACCGCTCGCCGCGCTGGGAGCCGGAGCCGCTCCGGTTCCTGGGGGCCAACGCCGGGCTCGTCGCTATGGAGGGCGCCGACCTCGAGGAACGCGCCACCGGGCGCCGCTCCCTCATCGCCCGCGCGATGGCCCCGCTGACCGGCCACTGACGTCGACGGAGAGCGTCAGGCGTCCTCGAACCGCAGGTGCCTGACGCTGCGGCCGTTCCTCCGCACCAGCCGCAGCGACTCCACCCCGATGCGGATGTGCCGCTCCACGAACTGCGCGGTGACGCTGCGGTCGCTCTCGGCGGTCTTGACGCCCTCCGGAACCATCGGCTGATCGGACACCAGCAACAGCGCGCCGACCGGGATGTGGTTGGCGAACCCGGCCGCGAAGATCGTCGCGGTCTCCATGTCCACCGCCATGCAGCGGGTCTGCCGCAGGTACGTCTTGAAGGTGTCGTCGTGCTCCCACACGCGCCGGTTCGTGGTGTAGACGGTGCCCGTCCAGTAGTCGTGCCCGAAGTCGCGGATGGTGGTCGACACACCGCGCTGGAGCTGGAACGCCGGGAGCGCGGGGACTTCGGGCGGCAGGTAGTCGTTCGACGTGCCCTCGCCGCGGATCGCCGCGATGGGGAGCACCAGGTCGCCGAGCTGGTTCTTCTTCTTGACACCGCCGCACTTGCCGAGGAAGAGCGCCGCCTTCGGGCTCACCGCGCTCAGCAGGTCCATGATCGTCGCCGCGTTGGGGCTGCCCATCCCGAAGTTGATCATCGTGATGCCATCGGCGGTCGCGTTCGGCATCGACCGGTCGGTGCCGCGTACCTCGGCGCCGTACCACTCCGCGAACCGGTAGACGTAGTCGCCGAAGTTGGTGAGCAGGATGTGCTCGCCGAACTCCTCCAGCGGCGTCCCCGTGTAGCGGGGCAGCCAGTCCCGGACGATCTCCTGCTTCTCCTTCATCCCTCCCCCTTCCCTTCCCGCCGCCGCGGCTCAGCCGATCTTCGTGCCGAGCAGCGCGCCGATCGCGAAGGTCGCCGCCAGCGCCAGCGCGCCGCCGATGACCACGCGGATCATCGCCTTGCCGCGCGAGGCGCCTCCGATCCACGCCGCGACGTAGCCGGTGGCCGCAAGCGCGATCAGCACGACCACGAAGGTCAGCGGGATGCGGATGGCCGTGGGCGTCAGGATGGTCAGCAGCGGGAGGATGCCGCCGATCGTGAACGCGATCGCCGAAGCGATCGCGGCGTGCCACGGGCTGACCACATCGTCCTGGTCGATGCCCAGCTCTGCGGAGAGGTGCGCTGCCAAGGCGTCGTGCTCGGTGAGCTCGATCGCCACCTTCCGCGCCGTCTCCGGCTTCAGCCCCTTCGCCTCGTACAGGCCGGTCAGCTCGGCGAGCTCCTCCTCCGGCATCTCCGCCAGCTCACGCTTCTCCTTGGCGATGAGCGCGTGCTCGCTGTCGCGCTGGCTGCTCACCGACACGTACTCGCCGAGCGCCATCGAGATAGCGCCGCCGACGAGGGCGGCGAGGCCGGCGGTCAGGATGGCCGGGATGGACGGGGTCGCCCCCGCGACACCGACGACGACCGCTGCGACCGACACGATGCCGTCATTGGCGCCGAGCACGCCGGCCCTCAACCAGTTGAGTCGTTGCGAGAGCCCCTCGCGATGCGGCTCGTCGGGGTGGTTTCCGTTCACAGTCTCCGCGGTCATAGGGTCAGCCTAGGAACCCCGCGGTTCCTTTTCCAGCAAGCGCAGCCGAGACCTAACCCGCGGCGGGCTCAGCGCGCTCGGCCGTTTCCGCGCGCCTCGCGTCCCGCAACCGGCGCTGCACGCGATACTCGTGCACGGTCAGCACCACGATCAGCACGTCGAACGCGGTCAGCGCGAGCAGCCCCCAGGAGAAGTGCCTGGCCAGCTCCCAGCCCTGCCAGCCGATGAACACGGCGAGGAAGCCGATCATCCACGGGTACGCCCAGAGCTGCTCCTTCAGCACGGCCCAGACGAGCACGACCTTCACGACGCCGTGCAGCAGCAGGTAGACCGCGCCGAACAACGTCTCCGAGCCCGTGAGGGTGTGGCCGAAGTGGACGATCCAGTTGGAGACCGGGTCGTTCGGGTCCTCGCCGAGCTCGTGCTGCGTGAGGAAGACCACGACCGCGTTCATCCGCTGCGGCGTCAGGAAGAGCAGCAGGACTCCGCCGACCAGCTCGAGCACGCCGTCCGCGCCCTTCAGCACCAGGGTGACGCGGAAGAGGATCTCCAGGAACCGTTCCCGGCGGTCGATGATGCCGTGTTCGGCGTCGCGCTCCGTGCTCATCCACCCATCGAACCACCGGACAGGATCGCCACAGCGGCGTAGGCGACGAGTTTCATGAGAGTAGACTCAGAAATCTTACGTTCGAGAAAGGCTTTTGTGTGACTCCCGTGCTCTCCTCCCTCCTGGACGACGTCCTCCGCCGCAACGCCGGCGAGCCGGAATTCCATCAGGCGGCACGCGAAGTGCTCGGCTCGCTGGGTCCGGTCATCGAGGCCAACCCGCACTACGCGCGGGCGGCCGTACTGGAGCGGATCACCGAGCCGGAGCGTCAGCTCATCTTCCGGGTGCCGTGGACCGACGACGAGGGCAACATCCGTGTGAACCGGGGCTTCCGGGTCGAGTTCAACTCCGCGCTCGGTCCGTACAAGGGCGGCCTGCGCTTCCACCCGAGCGTCACGCTCGGCACGGTGAAGTTCCTCGGCTTCGAGCAGATCTTCAAGAACGCGCTCACCGGCCTCCCGATCGGCGGCGGCAAGGGCGGCAGCGACTTCGACCCCAAGGGCCGCTCCGACGCCGAGGTGATGCGGTTCTGCCAGTCGTTCATGACCGAGCTGTACCGTCACCTCGGCGAGTACACGGACGTGCCGGCGGGCGACATCGGCGTGGGCGGCCGGGAGATCGGCTACCTGTTCGGCCAGTACAAGCGGATCACGAACCGCTACGAGTCGGGCGTCCTGACCGGCAAGGGCGTCGGCTGGGGCGGCTCGCTGGTCCGCACCGAGGCGACCGGGTTCGGCGCCGTCGTGTTCGCGCAGCGGATGCTGGCGACCCGCGGCCGCTCCTTCGACGGCGCGCGCGTCCTCGTCTCCGGCTCCGGCAACGTCGCGGTCTACGCCATCCAGAAGGTGCACCAGCTCGGCGGCACCGTCGTGGCGTGCTCGGACTCCTCCGGCGTCGTCTACGACCGCGACGGCATCGACGTCGACCTGCTCCGGCAGCTCAAGGAAGTGGAGCGGGCGCGCCTGTCCGAGTACGCGGCCCGACGGGGTTCGTCCGCTGAGTTCCGCGCGAACGGCGACATCTGGGCGCTCGCGGCGGAGACCCCGATCGATGTCGCGATCCCGTGCGCCACGCAGAACGAGCTGGACGCGACCGCCGCCGCGACGCTCGCGGGCAACGGTGTGGCCGCCGTGGTGGAGGGTGCGAACATGCCGTGCACGCCGGAGGCTGTCCACGTGCTGCGTGCGGCGGACGTGCTGTTCGCTCCCGGCAAGGCGGCGAACGCGGGCGGTGTGGCGACCTCGGCCCTGGAGATGCAGCAGAACGCGTCGCGGGACGCGTGGACGTTCGCGTACGCCGAGAAGCGCCTCGACGAGATCATGACCGCCATCCACGACCGCTGTGCGGAGACCGCCGAGCAGTACGGCGCGCCCGGCGACTACGTGCTGGGCGCGAACGTCGCGGGGTTCGTCCGGGTGGCGGACGCGATGCTGGCGCTCGGCGTCATCTGACGCACGGGGCGGCCGCGCGCCGCTACCGCCCGATCCGCTTGCGCAGCCACTCGATGCGCGCCTGGAGCTGCGACACGCTCGCCTGCGCCACCGCAGGTCCCCCGCAGACCCGACGCAGTTCGGCGTGGATGAGGCCGTGCGGTTCCCCCGAGTTCTTCGAGTAGAGGCCGACCAGGCTGTTGAGCAGCTGCCGCTGCTCCTTGAGCGTGCGGTGCAGCGGCGCGGGCGGGTGCCCGTCCGCGGCGGCCGGCCGGGCCGAATGCCGCCGCGCCTGCCGCTGCTGGCGCTGCATCAGGAGGTCGTGCACCTGGTCGGGCTCCAGGATGCCGGGGAGGCCGATGAAGTCGAGCTCTTCGTCCGTGCCCGGCACCGCGAACCCGCCGAACTCGCGCCCGTCGTACACGACGCGGTCGAAGTTCGCCTCCGATCCGAGCGCCTCGAACGCGAACTGCTCGGTGAGCGCCTCCGAGGCCCGGCCCTCCTTGTTGGCCTCCGCGACCAGCGCGTCCTCCGGGTTCCAGAGGTCGCCCTCGCCGCCCTCGGCCGACGGCCGGTCGAGCGCGTGGTCGCGCTCCAACTCCAGCGCGTTCGCCAGCGCCATCAGCGTCGGGACGTTCGGCAGGAACACCGACGCCGTCTCGCCGCGTCGCCGCGCCCGCACGAAGCGTCCGATCGCCTGCGCGAAGAACAGCGGAGTGGATGCACTCGTCGCGTACACACCGACCGCCAGACGCGGCACATCGACGCCCTCCGACACCATCCGGACCGCGACCATCCACCGCGATTCGCCCGCGGCGAAGTCGGCGATCCGATCGCTGGCCTCCTTCTCGTCCGACAGCACGACGGTGACGGGCTCCCCGCTGATCTGCTGCAGCAGGTCGGCGTAGGCGCGGGCCGCGTAGTGGTCGGTCGCGATCACCAGGCCGCCGGCGTCGGGGATGGAGTTGCGCACCTCCGTGAGCCGGCGATCCGCTGCGTTCAGCACCGCCGGGATCCACTCGCCGCGCGGGTCGAGCGCCGTGCGCCAGGCCTGCGACGTGATGTCCTTGGTGTTGCCCTCGCCGAGCCGCGCCTCCATCTCGTCGCCGGTCTTGGTGCGCCAGCGCATGTGCCCGGCGTAGACCATGAAGATCACCGGGCGCACGACGCCGTCGCTGAGCGCGCGGCCGTACCCGTAGTTGTAGTCGGTGACCGAGGTGCGGATGCCCTGCCGGTCGGGCAAGTACGACACGAACGGGATCGGCGCGGTGTCGGACCGGAACGGCGTCCCGGTCAGCGACAGCCGCCGGGTGGCACGCTCGAACGCGTCCCGGATCCCGTCGCCCCAGGAGAGCGCGTCGCCGCCGTGGTGCACCTCGTCGAGGATGACAAGTGTGCGGTACGACTCGGTGATGTCCTTGTGCAGGCTCGGCCGCATCGCCACCTGTGCGTAGGTGACCGCCGCGCCCTTGTAGTGCCGGGCGTACCGGCCGTCCGCGTTGCGGAAGTCGGGGTCGAGGTGGAGGCCGACCCGGGCTGCGGCCTCCGCCCACTGCCGCTTGAGGTGTTCGGTGGGCGCCACGACGGTGACCCGCTCGATCACGCGCCGCGACAGCAGCTCGGTCGCGAGGCGCAACGCGAACGTGGTCTTTCCTGCGCCGGGCGTCGCGGCCGCGAGGAAGTCGCGCGGCTCGTTCACGAAGTAGGCGTCGAGCGCCTCCGCCTGCCAGGCGCGAAGCTTGCCCGCGGTGCCCCAGGCGGCACGCTCGGGGAACGACGGGGAGAGGTGCTCGGCGGCAAAGCTGCCCGCGCGGGCGCCGGCGGAAAGCTCCAGCTCTGCCGCGTCCGCGGGTACGCCTGCGCTCATCCCGGGCTCATCGGGCGAGGGTGCTGCGTTCGTCTCCACTTGGATCGAATCTACCGGAGCCGCCTGACAATCGTGGGCGGGTGCGTTCGCGATGCAGAATGGTGGGATGGTCGAAGCTCAGCATCCGTGGTCCCGCTACGTCGCGCTCGGCGACTCGTTCACCGAGGGCATCGGCGACCCGGAGCCGCGCAGCCCGGGCGGCCATCGCGGCTGGGCCGACCGCGTGGCGGAGGTGCTGAGCAGCAAGACGGACGACTTCGCCTACGCGAACCTGGCCGTCCGCGGCAAGCTGATCAAGCAGATCCTGGACGAGCAGGTCGACGTGGCGGTCGCCCTCCACCCCGACCTCATCACCATCTCGGCCGGCGGCAACGACGTCATCCGCCCCGGCACCGAGCCGGACGCGATCGCCGCGCTGCTCGACGAGGCGGTCGGCCGGTTGAGCGCGGACGGCGCCACGGTGGTGGTCTTCACCGGAGTGGACGTGGGCTTCTCCCCCGTCTTCCGCGGCATCCGCGGCAAGGTCGCGATCTACAACGAGAACGTCCGCGCGGTCGCGGCGAAGTACGACGCGATCGTGGCCGACCAGTGGTCGCTGACGGAGATCCAAGACGTCCGCATGTGGGCGCCGGACCGCCTCCACCTGGCTCCGCTCGGCCACCACACGGTCGCGCGCATGGTCCTGGCGGCCTTGAATGTGGACAACGACCTCCAGCCGCTGGCGCCCGAGCCGCTGCCGACCCGGACGTGGCGGCAGGCCCGCGCGGAAGACTTGTCGTGGGCGCGGGAGTACCTCGTGCCGTGGGTGCTGCGACGCGTCCGGCACCAGTCGTCGGGG
Organism: Streptomyces sp. L7; assembly: GCF_050990935.1. Lineage (GTDB taxonomy): Bacteria > Actinomycetota > Actinomycetes > Actinomycetales > Microbacteriaceae > Leifsonia. Next base: position 704,774 of record NZ_CP194644.1, on the reverse strand, counting down.
GATCATGTGCTGCCGAAACGGCCGCAGGCGGGGCCGTTCGTGATCGAAGTGGATGAGGGGTAAGGGCGGGACGCACGCGCTCGTCACGACGAGGGCGGCCTAGCGACTGCTTCTCCAGTGACACTGATCTGCTGCCGAGCAAGGAGCTCCACGAACGCCGGGGCGATGTGCCGTGAGTACTCCTCGGTCAGATGGATGTCATCGAACTTGATCGGCATGCCCGCGGCGAACGCGGGGCACCGCGACGACACGCAGAAGAGCGGCCGACTGTCGATCCAGGCTCCGTCGAACTCGGTCGCGAGCGCGGACTCGGCGGATCCCATTGACTTCCATCGTGAAGGCACCGTCGACACACACGCGTCCGGCCCCGTTCGAGGTGAGTAGCACTCGCGCACATCCTTCTCAGCGGGTGGGGGTGCCAAGAGCAGGACCGTGCCCACGTTCGGTGCGATCCGTACGAGGAATGGGCGCACTCCGTCGGCGTACTCCTTCGGCGTGAATGTTTTGCCGTCGCTGGTCTTCGTGAGCGGGATGTAGGTGTTGGAGACGACGACGATGTCCGGCTTCATCGCAGCGATGGTTTCGATCGCCTGTTCTTTGCGACCGGGGCACGCCTTGTTGAAGGACTCGCCCCCGTTGGTTGTCTCGAATTCGACGAAGGGGCACCCGTACATTCCGAGCGAGCTGACCTTGAGCTGGCCGTTCGAGCTTTCCGCAAGCGCTCGGAGCAGCGGAACATAGCTGGCCGATGTCGAATCGCCCACGATCACCAACGAATGCGGCGCGTCCCCGGCGCCCCACGTACAAGCCTCCAAGCCGGGAAAGATCTGATTCGCGCACGCATTCGTCGCTTCATCCCGCTTGTAGCCGGCGATCACGCTGTCCATGCTCGGGTCGAGCGCTGGCCAGCTCTTCTCCTTCAGGGCGGTCGCGATCGCTGACGACAAGGAGTCGAGCTCGCTCCCGTCGACTCCACGTTCGAGCGCGTTTCCTGGCGTAGGCGGCGGCGTCTTCTCAGCGGTGACTTCCGGGTTCCTGGCCTGGCGATCGACGAAGAACGCAAGTACCAGAACGGCGGCCGTCGCTGTCGCCGCGATTCCAAGCACCACGGCCTTGGACGCCGAGCCGCGGGTCCTGCGACGCTTCTTCTGCGGCTCCAACCACCGCGACTTCCGCACCGTCTCCTCCACGAACCGGTACGTCACCTCCGACAACCCGAACGCGACCACGATCGACACGACCGCCGGGATCGCCGTCTTCTCCCCCGGCAGCCCCCGGAACGCCTCCGTGATGAGGATGAGCGCCGAGAAGTGCCACAGGTACAGCGAGTACGAGATATCGCCGACGTGCGTCATGACCGGGTTGGCGAGCGGATTCAGCCACGCGAGTCGCGGCCGCCACGGGAAGGCGATGAACACCGCCGCGCTCACCACGGCGACGAGCGCCCCCGGCGCCGGGAAGCCAGCCCCCGATGGCGTGATCACCGACGCGGTCAGCATCCCCGCCAGCGACAGCAGCATGAGCACCGGCCGCCACACCGCAGGCAGGCGGTCGAACAGCGGCATGCAGAGAGCCACCGTGGAGCCCACCGAGAGCTCCCACAGCCGCGCCGGCGTGATGAAGTACGCGGTGGCGCTGTCGGCCTGGGTGAGCTGGAGGGCCACCAGGAAGAGGCCTGCCGTGATCACGGCGCACAGCGCGCCGGCCAGGACCCGCGGACGGTGTCGGCCCGCCGCGAGCAGCCCCAGCACCAGGACCGCGACCGGCCAGACCAGGTAGTACTGCTCCTCCAGGCTGAGCGACCAGTAGTGCTGCAGCGGCGACGTCTGCGCGCCCTGCGCGAAGTAGTCCGTCGACACGGCCGCGAACCGCCAGTTGGACACGAAGAAGAGCGCCGCGACGCCGTCCCACACCGTCGAGAGGAACCGTCCGGGGCCGAACAGCGCGAAGGCTCCCGCGACCGTCACCGCGATCACGGTCGCGGAGGCCGGGATCAGCCGGCGGATGCGGCGGCGGTAGAACGCGAGGAAGCGGATCGTGCCCGAGCGCTCGTACTCCCGGTACAGCAGCGACGTCATCAGGAAGCCCGAGATGACGAAGAAGATGTCGACGCCGACGAAGCCCCCGCCGGCCACTCGAACGCGTGATTGAGCACGACGAGCCCGACCGCGAGAGCGCGCAGGCCCTGCAGGTCGAGTCGCTTGATCGTGGGAGGAGTCGCCGGACCGCTCGTCGTGGTGGAGGAGCGGCGCCCACGGGCTTCGGCGCGCGTGAGGGGCTGGGTGTCAGACGTCATGTGATGTGGGGCCTCAGCGGATGTCGGGGAACCTCAACACGGTAAGGGGACGCACGACGTCATCCCACCTCCCGACCTCCCGAAGCCACGGGGCGCCCGGGACCACGGGATACGACCTCACCCCGAGTCTCACCCGCGCGGTCAGCGCAGGCCGTCGGGAGCGAGGACTAGGTCCCCAGTCCCCCGGGATGCGCCAAGCGCCACCCGAACCCCGGGTCCGGCACATCCTTCGCGAGCGCCAGGTCCACCGTCTTCGCGACCCCGTTGACGGTGAACGTCACGTGCCCCACGATGTCGCCCTTGAACCCCGACTGCAGTCGCTGCGTCGTCAGGTCGACGGTGATCGGCGTGTCCGACCACACGACGAAGCTCTGTCCCGAGGTCGCCACCACGTTGGAGGCCGCGCCCCATTTGGTCGTGTACGACCCGAAGACCTGTCCGGTCGTCGCCGCCGTCACCTCGTGGAAGCCGGACTGCATGCTCGTCAGCAGCCCGCTCACCCCGGCCCACAGCGTGTCGTGGTCGGCCGCGCCCAGCACCACGCCGACCACGCGCACCTTCTCCGTGCCGACGGGGACCTCGGCCGAGAACAGCAGGCAGAATCCCGCCTCGTCGGTGTTGCCTGTCTTGATGCCGTCCACACCGTCCACGCCCAGCAGCGCGTTCGTGTTGTCCTGCGCGCCGGCTCCCGGGAGGGTCGCCGACTTCTCCGAGACGATCGCCGACAGCGCGGGCGAGGCGAGCACGAGCTTGCCGATGCCGATCAGGTCCTTCGTGGTGCTCACGTTGCCGGGGTCGAGGCCGTCCGGTGTCACCACCTTGGTGCCGCTGAAGCCCTTCGACGCGAGCCAGCCGTTCGCCGCCTTGAGGTACGCGGAGGTGGAGCCGTACGCCCAGTTCGCCAGGGAGATGGCGTAGTTGTTGGCCGACGGGAGGAGCATCGCGGTGAGCGCCTGCTTCTCCGTCATCGACGTGCCCGCCTTCACCGGGGCCCAGGAGCCGCCGGCGGCGATGACCTGGTTCCAGATGTCGACATCCTTCTGCGTGAACGAGATGGTCGGCCCGTCCGCGTTTCCGTCGAGCGGCTTGGCCTGAAGCACGACGAGCGCCGTGATCGTCTTGGTCATGCTCGCGATCGGCATGCTCGCGTCGCTGCCGTGGTACTGGGTCGCGCCGGGGAAGTCGGGCGCGGTGATCCCGGCCGACCCGTAGCCCGGCCAGTTGAGCTGCGCGGCGGCCTGCGTGAGGGAGGTCTCGTGCTGCGTGACCGCGGCGGTGGCCGGCACCGGGGTGAGGATCGAACCGAACACGTAGAGCAGGGCGATCAGGAGCACGCCCCCGACCCCGAAGACGACGATCCGGCGACGGCGGTAGACCTGCTTGCGGTTCAGACTGCGCGGCGGATCGGCGAGGACTTGCTGAGGCACCTTCGGATTCTAGGGGGACCCAGTGAGGCATCCGCTGAGAACGCGCCAGACGATCACGCCTCCGACGCCACCCGCATCGCCCACAGCGCCACCGCGCTCGCCGACGCCACGTTCAGCGAGTCCACGCCGTGCAGCATCGGGATGGTCACCACCGTGTCCGCCGCCGCCAGCGCACGCCGGCTCAACCCGTCGCCCTCCGCCCCGAACACGAGCGCCGCGCGCTCCGGAGCCCGGGCGGCGTACTCGTCCAGTCCGACGGCGTCGTCCGCGAGGGCGAGCGCAGCGATCTCGAAGCCGGCCTCATGCAGCAGCGGCGCCGCCTCGTCCCACTCCGGGAGGCGCGTCCACGGCACCTGGAGGACGGTGCCCATGCTCACCCGGACGCTCCGCCGGTAGAGCGGGTCTGCACAACGCGGGCTGATCAGCACCGCGTCGGCGCCGAGGCCGGCGACGCTGCGGAAGATCGCCCCGACGTTCGTGTGGTCGACGATGTCCTCCAGCACCACGACCCGGCGCGCTCCCGCGAGCAGCTCCCCCGGGTCCGGCAGTTCCGGACGGTGCATCGCCGCCAGCGCCCCGCGGTGGAGGTGGTATCCGGTGAGCTGCTCCAGCACCGCCGAGTCCCCCACGAACACCGGGACGTCCGGATAGTCGGCCAGCAGCGGCGCCACATCGTCCAGCCACTGCTCCTGCAGCAGCACGGACCGCGGACGGTGGCCCGCGGCCAGCGCGCGGGTGATGACCTTGGTCGACTCCGCGATGTAGAGGCCCCCTCCGGCTCGGTCACACGCCGCAGCGCGACGTCCGTCAGGCGGGAGTAGTCGGCGAGGCCGTCGGCGGTCAGGTCGGTCACACGGTGGATCTGCACCCGTCCAGATTGCCAGTCGCCGGAAACAAACTCGAAAAGCGGCCGGTTTAGACTTCGGGAAGAACCGACCGGGAGGTGCCAGTGACCACGCTGACGACCGAGCTCTCACCCGAGCTCTCGCGCGGCATCGACGAGGTCGAGGGGCTCCTCGCCGGGCGGACTTTCGCGGTGCTGACCGGCGCAGGCGTGTCGACGGACTCCGGCATCCCCGACTACCGCGGCGAGGGCGCTCCGAAGCGCACGCCCATGACCTTCCAGCAGTTCCTCGCCGACGACCGGTACCGCAAGCGGTACTGGGCCGGCAGTCACCTCGGCTACCGGCGGTTCGCGGCGGCGCACCCGAACGACGGCCACCGCGCGCTTGCGGCTCTGGAGGTCGCGGGCGCGGCGAACGGCGTCATCACGCAGAACGTGGACGGCCTCCACAAGCAGGCGGGCAGCCGCCGTGTGGTCGACCTGCACGGCTCGATGGACCGCGTCGTCTGCCTGGTCTGCGGCCAGATCTTCGCGCGCGAGGCGATCACCGCGCGCATCGACGCGGCGAACCCGTGGCTGGCGACCGAGGGCGCCGTCGAGATCGCCCCGGACGGCGACGCGATCGTCACCGACGTCGACTCCTTCGTCGTCCCGGACTGCACGGTCTGCGGCGGCCACCTGAAGCCCGACGTGGTGTTCTTCGGGGAGTTCATCCCGGCCGAGAAGTACCGGGAGGCCAGCTCCCTGGTGCGCGCGGCGGACGCGCTGATCATCGCGGGCTCGTCGCTCGTGGTGAACTCCGGCATCCGGCTCCTGGAGGAGGCCCGCCGCAAGCGCCTCCCGATCGTGATCGTCAACCGGGGGAGACCAAGGGCGACCCGCGGGCCACCGGTTAAACTGGACGGCGGGACCACGGAGACGCTGGTCGAGCTGGCGCGCCGGCTCGCCTGACCCGCCGCGCGTCCTCGACGAAAGGACGCGCGTGACCCTCATCTCCCTCGTTCGGCACGGTCAGACCGACTGGAACCTGGCCAAGCGCATCCAGGGCTCCAGCGACATCCCGCTCAACGGCACGGGACGGGCGCAGGCGGAGGCGACGGGCCGGGCGCTGGCCGGAGGCCGCTTCGACGCGGTGTACGCGAGCCCGCTCAGCCGGGCACTCGACACCGCGCGGATCATCGCCGGGCACCTGGGGCTCGGCGAGCCGGGCAAGCTGCCGGCCGTTGCCGAGCGGCAGTACGGCGAGGCGGAGGGGCTGACCGGCGCCGAGATCCTCGAGCGCTGGCCGGAGGGCACGCCCGTCCCCGGACGCGAGTCCCGCGAGGAGGTCGTCGAGCGCGCGCTCCCCGCCCTGCTCGAGCTGGGCGACGCGCACCCCGGACAGAACCTGATCGTGGTCAGTCACGGCGGAGTGATCGGCTCGCTGGTCCGGCACGTGACCGGCCACGCGCTCCCCGGGCCCGGGGAGGTCATCCCGAACGGCTCGGTGCACCGCTTCCGCTACGACGATGGCCGGCTGACGCTGGACCGCTTCAACCTCGGCCCGGAGGACCGCGACCTCTACACGGCGTCGGTGCTCTGAGCCCGGCGGCCGCGCCGGGCGGACCTGGTCGCCGTCGCGGTCAGGACCGTCAGCAGGTGGTCGGCGGACGCCGTCCAGGTGAACCGTCCGGCCTCGCGCCGGGACGCCGCCGAACGCTGCGCCCATACGCCGGGCTGCTCCAGGTGCCGCACCCGCGCCGCGAGCGCGTCGGCGTCGTCGGCCGGGAAGTACAGCGCCGCCGCGCCGCCGATCTCGCGGAAGATGGGGATGTCGCTGACGACCACCGGCGTTCCGAGCGTCATCGACTCCACCAGCGGGATGCCGAAGCCCTCGTCGCGCGACGCCGTCACGAGAGCAGTCGCCCGCGCGAGCGTCTGGGCGTAGTCCTCGTCGGTCGCGCCGTCGTGGAAGACCAGCCGCGCCCCGGGCGCCAGCGCCGCGAGCCGGTCGCGCTCCGCGGGCGTGACCCGGCTCATCAGGTGGAGCTGGTAGTCCGGGAGCTGCGCGGCCGCGCGCACGAGCGTGTCCACGTTCTTGTACGGCATGAACGAGCCCATGTAGACGAGCGCTTTCGCCTCCGGGGCGGTGCGCGCCAGCCGCTCCTCCGGGAGGGCCGGCATGTCCGCGGCGTTCGGCACGACGTAGACCGGGCGCGAGGTCAGGTGGTGCTCGGCGATGAGCTCCTTGGTCGTCTCGGACACGGTCACGACCGCGTCCGACCGGTTGAGCAGCATTCGCTGCGGCCACCAGGCCAGGTGGTACAGCCGCCACAGCGCCCGCACGAACCCCGGGAGGTCGCGCGGCGGTGTCGGGTGCCGGTAGTAGATCAGGTCGTGCACGGTGAGGATCAGCCGGTAGCGCCGCCCGAAGCTCCCCATCGTCTGCATGGGCGAGAACACGATGTCGGGCTTCAGCTTGTTGACCCGGCGGGCGACCAGCGGCTCCAGGGCGGAGGTCGGCGCGGCGGCGAGCTCCCACGGGAGGTCGGGCAGCAGCTCGAGTTGGCGGTGGTCGCTGATCAGCATCGTGACGGCGTGCCGCTGGGCCAACGCACCGACGAGTCCGGCCGTGAACCGGCTGATGCCGTCGTGCCGGCCGATGCGGGTGTAGCGGCAGTCGAAGACGATCCTCACGCGCTCTCCTCGCGGTTCGTGGCGGCGTCTCCCTCGGTCAGGAACTCCTCGATCGCTCGCGCGGCCTCCCCCGGCTTCTCGTAGTGGATGAGGTGGCCGACATCCCCGATCTCCACGAGCCGCGCGTCCGGGAACAGCCCGCGCAGCCGGCGCTCGGCGGCGATCGGCGTGATGTCGTCGTCCACCGCGGCGACGAGCAGTGTCGGCTCCGGCACGCTCGCCGCGTACTCGCTGACGTCGTGCGCTACCGAGGCCCGGAACGCCTGCAGCACCACTCGCCGGTCGCTGAACGCCGAGAAGTAGCTGTCGTGCTGGCCGTGGATCCACGCCCGCAGTGAATGGTCGCGGGTCTTCGCCATCGCGATGCTCATCACGCGGACGATGATCCGGTTGCGCAGCAGGGCGAAGCCGAGACGTTCGGGCAGCGCCGCCGCGAGCCAGTAGTAGAAGATCGCGAGCCGGGTGAGGACGCCGCGCGGGCCCGCGAGCGCGGGCTGACCGATCGGGTTGACCAGCACGACCGCGTCGGGCCGCTCCCCCGCGTCCTCGGCCAACGTCGCCGCGACCACGATCGAGCCGAACGAGTGCCCGAGCAGCACGACCCTGCCGCGCAGGCCGAGCCCGGCGACGAACGCGCGCAGCCACGCCGAGTAGCCGGCGATGTCGTGGTCCACCTCCGTCAGTGGAGTGGACTCCCCGAAGCCGGGGAGGTCGGGCGAGATCAGCCGCGGACCTCCGCCGAGTTGGGCGACCACCGGCTCCAGCCCGTGGTGGTCGCCGCGGAAGCCGTGCACCAGCACGAGGGTGGTGTCGGCGTCGGGGTCGCCGTAGTCCCAGTAGCGCGTCAGCCCGCCCAGCAGCGGGAGCTCCGCGCGGCGGACCGGGACACGGCCCAGGGCCTCCGCGTACGGAGAGGCGGCGGCCCGGTACGGGGAGGCGGCGTACCGTGTCGAGGAGGTCATCGTCGTCCAGTCTAAGCCGGGTCCGGAGCAGGAACCCGGTGAATGCGGCCGGAGGACTGGACAGCCCACCGCCCGCAGGTCCTAGACTTCTCTGGATGTAATCGCTTGCATGACCCCACCGTGCACGACCCCCGAGCTCGCTGCCCCGACGGCGTGGCCGCTCGAGAAGGAGAACCGTGAGTTTCACCGCGCCCATCACGCTGCCCGGGCTCACCCTCGATCCGCAGTGGTACCGCCGCGCCGTGTTCTACGAGGTGATGGTCCGCTCCTTCGTGGACAGCAACGGCGACGGCTCCGGCGACATCGGCGGCCTGACCTCCAAGCTCGACTACCTGCAGTGGCTCGGCATCGACGCGCTCTGGCTGCCGCCGTTCTTCCTGTCGCCGCTCCGCGACGGCGGCTACGACGTGTCCGACTTCAAGGCGATCCTGCCCGAGTTCGGCACGATCGAGGAGTTCCGCGACCTGGTGACCAAGGCTCACGAGCGCAACATGCGCATCATCATCGACCTCCCGATGAACCACACCTCCGATCAGCACGAGTGGTTCCAGCAGTCGCGCAGCGACCCCGAAGGTCCGTTCGGCGACTTCTACGTGTGGAACGACACCGACGACAAGTGGCCGGACATCCGGATCATCTTCGTGGACACCGAGGACTCCAACTGGGCGTTCGACGAGGCCCGCCGGCAGTTCTACTTCCACCGGTTCTTCTCGCACCAGCCCGACCTCAACTTCGAGAACCCCGCGGTCCACGACGCCATGTTCGACGTGGTCCGGTTCTGGCTCGACCTCGGCGTGGACGGCTTCCGGCTCGACGCCATCCCCTACCTGTACGAGTCGGACGAGGGCAACGGCGAGGGCGAGCCGCCCACCCACGAGTTCATCAAGAAGCTGCGGGTGATGGTCGACCGCGAGTACCCGGGCCGCATGATGATCGCCGAGGCGAACCAGTGGCCTCGCGAGGTGGCGGCCTTCTTCGGTTCGGAGGACGAGCCGGAGTGCCACATGGCGTTCGACTTCCCGGTGATGCCGCGGATCTTCTACGCGCTGCGCAGCCAGCAGGCCTCCGAGCTGATCCGGGTGCTGTCCGAGACGACGGACGTCCCCGAGGGCTCCGCGTGGGGCGTGTTCCTGCGCAACCACGACGAGCTCACGCTGGAGATGGTCAGCGAGGAGTACCGCCAGGCGATGTACGGCTGGTACGCCTACGACCCGCGGATGCGCGCCAACATCGGCATCCGCCGGCGCCTGGCGCCGCTGCTCGACAACTCGCGCGCCGAGCTGGAGCTCGCCCACGCGCTGCTGTTCTCGCTGGAGGGCAGCCCGTTCCTCTACTACGGCGACGAGATCGGGATGGGCGACAACATCTGGCTGCCCGACCGCGACAGCTCGCGCACGCCGATGCAGTGGACGCCGGACCGCAACGCCGGCTTCTCCACCGCCGACCCCGGCAAGCTCTTCCTGCCGGTCGTCCAGTCGCTCGTCTACCACTACAACCAGGTGAACGTGGAGGCTCAGCTCGCCCAGTCGCGCTCGCTCCTGCACTGGATCCGCAACGTCATCCACGTCCGCAAGGCGCACCCGGTGTTCGGGCTCGGCGATATGCGCGTGCTGCCCACCGACCACGAGTCGGTGCTCGCCTTCGTGCGCAGCTACGCGGGCAGCGGGACGCACTTCGGCGACCAGCCGGAGGACGTGCTGTGCGTGTTCTCCTTCGCGCACAACCCGGTGTCGGTGACGCTGGAGGCGCCCGAGTTCGCCGGGAGCGCGCTGTACGACCTGTTCGGCGGCGGCGAGTTCCCGACGGTGGCGGAGGACGGGCGCTTCACGCTCACGCTCGGCACCCAGAACTTCTACTGGCTGCACATCGAGCCGCACCGGGCGTGATCCGCCTCCACCGACGGGCACGTATACGCCCCGTCTCACGGTTTCAGGGGCGTTAACGCGCCCCTCGGCGTGTGTTCCCGGCGGTGACGGAGGTCGTTCCTACGCTGGCTGCATGAGTAACTGGCATCACGAACTCGGCGTCTTCGATCTGGAGACCACGGGTGTGGATGTCGAGACGGCCCGGATCGTCACCGCCCACGTCGGGCTCCTCGGCGAGGACGGCGAGGTCAAGCACGGCCGGTACTGGCTGCTCGACCCGCAGGTGGAGATCCCGGCGGAGGCCACGGCGGTGCACGGCATCACCACCGAACTCGCCCGGGAGAAGGGCATGGACGCCGGCGCCGGAGTGGACGCGATCGTCGACCAGCTCCGCCGCCTCTTCGACCGCGGCATCCCGGTGGTCGCCTACAACGCCCCGTACGACTTCACGCTGCTCGACCGGGAGGCCCGCCGCCACGGCGTCGAGCCGCTGCATTCCCCGGTCCGATCATCGACCCGCTGGTGATCGACCGGGCGGTGGACCGCTACCGCCCCGGCAAGCGGACGCTCACGGTCACCGCCACCCATTACGGCGTGGAGCTGATCGCCGCCCACGACGCCGGAGCCGACGCGATCGCCGCCGGCCGGCTCGCGCAGGCGCTGGCCCAGCGGCACGTCGAGGAGCTGGCGATGGCCGCAGCGGACCTGCACAGCAAGCAGGTGGACTGGTGCCGCGAGCAAGCGGCCGACTTCCAGGAGTACATGCGGCGCGTCCGCGACCCGGAGTTCACGGCGTCGGGCGCGTGGCCTCTGCACGCCTGGCCCGCCTGACCGGCTCTGCCGTTCGCACCCCGCAGGCTGGGGGCTGACGCGCATCCCCTCGGGTCGCTACTGTCTGAGACATGAGCGACCCCGACCTGAACCCGCAGCCCCTCCCGCCGCAGCAGCCGCAGCAACCGCAGTACGGCGCCTACCAGCCGCCGGCACAGCCCGGCTACAACACCATGTCGATCGTGGCCTTCATCCTCGCGTTCTTCGTGAGCGTCGTGGGCATCATCCTGGGCTTCGTCGCCCTCTCCCAGATCAAGCGCACCGGCGAGCAGGGCCGCGGCCTCGCCCTCGCGGCCGTCATCATCGGCTTCGTGGAGGTGGCGATCGGCATCCTGGTAGTCGTCTTCGTGTTCATCGGCCTGGGCATCGCCGCCTCGCACGGCTACCGAAACTACTGAACGAAGCGCTCACATTCGGCACGAATGTCGCGAGTGGCGACGCCAAACGGGACATTCGGCACGAATGTCCGCCGCTGTATAACGCGAACGACCCCGCCCTCTCGGGCGGGGTCGTTCGCGGTGCGGCTTACTTGCCGAAGTTCTTGTAGCGCGTGTTGAACTTCTCGACGCGGCCGGCCGAGTCGAGGATGCGCTGCTTGCCCGTGTAGAACGGGTGCGACTCCGAGGAGATCTCGACGTCGATGACCGGGTAGGTGTTGCCGTCCTCCCACTCGATGGTCTTGTCGCTGCTCACGGTGGAGCGGGTCAGGAAGGTCGCACCCGAGGCCAGGTCGCGGAAAACCACGGGGGCGTAGTCGGGGTGGATGCCAGTCTTCATGAGGACTTCCTTGTTGCGTAGTGTTCGGTCGGTCGTGTCCGCGCGCTTCAGCGCGTTGACGGAAAGCTTTTCGGTTCGCACCTGTCAGATCGATGGATCGTGCGGGGAACCAGCTATCGAGTTTAGCAGATACCTCAGTCGCTCGCGGCCTGACGCGCCCGGGCCGTGAAGCGGCCCTCAGTCTCGGTGAGCTCCACGTCGACGCCGAAGGTCGCGCTGAGCGACTCGCTCGTCAGCACCTCGCCGATCGGGCCGGCGGCGGTGACGCGGCCGTCCTTGAGCAGCAGCGCGCGGTTGAAGCCGAGCGGGATCTCCTCGACGTGATGGGTGACCATCACGATCGCCGGGGACTTCGGGTCGCTCGCGTACCCGCCGAGCAGCTGGACGAGCTCCTCGCGGCCGCCGAGGTCGAGGCTAGCGGCGGGCTCGTCGAGCAGCAGGATCTCCGGGTCGGTCATGACCGAGCGGGCGATCTGCACGCGCTTCTGCTCGCCGTCGCTCAGGCTGCCGAAGGAGCGCTCGGCGAGGTGATCGAGGTGCCACTCCGAGAGCACCCGGCGGGCGCGGCGCTCGTCGATGTCCTCGTAGAGCTCGTTCCAGCGGCCGGTCACGGCGTACGCGGCTGTCATCACGACGTCGAGCACGCGCTCGGTGCGCGGGATGCGCCGGGCCAGCGCGGTCGACGCGAAGCCGATCAGGGGGCGCAGCTCGGACAGGTCGCTGTGGCCGACGGTCTCGCCGAGCACCACGGCCTCCCCCGACGACGGGTGGATGGCCGCCGCGGCGACCTGCAGCATCGTGGTCTTGCCTGCGCCGTTGGGGCCGAGGATGACCCAGCGCTCGTCCGGTTCCACCGTCCAGTCGACGTTCTGAAGGACGGGGTTGCCGTCCCGGACTACGGACACGTCGTGAAGACGGAGAACACTGCCTGCCATGCGCTCTAGCCTACCGGCGTCAGGCGGAGGCCACGGACCGGTAGACGGCGCGGGTCTGCTCGGCGATCGCGGTCCAACTGAACTCGGTCTCGGCGCGCTCGCGGCCAGCGGCGCCCATCCGGGCCGCGCGCTCGGGGTCGGAGGCCACCTCGGTCAGCGCGGCCGCGAGGTCGCGGACGAACGCCTCCGGGTCGGTCGGCGTCCCGGTGCCGTCCGTGAGCTGCTGGATCGGCACCAGCCGGCCCGTCACGCCGTCGACGATGACCTCGGGGATGCCGCCGGTCGCGGTCCCGACGACCGGGAGGCCGCACGCCATCGCCTCCAGGTTCACGATCCCGAGCGGCTCGTAGATCGAGGGGCAGACGAACACCGTGGAGGCCGTGAGGGCCGCCCGCAGCTCGTCGTTCGGCAGCAGCCGGTCGATCCAGACGACGCCGTCGCGCTCGGCCTGCAGCCCCTCCACCAGGCCGGTCACCTCGGCGAGGATCTCCGGGGTGTCCGGAGCGCCGGCGCAGAGGATGACCTGCACCTCCGGCGGCAGCATCCGGGCGGCACGCAGCAGATACGGGAGGCCCTTCTGCCGGGTGATCCGCCCCACGAAGATGACGGCCGGACGATCCGGGTCGATGCCGAGAGCGCGGGCCTTGTCGGCGTCGTGCAGGGGGTCCAGCGCTCCAGGTCGATGCCGTTGTAGACGACGGTGACCTTCTGCGGGTCCAGCGCCGGGTACGAGGAGAGGATGTCGCGGCGCATGCCGTCGCTCACGGCGATGACCATGTCGGCGGCTTCGAAGGCGGTCTTCTCGATCCAGCTCGAGACGCGGTAGCCTCCGCCGAGCTGCTCGGCCTTCCACGGCCGCAGCGGCTCCAGGCTGTGCGCGGTGACCACGTGCGGCACGCCGTGCAGGAGCTTCGCCACGTGGCCGCCCGCGTTCGCGTACCAGGTGTGCGAGTGGACGACGTCCGCTCCCCCGCAGTCCTGCGCCATCTGGAGGTCGACCCCGAGCGTGGTGATCGATCCGTTGGCCGCCGCGAGCTCGGCCGGGACGCGGTACGCGAAGGTGTCCGCCTCGTCCCGCGGCTCGCCGAAGCAGCGCACGCGAACCTCCGTATCGGTCCTCAGCGCGCGGACCAGCTCGGTCACGTGCACCCCGGCGCCGCCGTAGATGTCCGGCGGGTACTCCTTGGTCAGAAGATCAACGCGCATGACGAGAACGCTAGTACAGCCCCCGGATGCCTCTACTGTGGTGCCTATGGCAGCAGGCAAGAAGATCTTCGGCATCGTGCTCGCGGGCGGCGAAGGGAAGCGGCTGATGCCGTTGACCGCCGACCGCGCCAAGCCCGCGGTGCCGTTCGGCGGACAATACCGGCTCATCGACTTCGCGCTGTCCAACCTGATCAACTCCCAGTTCCGCCAGATCGTCGTGCTGACGCAGTACAAGTCGCACAGCCTCGACCGGCACGTGTCGCAGACCTGGCGGCTGGACGGGATGCTCAACTCCTACATCGCGTCCGTGCCGGCCCAGCAGCGGCTCGGCAAACGCTGGTTCAGCGGCTCGGCCGACGCCATCCTGCAGAGTCTCAACCTGCTGCGCGACGAGCGGCCCGACATCGTGGTGGTGGTCGGCGCCGACCACGTCTACCGCATGGACTTCAACCAGATGCTGCAGGCCCACATCGACTCGGGCGCTCCCGCGACGGTCGCGGCGATCCGTCAGCCGATCTCGCTCGCGGACCAGTTCGGCGTCATCGAGGTGGACGCGGGCAAGCCCGACCGGATCGCGGCGTTCCGCGAGAAGCCGAAGGACCCGGTGGGCCTGCCGGACTCTCCCGACGAGGTGCTCGCCTCGATGGGCAACTACGTCTTCGACGCCGACGCCCTGATCGACGCGGTCGTCCGCGACGGCGACCGACCCGACTCCAACCACGACATGGGCGGGGACATCATCCCGGACTTCGTGGCGCGGAACGAGGCCGCCGTCTACGACTTCAACAACAACGACGTGCCGGGATCGACCGACCGCGACCGGTACTACTGGCGCGACGTGGGGACCATCGACTCGTTCTTCGAGGCCCACCAGGACCTCATCTCGGCGCTGCCGGTGTTCAACCTCTACAACCGGGAGTGGCCGATCTTCAGCCAGGTGCTCAACTCCCCCGGCGAAGATCGTGCGCGACGGCCGCGGGGCGCTGGGCACCACGATCGACTCGATCGTCTCGCTGGGCTCCGTCATCTCCGGGGCGCACCTCGAGCGCAGCGTGCTCGGCCCGTGGGCCACTGTCGCCTCCGGAGCCAAGGTGATCGACTCCGTCGTCTTCGACCGCGCCCTGATCGAGCCGAACGCGTTCGTCGGCCGGGCCATCCTCGACAAGGACGTGGTCGTGGCGGAGGGCGCGCGCATCGGCGTGGACCCCGAGCGCGACCGCGCGCGCGGCTTCACGGTCACCGAGTCCGGCATCACCGTGGTCGGCAAGGGAGTGCACGTCCTCCCATGACGCCCGGTCACCAACACGACGGCGTCCGTCCCTCCGAGCGTGCCGCCCGCTTCCTGGTGGTCCTCGACGCCGACTCGACCCTCATCCACGACGAGGTGATCGAGCTGCTCGCCGAGGAGGCCGGCTCGCGCACCGAGGTCGCCGAGATCACCGAGCGCGCCATGCGCGGCGAGCTCGATTTCGAGGAGAGCCTGCGCGAGCGCGTCCGAACCCTGGAGGGCCTCCCGGTCTCGGTCTTCGAGCGCGTCGGGGAGCGCATCCGCGTGACCGACGGCGTGCCGGAGCTCATCGCCGGCGTCCAGGCCGCGGGCGGCGAGGTCGGGGTGGTCTCCGGCGGCTTCCACGAGCTGCTCGACCCCCTCGGCGAACGGCTGGGCCTGGACCACTGGCGCGCCAACCGGCTCGCCGTGGCCGACGGTGTGCTGACCGGCGAGGTCGACGGCCCCGTCGTCGACGCCGCCGCGAAGGCGCAGGCCCTGCTGTTCTGGGCGGCGGAGTCCGGCGTGCACCTGCGTCAGACCGTCGCGATCGGCGACGGCGCGAACGATCTGCGGATGATGGCGGAGGCCGGGCTCGCCGTCGCGTTCAACGCCAAGCCGCGCGTGCGCGAGGAGGCCGACCTGGTCATCGACCGGCAGGACCTGGCTCAGGTGCTGCCGCTGCTGGGGTTGCGGGGCTGACGGCCGTGCGCAGGTCGGCGGCCTCCCGTCGACCCGCGCGATGCCGGTGCGCCCGCCGCCGGGACGGGATGGCGATCAGCCCGAGCAGCGCGAGCGTCGCCACCAGGATCCAGGGCGAGCGCACCTGGGCGATCGCCGCGCCCACCCCTGGCGCCGACCAGACGAGCCGTTGGGCGCCGTCGGTCACGTCGTAGGGGGCGGCGTCGGACGCCTTGTTGGCGTCGCCGCGCATCGAGACGAGCCACAGCCCCGTCGCGTGGTCGATCGACACCACGCGATGTGTGACCAGTGCGCCGTCGCCTGCCCGTGGCGCACTGATCACGTCGCCCACCGCGATGTCGGGCGCGGCGATCGGCAGGGTGACGGCGAGCGAGCCGGCCGGGGTCGTCGGCGCCATGGATCCGGTGGAGAAGATGATGATGCGCATCCCGGTGAGCATCGCGACAGCGGCCACCGCGACGCAGAGGAGGCCGAGCACCGCCGCCACGTTCAGCGCCAGGCCGGCGGGGCGGCTCAGGCCGGCGGGGCGGCCCAGGCCGGCGGGGCGGCCCTGCGTGGCGGGACGGCCCATCACGGCCACCGCACGATGAGCACCGGGGTGCTGAAGGAGGTCCGCGACGCCGTGTCGTCGGTGCCGAGCTGCCCCGACGAGTTCGATCCGGCCGCGGAGAACTCGCCGCCCGTCGCGATCTGCAGCGCGTGCGCGCTGCCCGCGGCGACGGCGAGCAGGGTGACCCCCGGCGGGAGCGCCACCGCGGTCGGCGACGCCCGGTCGGCGGTGTCGCCGAGCCCGAGCTGTCCCGAGGTGTTGAGGCCCCAGGCGTACAGGGTGTGCTGGTCGTCCCAGGCGTAGAAGGAGCTCGCTCCGGTCGACGGGACGCTGACAACCGCGCTCACGACATGGGTTCCCGCGAGCGTGGTCTCCTGCGCGAGCGCCGACGTGGACGCGCCCGAGTAGAGCCGGCCGTCTGCTGTCCAGGCGAATACGAACGCGTTGCCCGCGATCAGCCCGCTGACCGGCGAGTCCGGCGGGAGGCCGCTGAACGTGACGCCGCCGGTCGCGCCGTACAGGGTCCCGAACCCGGCGACGGCCGTCCCGCCGTCCACGGACGCGATCCCGAAGAACCGGCCGGCGGACGCGCTCGTCACGAAGCGGGTGTCCAGTCCCTGCGCCGTCACGAGGCCCGGCGTGTACAGGTCGGCGGACGCGGGCCGGCCCAGCCGCCCTCCTCCCGAAGTGCCCCAGGAGTAGAGCTGTCCGCTCGACGTCCAGGCGAGGAAGAAGTAGCCGCCCGCAGACGCGCCGACGACCCCGAGGCCGGACAGGCTCGGGACGAGGGCCGGACGGGTGACCCCGGTCGTGACGTCGCTGTTGCCCCAGGTGTACACGTCGCCCGTCGTCGTGACGGCGATCGACATGTTGATGCCCGCGGACGCCTCGGCGACCGCCGCCCCGGACGGGAACGGCACCAGGGTGGGGATCGGGCGCGCCGTGTAGTCGCCGACCCCGAGCTGCCCGCTGTCGTTCGCACCCCACGCGTACAGCCGGCCGTCGGCGGTCCAGCCGAGGGAGTAGTCGTCGCCGGCGTCGACGCCCGCGAAGTCGAGCGGGACGGCGGCGGTGCTCGCGAACGAGGCCCGCACTCCGCCCGTCGCGGTGAAGGCCGCATCCGCGGTGTTCCCCGGCGCCACAGCGAGAAGGGAGGCGGCGGCGAGGATCCCGGACGCCACCGCGAGCACCCGCGCGGCCGTACGCCGGCCGCTCACGACGCCGTCCTCCCCCGACGCCGCCGTCCGGCCGCGCGGATCGCCCACCCGGCGAGGGCGACGACGACGGCGACCAGCAGCGTCGGCGAGAGGTCGAGCCCGGTCTCGGCGAGGCCGCCCGGGC
Source organism: Streptomyces sp. L7 (assembly GCF_050990935.1). GTDB lineage: Bacteria > Actinomycetota > Actinomycetes > Actinomycetales > Microbacteriaceae > Leifsonia. Next base: position 687,095 of record NZ_CP194644.1, on the reverse strand, counting down.
CACGGCCCGCGGGCGGTGCGGCCACCGTTCCGCCGCACTCCTCCGGTGTGATCTGCGTGGCCGTCAGGAACAGGGTCGCCTGCCCCGACGCGTTCTGGTATTCGTTGCCCGCGGCCTGGGGAAAGGTCACGTCGACGAGCACCCGGGCGTGCGTGTCCGCCGGGAGGGCGTCGGCGCGGAGGGGGCACGCGCCGGTCGTGCCCCTCCCGCGTCCGTACTCCGGACGATGTCGAAGCCCACCTGGAGTGGATGCGCGCCGACGGTCAGCACGCCCTCCCGGCTCACGACGCCGCTGAGCTCCACCGGATAGGCGAAGGTGTTGGTCACCGTCAGGCTCGCCGTGACGTGGTCCCCGGCTTGAGGCCCGTCCAGGACGCGCCGGGAGGATCGGTCACGATCGACGCCCGCACGGGCGCGGAGTCGATCACGCCTGGGTGGCCGTGAAGGGCAGCACGACGGTGATGGTCTGCCCTGCGACCTCGGTGCCCGCCGCCGGGTCGAGCGTCACCGCGAAGTGTAGGGTGCGCCCTTTCGCCGAGCCGCCCGAGCCGATGTCGAGCACGCTGAAGGTCGCGCCCGTGAGCGGCCCCGTGTAGAGCGTCACCGGCGACGCCGGGACTGTCGTGTCGGTGATCACCACGGCGAGTTCGTCCTGCAGTGCGGACGCCGGCGTCCCCGCGCTGTTCGTGATCTGCGGGACCGCGAGCGCGACGTCCGCGTCGATCGTGCCCGAGTTGTACACCTGGAGGTCGCGGTCGACCGTGTCGCCCGGCGCCAGGTTGTCGAAGCCCGCGCTGAAGTCCACCATGTAGTCGGTGGGGTTGCCGTCCTGGTCCGCGTCGAACTTCAGGTCGAGGGACCCGGAGGTGAACGTCGTCTGCACGTTCCCCGAGTCCGTGAACGCGGCGAGCGTCAGGCCGACCGCCGCGCTGAGCACGATGCCCATTGCGGCCAGGAGTTTGGTGCGGGGCGTGAGTGTGAGAGCCATCGAGACCTCCGGATCGTTGCCGTCGTCCGTCGTCGTCGTCGGACAGGAGGCAACCTACTCCCGAGAAACCTCACATTTCTATTCGATATGCGAGAAAATCACCCGGGCACCACCCGCGCGGGCGGCGTCACGGGACGCGCCGCGAGGGCTCTCTCAGTGCCCCATCCCGAGGCCGCCGTCGACCGGGATCACGGCGCCGGACACGTAGCCCGCGTCGTCCCCCGCGACCCACGCGACCACGCGCGCCACCTCGTTCGGCGAGGCGAAGCGGCCGGCCGGGATGTTGCGCTTGTACTCGGCCTGCTGCGCCTCCGGGAGGGCGGCGGTCATGTCGGTCTCGATGAAGCCGGGGGCGACCACGTTGGCCGTGATCCCGCGGGCGCCGAGCTCGCGCGTGATCGAGCGGGCCATGCCGACCAGCCCGGCCTTGCTGGCCGCATAGTTGACCTGCCCTGCGGAACCGTACAGACCCACGACGCTCGAGATGAGCACGATGCGACCCCAACGCGCCTTGAGCATGCCCTTGGAGGCGCGCTTGACGACGCGGAACGCGCCGCCCAGGTTGGTCTGCACGACCGAGTCGAACTCCTCGTCGCTCATGCGCATGAGCAGGGTGTCCTTCGTGATGCCGGCGTTCGCCACGACGACCTCGACCGGGCCGAGCTCGGCCTCCACCTGGGTGAAGGCGGCGTCGACGGAGGACGCGTCGGTGACGTCGGCACGCACCGTGAGCGCGCCGGCCGGGCCCTCGCCCGAACGCGCCGTCACCGCCACGCGATGCCCCTGAGCGAGGAACTCCTCGGCGATCGCGTAGCCGATCCCCCGGTTCCCTCCGGTGACGAGCACAGTGCGCGGCGTGGTCATGCAGACGATCCTTTCGATGATTCGGCCCGGAGCGGGCCGGTACCAGTTTATGGACGTAGTCTGGTGTCAACGCACATGAAGCAGCCACGCCCGTCCATCACCAATCTCCCGCTCTCGCCGGACGAAGAGCGCAAGCGGCGGATGATCAAGTACTCCGTCGCCATGGGAGTCCGTATCGTCTGTCTCGTCGTCGCGATCTTCCTCGGCTGGCCGTGGGCGGCCATCCCGCTGATCGGCGCGGTGTTCCTGCCGTACTTCGCGGTGGTCATCGCCAACGTCGGCGCGGAGCCGCATGAAGCGGAAGCACAGCGTCCGGGCAATATCCTTCCGATGGCGCCCCCGCCCGGAAGGCGCCGGGACGACACGGGCGAGCAGCCCGGCGACGAGCCGCACGGCAGCACGCACGGTGCGAACGCGCATGAGGAGGACGAGTGATCGGACTGGGTGATCCCGAGCCGCTCACCTGCTCGCGCGCCGGCTGCCGGGAGACCGCGTCGTGGCGGATCGAGTGGCGCAACCCGCGCATCCACACCGCCGACCGGGTCAAGGCGTGGCTGGCGTGCGGCGAGCACGTGGACTACCTGCGCGAGTTCCTCGCGGCGCGTCAGTTCCCGGTCGCCGTCCTGCCCGTCGGCGCTGAGCGGACGACAGCGTGAGCGCACCGGAGCAGAAGTCCGTCGGCTGGAGCTTCGCGATCTCCCGCCGCTGGTTCGGTTACCTGGCCTTCGCGATCGTGTTCGCCATCGCCTGCGGCTTCCTCTCCAACTGGCAGCTCGCGCGCAGCAAGGAGGCCGCGGCCGCCAACGCGCTGATCTCCGCCAACTTCTACTCGCACCCCGTCCCGCTCGACCAGGAGCTGCCGTCGCTCACCGCCTACTCCCCCTCGCAGGAGTGGACGCGCGTCACCGTGACCGGCACCTACGAGAAGGACAAGGAGATCCTGGCCCGCAACCGCCCGTTCAACGGCTCCCCCGGCTTCGAGGTCCTCACCCCACTGCGCACCGCCGACGGCTCGCTGTTCATCGTGGACCGCGGCTGGGTGCCCACCGGCAGCAACACGGACCAGCCCGACCACGTGCCGGCCGCACCCTCCGGAACCGTGACCGTCATCGCACGGCTGAAGGCCAGCGAGCCGGCCATCCAGGGCCGCACCGGCGTCGGGATGCAGGTCGGCACCATCCAGCTCTCGGTCGTCAAGCAGAAGCTCGGCGGCGCTGACGTCTACACCGGAGCGTATGGGCTGCTCGCCTCGCAGAAGCCGAGCCCCGCGAGCGCGCCGACGCCGACCGTCACCGATCCGCCGACGCAGGACGAGGGGCTGCACTGGTCGTACATGATCCAGTGGATCATCTTCGCGCTGATCGGCTTCTTCGGTCTCGGCTACGCGCTCCGCACCGAGTACCGCAAGCGCAACGAGCACGACCCGGCCGAGCAGGCCCGCGCCGCCGAGCGCGCCCGCCGCCGAGCGCTCCGACGCACCGACGCCGACGTCGAAGACGAACTCCTGGACACCCACTAGGCCCCGACATTCGGCACGAATCGCGGCTCCGAGCGCGTCAGAGTCGCGATTCGGCACGAACGTCGTGGGGCTACGCCAGCGAGATCAGGTCGAGGTAGTCGCGATTCCAGTGGTCCTCGACGCCGTCCGGGAGGATGAGCACCCGCTCCGGGTTCAGCGCCTCCACCGCGCCCTCGTCGTGGCTGACCAGCACGACAGCGCCCTCGTAGTGGGCGAGCGCGTCGAGGATCTCCTCGCGGCTGGCGGGGTCCAGGTTGTTGGTCGGCTCGTCCAGCAGCAGCACGTTCGCGCCGGACACCACGATCATCGCCAGTGCGAGCCGGGTCTTCTCGCCGCCGGAGAGCACGCCGGCCGGCTTGTGCGCGTCGTCGCCGGTGAACAGGAACGAGCCGAGCACCTTGCGCGCCTCGGTCTCGGTCAGGTTCGGTGACGACGACACCATGTTCTGCAGCACGGAGCGCTCGACGTCGATCGTCTCGTGCTCCTGCGCGTAGTAGCCGACGCGGAGGCCGTGGCCGGGCTCCACCATGCCGGTGTCGGGCTTGTCGACGCCGGCGAGCATCCGCAGCAGCGTGGTCTTGCCCGCACCGTTCAGCCCGAGGACGACGACCTTCGACCCGCGGTCGATCGCGATGTCGACGGCCGTGAAGATCTCCAGCGAACCGTAGCTCTTGGACAGGTCGGAGGCCGCGAGCGGCGTCCTGCCGCACGCCGCAGGGGTCGGGAAACGCAGTTTCGCAACCCGATCGACCTGGCGCACCTCGTCCAGGCCGGCGAGCAGCTTCTCGGCCCGGGCGACCATCTGGTGCGCGGCAGCGGCCTTGGTCGCCTTGGCGCCGAACTTCGCGGCCTGGAGCTGGAGCGCAGACGCCTTCTTCTCGGCGTTGGCGCGCTCCTTCTTGCGGCGCTCCTCGTCGGCGGCGCGCTGGCGCTGGTAGTTCTTCCAGCCCATGTTGTAGATGTCGATGACCTGGCGGTTCGCGTCCAGGTAGAAGACCCGGTTGACCGTCTCGCCGACCAGTTCCACATCGTGCGAGATCACGATGAAGCCGCCGGAGTAGTTCTTGAGGAAGTCGCGCAGCCACACGACGGAGTCGGCGTCGAGGTGGTTCGTCGGCTCGTCCAGGATCATCGTGCGCGCGTCCGAGAACAGGATGCGCGCCAGCTCGATGCGGCGGCGCTGGCCTCCGGAGAGGGTCTTCAGCGGCTGGTCGAGGATGCGGTCGGGCAGGTTCAGGTTGGAGGCGATGGAGGCCGCCTCCGCCTCGGCCGCGTAGCCGCCGTGCATGTGGAACTGCTCCTCCAGCCGGCCGTACTTCTTCATGGCCGCGGCGGAAACCTCTGCGTCGTCGCTCGCCATGTCGTGCGTGGCCTGCTGCATCCCGAGGACGATCGAGCCGAGGCCACGGGCATCGAGGATGCGCGTGCGCGCGAGGTCGTCCAGGTTGCCCGAACGCGGGTCCTGCGGCAGGTAGCCGAGCTCGCCCGAGCGGTCCACCTTGCCGGCCGTCGGCAGCAGGTCGCCGGCGAGCACCTTGGTCAGGGTGGTCTTGCCGGCGCCGTTGCGGCCGACGAGCCCGATCTTGTCGCCGTCGGCCACGCGGAAGCTGACGCCCTCCATCAGCAGGCGCGCACCAACACGCAACTCGAGATCGTGCACGGCAAGCACAGCAGTATTCCTTACGTTCAGAAACCAGCGATCCGTTCCTCACTTTCTGCCGCGACACGCCGGGGCGCAGCGGGAGAAAGCGAGGAACGGATTGCGGGAGAAAGTCAAATGGCGAAGCCGAGGGCGCGCATCATGTCGCGGCCGTCGTCGGTGATCCGCTCGGGGCCCCACGGCGGCATCCACACCCAGTTGATGCGGAAGGCTTCGACGATGCCGTCGAGGCTCTCGGCGGTCTGCTCCTCGAGCACGTCGGTCAGCGGGCAGCCGGCGCTCGTGAGCGTCATCGAGATGATGAGGGCGTTGTTCTCCTCATCCCAGGCCAGGTCGTAGATGAGGCCCAGGTCGACGACATTGATCCCGAGCTCCGGGTCCATGACGTTCTTGAGCGCCTCTTCGACCTGGTCGAAGAGGGCGGGGCTCAGCGTGGCGGGCATGATCGGATTCTACCTCCGGGCCGTCGCTCAGGCCTCGGCCAGCTCGGCCGCAGAGGCGGACGCGGACTCGGGGGCGTCGACGAAGCGGTCGTAGCCCTCCTCCTCCAGGCGGTCGGCGAGCTCCGGACCGCCCTCCTCGGCCACCCGGCCGGCGACGAACACGTGCACGAAGTCCGGCTTGATGTAGCGGAGGATACGCGTGTAGTGCGTGATCAGGAGGATGCCGAGACCGGTGTTGGCCTTGGCGCGGTTGACGCCCTCCGACACGACCTTGAGCGCGTCGACGTCGAGGCCGGAGTCGGTCTCGTCCAGCACCGCGAACTTCGGCTTGAGCAGTTCGAGCTGGAGGATCTCGTTGCGCTTCTTCTCGCCGCCCGAGAAGCCCTCGTTGACGTTGCGCTCGGCGAACGAGGAGTCCATGCGGAGCTGCCCCATCGTCTCGCGGACGTCCTTCACCCAGGTGCGGATGGCGGGCGCCTGGCCGTCGATCGCGGTCTTGGCGGTGCGGAGGAAGTTGGTGTTGGTCACGCCGGGGATCTCGACCGGGTACTGCATGGCGAGGAACAGGCCGGCGCGGGCGCGCTCGTCGACGGTCATCGCGAGGACGTCCTCGCCGTCGAGCGTGATGGTGCCCTGGGTGACCTTGTACTTCGGGTGACCGGCGATCGTGTAGGCGAGGGTGGACTTGCCCGAGCCGTTGGGGCCCATGATGGCGTGGATCTCACCCTCGCGGATGATCAGGTCGACGCCGTTGAGGATGGGCTTGGTGCCCTGGTCCGTCTCGACGGTGACGTGCAGGTCGCGGATCTCGAGGACTGACATGTGCTTACTGAATCTCTTTCGTGACGGTCGGGTCGATATAGACGTCTCCGTCGATGACCTCGACCTGGAAGACGGGAACCGGCTCGTAGGCCGGGAGGTTGAGCGGCTTGCCGGTGACGAGCGAGAACTGGGAGCCGTGCGCCCAGCACTCCAGCGTCTCGCCCTCGACGAAGCCCTCGGCGAGGGAGATCTCGCCGTGCGTGCAGGTGTCGCCGATGGCGTGGATGTCGCCGGCCGAGTCCTTGACGATCGCGATCGGAACGCCGTCGACGACCACGCGGGTCGCCTGGTTCTCGACCAGTTCGGCCGCGGCGGCGACGCGGGAGGCCGCCATCAGCCGGCCGCCGTGACGGACACCGCGAGCTCGGCCTCGATCGCGGCCTGCAGGCGCTCCTGGAGCGCCGGCGAACCGATCTGCTGGACGATCTCGAACAGGAAGCCGCGAACGACCAGGCGGCGCGCCTCGTCCTCCGGGATGCCGCGCGACTGCAGGTAGAAGAGCTGCTCGTCGTCGAAGCGTCCCGTCGCGCTGGCGTGGCCGGCGCCGACGATGTCGCCGGTCTCGATCTCGAGGTTCGGAACCGAGTCGGCGCGCGCGCCGTCGGTGAGCACGAGGTTGCGGTTCTGCTCGTAGGTGTCGGTGCCGACGGCCTTCGGGCCGATCAGCACATCGCCGATCCACACCGTTCGCGCGCCCTCGCCCTGCAGCGCGCCCTTGTAGGTGACGCGGCTGCGGGTCTCCGGGCCGTCGTGGTGGACGTAGACCTGCTGCTCGAGGTGCTGCGAGGCGTCGGCGAAGTAGGCGCCGAGCAGCTCGGCGTCGGCGCGTGCGCCGGCGAGGTGAGCCGACGGGTTCAGCCGTACGACGCCTCCGCCCAGGGTGACGACGACGTGCTTGATGTGCGCACCCTCGGCCAGTTCGGCGAAGTGGGCCGCGACGTGCAGGGCGTCGTCGTCCCACTCCTGCACCGAGACGACCGTGAGGTTCGCGTGGGCGCCGAGCAGGAACTCGACGTTCTCGGTCAGGTGCGCCGCTCCGCTGTTCTGCAGGATGAGTGTGGCGTGGGCGCCGGGGGCGACCTCCACGACGGTGTGCGCCGCACGGGCGGGGCCGCCGAGTGCCGCGCGCGTGAGGGTGGCCTCCTTCGGCTCGTCGCCCGAGATGGACACGAGCAGGGCCTGCTCGAAGTTCGTCCACGCGTTCGCCGAGGCGCGGTCCTCCGGGATGCCGGCGGCGCCGACGCGGGCGTCGTCACGGGCGATCCAGGAGGCGGTCACGCCGGGGGCGGGCGTCAGGTCGAAGACGTACGGCGAGCCGTCCAGCTCGCCCGAGATGAGCTCGGCGAGGCGGGCGACCGGGGTGTGCTTCCACATGACCTCGCGGCCGGTGACGTCCGGGAAGTCGGCGACCTGGGTGGAGGTGAACCGCTCGGAGCGGGTCTGGACCGGGACGGGCGCGCGCAGGTGGCGAGGAGCCGGCGCCGCTTCCTGGGTCTGCGTCGGTGTGCTGGGGGTCGTCATATCAGCCGACAGAGCCTTCCATGCCCATCTCGATGAGCTTGTTGAGTTCGAGTGCGTATTCCATCGGGAGCTCGCGAGCGATCGGCTCGATGAAGCCGCGGACGATCATCGCCATGGCCTCGTCCTCCGGGAGCCCCCGGGACATCAGGTAGAAGAGCTGCTCCTCGCTCACGCGGGAGACCGTAGCCTCGTGGCCGAGCTGCACGTCGTCCACCCGGATGTCGATCGACGGGTAGGTGTCGGACCGGGAGATGGAGTCGACCAGCAGCGCATCGCAGCGGACGGTGTTCGCGGCGTGGTGCGCGTTGGCGTCCACCCGGATCTCGCCGCGGTAGCCGGCACGGCCTCCGCCGCGGGCGATCGACTTGGAGACGATGGAGGACTGCGTGTACGGCGCCATGTGGATCATCTTGGCTCCGGCGTCCTGGTGCTGGCCCGGGCCCGCGAAGGCGACGGAGAGCGTCTCGCCCTTGGCGTGCTCGCCCATCAGGTAGATCGACGGGTACTTCATCGTCACCTTGGAGCCGATGTTGCCGTCGATCCACTCCATCGTCGCGCCCTCGGCGGCCGTGGCGCGCTTGGTGACGAGGTTGTAGACGTTGTTCGACCAGTTCTGGATGGTCGTGTAACGCACGCGGGCGTTCTTCTTCACGATGATCTCGACGACCGCGGAGTGCAGCGAGTCGGACTTGTAGATCGGGGCGGTGCAGCCCTCGATGTAGTGCACGTAGCTGTCCTCGTCGGCGATGATCAGCGTGCGCTCGAACTGGCCCATGTTCTCCGTGTTGATGCGGAAGTAGGCCTGGAGCGGGATCTCGACGTGGACGCCCTTGGGCACGTACACGAACGAGCCGCCCGACCAGACGGCCGTGTTGAGAGCGGCGAACTTGTTGTCCCCGGCCGGGATGACCGTGCCGAAGTACTCCTGGAAGATCTCCGGGTGCTCCCTGAGCGCGGTGTCGGTGTCGAGGAAGATGACGCCCTGCTGCTCCAGGTCCTCGCGGATCTGGTGGTAGACGACCTCGGACTCGTACTGCGCGGCGACGCCGGCGACGAGGCGCTGACGCTCGGCCTCGGGGATGCCGAGCTTCTCGTAGGTGTTGCGGATGTCCTCCGGCAGGTCCTCCCAGCTCTGGGCCTGCTTCTCGGTGGAGCGGACGAAGTACTTGATGTTGTCGAAGTCGATCTCCGACAGGTCGGCGCCCCAGGTCGGCATCGGCTTGCGCTCGAAGAGCTGGAGGGCCTTGAGGCGGCGCTGCAGCATCCAGTCCGGCTCGTTCTTGAGGTTGGAGATGTCTTTCACCACCTCGGGGCCGAGCCCGCGACGCGCGGAGGCGCCCGCGGCGTCGGAGTCCGCCCAGCCGAACTCGTACTGCCCGAGGCTCGCGAGTTCTGGCCGGTCGATCAGGATGTCTGACATATCTACCTCGTTTCCTACCACCTTCAACCGGATATCAGTCCGGCTCATTCCTCCCGCGGCGTGCGGCTGCCCGGCGCCGAGAGCGTCTTGATTGTGCGGGTGGCTTTGCTGCGTACGAACACAGTGCTTACCTAAAATGATCGAGGACATGGGCGACAGTGCCCCGGCCGCAAGCGAGGAAACGCCTCCGGGCACGCGCAGGGTCGCGCGTTTCTCGAACCCACCAATTCTACAGGTGCGAAGCGGTAATAGTAGAGGCGCGCCTGCACGTTGGCCGAGTATCGATCAGATCTGAAGGATCCAGGAACTTATGAAACGCATCATCGCGTGGCTGCCCGACCGTGTCGAGAAGCGCACCAGGGTCGTCGCCTGGCTCTACCTCGCGGCGCAGATCCTGCTCGTGACCACGGGCGGCGCCGTGCGGCTCACCTCCAGCGGGCTCGGCTGCCCGACGTGGCCGAAGTGCACCGCCGACTCCATCGTGAACACCCCGGAGATGGGGATCCACGGCGTGATCGAGTTCGGCAACCGGATGCTCGGCGGGGTGCTGGCGATCCTCGCGATCCTCGCGTTCCTGATGGTCGTCAAACTCCTCCGCTCGCGGCGCGACCTGTTCTGGCTCGCCTTCGCCGCAGGCCTCGGCGTGCCGTTCCAGGCCGTCCTCGGCGGGATCACGGTCCTCATCCGGCTCACCTGGTGGGTGGTCGGCCTGCACTTCATCACCTCCATCGTGCTGGTCGCGCTGACGACGGTGTTCCTCGTCCGGGTGTACGCCGTGCCCGGCCCCCGCGTTCGCGCCGTCCCGGGCTGGTACGCCGTCACCGCGTACATCACGAGCGTCGTCGTCGGAGTGACGATCGTCCTCGGCATCGTCACGACGGGCACCGGCCCGCACGCCGGCGACCCCAACACCCCGCGCACCGGCCTGAACCCCGAGATCATCGAGCACGTGCACGCCACGCCGGCGTACCTGACCTTCGCCCTGACGCTCGTCCTGGTGATCGGCGCATGGCGGATCACCGCGACGCCTGTGCACCGCTTGACGCTCCTCCTGCTCGGGGTGGAGCTCGTGCAGATCGCCGTGGGGCTCATCCAGTCCAACACCGGCCTGCCCGGGGTCCTCGTGGGCATCCACATGACCCTGGCCGCGACGCTGGCCTCGGTGATGACCGCCGTGCTCCTGTCGCTGAAGGCCACCGCGCCGCGCGACGCCGTCGCCGCCGGCTCAGCCGCGGACGTCGTCGCGGCGTAGCACGCCGGTCAGCGCCTCGCGCCGTTCGTCGTGGAAGTCCACGACGTGCGGCTGCGCACCGGCGAAGTCGAATCCGACCGCCTCGGCGAGCCGCCTGCTCGCCTCGTTGCCCGGCAGGTATTCCCAGTGCAGCCGGTCGAAGCCGAGACCGTCGGGCGAGAGGGCGAGGGCGCAGACCGCCGTCAGCGCCTCCGTCATCACACCCCTCCGGCGCGCGGAGGGCGCGAGCCAGCAGCCGAGGGAGGCCGCGCCGTCCGCCTCGTCGCGCCGGACCTCGACCGCGCCGACGAGCGGAGCCGTCTCGCCCTCCCGGACCGCCCACACCGTGAACCGGCCGCTGGCCAGCCCGTGCGGAACGTACGAGTGCACGAAGAACTCGGCGCTCTCGCGCGTGTACGGCTCAGGAAGTGGGATCCAGCGCGCGATCTCCGGATCCTGACAGGCGTCGAACACGGCGGGGACATCGGTCTCCCGCGGCGCGTCCAGCACGAGCCGCGCCGTCCTCAGCGCCTGCACGCTGAGAACCGTAGCAGCGCCGCCACGATTCGGCACGAATCGCGCGAAACGGCCGCCGATTCACCACATTCGGCACGAAGCGCATGGCGCACATTCGGCACGAATCACGTGAATGTGGCGCGCAATCACCGCATTCGGCACGAATCGCGCGTCAGAACCAGAGCAGCGGGTCGATCGCGACGGCGAGGAAGATCAGCGTCAGGTAGGCGATGGAGCCGTGGAACACGCGCATCGGCGAGACGTGCTCGTGTCGGATCGCGAGGTTGTAGAGGCGGTGCGACTCGTAGAGGAACCAGCCGCCGGCGCCCAGGGCGACCACCGTGTAGACGAGTCCCATGTGCGCCACCGGGATGAGCAGCAGCGAGCACGCGACCATCGCCCACGCGTAGAGGATGACCTGCAGGCCCACGACCGAGCGACCGCGGATGACCGCGAGCATCGGCACGCCGGCCTCCTTGTAGTCCTCGCGGTACTTCATCGACAGCGGCCAGTAGTGCGGCGGCGTCCAGAGGAAGATGATGCCGAACAGGATGACCGGCGGCCAGGCGAGCGACCCGGTGACGGCGGCCCAGCCGATCAGCACGGGCATGCAGCCTGCGATGCCGCCCCAGACGATGTTCTGCGCGGTCCGGCGCTTGAGGATCAACGTGTAGAAGACGACGTAGAGCAGGATGGCGGCGACGGACAGCGCCGCAGCGACCCAGTTCGTGAAGAAGCCGAGCACGAGCACCGACGCGATGCCGAGCGCCCACGCGAACACCAGCGCTTCGCGGTCGCTGAGCTCCCCGGTGACCAGCGGGCGCTTCTTGGTACGGCGCATCACGCGGTCGATGTCGCGGTCGATGTAGCAGTTGAACGCGCCGGCGGAGCCCGCCGACATGTAGCCGCCGACCACCGTGGCCAGCACCAGCCAGAGGTTCGGGATGCCGTGCGCGGCGAGGATCATCGTGGGAACGGTCGTGACCAGCAGCAGTTCGACCACACGCGGCTTGGTGAGGGCGAGGTACGCCTTCGCCTTGCGCGCGACACCGATGCGGCTCGCCGGTTCGACACGGCTCTCTACGGCGACGTCCATTGCTCCTCGGTATTAAGGGATCATGCGGCCCCGGGACGCCGGTCTCACGAAGTGTCCCGGCGACTGTGCGGATTGTTACAGACCGCGACAAGTCTACGACACGACCGCTGTTCCGCAGTCTTCCGCGGCGGTGCGCTGCGCGGTAGCGCACGGACCTGCAGGAACACCCCAGGTTTCGTGCGTGTTACCTATACTTGGAGATGCTCGCCAGCCGGGCCCCTTTCACTTGCCTCCGATTTGTAGGACTGTGACGGAGAACGGGGCCGGCGCCGATGACGTCCACGGCGCGCACTACCTCAACCGGTGCGGGTAACACGACGACCCTCACCACATCTAGGAAGGGTCAGTTTTCACGTGGCAGCTCTGCAGTGGGATCCCATTGACAACAAGGCAGTAGACACGGTCCGCGTCCTCGCGGCCGATGCGGTGGAGAAGGTGGGCAACGGGCATCCCGGCACGGCGATGAGCCTCGCCCCCGCCGCATACCTGCTGTTCCAGAAGGTGATGCGCCGCGACCCGCACGACGAGCACTGGCTCGGCCGCGACCGCTTCATCCTGTCCGCAGGCCACAGCTCGCTCACCCAGTACATCCAGCTCTACCTCGGCGGCTACGGCCTCGAGCTCGACGACCTCAAGGCGCTCCGCACCTGGGGCTCGCTCACCCCCGGCCACCCCGAGTACCGCCACACCAAGGGCGTCGAGATCACCACCGGACCGCTCGGCCAGGGCATCTCCTCGTCGGTCGGCTTCGCGTACGCCCAGCGCTTCGAGCGCGGCCTGTTCGACCCGGACGCCGCGCCGGGGACGAGCCCGTTCGACCACTTCGTCTACGTCATCGCGAGCGACGGCGACCTGGAGGAAGGCATCAGCTCCGAGGCCTCCAGCCTCGCCGGCCACCAGCAGCTCGGCAACCTGATCGCCATCTACGACGCCAACCAGATCTCGATCGAGGACGACACCAACATCGCCTTCACCGAGGACGTCAAGGCCCGCTACGAGGCGTACCACTGGCACGTCCAGGTGGTCGACTGGAAGAAGACCGGCGTCTACGAGGAGGACGTGCAGGAGCTGCACCAGGCCATCGTCAACGCCCAGCAGGTCACCGACAAGCCGTCGCTGATCGTTCTGAAGACCATCATCGGCTGGCCTTCGCCGAAGAAGCAGAACACCGGCAAGATCCACGGCTCCGCCCTCGGCGCCGACGAGCTGCGCGCCGTCAAGGAGGTGCTCGGCTTCGACCCCGACCAGACGTTCGAGGTCGCCGAGGACGTCATCGAGCACACCCGCAAGGCCGTGGATCGCGGCGCGGAGGAGCACGCCGAGTGGCAGAAGGGCTTCGACGCCTGGGCCGCCGCCAACCCGGAGCGCAAGGAGCTCCTCGACCGGCTGCTGTCGGGCGCCGTCCCCGAGGGCTTCGAGGACGCTCTCCCGGTCTTCGAGGCCGGCAAGGACGTCTCCACCCGTGCAGCCAGCGGCAAGGTCATCAACGCCATCGCGGGCGTCATGCCCGAGCTGTGGGGCGGCTCGGCCGACCTCGCCGAGTCGAACAACACCACCATCGAGGGCGCCGCGTCGTTCGTGCCCACCGAGCACTCGACCCACGAGTGGACCGGCAACCCGTACGGCCGCGTGCTGCACTTCGGCATCCGCGAGCACGCGATGGCCGCGATCCTCAACGGCATCGTGCTGCACGGTCCGACGCGCCCGTTCGGCGGCACGTTCCTGATCTTCAGCGACTACCAGCGCCCGGCGATTCGCCTGGCGGCGCTCATGCAGGTGCCGTCGATCTTCGTCTGGACGCACGACTCCGTCGCGCTCGGCGAGGACGGCCCGACGCACCAGCCGATCGAGCAGCTCTCGACGCTGCGCGCCATCCCGCACCTCGACGTCGTCCGCCCGGGCGACGCCAACGAGGTCGCCTACGCCTGGAAGACCATCCTGGAGCGCCGTGGCGGCCCCGCCGGCATCGCCCTGACCCGCCAGAACATCCCGGTGTTCGAGCGCGGCGACGGCGAGGCCACCGGCGACACGCTCGCCTCGGCGGCCAACGTCGCCAAGGGCGCGTACATCCTGGCCGAGGCCCCGGGCGGCACCCCCGACGTGCTGTTCATCGCCACCGGCTCCGAGGTGCAGATCGCGCTCGAGGCGCGCGAGGTGCTGCGCGGCGAGGGCATCAACGCCCGCGTCGTCTCCGCCCCCTGCCTCGAGTGGTTCCACGAGCAGGACGCCGCCTACCAGGAGAAGGTCCTCCCGGCCGGCCTGAAAGCCCGCGTCTCGATCGAGGCCGGCCTGGCCCTCGCCTGGGACAAGATCGTCGGCGACCACGGCCGCAGCGTCTCGATCGAGCACTTCGGCGCCTCGGCGGACTACAAGACGCTGTTCCGCGAGTTCGGCATGACCACCGAGCACGCCGTCGCCGCAGCCAAGGAATCGCTCGCGTCGCTCTGAGCGCGAGCACGGAAGAAGAGAAGAAGAAACCACGATGACCGACACCACTTCCACCACCTCCTCCCCCACGGCCGAGCTCTCCGCCGCCGGCGTCAGCATCTGGCTGGACGACCTGTCCCGTGAGCGCATCGCCACGGGCGGCCTCCAGAAGCTGATCGCCGAGCGCAACGTCGTCGGCGTGACCACCAACCCGACGATCTTCGCCGCGGCCCTCTCCAAGGGCGAGGCGTACGACGCCCAGGTGAAGGAGCTCGCCGCCGCCGGCACGAGCGTCGAGGACGCGATCTTCCAGATCACGACCGACGACGTCGCCGACGCCAGCGACATCTTCCACGACGTCTTCGAGGCCTCGAACGGCGTCGACGGCCGCGTCTCCATCGAGGTGGAGCCCGGCCTCGCGCACGACGCGCACGGCACCATCGAGCAGGCCAAGAAGCTCGCCGCCAAGGTCGACAAGCCCAACGTGCTCATCAAGATCCCGGCGACGGTCGAGGGCCTCGAGGCCATCACCGAGACCATCGCGGCCGGCATCAGCGTCAACGTCACGCTGATCTTCAGCCTCGAGCGTTACCGCCAGGTCATCGACGCCTACCTGACCGGCCTCGAGAAGGCGAAGGCCGCGGGCATCGACCTCGCCGGCATCCAGTCGGTCGCGTCGTTCTTCGTGTCCCGCGTGGACACCGAGGTCGACAAGCGCCTGACCGCCATCGGCACGGACGAGGCCCACGCGCTCAAGAGCAAGGCCGGCGTCGCCAACGCCCGCCTCGCCTACGAGCTGTACGAGCAGGAGTTCGCCACCGACCGCGCCAAGGCCCTCGTGGCCGCGGGCGCGAACGAGCAGCGCCCGCTCTGGGCCTCCACCGGCGTCAAGGACCCGAGCCTGCCCGACACCCTCTACGTCACCGAGCTGGTCGCGCCGAACACGGTCAACACCATGCCGGAGAAGACGCTGGAGGCGACCTTCGACCACGGCGAGATCACCGGTGACACCGTCACCGGCAACTACGCCGACGCGAAGGGCGTCCTGGACGCGCTGGCCGGACTCGGCATCGACTACGACGACGTGACCGCCACCCTCGAGCGCGAGGGCGTCGACAAGTTCAACGTCTCGTGGGGCGAGCTCGTCGAGACCGTCACCAACGCTCTGGAGGCGGCCAAGTGACCTTCCGCATCCACGTCACCGGCGCGGCGGCCCAGGCCGTCGCGTCGGTCGTGCCCCAGCTCGTCGCGGACCGGGTCGCGTCCGGCATCACGGCTCAGGACGCCGCCCTCTGGGGCCCGGCCGCGGAGCCGGAGGCCGCCAAGCGCCTCGGCTGGACCGAGGCCGTAGCGATCTCCCGCCCCCTGGTCGCCGAGATCGTCGCGCTGCGCGAGCAGCTCCACGCCAAGGGCGTCAACCACATCGTCCTCGGCGGTATGGGCGGCTCCTCGCTCGCACCGGAGGTCATCACGCGTACCGCGGAGGCCGAGCTCACGGTCCTCGACTCGACCGACCCCGGCCAGGTGCTGTCGGCCCTGCACGACCGCCTCCAGGCGACCGCAGTGGTCATCTCCTCCAAGTCGGGCTCGACGCTGGAGACCGACAGCCAGAAGCGCGTCTACGAGAAGTGGTTCCGCGACGCCGGAATCGACCCGGTGGAGCGCATCGTCGTGGTCACCGACCCGGGCTCGCCGCTCGACCAGTCGGCGCGCGAGGCGGGCTACCGCGTCTTCAACGCCGACCCCAACGTGGGTGGCCGCTACTCGGCGCTCACCGCCTTCGGGCTGGTCCCGTCCGGCCTGGCCGGCGTGGACATCTCCGAGCTGCTGGACGAGGCGGAGGCGACGCTCATCGAGCTGGCCGTCGACAACGACGCCAACCCGGGCCTCGTGCTCGGTGCGGCGATCGCCGGCAGCAACCCGCTCAAAGACAAGCTGGGCATCGTCGCCGACGGCACCCACATCGTCGGGTTCGCCGACTGGGCCGAACAGCTCATCGCGGAGTCCACGGGTAAGGAGGGCACCGGCCTGCTCCCCGTCGTCCTCGACACGCTCGCTCCCGAGCTGTCGTCGAAGCCAGCCGACCTCCAGGTCGTGCGGCTCGTCGCCAATGCGGAGGCGCACCACCTGTTCCCGGCGAACCGGCACGAGGGCGAGATCCTCGTCTCGGGCAGCCTGGGCGCCCAGCTCATCGTGTGGGAGTACGCCACCGCGGTCGCCGGCCGACTGCTCGGCATCAACCCGTTCGACCAGCCCGACGTGGAGGCCGCCAAGGTCGCCGCCCGCGCGCTGCTCGAGAACCGCCCGGAGCCCGCCGCACCCGCCTTCACCGCGGGCGGCGTCGAGGTGCGCACCACCGGCTCGTTCCTCGGCGACGCGTCGATGCTCGACGGCGCGGTGGACGCCCTCCTCGCGCAGCTCGGACCGGACGGCTACGTCTCGGTGCAGGCCTACGTCGACCGGCTGGCGCTGCCGCAGCTCGCGGGCATCCGCGACCTGCTCGCCGCCAAGGCGGGCCGCCCCGTCACCTTCGGGTGGGGTCCGCGCTTCCTGCACTCGACCGGACAGTTCCACAAGGGCGGCCCCGCCGTCGGCGTGTTCCTGCAGATCACCGCGGCTGCGCCGGAAGACCTGGAGATCCCCGACCGTCCGTTCACGTTCGGCCAGCTCATCCAGGCCCAGGCCGCCGGCGACGCGAGCGTGCTCGGCGAGCACGGCCGCCCGGTGCTGACCCTGACCCTCTCGAACCCCGAGGCCGACGTCGTCTCGCTGTTCGAGGCCGTCAACTAGAGGAGCCAGATGTCACCGGTGGAGATCACCCCGGAGTTCAATCCCCTGCGGTTGCCCTCCGACCGTCGCCTCAACCGCATCGCGGGGCCGAGCAGCCTCATCATCTTCGGCGTGACGGGCGACCTGTCGCGCAAGAAGCTGATGCCGGCCGTCTACGACCTTGCGAACCGCGGCCTCCTGCCGCCCGGCTTCTCGCTCGTCGGGTTCGCCCGGCGCGACTGGGAGGACCAGGACTTCGAGAAGGTCGTCTACGACGCGGTCAAGCAGTACGCGCGCACCCCGTTCGACGACGATGTGTGGAAGCAGCTCGCTCAGGGCATCCGTTTCGTCTCGGGCGAGTTCGACGACGCCGAGGCGTTCGCGCGGCTCAAGGAGACCGTCGAGAAGCTGGACATCGAGCGCGGCACGATGGGCAACCACGCGTTCTACCTGTCCATCCCGCCGAAGGCGTTCCCGCTCGTCACCGAGCAGCTCAAGAAGTCGGGGCTCGCCGACCAGTCGGGCGTCGGCTGGCGCCGCGTCGTCATCGAGAAGCCGTTCGGCAGCGACCTGAAGACCGCGCGCGAGCTCAACAAGGTCGTCGAGTCGGTGTTCCCGCCGGACTCGGTGTTCCGCATCGACCACTACCTCGGCAAGGAGACGGTCCAGAACATCCTGGCGCTGCGCTTCGCGAACGAGCTGTACGAGCCGATCTGGAACGCAAACTACGTCGACCACGTGCAGATCACGATGGCCGAGGACATCGGCGTGGGCGGCCGGGCCGGCTACTACGACGGCATCGGCGCGGCGCGCGACGTCATCCAGAACCACCTCCTGCAGCTCCTCGCCCTCACGGCGATGGAGGAGCCCATCTCCTTCGACGCCGCGGACCTCCGCGCCGAGAAGGAGAAGGTGCTCGCGGCCGTCCGCCTGCCCGAGGACCTTGCCAAATCGACCGCACGGGGTCAGTACTCCAGCGGCTGGCAGGGCGGCGAGAAGGTCGTCGGATTCCTGGACGAGGACGGCATGAACCCGCAGTCCACCACGGAGACGTACGCCGCGATCAAGCTGGAGATCGGCACCCGCCGCTGGGCCGGAGTCCCGTTCTACCTGCGGGCGGGCAAGCGCCTGGGCCGCCGGGTCACCGAGATCGCGGTCGTGTTCAAGCGCGCGCCGCAGCAGCTCTTCGCGGAGTCGCAGACCAGCGCGCTCGGCCAGAACGCGCTCGTCATCCGCGTGCAGCCCGACGAGGGCGTGACCATCCGCTTCGGCTCGAAGGTCCCCGGCGCCGGCATGCAGGTGCGCGATGTGAGCATGGACTTCGGCTACGGCCACGCGTTCACCGAGGCGAGCCCGGAGGCCTACGAGCGGCTCATCCTCGACGTCCTGCTGGGCGATCCGCCGCTGTTCCCGCGGCACGAAGAGGTCGAGCTGTCCTGGAAGATCCTCGACCCGATCGAGGGGTTCTGGGCCACGCAGGGCCAGCCCGAGCAGTACCGCCCCGGAACCTGGGGCCCGACTTCCGCCGACGAGCTCCTCGCCCGCGACGGCCGCGTCTGGAGGCGTCCATGATCGTCGATCTGCCCGACACCACGACGAGCAACATCTCGAAGGCGCTCGTCAAGATCCGCGAGGAGGGCGGCGCCGTCGCCCTCGGGCGCGTGCTGACGCTGGTCATCGCGACCCACCTCGGTCAGGAGGAGGAGGCCATCGAGGCCGCCAACGACGCCTCCCGCGAGCACCCGATGCGCGTCATCGTGGTCTCCACCGAGGAAGAGCGCAGCCACACGGACTCCGGTCGTCTGGACGCCCAGATCCGCGTGGGCGGCGACGCGGGCGCGAGCGAGGTCATCGTCCTCCGCGCCTACGGCGAGACCGCGAGCGACGAGGAGGGGCTGGTCACCGGCCTGCTGCTCCCCGACGCTCCCGTCGTCGTCTGGTGGCCGGGGATCGCGCCCGCGAAGGCGTCGCACTCCCCGCTCGGCCGGATCGCTACGATCCGCATCACCGACGCATCGGCCCAGCCGAACCCGCAGGAGGCGCTTTTCCACCTCGCCGACACGTACGCCCCGGGAGACACCGACTTCGCCTGGACGCGGCTCACGTTGTGGCGCGCACAGCTCGCCGCGGTGCTCGACCAGCCGCCGTACGAGCCGATCACCTCGGTGGAGGTCGCCGGTGCGGCCGACTCGCCCTCCACCCTCCTGCTCGCCGCGTGGCTGCGCCTGCAGCTCCAGGTGCCCGTGCAGTACGATCTCGCTTCGCGCGCGATCGGCTCCGGCGGCATCCACGGCGTCAAGATGGAGCGCGAGTCCGGCACCATCGAGCTCGAGCGCGAGGTCCCGAACGTGGCCCGTCTCTCGCAGCCGGGCCAGCCGACGCACGACCTGTCGCTGCCGCGCCGCAACCTCCGGGACTGTCTCGCCGAGGAACTGCGTAGGCTGGACCCGGACGACCTGTACGGCGAGGTCATCACGAAGGGTCTCGGGCTGCTCGAGGCCTCCGACGAAGGAGTGGGCGCGACAGCATGACGAACGAACGGCGGGTGCTCGTCCACCCCGATAAGGAAGCAGTCGCCGCGTCGGTGGCCGCCCGCTTCCTCACCAAGACGATCGACATCCTCGACGACCTGGGCGCGGCGAATGTCGCGCTGACGGGCGGCACGATGGGCATCGCGGTGCTGGAGGCCGTCAACGGCTCCCCGCGCGCGACACCATCGATTGGTCGAAGGTGCACTTCTGGTGGGGCGACGAGCGTTTCGTCGAGAAGTCGAGCGAGGAGCGCAACGAGCGCCAGGCGCGCGAGGCGCTCCTCGACCACCTCCCCGTCCCGCCGGAGAACATCCATCCGTTCCCGGCGTCGGACGAGATCCCGGACATCGATGAGGCTGCGCGCGTCTACGCCGCCGAGCTCGAGGCGTTCGCTCCGGAGGGCCAGACCTTTCCGAAGTTCGACATCACCTTCCTCGGCGTCGGCCCGGACGGCCACATCGCGTCGCTGTTCCCCGACCGCGCGGGCATCCGCGAGACGGAGGCCACGGTGATCGCTGAGCGCGAGTCGCCGAAGCCGCCGCCCCTGCGGCTCAGCCTCACCCGCCCGGTGCTCAACGCGTCGGACCGCATCTGGCTGGTGCTGTCGGGCAGCGACAAGGCGAGCGCGCTCGGCCTCGCCCTCGCGGGCGCGAGCTACACCGAGGTGCCGGTCGCCGGCGCCAAAGGCCGCAAGCGCACCGTGTTCTTCGTGGACAAGGACGCCGCGGTCGACGTTCCGGAAAACCTGATCGCCCCCAGCTACTGATCGCACAGGGGTCGCAACACGCCGTTAGCCACGTAGCGAAACGGCGTGTTGCGACCCCTCTGCGGTGGATGTGAAGAAGCCCCGCCGGTCATCGACCGGCGGGGCTTCTTCGTACGTGCTAGTTGCTCGTGGGCTTGCCGCGGCGGGCGCGGAGCTGGTTGAGGGCGTCGTCGAGCAGCTGCTCCGCCTCCTCCTCCGAACGGCGCTCCTTCACATAGGCCAGGTGCGTCTTGTAGGGCTCGGCCTTCGCGACCGACGGCGGGTTCTCCTTGTCGCGGCCGGCCGGGAGGCCGGTCGACGGCGAGTCGATCACATCGGGGATCTCCTCGTCGGGCAGGTTCGCCGCGAAATAGCGGACGGTCTCGTTGCCGAGGGCGTCCCAGTACGAGACGGCCACGCGCTCGGCGTGGAACCCCCGGTCCTGTTCGCCCATCGGGCCCGCGCCGACGCGCGAGCCGCGGATTGCGCTTCCTCCGGATGCCATGCTTCTCCTCTGGTGAAGGCGCGCCGGTCAGGCGCTGAATTTGGTGATGAGCCCGAGGACGACGATGCAGGTGATCCAGATGAGCCCGAGAATGACGGTGATCCTGTTGAGATTGCGCTCGGCGACGCCCGAGGCGCCCAGGTTGGAGGTGACGCCGCCGCCGAACATGTCGGAGAGGCCGCCTCCGCGTCCCTTGTGCAACAGGATGAGGAGGGTCAGCAGGAGGCTGGTGATCCCCAGCAATACCTGGAGGATGACCGTGAGAATCTGCACGCTTGACCTTTCGATGCGATAGGGCCGACGCCCGGCAAAACCAACGACCAGTATAACCGCGGATGGGCGCGGCAGCTCACCCGACGTCCGGGGAGCCGCCGCGCGCCCTCAGACTCCGACGTGCTTCTGGTAGCGGATGATGGCCGAGAACTCGGCCACGTCCAGGCTCGCGCCGCCGACGAGCGCGCCGTCGACGTTCGGCTCGCGCATGAAGCCGGCGATGTTGCCCGACTTCACCGAGCCGCCGTAGAGGATGCGGGACTTGGCCGCGACGTCCTCGCCGAGCAGCTCGACGATGACCGCGCGCAGCGCCGCGGCGACCTGCTCGGCCTGCTCCGGCGTCGCCGCCTGGCCGGACCCGATGGCCCACACCGGCTCGTACGCGACCACGAAGTCGGCCGCCGAGTCGACGGACGCCAGGGCAGCGCGGAGCTGCGCGACCGGGACGGCGCTCGCGCCGTGGACCTCCAGGTCCTCCGCCGTCTCGCCGACGCAGATGATCGGCGCGATGTTGTTCTTGATCGCCTGAGCGACCTTGGCCGCGACCTGCTCGTCCGTCTCGTTGTGCAGCGTGCGCCGCTCCGAGTGGCCGATGAGGACGTAGCGCGACTCGAGGGCGGCGAGGAACGACGCCGCGATCTCGCCGGTGTAGGCGCCCGAGTCGTGCTCGGAGACGTCCTGGCCGCCGAACGCGATCGGCAGCTTGTCCGCCGAGATCAGCGTCTGAACGCTGCGCAGGTCGGTGAACGGCGGGAAGACGGCGACCTCGACGGCCGAGTAGTCGTGCCCGGCGTCCTTGAGGGTCCACGCCAGCTTCTGGACGACCGCTATCGCCTGCAGGTGGTCGAGGTTCATCTTCCAGTTGCCCGCGATCAGCGGGACCCGCCGCGCGGACTCGTTCACTGCTGCCATCCCAGGACCTCCAGACCCGGCAGGTGCTTGCCCTCGAGGAATTCGAGGCTCGCGCCGCCACCCGTAGAAATGTGACCGAACTGATCGTCGGAGAAGCCGAGCGCCCGCACGGCCGCCGCGGAGTCGCCGCCGCCGACGACGCCGAGGCCGTCGACCTCGGTGAGCGCCTGCGCGATCGCCTTCGTGCCCGCCGCGAACGGCGCCAGCTCGAAGACGCCCATCGGGCCGTTCCAGAACACGGTGCGGGCGCCGCGGATGTACTCCGAGAACAGCTCGCCGGTCTCCGGGCCGACGTCGAGGCCGAGCCCGGAGGCGCCCCAGTCGGTGTCCTCGATCCCGTCGATCGGGCGCACCACGTGCTCCGCGTCGGCGCCGAACTTCGAGGCCACGACCACGTCGCGCGGCAGGACGATCTGGACGCCGAGCTCCTCGGCCTTCGCCAGGTAGCCCTTCACCGTGTCGAGCTGGTCGGCCTCCAGCAGGCTCGAGCCGACCTTGTGGCCGAGCGCTGCGAGGAAGGTGAACAGCATGCCGCCGCCGATGAGCAGCGAGTCCACCCGCGGGAGCAGGTGGCCGATGACCCCGAGCTTGTCGGACACCTTGGAGCCGCCGAGCACGACCGCGTACGGTCGCTCGGGGTTCTCGGTGAGGCGGTCGAGCACGTCGAGCTCGGCCGCGATGAGCGTGCCCGCAGCGCTCGGGAGCGCCTGGGCGAGCTCGTACACGCTGGCCTGCTTGCGGTGGACGACGCCGAAGCCGTCCGACACGAACGCGTCGCCGAAGGCGGCGAGCTTGGCGGCGAACGCCGCGCGCTCGGCCTCGTCCTTGGCGGTCTCCCCCGGGTTGAACCGGAGGTTCTCCAGCAAGGCCACGTCGCCGTCCTTCAGGGCGGCGACCGCGGACTCGGCGCCCGCGCCGACCGTGTCCTGCGCGAAGGTCACCGGCTTGCCGAGCAGCTCCGAGAGCCGCTGGGCCACCGGCGCCAGGCTGTACTTCGAGTCGGGCGCGCCCTCCGGGCGGCCCAGGTGGGAGATCACGACCACCTTGGCACCCTGATTGATCAGGGCGTCCAGGGTGGGAATCGACGCTCGCACGCGACCGTCGTCCGTGATCTTCCCGTCCTGGAGGGGGACGTTCAGATCACAGCGGACGACGACGCGTTTTCCCGCGAGCGAACCGAGTGAGTCGAGGGTGCGGAGCGTCACGTCGGTTCCCGGCCCTTACAGACGCTCGGCGACGTACTCGGTCAGGTCGACCAGACGGTTGGAGTAGCCCCACTCGTTGTCGTACCAGCTCGAGAGCTTGACCTGGTCGCCGAGGACGCGCAGCAGACCGGAGTCGAAGATCGACGAGTGCGGGTCGGACACGATGTCGGAGGAGACGATCTCGTCCTCGGTGTACTTGAGGATGCCCTTGAGCGGACCCTCGGCGGCCTTCTTGTATGCGGCCTTGACCTCGTCGATGGTGACGGGGCGCGAGGCGGTGACGGTCAGGTCGGTGATCGAGCCGGTGGGGACCGGGACGCGCAGCGCGAAGCCGTCGAGCTTGCCCTTGAGCTCCGGGAGGACCAG
Organism: Streptomyces sp. L7; assembly: GCF_050990935.1. Classification (GTDB taxonomy): domain Bacteria; phylum Actinomycetota; class Actinomycetes; order Actinomycetales; family Microbacteriaceae; genus Leifsonia. The sequence continues at coordinate 663,282 of NZ_CP194644.1, read as the reverse complement.
GCCGATGGCCTTGGCGGCTCCGGTGGAGGTCGGGACGATGTTGATCGCGGCGGCGCGGGCACGGCGGAGGTCGCTGTGCGGGCCGTCCTGCAGGTTCTGGTCGGCGGTGTAGGCGTGCACCGTGGTCATCAGACCGCGCTCGATGCCGAACTCGTCGTTGAAGACCTTGGCCAGCGGCGCGAGGCAGTTGGTGGTGCACGACGCGTTGGAGATGATGTTGTGCGTCTCCGGGTCGTACAGGTGCTCGTTCACGCCCATGACGAACGTGGCGTCCTCGTCGGTGGCCGGAGCGGAGATGATGACCTTCTTGGCGCCGGCCTCGATGTGCTTCTTGGCGTCGGCGGCCTTGGTGAAGCGGCCGGTCGACTCGATGACGATGTCGACGCCCAGCTCGCCCCACGGGAGGTTGGCGGGGTCGCGCTCCTCGAGGACCTTGATCGGCTTGCCGTTGACGACGATGCTGTCGCCCTCGAGCTCCACCGTGGCGTCCAGGCGGCCCGTGATGGAGTCGTACTTGAGCAGGTGCGCGAGCGTCTTGTTGTCGGTGAGGTCGTTCACCGCGACGATCTCGAGGTCGCTGCCCTTGGCGAGGGCCGCGCGCAGGTAGTTGCGACCAATGCGACCGAACCCGTTGATTCCGATCTTTACGGACACAGATGTCTCCCGTTGCTTGATGGTGGCGCCGGACGGCGCCGTGTGGGTGTTGTGGCGGACGGCGGCGTCCCGGGAGGGCTCCCTCCCGGGACGCCGACCCGCTACGACAGTAGCAGCAGACCCGCGGTCTTCTCGCGGGCCTTCACGAAGCGGTCGTTCACGTCCGCCCAGTTGGTGATGTTCCAGAATGCCTTGACGTAATCCGCCTTGACATTCACGTAGTCGAGGTAGAACGCGTGCTCCCACATGTCGAGCATGAGCAGCGGGATGGTCGCCGCCGCGAGGTTGCCCTGGTGGTCGTAGAGCTGCTCGATGATGAGCTTCTGGCCCAGCGAGTCCCACGCGAGGATCGACCAGCCGGAGCCCTGGATGCCGAGCGCCGAGGCGGTGAAGTGGGCGCGGAACTTGTCGAACGAGCCGAAGAACTCGTCGATCGCCGCAGCAAGCTCACCGGTCGGCTTGTCGCCGCCCTCCGGGGACAGGTTGTTCCAGAAGACCGTGTGGTTGACGTGGCCGGCGAGGTTGAACGCCAGGTCCTTCTGCAGCTTGTTGACGTACGTCAGGTCGTCGGCGTCGCGCGCCTCGGCCAGCTTGGCGATGGCGGTGTTGGCGCCGTCGACGTAGGTCTTGTGGTGCTTGTCGTGGTGCAGCTCCATGATCCGGCCGCTGATGTTCGGCTCCAGGGCCGCGTAGTCGTACGGAAGGTCAGGCAGCGTGTAGTCAGCCATTACTCATCTCCACAGTTGTTCTTCTTCGATTCCCGATTCGGGCGACATGTTCAGTCTAGTGACGGCAACCCGGCCGGCCTCAGGTCTCTTCCCGGCCGCACGCCCATCCGGAAACTACACCTCATCCAGGTCGGCCGGGAGGTTGGCGTCCGTGCCGGGGATGTCCAGGTCGGACGCCTTCTTGTCGGCCATCGCCAGGAGGCGGCGGATGCGGCCGGCCACGGCGTCCTTCGTCATGGGCGGGTCGGCATGGTGGCCGAGCTCGTCGAGGCTGGCGTCGCGGTGCGCGAGGCGCAGCTCGCCGGCGTAGCGCAGGTGCTCCGGGATGTCAGGCCCGAGGATCTCCAGGGCGCGCTCGACGCGCGAGCAGGCGGCGACGGCGGCCTGGGCGGAGCGGCGCAGGTTGGCGTCGTCGAAGTTCACCAGGCGGTTGGCGGTCGCGCGCACCTCGCGGCGCTGGCGGAGCTCCTCCCAGTTGGCGACGGTCTCCACCGCACCCATCTGCACCAGCATCGCGCTGATCGCCTCGCCGTCGCGGATCACGACGCGGTGCACCCCGCGCACCTCGCGGGCCTTGGCGGACACACCGAGGCGGCCGGCGGCGCCGACGAGGGCCATCGCGGCCTCGTTGCCGGGGCAGGTGACCTCCAGAGCGGCGGAACGGCCCGGGTCGGTCAGCGAGCCGTGCGCGAGGAACGCGCCGCGCCAGACGGCCGCGAGCTCGTCGCGGGAACCCGTGGTGAGCCGGTTCGGGAGGCCGCGGATCGGACGCCGCCGTGCGTCCAGCAGGCCGGTCTGGCGGGCGAGGGTCTCGCCGCCCTCCAGCACGCGGACCAGGTACTGGCTGGCGCGGCGGACGCCGGAGGCCGAGATGACCGACACGTCGCTGCGGACGCCGTACAGCTCGGCCAGGTCCTTCCGGACGCGGCGCGCGAGCTCGGGGGTGTCCAACTCGCTCTCGACCGCGATCCGGCCGCCGATCAGGTGCAGTCCACCCGAGAACCGCAGGATGGTCGCGAGCTCCGCGGCGCGGACGGTCGTCTTGCTGACTTCGACCTTCGTGAGTTCGTCTTTGACGTCGGCGGTGAGAGCCAATCGGATTCCTAACTGTGAAAGACGGCGCGGGTCACGCCGTGAAGTGGGCGGCCGGCATCATTCACGGCCCAGGTCGCGGTGCTTGGTGTTGACCGCGACGCCGGGGAAGCCCCTCAACCGGGTCGCGAGCTCTTCGGCTATCGCGACGGACCGGTGCTTCCCTCCCGTGCAGCCTATCGCGATCATCGCGTGCCGCTTGTTCTCCCGCTGGTAGCCGGCGAAGATCGGGCGCATCGCGGCGGTGTAGCCGTCGATGAACTCCTCTGCTCCGTCCTGCTGGAGCACGTAGTCGCGGACGATCTCGTCCAGCCCGGTGTGCGGGCGCAGCTCGGGGTTCCAGAACGGGTTCGGGAGGAACCGCGCGTCGGCGACCAGGTCGGCGTCCGGCGGGAGGCCGTACTTGAAGCCGAAGCTCATCACGGTCACCTGCACGCCGGCGGTGTCCTCCGCCGCGAAGGTCTCGGTGATGTTGGTGGCGAGCTGGTGGATGTTCAGATCCGTGGTGTCGACGATGATGTCGCTCGCCTCGCGGATCTCGCGCAGCCGGGCACGCTCGGCCTCGATGCCGTCGAGGATGGTTCCGTTGCCCTGCAGCGGGTGCGGGCGGCGCACCTGCTCGAAGCGTCGGACGAGCACGGCGTCGGAGGCCTCCAGGAAGAGCACGCGCACCTTGGTGCCCTCGCGCAGGCTCTGGATCATCTCCTGCAGGTCTTCGAAGAAATTGCGGCCGCGGACGTCGACCACCGCGGCGATGCGCGGCAGCCCGGACTCGGCTCGGTTCGCCAGCTCGATCAGCGGCCGCAGCATCTGCGGAGGAAGGTTGTCGACCACGTACCAGTCGAGGTCTTCGAGGGCGTTGGCGACCGTGGACCGGCCCGCCCCCGACATCCCGGTGACGATCAGCACTTCCTGCTGCTCGGCGTTCGTGTCGACGTCGCTCGCCACGTGCTCTCCTTCTCTGACCGGGTGCGACCAGCCTAGCGACTGACCCGACGCGCCGAGGGGGTTTCCGGCTCCGCGCGCTTCTGCGCGGGCCTTTCAGTCCGCGGCGAGGCGCTCGTGGACGGCGGCCGCGATCGTCGGGCCGACGCCGCGCACCTCCGCGATCTGCTCGGGCGTCGCCTGGCGGAGCTGGGCCACCGAGCCGAAGTGCTTGAGCAACTCCTTCACGCGCGCAGGTCCGAGGCCGGGGATCTCGCCCAGCACGGTCGAGATGTCGCGCTTGCGCCGCGCCCGCTGGTACGTGATCGCGAAGCGGTGCGCCTCGTCGCGGATGCGCTGCACCAGGAATAGGGCGTCGCTGTTGCGCGGCAGGATGACCGGGAAGTCGGAGTCGGGCAGCCAGATCTCCTCCAGACGTTTGGCGATGCCGGCGAGCTGGATGCCGGTCACCCCCGACTCGTCCAGGGCGCGCTGCGCGGCGGCGACCTGCGGCTGGCCGCCGTCGACGATGAGGAGGTTCGGCGGGTAGGAGAACTTGCGGCGGCGGCGCTCGACGGCCTCCGCGAGCTCGGCGTCGACGTCGATCTCCGGGTCGTCGCCTTCGTCGTCGCGCTGCTCCGCGTCGGGCTGCTCCGCGTCGGACTGCTCCGCATCGGGCTGGTCGCCCCCGTCCTTCAGGTACGCGAGCCGGCGCGAGATGACCTGGTGGATCGATTCGGTGTCGTCGGTGGACTCGGGAATGCTGAAGCGGCGGTACTGGTCCTTGCGGGGCAGCCCGTCCTCGAACACGACCATCGAGGCGACGATGTTGGTGCCGCTCAGGTGCGACACGTCGAAGCACTCCATCCGGAGCGGCGCCTCGGCCATGCCGAGGGCGTCCTGGATGTCATTGAGAGCCTTCGACCGCGCGACGAAGTCGGAGCTGCGCCGGGTCTTGTAGAGGATCAGCGCGTTCTTGGCGTTCATCTCCGCGGTCTGCGCGAGCGCTGCTTTGTCGCCGCGCTGGGCGACCCGCAGCTCCACGCGTCCGGTCGACTTCGGGCCACGGCGCACCGGGCCGGCCTCTTCGGCCTCCACCCGCCGGGCCATGAGCCACTGCTCCAGCTCGGTGGCGTCCTCCGGCAGCTCGGGCACGATGATCTCGCGCGGCGGCGCGTCCGTGCCCTCGTACGCGTTCTGGAGCACCGTCTCCACCAGCTCGCCCAGCGAGATGTCCAGCTCCTTGTCGACCACCCAGGAGCGCACACCGCGGATGCGGCCGCCGCGGACGATGAACTGCTGCACCGCGGCGGCGAGCTCGTCGTGCGCGATGCCGAAGGCGTCGAGGTCCACGTTCTCCTGCAGCACCACGGCGCTCTTGCCCATCGCGGCCTCGAGCGCGCCGATCGCGTCGCGATGCCGGGCCGCGGCCTCGTAGTCGAGCGTGCTCGCCGCCTGCTTCATCTTCTCGGTGAGGTCGCGGATGTGCTTCGTGTCGTTGCCCGCCATGAAGGAGACGAAGTCCTCAGCGAGTTCGCGGTGGTCCTCCGGGCTGATCCGCCCGACGCACGGCGCGGCGCACTTGCCGATGTCGCCGAGCAGGCATGGCCTCCCGGTCAGCTCGGCGCGGCGGAAGACGCCGTCGGAGCAGCTCCGCACCGGGAAGGCCTTCAGCATGAGGTCCACCGTGTCGCGGATCGCCCAGACCTTCGTGTATGGGCCGAAGTAGCGCGCATCCTTGAGGTTCCGGTTGCGGGTGACCATGACGCGCGGGATGCGCTCGCCCAGCGTCACCGCGAGGTACGGGTACGACTTGTCGTCCCGGAACTGCACGTTGAACGGCGGATTGAACTCCTTGATCCAGGTGTATTCGAGCTGCAGCGCCTCGAACTCGCTGGCGACGACCGTCCACTCGACGCTCGACGCCGTGGTGACCATGCGCCGGGTGCGCTCGTGGAGGCTCCGCAGCGGCTGGAAGTAGTTGCTCAGCCGGGCGCGGAGGTTCTTCGCCTTGCCGACGTACAGCACTCGCCTGTTCTTGTCGCGGAACCGGTACACGCCCGGCTGTGTGGGGATCTCGCCGGCCTTGGGGCGGTAGCCGACCGTGTCCGTACTCTGCACAGCGTGATCCTACGCGGCGCCGCGGACACGTTCGCTGCCGAGCGCGCCCTCCCCTGCAGGATCTCCTTGAGGAAGTAGCCCGTGTGGCTCCCCGGCGTCTCCGCCACCTGCTCCGGTGTTCCGGTCGCGATCACCTCGCCGCCGCCGGCGCCGCCCTCCGGACCCATGTCGATGATCCAGTCGGCCGACTTGATGACGTCGAGATTGTGCTCGATGACGATGACCGTGTTGCCCTTGTCGAGCAGGCCGTTGAGCACCAGCAGGAGCTTGCGGACGTCCTCGAAGTGCAGCCCGGTGGTGGGCTCGTCGAGCACATACACGCTGCGGCCGTTCGACCGGCGCTGCAGCTCCGTCGCGAGCTTGACGCGCTGCGCCTCGCCGCCCGAGAGCGTCGTGGCGCTCTGACCGAGCCGCACGTAGCCCAGGCCGACGTCGACGAGGGTCTGCAGGTAGCGGTGGATCGCCGAGATCGGCCGGAAGAACTCCGCCGCCTCGCTGATCGGCATGTCGAGCACCTCGGCGATGTTCTTGCCCTTGTAGTGCACCGTCAGGGTGTCGCGGTTGTACCGCGCTCCCCGCACACCTCGCACGCCACGTAGACGTCGGGCAGGAAGTTCATCTCGATCTTGATCGTGCCGTCGCCCGAGCACGTCTCGCACCGACCGCCCTTGACGTTGAAGCTGAACCGGCCGGGCAGGTAGCCGCGGACCTTGGCCTCCGGCGTCTCGGCGAACAGGGTGCGGATGCGGTCGAAGACGCCTGTGTAGGTCGCCGGGTTGGAACGCGGCGTGCGCCCGATCGGCGCCTGGTCGACGTGCACGACCTTGTCGAGGTTCTCGAGGCCGGTCACCGTGCGGTGCTTGCCCGGCAGTTTGCGGGCGCCGTTGAGCTTGTTGGCCAGCACGCGGTACAGGATGTCGTTGACCAGCGACGACTTGCCCGAGCCGGAGACGCCGGTGACCGCCACGAAGGCGCCGAGCGGGAAGTCCACCGTCACCTTCTTCAGATTGTTGGCCTGAGCGTCCACCACCCGGATCACGCGCTTCTTGTCGATCTTGCGCCGCTTCTCGGGGATGACGATCTCGCGCCGCCCGGCCAGGTAGTCGCCGGTCAGCGACGCGGTGTTGGCGAGCAGTTCGTCGTACGACCCGGAGTGCACCACGTGGCCGCCGTTGACGCCGGCGCCCGGGCCGATGTCCACGATCCAGTCCGCCGTGCGGATGGTGTCCTCGTCGTGCTCGACCACGATCAGCGTGTTGCCCAGGTCGCGCAGAGCCACGAGCGTGTCGATCAGGCGGCGGTTGTCGCGCTGGTGGAGGCCGATGCTGGGCTCGTCCAGCACGTACAGCACGCCGGTGAGGCCCGACCCGATCTGCGTCGCCAGCCGGATGCGCTGCGCCTCGCCGCCCGACAGCGTCGCCGCCGCGCGGGCCAGGTCGAGGTAGCTCAGACCGACCTGGATGAGGAAGTCGAGGCGGATCTTGATCTCCCGCAGCACCTGCGCGCCGATCTTCTGCTCGCGCTCGGTGAGGTGCAGCTTCTCCATGAACGCGCGCGCGTCCGACAGGCTGAGCAGGGACGCGTCGGCGATCGACGCGCCGTGGACGAGCACCGAGAGAACCTCGGGCTTCAGCCGCTTGCCCTGGCAGACCGGGCACGGCACCTCGCGGAGGTACTCGGCCCAGCGGGCGCGCTGGGTGTCGGTCTCCGCCTGTGCGTACTGGCGCTCGATGTAGGGCACGACGCCCTCGAAGCCGGACGTGTAGGACATCTCGCGGCCGTAGCGGTTCTTCCACCGCACCTTGACCTCGAAGTTGTCGCCGCGGAGGACGGCCTCCCTGACGTTCTGCGGCAGCTTCTTCCACGGCGTCTTCAGCGAGAAGCCGAGGTCCCGCGCGAGGCCGTCGAGCAGCTTCTCGTAGTAGTTGAAGAGGCCCTTGCCCTGCGTGGTCCACGGGACGATGACGCCCTCGGCGATGCTGAGCTCCTCGTCGCCGAGCAGGAGGTCTTCGTCCACCGACATGCGCGTGCCGAGGCCGGAGCACTCCGGGCAGGCGCCGAACGGCGCGTTGAACGAGAAGGTGCGCGGCTCGATCTCGGTGAGCTGGATCGGGTGGCCGTTGGGGCAGGACAGCTTCTCGCTGAACGACTGCCACGCCTCCGGGCCCTCCCGGTCCACGAAGTTGACCCGCACCAGGCCGTCGGTGAGCCGCAGCGCGGTCTCCAGCGAGTCGGTCAGGCGGCCGAGGATGTCGGGACCCGCGACGAGGCGGTCGACCACCACGGAGATGTCGTGCTTGTACTGCTTCTTGAGCGTCGGCGGCTCGCTGAGCTGGATCTGCTCGCCGTCCACGATCGCGCGCGAGTAGCCGCTCGCGGCGAGCTCCTTGAAGAGGTCGACGAACTCGCCCTTCTTCTGCGAGATGACCGGGCTGACCACCATGTAGCGGGTGCCGGGCTCCAGCTCCATGAGCTGGTCGGCGATCTGCTGAACAGTCTGGCGCTGGATCTTCTCACCGCAGACCGGGCAGTGCGGGACGCCGATGCGCGCCCAGAGCAGGCGCATGTAGTCGTAGATCTCGGTGATCGTGCCGACCGTCGACCGCGGGTTGCGGTTGGTGGACTTCTGGTCGATGGACACCGCGGGGCTCAGGCCCTCGATGAAGTCGACGTCCGGCCGGTCGACCTGGCCGAGGAACTGCCGCGCGTACGCCGACAGCGACTCGACGTAGCGGCGCTGCCCCTCGGCGAAGATCGTGTCGAACGCGAGCGACGACTTGCCCGAGCCGGACAGGCCCGTGAAGACGACCAGCGCGTCGCGCGGGATCTCGAGGTCGACGTTGTGGAGGTTGTGCACCCGCGCCCCGCGGACGCTGAGGTGCGACCCCACCACCTTGCTCGGATTGCCTGCCGAACTCCTGCTACTCAGAGTGCTCACTCGTTCCATTCTCCGCTATTCGCCGTCGCCCCACCCGCGTGTTCGCCCACCGCGCACCAGCGCAGTGCCCTGTGAAGGCCCCTGTCGGCGAGTTCGAATCTTTGTTCGATTCTAACAACCCGGACAGAGGGTGTGCGACCACGCGCGAGCGTACGCCGCACCACCGACATTCGCATTCGGCGCCGGTCTCACGCCCTCGGCCGGGCGAGCAGCAGCGCAGCGAGGAGGGCGACGAGGCCGACGATAGCGCCTCCCGAGACCACCGCGAGCCACGGCGCAGCGGACGGCCGGGCGACGAGCAGCAGCACGATCGCGGACGCCTGCACCGGGACCTGGATGAGAACGACGCGTCGCAGCGACGGCAGCAGCACGGCCGGCTGCAGCAGCGCCCCCGCGGGAACGACGAGAATCCACGCCGCGAGCACATGCAGCACGTGAACCGCGGCGATCACGGCGAGCAGCCGGAGCGTGAGCCTCCCCGGCTCGAGGAGCGTGGAGAACGCGAGCACGGCGATGAGCACCCAGGCGACCCGCCAGCGCGGAACGGCGACAGCCACCCCGGTGAGGAGCACCGCCACGGCGGGCCACGGGCCGCTGGGGGCGGTGGTGACGGCGAGCGGGACGGCCACGACGGCGAACGCGACCCGGAGGGACCAGGCGGGCACCGTGAGGCCGAGGTCACGGCTGGGGGCGGGCGGGATCTCCATGCCGCTCATCCGCGCCTCCTCGGCGTCGCCAGCCGCCGGAGCACCGCGTCGCGCTCCGGCGACGCCCACTGCAGCAGCTCCGCCCCTGCCGCCCGCAGGCGGTCCAGGCGCAGTCCGCGCTCGAGGTCCACGACCCGCAGCGCCAGCCGTTCCCGGGCCGGGAGCTCATCGACGGTCCGCGGCGGCAGCACGTCGACCACCACCACCCGGTGCCCCGCAGCCCGCCAGGTGAGCGCCAGCCGCATGGCCTGGTCGTCCAGGAACGTGGACATCACGAACACGACCGCTCCCTGGGCGAGCCTCGGCGCCCGCGCGCGCTCGGTCGCCGACCCGTGAGCGGTGGTCAGTTCGACCGCACGCAGGACCCGGTGCAGGTGCCGCGATCCGGCCCGCGGCGGCAGTGCACGGCTCGCGTCGGAGAGGTCGTCGAAGCCGACCCGGTCGGACGCCGCGGCGTACGCGCCGGCCAGCGAGACCGCGGCCTCCCGCGCAAGGTCGAGGGAGGTCGCTCCCGGGCGCGGGTAGGGCGCCGCCCACCCTGCGACCGCGCCAGGGACGTCGTCGCGCGCGTCCAGCACGAGCTGCACGGCGGCGTCGGAGGTCGCCGTGGTCCGCCGCACGTAGAGCTCACCGGGACGCTGCGCCAGGCGGGCGGTCGCCTTCCAGTCGATGCGGCGGAGCCGGTCGCCCGGGCGGAAGCGGTCGATGTCCCGGAACTCGCCGCCGTCGCCCGGCCGCGTGGACACGTGGCCGCCGGTCAGGCCGAGCAGGCGCGCGGGCAGCGGGAGGCTGCGGATCCGCTGCGAGGCCGGCCGCACCACGCGCTCGGCGACGGCGGGAAAGCCGGGATCGCCGGTCCACGCGGCGTCCGGGCCGATCCCACGGGCGGCGAGCGACAGAATCCGTTGCGGCCCGGAGTGCGAGACGGCGACACGGAAGCGCAGCCGCGCGGCCCCCCGGGGCGTCACCACGGCGTCCTCGGGACGGCGGTCCGCCCGGTGGATGCGCAGGTGCACGCCGTCCGCGCGGCCGTCCGCCTCCGCCACCGCGTCCACGCCCACCCGGCCGTCCGCGTCGTCGCCGGCGATCGTCACACGGGTGCGCGCGGCCGCGGTCTCCGGCCGCGACGACCAGCCGACCACCGCCGCCAGCAGCAGTGGAGCAGCGACCAACACCAGCTCCGGCCGGGACAGCACGAACGCGGCGACCAGGCACACCGCGGCGACGATCGCGGCCGCGGTCACCGCCGGGCTCAGCGCCCACCCGGACCCGCCGGCCGGCGCCTCGCTCCGCTCGCGCGGGCCGGGCATGCGCGCCCGCGACCACAGCGACATCAGTCAGCGGCCTGCCGCTCGCGCGCGCCCACCGCCGGCGGTCCCGGTACCGAGGACACGACCTCCAGCACCACCTGCGACGCGCTCACGCCGCTGGTCCACGCCTGCACGGTCAGTGTCAGCCGGTGCGCGAGCACCGGTACGGCCACCCGCTTGACGTCGTCGGGGATGACGAAGTCGCGGCCGGCGAGCACCGCCAGCGCCCGGGCCACCAGCAGGAGACCCTGCGATCCGCGCGGCGATGCGCCGACCTCGACGGAGCGGTGCCGGCGGGTGGCGGCGGCGAGGCGCACGCAGTACGCGGCGATGTCGGGATCGACGTCGACGCGCTCGACGCCCGCCTGCATCGCCAGGAGGGTCCGGGCGTCCGTCACGGGCTCGACTGTGGCGACCTCGTGCCGTCGGGCGACGCGGGCGAGGAGCACCTGCGCCTCGCCGTCCGCGTCCGGGTAGCCGACGCCGAGGCGCACCATGAACCGGTCGAGCTGCGCCTCCGGGAGGGCGTAGGTGCCTTCCGACTCGATCGGGTTCGCGGTCGCGACGACGTGGAAGGGCCGCGGCAGCGCGAAGCTGCGCCCCTCCACGGACACCTGCCCCTCGGCCATCGCCTCCAGGAGCGCGGACTGCGTCTTCGGCGAGGTGCGGTTGATCTCGTCAGCGAGGAACAGCCCGGTGAACACGGGCCCCGGCCGGAACTCGAACTCGGCGGTCGACGGCACGTAGACGAACGAGCCGGTGATGTCGGATGGGAGGAGGTCGGGTGTGCACTGCAACCGCCGGAAGTCGAGGCCGACGGCGCTCGCGATGCTGCGCGCGGCGAGGGTCTTGCCGAGGCCGGGCACGTCCTCGAACAGCACGTGGCCGCCGGCGAGCACGGTGGCGAGCGCGATGTGCAGGGGCTCGCGCATCCCGACCACGACGGACTCCACTCGGTCGAGGACCTCGGCGCCGAGCCGGGCGACCTCGGCGACGGGAAGCGGGGCGAGCCCGTCGGAGTCGGCGGAAGAGGTCGCGGTGGCGGACGTGGCGGTGGCCGACGCAGCTGCGGTCGACGTGGCGGTGGTCGACGTTTCCGGGATCATGCGGCTCCTGTCGTGTCTGCAGGGAGAGGTTCGGTGGGCAGTTCGCCAGACTGCTGAACGGTGCCGTCCGGGAGCGGGGCAGTGGGCGAGCGCCCCGCCGGCACCGCCCCGCCGGCGGCGGCGGCGCGGTCGTCCCGCGCAGCGCCGGGCGCGGCCAGTGCCTCCAGCCCGGCCAGGGACGCCGCGAACTCCTTCGGGCGCGGGGCGGCCGCGCTGCCCTTCCGCAGCATGGCGGCGGACTCCTGCCCCAGCAGCCGGACGACCTCCGGCTGGGCGCCCGCGTCGTCGAGCTGCACGCCGTAGCGGTCGAGCACCTCGGCGGCGAGCGTGCGGAGGCGCCGGACCGCCTCCGGCGACACCCGTCCACCGCGCGCGCCGAGCGACCAGCCGAGCTGCACGACGTCCCGGCGCGCGCCCGGCCGCGGCTGCGGCGAAGGGACGGGCCAGGTCACTTCGGCCTGGTCGCCGAGGAGCGACAGCACGGCGCCGAGAGCGAACACCACGAACCCGAGCCCGATGGAGTGCGGGGCGTCCATCCCGAAGAACCAGGCCGCCACCCCGACGACCGCGGCCGCGAGCACACACCCGACGGCGCGCCCGAGCAATCGAGCGCGGGTCATCGGAGCGTCCCGCCGGCCACGGCGGTCCCCCACGAGGCGCGCAACGCTTCGATCGCGGTGCGGGCGGACTCGACGTCGGTCGCGGTCACGGGAGCGTCGCTGAACCGGGCGCGCAGATACAGGTCGAGGAGGTCGCCGGCGGCGTCGCGGTCGGGGGCCACGCGGGCGAGCACGCGCCGGACGAACTCCCCCGGCGTTTCGGCGGGGAGCCGGTGGACACCGCTGTCCGCGGCGCCTTCCTCCAACCCGAGCCACGCCCGCTCGATGGCGTCCCGCGGCTCCCGGCCCTCGCCGAGCAGGTCGAGGGCCCGGTCGAGGCCGCGACGGACGGGTTCCGGCCGCGGCTGCGCGGGCGGCTCGGGCGCGACGGTCCCCTCGGCGGAGCCGTCGACATCGCCGCTGAGGCCGGGGAACTCGGGACGCAGCCTCCGCCGAAGGTAGCGCCAGAGCAGGGCGAGCAGGACCACGACGATCAGCGCGATGACCGCGTAGGTCACCCAGGTCAGGTCGATGCGGGTCTCGTGCGGGATCTCCTGCGGGGTCGGCGTGCCGGTGCCCCGCTGCTCACCCGGGTGCGGCTGGAGGTCGGCGGAGGGCAGGGCGAACCGGAGGCCGGTGAAGACGGGAGCGCCCTGGAACGCGAGCGCCACGCCGGAGAGGGCGAGCAAGACCCCGGCGGCGGTGACCATCCCCCACCGCTGCCGCGTCCGCGTCGCCTTCGAGCCCACCCTGCCACCGTAGCGCGGAGGCGTGGGGAGCGCGCGGCCGGACCACCGCCACTCGCACTCACAACACGGCACCGTAGCGCGGAGGCACCGGGAGCGCGCGGGCAGCGCGCGGCCGGACGTCAGCCCAGATGCCCTGCCTTCTCCATCTGCCGCAGGTCCCGCTTCAGATCCGACAGCTCGTCGCGCAGCCGCGCCGCCAGCTCGAACTTCAGTTCGCCCGCCGCCGCGAGCATCTGCTCGTTCAGGTCGGCGATCAGCGACTCCAGTTCCGCCGCGCCCTGAGCGGCGATCCCGCCGTTGCGCAGATTCGGCGTCGGGCTCTTGCGGCGCTGCTCGCGACCGGCGAGGATCCGGGCCGTGTCGGCCTCCTCGCGGGCCAGTACATCGGTGATGTCCGCGATGCGCTTGCGCAGCGGTTGAGGGTCGATGCCGTTGGCGCGGTTGTACTCGATCTGGAGTTCGCGGCGGCGGTCGGTCTCCTCGATCGCGTTCTTCATCGAGTCCGTCAGCACGTCGGCGTACATGTGCACTTCGCCCGAGACGTTTCGGGCGGCGCGGCCGATGGTCTGGATGAGCGACGTCGACGAGCGGAGGAATCCCTCCTTGTCGGCGTCGAGGATGGCCACCAGCGACACCTCCGGCAGGTCGAGCCCCTCGCGCAGGAGGTTGATGCCGACCAGCACGTCGTAGACGCCGGCGCGCAGCTCGGTGAGCAGCTCCACGCGGCGGAGGGTGTCCACATCCGAGTGCAGATAGCGGACCTTCACGCCGGCCTCCGCGAGGAAGTCGGTGAGCTCTTCCGCCATCTTCTTGGTCAGCGTGGTGACCAGGATGCGCTCGTCGCGCTCGACGCGGACGCGGATCTCTTCGAGCAGGTCGTCGATCTGGCCCTTGGTCGGCTTGACGACGATCTGCGGGTCGACCAGGCCGGTCGGGCGGATGATCTGCTCGACCACGCCGTCGGCGATGCCCATCTCGTACTTGCCGGGAGTCGCGGACAAGTACACGGTCTGGCCCACCCGGTCCTTGAACTCGTTCCAGCGCAGCGGCCGGTTGTCGAGCGCGCTGGGCAGCCGGAAGCCGTGCTCGACCAGTGTGCGCTTGCGCGACGCGTCGCCCTCGTACATCGCGCCGATCTGCGGCACGGTCACGTGCGACTCGTCGATCACGACGAGGAAGTCGTCCGGGAAGTAGTCGAGCAGGCAGTTGGGCGCCTCGCCCGGCTGCCGGCCGTCGATGTGCCGCGAGTAGTTCTCGATGCCGGAGCAGAAGCCGATCTGCTCCATCATCTCCAGGTCGAACTGGGTGCGCATCCGTAGGCGCTGCGCCTCCAACAGCTTGCCCTCGCGCTCCAGCTCCTGCAGCCGCTCGCGCAGCTCCTCCTGGATGGTGCCGATGGCGCGCTGGATGGTGACGGGGCTGGCGGCGTAGTGGGTCGCCGGGAACACCGACACGGCGTCCATCTTCTGCAGCACGTCCCCGGTCAGCGGATGCAACGAATAGAGGGCCTCGATCTCGTCGCCGAACAACTCGACCCGGATCGCGTGCTCCTCGTACATCGGGATGATCTCGATGGTGTCGCCCCGCACGCGGAACTTGCCGCGCGAGAAGTCGACGTCGTTGCGCTCGTACTGCATCGCGACGAACCGGCGGATGAGCGCGTCGCGGCCGACGTTCTGGCCCACCTGGAGGGCGACCATCGCCTCCAGGTACTCCTCGGCGGCGCCGAGGCCGTAGATGCACGAGACCGTGGAGACCACGACGACATCGCGACGGCTCAGCAGCGAGTTGGTGGTCGAGTGCCGCAATCGCTCGACCTCCGCGTTGACGGAGGAGTCCTTCTCGATGAAGGTGTCCGTCTGCGGGACGTAGGCCTCGGGCTGGTAGTAGTCGTAGTACGAGACGAAGTACTCGACCGCGTTGTTGGGCAGCAGCTCGCGGAACTCGTTGGCGAGCTGCGCGGCGAGGGTCTTGTTGTGGGCGAGGACGAGCGTCGGGCGCTGCACCTGCTCGACCAGCCAGGCGGTGGTCGCGGACTTGCCGGTACCGGTCGCACCGAGGAGGACGACGTCGGTCTCACCGGCGTTGATGCGGGCGGCGAGCTCGGCGATGGCCTTGGGCTGGTCGCCGCTGGGCGCGAATTCACTGACGACCTCGAACGGACGGACGAGACGCGTGGCTTGCATGAGTCCAGTCTAGGAAGGACCACCGACATCGCGGCCCGCTCTCGCTGAGAGCGGAACGCCGCCCCCGATCAGGAGCGCAGACTCTCCCACAGCTCGTCCACCTGCTCGCGCGTGCGGTCGAGCGTCCCGTCGGTGTCGATCACCACATCCGCCACCGCCAGGCGCTCCTCGTCGGAGGCCTGCGACCCGATCCGGCGCTCGGCCTCCGCCTGGTCCATCCCGCGCAGCCGCACCAGCCGGTCGATCCGCGTCGCCGCGTCGGCATGGGCGACGACCACCAGGTCGAACGGGTACTCGTTGGCCGACTCGACCAGCAACGGCACGTCGTACACGACGATCGCCGCGGGATCGGCGGCGCCCGCGGCCTCGAACCGTGCAGTCGACGCGGCGAGCACGGCCGGGTGAGTGATCCCGTTGAGCTTCCGGAGGGCGCCCGCGTCGCCGAACACGATCGCGCCGAGCGCCGGCCGGTCGAGGCTGCCGTCCGCGGCGATGACGCCGGGGCCGAACGTCGCGGCGATCTCGGCCAGCGCGGGGGTGCCCGGCTCGACGACCTCCCGGGCGATCCGGTCGGCGTCCACGACGACGGCGCCGAGCTCGGCGAGACGGGAGGCGATGGTCGATTTTCCGGAGGCGATCCCGCCGGTCAGTCCGATGAGCTGCACGATGTCCAGCCTATTGCGAACGCCGAGGAGCCCGTCAACGCCCCTCAACGACCGTTTGAGGGGCGGTGCCCTTCGGCGGAAAGGCGGTGCGTAACGCCGGAACGGCCGGCCCCCGAAGGGACCGGCCGTTCACGGATGAGACGGGTCTCAGTTGTTGGAGCTGAGCTTCTCGCGCAGAGCGGCGAGGGACTCGTCGTCGGCGAGGGTGCCGCCGTTGCCGGTCTCGCTCGAGTAGGACGAGGTACCGCTGTCGGCGGCCGCCTCCTCGATGCCCTTCGCGACCTGGCGCTTGTGCGCCTCCCAACGAGCCTGGGCAGCGGCGTACTGCTGCTCCCACTCGTCGCGCTGGGTCTCGAAGCCTTCCTTCCACTCGTTGGTCTCCGGGTCGAAGCCCTCGGGGTACTTGTAGTTCCCCTGGTCGTCGTACTCGGTGACCATGCCGTAGAGGGCCGGGTCGAACTCGGTGCCTTCGGGGTCGACGCCCTCGTTCGCCTGCTTGAGCGACAGCGAGATGCGGCGGCGCTCCAGGTCGATGTCGATGACCTTGACGAAGACCTCTTCGCCGACCGACACGACCTGCTCCGCGAGCTCGACGTGCTTGCCGGAGAGCTCGGAGATGTGCACCAGGCCCTCGATGCCGTCCGCGACGCGGACGAACGCACCGAACGGGACGAGCTTCGTGACCTTGCCCGGCGCGACCTGACCGATCGCGTGGGTGCGGGCGAAGACCTGCCACGGGTCCTCCTGGGTCGCCTTCAGCGACAGCGAGACGCGCTCGCGGTCCAGGTCGACCTCGAGGATCTCGACGGTGACCTCCTGGCCGACCTCGACGACCTCCGAGGCGTGCTCGATGTGCTTCCACGAGAGCTCGGAGACGTGCACGAGGCCGTCCACGCCGCCCAGGTCGACGAACGCGCCGAAGTTGACGATCGAGGACACGACGCCCTTGCGGACCTGGCCCTTGTGCAGGTTGTTGAGGAACGTGGTGCGGGACTCCGACTGGGTCTGCTCCAGCAGCGCGCGGCGCGACAGGACCACGTTGTTGCGGTTCTTGTCGAGCTCGAGGATCTTCGCCTCGATCTCCTGGCCCAGGTACGGGGTCAGGTCGCGGACGCGGCGCAGCTCGATGAGCGACGCCGGCAGGAAGCCGCGGAGGCCGATGTCGACGATCAGGCCGCCCTTGACGACCTCGATCACCGTACCGGTGACGACGCCGTCGGCTTCCTTGATCTTCTCCACGTCGCCCCACGCACGCTCGTACTGCGCACGCTTCTTGGACAGGATGAGGCGGCCTTCCTTGTCCTCCTTCTGGAGAACGAGCGCCTCGACGGTGTCGCCGACCTCGACGACCTCGCTGGGGTCGACGTCGTGCTTGATGGAAAGCTCGCGGGAGGGGATGACACCCTCGGTCTTGTAGCCGACGTCGAGGAGGACCTCGTCGCGGTCGATCTTGACGACGGTTCCCTCGATGAGGTCTCCGTCGTTGAAGAACTTCAGCGTCTTTTCGACCGCGGCAAGAAAGTCTTCAGCAGAACCGATGTCGTTGACTGCGACCTGCTTCGGTGCCTTGTCGGTCGTTGCGGTTGTCATGTAGTAGATGCTCCGTTATGGACATAAATCAGGCCGAGCGCGAACCTCTGTGGGTGTCTTCCGCGAACGGCAGGCGGATGTGGATGTCACACAAGTGACGGTCTAGTCTACCGACTGGTCTGCGGAAGGGGCAACTCGCGTCCGACGACGATGTCGCGGAGGGCGGGCTCCAGGTCCGGGAAGGCGAACGTGTACCCCGCCGCGAGCAGGCGCTCGGGCACCACCCAGCGGCTCTTCAGCACCAGCTCGGTCTCGGTGCGGATGACCGCCGTGCCGAGCTCCAGCATCCACCGAAACGCCGGGAGCCCGGCCGGAACCCGCAGCACGCGGCGCAGGGTCGCCATGAAGGTGCGGTTGTCCGAGGGGTGCGGCGCGGCGACGTTGACCGGGCCGTCGAGCTCCGGATGCTGCCGTAAGAACTCGATCGAGCCGAGCACGTCGGCCATGTGCACCCAACTGAACCGCTGCCGGCCGCCGCGGGCGCGGAACTCGTGGAAGGTGCCCGCGTTGCGCCGCGCCGTCGTGGCGAACCAGCGGCCGTCGAGCTGCGGGCCGCCGAGGCCGAACTGCGCCAGGCGGATGAGCGGGATGAGCGCCGAGCCATCGCCGAGCACGATCGCCATCCGCAGCGCGATCCGGCGGGTTCCGGGCAGCTCGCCCGCGAAGAACTCGGCCTCCCAGGCGCGCGCCACGTTCACCGAGAAGCCGGTGCCGAGCTCGCCCGTCGACTCGGTCATCGGCCGGTCTTCGGCGTGCCGGTAGATGGTCGCGGTGGAGGCGTTGAACCAGACGGGAGGCGGCGCGTCGGAGGCCGCCACGGCCTCCCGCAGCGCCCGCGTGGTGTCGAGCCGGGAGCGGAAGATTTCGGCTCGGTTCGCGTCGCCGTAGCGGCAGTTCACGCTCTTGCCCGCGAGGTTGATCAGGACGTCGGCGCCGGTGACGACCCGGCGCAGCGCCTCGGCGTCGCCCCAGCGCGCGTCGGCGCCGTCGCGCCCGACCAGCAGGACCGTCGCGCCCGCGGCGCGGTAGTGCTCCGCCAGATAGCGTCCGATGAAGCCGGACGCGCCGGCGATGACGATGCGCTCGCTCACTCACTCCCCCGATGCGGCGTCGCCGCCGCTCTCGCGGCGCCCGACCTGGTATCGGAACGTCCCCGCGTACTGGTACACCCTACCGATCAGCGGGACGCGGACGACGACGGAGACGGACTGCGCGTCGCGCTCGTCGTCGTACCGCTCGGTGAGGGCCACGACGGGTGCGACGGCGCGCGGGACGACGATCCGCAGCCTCCCCACCCGCACCGCGACCCGGCGCGAAGTCAGCCGAATCGCACCGTCGATCACCCGGGCGGAGAACAAGGCTTCCACGAGGACGGGCGACCCGAGTCGGTCCACGATCATCCAGCCGTCCACGCCGATCTCGTCGCGCATGTCGAGCACGCGCCCCCGCAGCACGAACCGCCGCACGGCGCGCACCGCCGGGCCGCCGTCGGCCGACTTCACGGGCACGTTCTCGACCGTGAACGGCACCGCGCGCTCCCACACCGGGAACATCACGTGCGCCCGGCCGAACACCGCCAGCACCGGCCACAGCCAGCGCCGGGGCGTGCCGACGGTGTCGAACACGCCCCGGCCCGTGCCGGCCGAACCATCCGGGATGGCGTCGAAGTAGGCGCGCAGCCGCGGATGGAGCTCATCGAACGCCGGGCCGAGCACGGCCCGGTACGGGGAGGTCATCGCGGCTACGCGCTCTCTGCGGACGCCGGGGCGCTCAGTCGAGCAGCGCCGACTTCAGCGTGTCCAGACCGACGCCGCCGATGTCGAGCGCCTTCTTGTGGAACGCCTTGATGTCGAACGCGGCGCCCTCGCGGCGGGCGTACTCGTCGCGGAGCTGCTCCCAGATCCGCTGACCGATCTTGTACGACGGCGCCTGCCCCGGCCAGCCGAGGTACCGGTTCACCTCGAACCGGACGAAGCCCTCGTTCATGTTCACGTTGTCCGCCAGGAAGCCGAAGGCGTACTCGCCGCTCCACGGTCCGGAGCCGTCCGGGAGCTGCTTCTCCAGGTGGACGCCGATGTCGAGGACGACGCGGGCCGCGCGCATCCGCTGGCCGTCGAGCATCCCGAGCCGGTCGGCCGGGTCGTCCAGGTAGCCGAGCTGCTCCATCAGGCGCTCCGCGTAGAGCGCCCAGCCCTCAGCGTGGCCCGAGGTGCCCGCGATGCGGCGCCAGGAGTTGAGCTGCGCCTTGTTGTAGGTGGCCTGGGCGATCTGGAGGTGGTGGCCGGGGACGCCCTCGTGGTAGACGGTGGTCAACTCGCGCCAGGTGTCGAACTCCGTGACGCCCTCCGGGACGCTCCACCACATCCGGCCGGCGCGCGCGAAGTCGTCGCTCGGGCCCGTGTAGTAGATGCCGCCCTCCTGGGTGGGGGCGATCATGCACTCCAGTCGGCGGATCTCGGCCGGGATGTCGAAATGCGTCTTGCCGAGCTCCTCGATGGCGCGGTCGCTGGTCTCCTGCATCCAGCGCTGCAGCGCGTCGGTGCCGTGCAGCTTGCGGGAGGCGTCGCCGTCCAGGAACGCGATGGCCTCGTGGACCGTCGCGCCCGGCTTGATCTCGTTCGCGATCGACTCCTGCTCGGCGACCATGCGCGCGAGCTCCTCGATGCCCCACTCGTAGGTCTCGTCCAGGTCGACGGTCGCGCCGAGGAAGTCGCGGGAGGCGAGGGAGTACAGCTCGCGACCGACGGCGTCCTTCTCGGGCGCGTGGGCGGCGAGCTCGTCCTGCAAGAACGCGGCGAGCGTGGCGTAAGCGGCGGCCGACTCCTTCGCACCCTCGGCCAGGTCGGCCTTCAGGGACGCGGGCAGCTCGCCGTCGAGGGTCTTCGCCGAGCCGGTGAAGTCGAAGAAGAACCCGGTGCCGGCGACCTGCTTGTTCGCCTGCGCGAGCACCTCGCGCACCTGACGGATCGCCGGGACGTTGCCGTTGGCGATGCCGCTGCGCAGGGTCTCGATGTAGCCGTCCATCGCGGCGGGGAGGTTGTGCAGTCGCGTCGCGACGTTGGCCCAGTCCTCCTCGGTGTCGGTGGGGACGAGGTCGAAGATGTCGCGGAGCTCCTGGGCCGGGGAGGCGATCACGTTGAGGTCGCGCTGGTTGAAGCCGGCCTCGTGCTTCTCGATGGTGAGCTCGAGGTCGCGCGACAGGTCCATCTTGGTGACCCGGTCGATGTCGTCAACCGGTTCGGCGGCCCGGATCGTGGCCAGGGCCTCCCGCACCTTGCCGATGGCCTGCTCGGCGCCGGCCGGGGAGTAGTCGGAGTATTCGCCTTCACGGCCGGGTCGGCCGAGCCAGACGTGGTACTCGGGGTGGAGCTCCAGCTGGGTGTCGACCCACTCCTCAGCGATCGTGTCGATCGGAGTCGGTTCGCGCTTCTCTGCGTTCGTCATGCCCCGAGCCTATCGAGGCGGACGCACCCGAATCTTCCCCCTCACCGCAGCAATCGCTTCCTCACTTTCTCCCGGTTTCGCACGGCGTGTCGCGGGAGGAAGTGAGGAAGCGATGGCTGGCGACGGGGTCAGTGGGCGGCGGCCTCCCAGTTGGGGCCGCGGCCGATCTGCACGTCGAGGGGGACGCGGAGGTCGGCGGCGCCGGCCATGCGGGTGCGGACGACCGCCTCCAGCGCGCCCCACTCGCCGGGGGCGACCTCGAAGATGAGCTCATCGTGGACCTGGAGGAGCATCCGGGAGTTCAGGTCCTGGTCGATCAGGTCGCCGGCGATGCCGAGCATGGCGATCTTCATGATGTCGGCGGCCGAGCCCTGGATGGGCGCGTTGAGCGCCTGACGCTCGGCGTTCTCGCGCAGCACCCGGTTGGTGGAGGTCAGGTCGGCGAACGGGCGGCGGCGGCCGAAGATCGTCTCGGTGTAGCCGTCGACCCGTGCGATCTCCACGACGCTGCGCAGGTAGTCGCGCACAGCACCGAAGCGCTCGAAGTAGCCGGCCATCAGGTCCCGCGCCTCCTTCGTCTCGATGCGGAGCTGCTTGGACAGGCCGAACGGGCTGAGCCCGTAGGCGAGACCGTAGGACATCGCCTTGACCTTGGTGCGCATGAGCGGGGTGACGTCCTCCGGCGCCACGCCGAACACGCGCGCGCCGACGAAGCGGTGCAGGTCCTCCCCCGCGTTGAAGGCCTCGATGAGTCCCGGGTCCTCGGAGAGGTGCGCCATGATGCGCATCTCGATCTGCGAATAGTCGGCGGTCAGCAGCGTCTCGTACTCCGGCGCGCAGCGGAAGGCCGAGCGGATCTCGCGGCCCTCCTCGGTGCGGATCGGGATGTTCTGGAGGTTCGGGTCGTTGGACGAGATTCGGCCCGTGCTGGTGCCGGTCTGGTCGTAGGTGGTGTGGATGCGGTCGTCCGAGCCGACCGAGCGCTCCAGCGTCTCCACGATCTGCTTCAGCTTGGTCGCGTCTCGATGCTGGAGCAGCAGGTCGAGGAACGGGTGCGGGTTGCTCTCCTGGAGGTCGGCCAGCGACTGCGCGTCGGTCGAGTAGCCGGTCTTCGTGGAGCGGGTCTTCGGCATCCCGAGCTCGTCGAACAGCACCTGCTGGAGCTGCTTGGGCGAGCCGAGGTTGAGTTCGTGGCCGACCTCCGCGTAGGCGCGGGCGGCGTAGTCGTTGGCTTTGTCGGTGAGCTGGCCGCGCAGGCGGCTCAGCACCTCGGTGTCGATGGAGACGCCGTGGAGCTCCATCTCCGCCAGCACCGCGACCAGAGGGAGCTCGATGTCGTCGAGCACGGCGCGGGTGCCCGCGTCGAGGGCGATCATCTGACCCTCGGCGACGCGGCGGATGTACCAGGCCTCGGTCGCGGGGCTCACCGCGTCGTTCAGCGGCACGAGCTGGTTCGGGTCGGAGACCGGCAGGGTCTCGCCCAGCACCTCGTACACCTGCTCGGCCAGCGACTGCGGCGCCGCGCCCGGCTTGACCAGCCAGGACGCGATCCGGGTGTCGAAGGCGAGCCCGTCGACCACGAAGCCGGCACGGCTCAGCGCCTTGAACTGCGGCTTGGCGTGGAAGAAGTACTTCGGAGCGCTGCTCGCCAGCCACTCCTCCAGCGCCGTGTAGTCGGGACGACCAGGAGCCCACGGGACGTAGACCGTGTCGTCGGCGGCGGCGAGGCCGAAGCCGCTGATGCCCGCTGGGCCGAGCTCGAGCTGGACCGCGACCGCGGCGCCGTCGGCAGACGCCTTCTCGAGCCAGTTCGCGAGCTCCTCGTCGATGAGCGTGCGGACGACCGGGGCGCTCACCGCGCCGGCGTCGCCCTCCGAGGGGCCGTGCCGCCCGCGCCGGTGAGCGTGCCGTCCTCGGCCGCGGCCTTCAGCAGCCGGTCGAGGAGGGTCTTGAACTGGAGGCGCGCGAAGATGTCGCGCACGGCGTTCTCGTTGAGCGGCTTGCGCTCGAGGTCGGCCGGGCCGACCTCCAGCTCCACGTCGTCGAGCAGCTTGTTGAGCCGGCGGTTGCGCAGCGCGTTCTCCTGCTGGTCGCGGAGGTTCTGGCCCACGACTCCCTTGATCTCGTCGGCGTGGGCGACGATGTTCTCCACCGTGCCGTACTGCTGCACCCACTTGACCGCGGTCTTCTCGCCGACCTTGTCGATGCCGATCAGGTTGTCGCTCGTCTCGCCGACCAGCGCCGCGATCTCCGGGTACTGGTGCGGCTCGACGCCGTAGCGCTCGCGCACCGCGGCGGGGTCGTAGACCTTGAGCTCGGAGACGCCTCGGACGTTCGGGTAGAGCAGCGTGACGTCGTCGTTGACGAGCTGGATGGTGTCGCGGTCGCCGGAGACCAGGAGGACGCGGTAACCCTGCTCACGGCCCTGGCGGGCGAGCGTGGCGAGGATGTCGTCGGCCTCGAAGTCCTCCTTGGCGATGGTGGTGATGTTCATCGCGTGGAGGGCCTCCTCCAGCAGCGGGATCTGGCCGACGAACTCGGACGGGGTCTCGTTGCGGGTGCCCTTGTACTCCGGGTACTCGCGGGTCCGGAACGAGTAGCGCGAGATGTCGAAGGCGACGGCGAGGTGCGTCGGACGCTGCTGCTGGAGCAGGTTGATCAGCATCGCGATGAAGCCGTGGATGCCGTTGGTGTGCTGCCCCTCGCGGTTCACGAAGCTGTCGACGGGGAGGGCGTAGAAGGCCCGGAATGCCAGCGAATGGCCGTCGATGATCAGAAGGGTAGGCTTTTCGGAGTCTGACACCAGGCAAGCCTACAAGGGGCCGGTGACAGTCCTGGACGACGGCCGACGAGGCCCGGACCCACAGCGGAGAGGCAGAGGATGACCGAGGACGCGCTCGCGTACGTGAAGCAGCGGGGGCTCGGCGCCCTCGCCGACAAGATGGGCATCGAGATCGTTGAGTTCACGATCGAGCGAGCCGTCGCGCGGATGCCCGTGCTCGGCAACACGCAGCCCGCGGACCTGCTGCACGGCGGTGCCTACGTGGTCCTCGGCGAGTCCCTCGGGTCGATGTCGGCGAACCTGTACGCCGGCGAAGGCCGGCTCGCCGTCGGCATCGAGATCAACGCCTCGCACACGCGCGCCGCGACCGACGGCTACGTGACCGGCGTCTGCACGCCCATCCACCTCGGCCGCACCCTCACGACGCACGAGATCGCCGTCACCGACGACCAGGGCCGCCGCTGCAGCACCATCCGCATCACCAACCTGATCAAGGAGCTGTAGCGAGCAGCCATTGCTTCCTCACTTTCTCCCGCTCGCGAACGGCGTGTTGCGGGAGAAACTGAGGAACGGATTGCTGCGGGGCGGCTACTTCTTGGGGGCGAGCTGCTCGATGATGGCCTGGGCGACGTCGTGCATGGTGAGGCGGCGGTCCATGGAGGCCTTCTGGATCCAACGGAAGGCGTCCGGCTCGCTGAGGCCCATCTTCTCGTTGAGGAGGCCCTTGGCGCGGTCGACCAGCTTGCGGGTCTCGAAGCGCTGCACCATGTCGGAGACCTCGGCCTCCAGCGCGATGATCTGCTGGTAGCGGGCCAGGGCGATCTCGATCGCCGGCAGGAGGTCGTTCGGGGTGAACGGCTTGACCACATAGGCGAGGGCGCCGGCCTCGGTCGCGCGCTCCACGAGCTCCTTCTGGCTGAATGCGGTCAGCAGCACGACGGGCGCGATGTGGTTCTTGGAGAGGCGCTCGGCCGCCGAGATGCCGTCGAGCTGGGGCATCTTGACGTCCATGATGACCAGGTCGGGGCGCAGCTCGGTGGCCAGCGCGACCGCGGTCTCGCCGTCTCCGGCCTCGCCGACGACCTCGAAACCGTTGTCGCGGAGGGTCTCGACGATGTCGAGCCGGATGAGCGACTCGTCCTCCGCGACGACGACTCGGCGGGGTGCGGTGGGGGTGGTCTCCTGGTCAGTCACGGGTAAGAGCCTACGGTATTGTTCAGGTGTTGTTGTGCGCCGCTGTGGCGGAATGGCAGACGCGGAGCACTCAAAATGCTTTGTCCGGAAGGGCGTGTGGGTTCGAGTCCCACCAGCGGCACAACCCCACACCGCCGACTCGGCGCGGATTCGTCACCCCACCCGACGCAACCGCAGAGCCAGCACCGGGCACAGAGCCACCGCCTCCTCGGCGGCCTCGAGCTGGTCGCTGCGCACCGGGATGTCGGAACGGCCGGACGCCGGCTGGCCGACCGCGAACGGGTATCCCCACTCGTCCCGAGCGATGGTGCCCTCCAGCAGTTCGGCGCACAGGCCGCGGCCGTCGCAGCGCGTCCAGTCGACGTGGAGGGTGTGCCGGGCGGTCATCGCGTGCTCCGCAGGCAGCGGCCTTGGGCGTGGGCGTGGATGTCGCGTGCGAACACCCGCAACGCGCTGCGGACCAGGCGTGCGGCCCCGTCGGGATGGTGGCACGAGCCTCGTCCGTCGACCACCTCCGCGAGCCGGGCGAGCTCGGCGGCCGCCTGCGGGGCGAGCCAGCCCGCGGCCAGGTCGGCGAACCGGTCCGCCATCGCCGGGAGACCGAACAGGCACGGCCCGCACTGCCGGGCGGAGGCAGCGGCCAGCTCCTGGACGATCGCCGCGGTCGTCGCCACACCGCAGCGCCGGGGGCCGAGCACGTGCACGACGCCCGCGCCCGCGGACTCCCCGGGCGCCGCGCCGGTCTCGGTCGGCGCGATCCAACGCCCGTGGTACCCGCCGAGGAGCACACCCGCTGCGAGCCGGGCCTCCCCGCCGGCGAGGGCGACGATGTCCACGACGGTGGCGTCGGTCGGCACCTCGAACACGCCCTCGGTCGCCACGTCGCCGGTCACCGTCACGAGGCGCGTTCCCGGCTGCGCCGGGTCGCCGACGCTGCGGAACCAGTCGCCGCCGTAGCGGTCCACCAGCGCGAGCTGCGCAAGCGTCTCCACGTTGTGCAGCAGTGTCGGCCGGCCGTCGAGCCCGGACTCCGACAGCCGTCGCACCCGGTCGAGCGGCACGCCGCGGCCGGTCTGGAGGGCGTTCACCACGGCGCTCGCCTCGCCCGCGATGAAGCCGTCCGCCGCCTCGACCAGTTCGACGCGGCCGGCGTCGGAGCGTTCGGCGACGGCGGCCGCGACCGGGGCGATGGCGGCCTCGTGGAGGTACAGGACGGTGCGCGCGGCGCCCAGCGCCTCGGACGCGGTCAGGAGACCGTCGAGGACGAGGTGCGGCGCGTTGGCGAGGAGCACGGCGTCCTTCCAGCTCCAGGGTTCCCCTTCGGAGCCGTTGCCGATGACGACCGGCGCGCGCCGCCCGGCCGTCGCCGCCAGCTTGCGGAATGCGGAGAACGCGGCGCCGCCGCGGCCGGTGAGGCCCGAACGCTCCAGCTCGCGCTCGAGGTCGGGGCGGCGGAGCCCGCGGCGGGGGCCGAACGCGGAGAGGTGGGCCGGCGCGCCTGCCGAGTGCCCGGCCGCCAGCAGCCGGGGCGGCGTAGCGGCGGGGTCGGCGACCGGCAGGACGTTGTCGGCGGTCATGGTCATGACAGTCCCCTTCTGCTCGGTTCGGCGTCCGCGCGTCGCGCGGCGGACGTCTCGAGGAATCCGGCGGACACCCGCCAGAGCACGGCCACGAGCACGAACAGCACCGACGCTCCGGCGAGCAGCAGCATCCAGCCGGACGTCCCGTCGGTGCCGTCGCCGATCGTGTGCGCCAGCGCCACCGGCCACATCGCGTAGCTCAGCCAGTGCACGGTCTTGAAGACGCGCACGCCCAGCCGCCGGCGCAGCAGCGCCGTGATCGTCACCGCGATCAGGAGGTCGACGGCCACGGTGCCGAGCCCGAGCCAGAACGGCAGGTGCGCGCCGAGGAACGGCACCAGGATGTCGGTGAGGGTGAGCTTGGCGTAGGAGTCCAGCAGCAGCGTGCCGATGTGGAGGACGAGGAAGACGACCGCCAGCAGCGACACGTTGCGGTGCAGCAGGGTGACCGAGAAGCGCGGCATGCCGGGAAGGGGACGGCCGGAGCGGGTGACGATCCCGAGCCAGAGCGAGACGGTGAGCAGGATCAGCGCGACGACGCCGGAGGCGCGGCCGACCGCCCAGAGCACCTCATCCATCAGAGCACCTCATCCATCAGGGCACCTCATCCATCGGTTCGCCCCCGTGCCGGTCGACGGCAGGTCCTCGGGCCACCGCCCGGTCGTGACGATCGAGCCGTCCCTGGCCACCAGCCGGGCGTCGGCGCCGAGGCCGCGCAGCCAGCCGGGAGCCCTCAGGCCGCGCACGATCGACGCCGTGCTCAGCGCGTTGGCGCGGACACAGGTCGCCGCGGCGACGGTGACGGACCGCCAGACGTCGTCGGCCGGGAGGCCGAAGCGCGGGTCGAGGATGTGGTGTCTGGCCTGCCCGTCGCTGCGCCAGCGCCGCTTCTGCGTGCTCGACGTGGCCACGCCCGCGCCGTTCGGGATCGCGATCTGCTGCGCCGGGTCGGACGGGAGGTCCTGTACGAGCACCTCCCAGAGCCGCTCGGTGGCGCCTGCGGTGGCGATGTCGCCGCCGAGCGAGACCAGGGCGTCCGCGCCGGTCTCCCCGCGATGCGGCGTGCGATGCGATCCGCGGCGTGCGCCTTCGCGGTCGCGCCGAGGTCGAGCCGGAGGTCGCCGGGCAGCGTCAGGATGCCCTCGTCGAGGGTCACGCGCTGCCATCCGGGCGTCCGCGGCCGGGCGACCGTCAGGGTGACTCCGTCGACGGGCAGTGAAGCGAAGTCGCGGTCGTAGCCGAGCCGGCTCAGGTCGCCGCCGAGGGTGGGATCGACGTCGCCGTCGGTGTCGACGGCCGCGGCGAGCGCGACCGCGACGAACTCGGCCAGGAGAGGACTCAGCTCGACGCCGCCGGCGGGACGATCTGACGCGTTGAGCCGGGAGAGCTCGCTGCCCGGCTCGAACCGGCTGGCGGCCGCTGTGATCGCGGCGAGCTCGTCGTCCGCGATCCTCCGCGCCTGCGTCAGTCTCTCGGGGTCGGAGACCACGATGCGGGCATCGACGCCCCAGACCGCGAAGTCGTCGTGGACCAGGTCAGGAGCCGCTGGAGAGGCCACTGGAACCACCGCCCTGGCTCTGCTGGATGCCGCTGCCGGAGGAGCCTGTGGAGGAGCCGGTGGAGGAGCCGGACGAGCCGGAGTCGTCGCCGTTGCCCCCGGTGCCGGCCGAGTCGTCGCCGGACGAGCCGTTGCCCGTGTTGCCGGTGCCCGCCGTCGTGGTCCCCGCGGTGCGGGCTGCCGTCGTGCCGGCGAAGAGGTAGCCGGAGAGGATGCCGGTGACCGCGAGGCTCGAGATGCCGATCGCCGTGGTGATCCCGACGGCAGTGCGCCGTCCCGCCGAACGAATGTCCATGACAGGCCCTCCAGCCCGCTCCCTCTGCGGACCGGCTGGATGCGACCTCCGGGGAGCTGATCACCAGCCTGCGCCCGGATTCTTTCCGCATCCTTAATCCGGGTGAGAACCGGTTATCGGGTCGCTGTGAATCCCCTTTGCGCGGTCAGGGCCGAACGCCCACCACGGCCTGGGCGAACCGGCGCACCCGCTCGCCGAGCCCGGCGATCTGCTCCTCGACCACGCGCTCGGAGTCGAAGCCGACGAACTGCGCCGGCGGCGTGCGCCGCACGTTCTCGGTGCACTCGAACGACGCGCAGACCAGTGCGCCGACGGTGTCGCCCTTGCGCCCGGCGTCCCCGGCCCGGCGCGCCGACCAGAAGTAGACGTCGCGGGTGACGTGGACGTCCTGGCACCAGCCGCACATGGTGGGCGCGTGCGAGCGCATGGAGGCCTCCGAGGCCCGCAGGACGATGCCGACCGGTCCGCTCCCGGTCGGGATGACGACGTAGCCGCGCTGCGGGAGCCGGGGGTCCCGCCAGCCGAGGTACTCGCGGCGGGACCAGTCCACCTCGTGCATCCCGGGCGGAAGGGGCAGGTCGGCGGCGTCGGCGCGCGAGCAGTTCACGAACGAGTCGCGCAGCTCCTGCGGGGTCAGAGTGTCCATGTCCACCTCCTGCGTCCCATGCTTGCACAGGTGGCTCGGGGCCGACCCCGGCGCACCGCTTGACCTTGACCCAGGGGGCACGGCTTAGCCTCCCGGCATGAGCACTCTCAGCAGCGTCACCGACGCCTCCTTCGCCTCCGACGTCCTCGCCGCGCCCGGTACGACCCTCGTGGAGTTCTGGGCGCCGTGGTGCGGCCCGTGCCGCGCGCTGACGCCGATCCTGGAGCGCATCGCGGACGAGCACGGCCTCCGCATCCTGCGCATCGACGCGGACGAGAACCCGCAGGCGTCCGCCGAGTACCGGGCGCTCTCGCTGCCGGTGACGAAGGTGTTCCAGGACGGCGTGGTCGTCAAGACGATCGTGGGCGCCAAGCCCAAGCCCGCGCTGGAGTTCGAGCTCGCGCCGTTCCTGAGCTGACGCCGGCCGGCCTGGGGCCGTCCGCTCAGGTCAGGTGGTCGAAGGCTCCGCTCACCCAGCCGATGTACCGCTCCGCCGACCGCCGCACGGCCTCCCGCGCGTCCACCGGGATGACGTTGCCCAGGTTGCCGTACATCCGGTCGAACGGCCTGTCGCAGACCAGGTCGGCGACGCGCCGCACCACGGCGGCCGAGAGCGGGATGTCGTTGGGGAAGCTCCGCTGGAACGTCACCCACTGCTGCGACGGCCCCGGGAAGACCGTGTCGCCGCTGAGCACGACTCCGCGGTCCCAGTGCACCACCGCGCTGCCCGGGAAGTGGCCGCCGACCGTGCGCAGCAGCACACCCGGCAGCACCTCCTCCTCACCGCTCCACTCCCGAATCGCCGGGTCCTCGCGCTGCACCCAGTGCCGGTCGGCCGCGTGGACGAGTACCGGCACGCCCCCAGCATCCGCGACCAGGAGGTCTGCGCGCCGAACATGTGCGGGTGGCTGGTGGCGATCACCGCGGCCCCGCCGAGGTCCTGCACCGCGGTCGCCGCGGCCTCGTCGACGTAGCCGGTGGGATCCCAGAGCAGGTTGCCGTCCGGCGTGCACAGCAGCAGGGCACGCTGTCCGATGCCGACCTTCGGCTCGCTGCTCAGCCCGTAGAGGCCGGGCTCCAGCTCCGTCACGGTCACCCGCTCGCCCTCGCGCTGCAGACGTTGCAGGGTGGTCCAGCGCTGGCCGGTCGGCGGGACGTACTGACGCTCGTCCTCGCAGATCGGGCAGGAGACCGGGGGCTCCTCCCCGCGTCCGTCACAATCGGGGTCGTCTCCACCGCGCACGTCGCGCACAACCAGTCGGCCATGCGGTCAGGTTACCCGGCGCCGCGGCCGCCGTCAGGGTCTGGCCGTACGGCCGCCCGCGCAATACCCTGTGCGGCATGGCGAATCAACCGGTGATCTTCATCCACGGCCTCTGGCTCCACGCGAGCAGCTGGCAGCCCTGGATCGAGCTCTTCACGGCGGAAGGCTACGCCCCCGTCGCTCCTCTGTGGCCCGGCGAGAAGGACACCGTGGCGGACACGCGTGCGCATCCCGACGACGTCGCGAACTTCGGCATCGACGAGGTCACGGAGCACTTCGCGAAGATCATCGAGGCGATGGACGTCCCGCCCGTGATCATCGGTCACTCCTTCGGCGGCCTCATCGCCGAGAAGCTGCTCGGCCAGGGCTACGGCAACGCCGGCGTCGGGATCGACCCGGCGCAGATCAAGGGTGTGCTGCCGCTGCCGTTCCGCCAGCTCAAGTCGTCGTTCCCGGTGCTCGACAACCCGGCGAACATCCACAAGGCGATCGCCCTGACCTTCGAGCAGTTCACGTTCGGCTTCGCGAACCAGCTCACCGACGAGGAGGCGAAGGAGCTGTACGACCGCTGGACCGTCCCCTCCACGGTGCGCCCCGTCTTCCAGGCGGCGGCGGCCAACTTCAGCCTCCACTCGCAGGCCGCCGTCGACACGAAGAACGAGGACCGCGGCCCGCTCCTGCTCATCGCGGGCGGCGAGGACAACACCGTCCCCGAGGTGACCACCGACGCGACGCTCAAGCTGTACCGCGACTCCAACGCCGTGACCGAGCTGATCACCTTCCGCGACCGCGGCCACTCACTCGTGATCGACCACGGCTGGCGCGACGTCGCGACCGAGATCCTGGTCTGGCTCGGGCAGCAGGGGCTGGAGGACTGAGCCCGGCCGGAATACCGCGCCGGCCGCACGACTTGCCCTCACTGTGAAACGCATCGGCTTCCTCAGCTTCGGCCACTACCAGGCCGTCCCCGGCTCCGTCGTGCGGACGGCCGCCGACGCCCTCCTGCAGACGATCGAGCTCGCGGTCGCGGCCGAGGAGGTGGGCGCCGACGGCGCGTACGTCCGGGTGCACCACTTCGCGCCGCAGCTCGCCTCGCCGTTCCCGCTGCTCGCGGCGATCGGTGCGCGCACCTCGCGGATCGAGATCGGCACCGGCGTCATCGACATGCGGTACGAGAACCCGCTGTACATGGCGGAGTCGGCCGCGGCCGCCGACCTGATCAGCGGCGAGCGCCTCCAGCTCGGCGTCAGCCGCGGGTCGCCGGAGACGGCGCTCGCCGGCTACGAGTCGTTCGGCTACGTGCCGGGCGAGGGCGAGTCCGACGCGGACATGGCCCGGCGGCACACCGCGATCTTCCGAGCGGCCATCGCCGGGGAGGCGATGGCGAACGCCGACCCGCGGATGACCGGGACGAGCGGCGGACTGTCCGTCCAGCCGCTGTCGCCGACCCTCCCCGACCGGATCTGGTGGGGTGCGGGCACCCGGGCGACCGCGGAGTGGACGGCCGAGCAGGGGATGAACCTGATGTCGTCCACGCTGCTCACGGAGGACACCGGCGAGGCGTTCGACAGGCTGCAGGCCGAGCAGATCCAGCGCTTCCGCGACACCTGGGCCGAGATGGGCTGGGAGCGCGAGCCGCGGGTGAGCGTCAGCCGCAGCATCATCCCGATCGTGGACGACGACTCGCGCCGGTACTTCGGCGCGCGGGCGCAAGTGGAGGGCCGCGACCAGGTCGGCCACCTCGACGGCGGGATCGCGCGATTCGGCCGCTCCTACATCGGCGAGCCGGAGAAGCTTGTCGCCGAGCTGGCGCAGGACGAGGCGGTGCGGATGGCGGACACCGTGCTGGTGACCGTGCCGAACCAGCTCGGGGTGGACTTCAACGCGCGGCTGCTGGAGGCCGTGGTCGGCGTGGGGCGCGAGCTGGGCTGGCGCGACTGAGCGTCGCGACGCGCCTCGCGACGAGCCCGCGTGTACCCCGAATGCGGCCCTGTGGGATCTCCGGGCGCATGAGAGGATCGCTGTGCGGTACACCCGAGTTCCGCAGCACAGGCCGTGACGGCATCGTCCGGTCCCACGGAAGGGGTGTGCTTTGCGAACTCGAGGATCGGGTGCTGGGATCATCGCGGCCGGGCTGGCGCTCGCCCTCGGCGCGGTCGGAATCGGGGCGGCCGGGCTCGCCGCCGCTCCGGCGAAGGCCGTGGCGCTGACCGGCGCGTCGACGCCGTCCGCCATCACGGGCATGTGGGCGTGGGGCAACCCGATCGACCCGTCCGTGGACCCGCGCGGCGACGGCGAGGCCGCGTTCGCTCCGAAGGCGCTGGCCGCTTTCGCCTCCGCACACAAGCTGCGCACCGTGTACCTCTCCGTGCCGTGGGCGGCCGACCAGGGCCCGTTCGGCCCGTGGCTGCGCTCAGCGGTCACCGCGCTGCACCGCGCCGGCGTGACCACGGTCGGCGCGCTCGGCGGAGACCCGGCCTGGGCGCAGCAGCCCGACCTCGCCGCCACCTGGACCACCGCGGCCCTGAAGGCCGCGCCCTTCGACGCGGTCCAGTTCGATGTCGAGCCGTGGGTGAACGCCACCGACGACCAGCTCCCCGGCATCGTGGACCAGCTTGCGATGCTGTACGACACCGCGGCGAGCGCCGCCGGGTCCGTGCCGGTCGGCGCCGACCTCCCGTGGTGGCTGGAGGCCAAACCCACCGCGGACGGAAACAGCACGCTGTTCCGGACGCTTCTCCCGCATGTGAAGTCGGTCGCCATCGTCGCCTTCTCCGACCATGCCGCGGGCGATGACGGGATCATCGCGCTGGCCCGTCCCGCGGCGACGGCGGCGGCGAACGCCCGGGTGCCGTTCAGCGTGGGCGTCGAGACCGACTCGCTCGAGGTGGCCGGCGGCCCGGCTGCGACCTTCGGCGACGACTCCGTGAGCGTGCTGGAGTCGCAGACAGCCCTGGTGCGGTCGGCGTTCGGCGGCCTCCAGGGCTACACGGGCGTCACGGTCGAGCACCTGCTCGCCTGGCAGACGCTGATCGCCCGCGGCTGACGCCCGAACGCGAGGCCGTCAGTCAGACCGCGTCGGCTGCCGCGTAGAGCGCGGTGACGTCGATCTTGCCCATCCGGAGCATGGCCGCGTTCACGCGCCCGGGACGCTCGCGGTCCGGGTCCTGCTGCAGCTCCAGCAGGGCGCGCGGCACGATCTGCCAGAGGAACGTTCTGACCTTCTGCATGCCGGTCATGGAAGCGGCGGGCGGTAGCGTAGCGGGATGGGCTACTCCAGTTTCATCGCGATCGGCGACAGTTTCACGGAAGGAGTCGGCGACGACCTCCCGGACGGCCGGCAGCGCGGCTGGGCGGACTTCGTCGCGCTCGGACTGGCGCTCGCCTCGCCGGAGCCGGTGCGCTACGCGAACCTGGCGATCCGCGGCCGCAAGCTCACCCCGATCCTCACCGAGCAGCTCGATCCCGCGATCGCCCAGCACCCGCAGCTCGTGAGTCTCAACGGCGGCGGCAACGACATCATGCGGCCGCGCGTCACCATCGCGTCGGTGGCGACGCAGCTGATGGACGCCGCCGACCGGGTGACCGCCTCCGGCAGCACGATGCTGCTGCTGAGCGGCGCGAACCCGAGCCGGCACCTGCCGATGGGCGGGCTGCTGCGCAAGCGCGGCGACGAGTTGGCGGTCGCGGTGCGCGCCCTGCTGCCCCGCGACGGCGTGCTCTTCGTCGACAACTGGGCCGACGAGACCCTCGAGGACATCCGCTACTGGTCGGCCGACCGCCTGCACCTCAACGCGTTGGGCCACGCCAAAGTGGCGAGCAACGTGCTGACGGCCCTCGGCGTGCCGGTGCCCGCCGAGTGGGGCGTGGACGAGGTGGAGTCCGCGCCGGCCGGTGAGTCCTCCCGGCGGACCGCGGACTACTACCGGCGCTACGTGTTGCCGTGGATCGGCCGGCGGCTCACCGGACGCTCGTCCGGCGACGGCCGCACCGCCAAGATCCCCGAGCTCACGGTCGTCGACCCCGCCTCCGCCCACCCCCTCTAACCACCGAACAGGGGTCGCAACACGCCGTTATGCCGCGTGGATAGCGGCGTGTTGCGACCCCCGTTCGGAATGGGATGGCGTCAGTCGTTGTCGCCGCCGGTGGTGTCGATGCGCGACGAGCGCTCGCCGCCGCCCCATCTCCACTCGGCGACCTCCGGGATGTCCTCACCGTGGTCGCGCGTGTACTGGCGGGCGTGCAGGCGGGCGTCCACCATCTCCTGCCGGAAGGCGGCCTCCCGTGCGGCGAGGCCCGGCACCCGGTCGAGCACGTCGATGACCAGGTGGTAGCGGTCGAGGTCGTTGAGCATGACCATGTCGAACGGCGTTGTCGTCGTGCCCTCCTCCTTGTAGCCGCGGACGTGGAGGTTGTCGTGACCGGCCCGGCGGTAGGTGAGCCGGTGGATCAGCCACGGGTAGCCGTGGTAGGCGAAGATCACCGGCTTGTCCGTCGTGAACAGCGCGTCGTACTCGCGGTCGTTCATGCCGTGCGGGTGCTCGCCCTCGCTCTGCAGGCGCATCAGGTCGACCACGTTCACGACCCGCACCGCCAGGTCCGGCAGCCGGCGGCGCAGGATGTCGGCCGCGGCCAGCACCTCCAGTGTCGGGATGTCGCCCGCGCAGCCCAGGACCACGTCCGGCTCCTCGCCCTCCCGCTCGGTCCCCGCCCAGTCGAAGACGCCGATGCCGCGCGTGCAGTGCGCGATCGCGTCGGGCATGCTCAGCCAGTTCGGCGACGGCTGCTTGCCCGCCACGACCACGTTCACGTAGTCGACCGAGCGGAGGCAGTGGTCGTAGGTCGACAGCAGGGTGTTCGCGTCGAACGGCAGGTAGACGCGGACGATGTCGGCCTTCTTGTTCATCACGTGGTCGATGAAACCCGGGTCCTGGTGCGAGGCGCCGTTGTGGTCCTGCCGCCAGACGTGCGAGCTGAGCAGGTAGTTGAGGGAGGCGATCGGCCTCCGCCACGGGATCGAGCGGGAGCCCTTCAGCCACTTCGCGTGCTGGTTGAACATCGAGTCCACGATGTGGATGAACGCCTCGTACGACGTGAGCACGCCGTGGCGTCCGGTCAGCAGGTACCCCTCGAGCCAGCCCTGGCACTGGTGCTCGCTCAGCATCTCCATCACCCGGCCGCTCGGCGCGAGGTGGTTGTCGGAGTCGATCGGCCAGTACTCGGCGTTCCACTGCTTTCCGGTGACCTCGAACACGTCCTGCAGCCGGTTGGAGGCCGTCTCGTCGGGGCCGAACAGCCGGAAGTCGTCGGGGTTCTCCGCCATCACGTCCCTCAGCCAGCCGCCGAGAACGCGGGTGGCCTCGGCCACCGTCTCCCCCGGCGCCGGCACGTCGACGGCGTAGTCGCGGAAGTCGGGCAGCCGCAGGTCCTGGCGCAGCAGTCCGCCGTTCGCCACCGGGTTCGCGCTCATCCTGTGCTCGCCCTCCGGCGCATGCGATGCGATCAGCGGGACAGGCGCGCCCGCCTCGTCGAACAGCTCCTCCGGGCGGTACGACAGCAGCCAGTCCTCCAGCAGCCGGGTGTGCGCCTCGGTGTCGCGGGCGTCGGCGAGCGGGACCTGGTGCGAGCGCCAGTTGTTCTCGGCGGGATGGCCTTCGATCTCGGCCGGGCAGGTCCAGCCCTTGGGGGTGCGGAGGATGAGCATCGGCCACGCGGGACGGTCGATCAGGTCGCCGGAGTCGGCAGCGGCCTTGATCTCGGCGATCCGGTCGAGGATCTCGTCCAGGGTCGCGGCCATACGCTTGTGCACCTCGCGCGGTTCCTCGCCGTCGAAGCCGCCCGATACGAGGTAGGGCGTGTAGCCGTAGCCGCGCATCAGCTCCAGCAGCTCGGTCTCCGGGATGCGCGCCAGCACGGTCGGATTGGCGATCTTGTAGCCGTTGAGGTGCAGGATCGGGAGGACGACGCCGTCGGACTTCGGGTTCAGGAACTTGTTCGAGTGCCACGCCGTCGCGAGCGGCCCGGTCTCGGCCTCCCCGTCGCCGACCACCGCGGCGACCAGCAGCTTCGGGTTGTCGAACGCGGCGCCGTAGGCGTGCGAGAGCGCATAGCCCAGCTCGCCGCCCTCGTGGATGCTGCCCGGCGTCTCGGGAGCCGCGTGCGACGGGATGCCGCCGGGGAAGGAGAACTGCCGGAACAGCTTCCGCAGGCCGTCCTCGCTCCGGTCGATGTCGCTGTAGATCTCGCTGTAGGTGCCGTCCAGGTACGCGCCGGCGACGACACCGGGGCCACCGTGGCCGGGGCCGGCGACGAAGATCGTGTCGAGGTCGCGCTGCCGGATCGCACGGTTCAGGTGCGCGTAGACGAAGTTCAGCCCAGGGGTGGTCCCCCAGTGCCCGAGCAGGCGCGGCTTGACGTCGTCGCGCGAGAGCGGGCGACGCAGCAGCGGGTTGTCGAGGAGGTAGATCTGGCCGACGGAGAGATAGTTGGCGGCCCGCCACCAGGCGTCGAGCTGATCGAGTTCTGCGTCCGAGAGAGCAGAGGCGGTGCGTGTGGATGCTGGGAGTTCGTTCGACGTCTCGCTCACGCGGGAATCCTACGAGCGGTCCGCTCCGAACAACAGGGGTGGAAACCTCGACGATCGCGACGCCGGCCGGCCCGGTGGTGGTGCGGCACACGCGGCGCACGAACCGGACCGCGACCATCCTCCTGCACGGGGCGGCCGGCTCGTGGACGACCTGGCTGCCGGCGATCGAGGCGGCCGGCGGCGCCGACGCGCTCGACGACCTGATCGTGCCCGACCTCCCCGGCTGGGGCGACTCCCCTGCCGACGTGAGCCGGCTCGACGCCGAGTCCCTCGCGCACGCGGTGGCAGTGACGGCGCGGGCGCTCGGCTACGGGCACTGGCAGGTGGTCGGCCACTCGCTCGGCGGGTTCGTCGCCCTGGAGCTCGCAGCCCAGGAGCCGGCCGCGACGGTGTCGGTGCTGCTCGTGTCCGCCACGACCCTGGGCGGCCGGGGCGACCGGCTGGGGCGGTTCGGACTGCTGCTGGCCTCCCCGGCCTGGCGCTCATGCTGGCCGGGATGCGGCTGCTCGCCGCTGCGGGAGCGGCGGCGGCGCCCTTCGTGCGGGCGCTCGACCGGCTCGGACTGCTCGCGCCGCTGGTGTCCCCGCTGTTCGCGATGCGCCAGCCGCTCACCGTCCACGAGCTCGCGCGCGATCTGCGGCCCTCCGCGTTCGTGCGCGCCGTCGCGTGCGCCCGGCGCTACCCGGCGGCCGAACGCTGGTCGCGGATCGTCTGTCCCGTCCTGTCCGTGCGCGGCGATCGCGATGTCTTCGTGTCCGCGGAGGACGACGCGGGGCTCGCCGCGATCATCCCGAGCTTCTCGGCGCTGACCCTGCCGCACACCGGACACTTCGGGCATGTGGAACGCCCGCGCGTGATCGCCGGCGCCCTCCACTCGCGCTAGCGTCGTCGATCCGCGCCGGGGTTGCCCGTGCGCGGTAGGTTCGTGGCATGACGGACGAGGTGGTCACGGAATCGGTCGGCGCGTCGACCTGGAACGACCTGCAGACTGTGTTCGGCACGAAGGGCGACCCCGCCGGGTGCTGGTGCCAGTGGTTCAAGCTGACCCGCTCCGACTGGGACGCCGCCACGCGCGAGGACACGCAGGCGCTGCTGCACGCGCAGGTGGAGGTCGGCTCGCCCGGCGTCATCGCCCGCATCGACGGCGAACCGGTCGGCTGGGCGGCGGTCGAGCCGTTCTCGGCCTACCCCGCGCTCGGCCGGTCGCCGATCACGCGGCGCCAGGAGGGCGACCCGGAGGACGCCTGGGCGGTCACCCGCTTCGTGGTCCGGCACGAGTACCGCAAGCGCGGCGTCGCCCGCGCCCTCCTCGCCGGCGCACTTCAGCACGCCAGGGAGCGCGGGGCGACGATCGTGGAGGGCTACCCGGTCGACCCGGGGGTGCGGCCCTCGCTCACGGCCGCCGAGCGATACCACGGCACCGTCTCGCTGTTCCGCGACGCTGGCTTCGATGTCGTCCGCCGGCCGAGCGCGACCCGCGCGATCATGCGGAGGACGCTGGAAAGCTGACCGCGCCGCCGCGACCCGCCCGGATGACTAAGCTCGGTCGGGTGAGTTCGCAGCGCAACCGGGTCGTCGTCGGAGCAGGCACCCAGGTCGCCACCGAGGTCAGCATCAACTTCGGCTCCTCCGTCGCCGGGCTGCTCATCCCGATCGTCGGCTCGCTCGTCGTGGTCGCAGTGCGCCAGCTCGTCACCGCGGTGTGCATCCTGCCGTTCTACCGCCCGAAGCGCGCGGAGCTGACCTGGACGCGGCTCTGGCCGGCGCTCGCGCTCGGAGTCGTGCTGGCCGCGATGAACCTCAGCTTCTACGAGGCCGTGGGCCGGCTCGGGCTCGGCATCGCAGCGACCATCGAGTTCCTCGGCCCGTTCGCGCTCGCGCTGGCGGGCTCCCGCAGACTGCTGGACGCCGGCTGCGCGGTCGCGGCGGCCGGCGGCGTGGTGCTCCTCACGGCGACAGAGGGCGCCATCGACCCGATCGGTGTGGTGCTCGCTTTGACGGCGGCGGCCTCGTGGGCGGCGTACATCCTGCTGACCCGGCGGGTGGCGACCCGGCTGCCCGGGCTGGAGGGCCTCAGCGTGGCGAGCGTGGTCGCGACGGTGCTCACGGTGCCGCTCGCGCTCGTCGTCGTCGACTACAGCAGCTTCGACTGGCGGGTCGCCGGCCTGCTCCTGACGGCGGGGATCCTCTCGTCGGCCGTGCCGTACAGCCTCGACACCTTCATCCTGCGGCGCATCACCCCGCGGCTCTACGCCGTCATCACCTCGTTCGGGCCGGTGATCGCGACCGTGTTCGGCGTGATCGTGCTCGGGGAGCGCTTCGCGTTCGTGCAGGTCATCGGCATCGTGATCGTGTGCCTCGCCGCCGGGGTGACGATCGCGACCCAGCGCGACCATCCCCGCTCCGCACTGGAGTCGACGGCCGAGACCATCCCCTGAGCGAACAACCTGACAGGACATGCCGGCTCGGGCACGCGTCTGACGGCGTGTTCTGTCAGGTCGTTCGCTAGGAGAGCACGTCCTTCGTGAGGAACCGGCCGATCGCAAGCGCTCCGAAGACCGCCACGTAGCCGGCCTGCAGCCACAGGTTGGACACGAACGAGTCCCACACCAGCGGCGCGCGCAGGAAGTCGGCGAAGCCCAGCCAGTAGTGGCTGAACAGCCACGGGTGGAGGGCGTCGAGCTGCGGGAGCTGGTCCAGCACCTGCGACACCACGGCCAGCACCGCCGTCGCCGCCATCGCGCCGACCGGGACGTCGGTCAGCGTGGACAGGAACAGCCCGATCGCGCACATCCCGAGCAACGACACCACGATGTACAGCCCGATCAGCAGCAGCCGCACGGCCGCGTCGCCGAGGCTCACGACCGTGCCCGACAGCAGCGTGACCGGCCCGATCGGGAACAGCAGCGCGCCGATCAGCGCTCCTGCCAATGCGACGACCAGCGCAGCGGCGACGCAGAACACGGCGCAGCCGGCGAACTTCACCGCGAGCAGCCGCAGCCGGCCGGCGGGGGCGATCACGAGATAGCGCAGTGTGCCTTGGCTGGCCTCCCCCGCGATCGTGTCGCCCGCGACGACGCCGATGGTGAGGGGAAGGAACAGCGGAACGCACACCACCAGCGCGGTGAACGCGACGAAGAGCCCGTTGCTGGTGATCTGGTCGAGGAAGGCCGGCCCCCGGCCCCGTCCGGTGAGCCGCACAGCCACCGCGATGAGAATGGGCACGGCCGCCAGCGCGCCGAGCATCGCCCAGGTGCGCCACCGGCGGAACATCACCGACAGCTCGGAGCCCAGCAGCGCCCAGCCCGCCGCGGGACGTGCACGCCGGGCGCCGACCGACACGACCGGCCGATCGACCGTGGCCGCCGCAGCCTCGACCGGGACCGCCTCACTGCTCGACATCGAAGCCCTCCCCCGTCAGCTCCACGAAGCGCTCCTCCAGGCTGGACGACCGCACGGCGAATCCGCGCAACCGGACCCCCGCGCCGACCAGGTTCGCGGCGAGGTCCTCCACAGCAGGCGAGCCCTCGATGAGCGCCGCTTCCACGCCGTCGCCGCCGGTCTCCGGCGCCAACCCGAACCGGGCCAGCACCTCAGCCGCCGCGGCCCGATCCGGCGTCGTCACGCTCAGGCGCGGGCCGGACGCGCTGCGCAGCTCGTCCAGGGAGCCCTGCGCGACAAGCCGCCCGGTGCGCATGATGGCCGCGTGCGTGCAGATCTGCTCGATCTCCGCCAGCAGGTGGCTGGAGACGAAGACCGTCCTGCCCTCATCGGCGAGCGAGCGGACGAGGTTGCGCACCTCGCGCGTGCCCTGCGGGTCGAGCCCATTGGTCGGCTCGTCCAGCACCAGGAGGTCGCGGTCGGTGAGCAGCGCGCCGGCGATCCCGAGGCGCTGCTTCATGCCGAGCGAGTAGGTGCGTACATGCTTGCCCGCGGCGTGCGTGAGGCCGACGCGTTCGAGCGCGGCGGCCACCCGCTCCGAGCGGGTGGCGCCCGGCGCGTACCGGTCGGCGGTGTCACGCCGGACGAGGTTCGCGGTTCCGGACAGGTACAGCGCGAACGCCGGGCCCTCCACCAGTGCGCCCACGCGCGGCAGCACGGTCGCGCCACGGTCGGGCATGGCCTCCCCGAGCAAGTCGATCGAGCCGGCGGATGGTGAGATGAGTCCCAGCAGCATCCGGATAGTCGTGGTCTTGCCCGAGCCGTTCGGCCCGAGGAAGCCGAAGACCGACCCGCGCGGCACCGAGAGACTGAGCCCGTCCACTACCGCGCGCCCGCGGAACCGCTTGGTCAGCCCGCTCGTCGCGATGGCGGCGGCGTCGCTCACCGCGCGGCGTCCACTGACTCGGCACTCACCGGCAGTCGCTCACTGAGCGGCGGCCTGGAGGGCGGAGACCGGGACAGCGCCCGCGAGCACCCGTCCGTCCGGCGTCACCAGTACCGACACCAGCGAGGTCGACAGCGCACGGCCTCCCCCGACGGACTGCGTGAGCTGGGCGACCAGCGGGTCGGCCAGCGCCTGCGCCGGGACCGTGCCGGCCGGGAGGCTGACGATCGTCGCCCAGCCGGTGCCCGTGACCGTCGGCTTCGGCCGGTTCGTCCCCGTGCTGTGCTCGCCGGTCTTCGGTGCCTGCTCGGTGACCTTCGCGCCCTTCGGCGGCGTGAACGAGAAGACGCTCGCGTCGGGAGCGCTCGGTGTGAAGTCGCTGAACCCGGCCTGGAACGACGGCGAGGAAGCGCCACGCGCGGTCACCTCGACCTGCAGCGGCAGCCCGGTCTGGCCGTCCACCGCGATGGACACCGACCCGACCAACGTGGCGTCGGTGCGCGGCGTCAGCACCAGGTCGTACGCGTCACGGTCGGCGACCTTGGTGTTCGCGCCGAGGGTCACCTCCGTCGACGGGTCGACGGCGGCGAGAAACTTCTCCGCAAGCGCCTGCGGCGTCATCGCGGTTGCGCCCGGCGTGGCCGTCGGAGCCGGCGACGCGCCGCTCTTCTCGTGCGCCGGGATGGTCGCGTGGGTGACCGACTGGTCGCTGGACTGGTAGAGCCAGACGTCCGATCCATTGCGGATGGCGTCACGCTCGGCGAGCTGGTCGAGGAGCTGCACGCGCACCTTGGTGGGCCCGTCGACGTAGACCTTGGCGGTGTGGTCGCCCATCAGCAGCGAGAGCGTGCTCGCGATCGAACTGTCCGTGCTGGAGGAGCCGCCGCCCATCTTCGGGATGCTCGGCAGACCGAGGTCGGAAGTCTGCTCGACGGTGCCTGAGAACGCCTTCGTGTCGCTGGATGCGACCAGCCGGAGGACATCCGCCGGCGACTTCACGGGCAGGTCCGCCGCTCCCGCGGCGAGCGGGATCGCGATCGCACCCGCGGCAATGGCGGCGGGGACGACGATGGCCGGGAGCCAGCGGATCAGGCGGTGCTTCATAGTCCCGAGGATACGCTCGGGACCCCGCCGCCGACCCTTCCGATTCGGTGGGAGAACCGGAAATCATCCCCAGGTATGACACGCCGATCGGACCAGCGCCGGATACGCGGAAGGCCCTGCCGGAGCGGGGCCTTCCTCATCCGCCCCAGAGGACGTCGCCGACCCTGTGGACGCGGATGTCGTTGGTGGTTCCGGGGATCCCGGGAGGGGAGCCGGAAATGATGATGACCTTGTCTCCGTTCTCGGCGCGGCCCGTCGACTTGAGGGCCTCGTTCACCTGGGCGACCTTGAAGGCGCGGTCAGCTGCGAGAGCCTGGCATGACCATGAAGTGCGGCTTGCCCTCCGGGTCCAACACCGACTCGCGAATCTCTTCCGGAGTCAGGGTGACATAGTGCGAGAAGTGGATCAGTTCTAATTGTTCCCGCGCCGGACGGTGCTCTCACCGCTGCGGTGCAACTTGTATCCCGGTCCACCCGGATCCGTGATTGTGAACCCCGGCGCCACCTTGTCGGCCGTGACGGGAATCGACACCACCAGCAGCCTCGGAAGGCGTTCCTCATAACGGAGACTGTCAGCGAAGAAGTAGGTAAGGAACTGCTCCATGTCCGTCAGCAACGGAGAAGAGAACTCCAGGTCCTCGTCCGTATTGGACCGCTGAGCTTGCGTCAGCACCAACTGGTCGTCGTCAATCCGGAGAAAGTTGCGGATCTCGCCACCACTGTTGGCGAACACCCAGCCACCGAACTCCTCCCAGAAAGCGGCACCGTAACCGGCCGGGATCGCAACCTCATTGACCCGATCCACCAACGCTTGAACATCAGCATCCGCAATACTCACTCGGCCGCACATCCATGCACAAGAAGCCCGCGATCACGGAGTTCTTTCACATTCACCGAGTCACCATTGCGCCACCATGAAGTGCGGCTTACCCTCCGGGTCCAACGCGGACTGGCGAATCTCCTCCGGAGTCAGCGTGACATAGTGCGAGAACTTGGTAAGTTCCACGTCATCCCCGCATCGAACGACGCTCTCTCCTGCGTGGTGCAACTCATATCCCGGCCCACCCGGGTCCGTGATCGTGAACCCCGGCGCCACCTTGTCGCGGGTAACCGGAATCGACACCACCAGCAGCATCGGAAGGCGCCTCTTCTCACGGAGCCTGCGACAGAAGTAGTAGGTGAGGAACTTCTCCATGTCGGTCAATAACGGAGTGGAGAACATCAGATTCTCGTCGGTCCTGGCCCGCTGCGCGTCGGTGAGCACCAGCTGACCGTCGACGATCCGGAGAAAGTAGCGAATCTCACCACCACTGCTCGCGAACACCCAGCCGCCGAACTCCCCCCAGTAAGCACCACCATAAACTGCCGGGATTGCAACCTCGTTGACCCGATCCACCATCGCTTGAACGTCAGCATCGCCAATGCTCATCTGGTCGCGCCCTCC
The DNA here is from genome assembly GCF_050990935.1 of Streptomyces sp. L7. Taxonomy (GTDB): domain Bacteria; phylum Actinomycetota; class Actinomycetes; order Actinomycetales; family Microbacteriaceae; genus Leifsonia. Next base: position 619,689 of record NZ_CP194644.1, on the reverse strand, counting down.
TGGACTAGGACTCCGCTTTCGAGGAGCTTTTCGACTTTCACGGGCTTACCTCTCTGGTCTCGGATGAATAGTTGGGATCCGCCGCCGCGCCTGCCGAAGCCGCGATCAATTTCCGAGTACTCGATACTCCACCCCTCGGTACCGGGCGGCCACTCGTCGGCCACACGGTAGGTGTAGTAGGGCTGTTCCAGCGAGTTTACGGGGAGGCTTCGTTGCTCGAACGAGGCCGGCTTCCCGTTCCTCATCACGCCGAGATATTCACCGGTCGGCTCGCCGATCCGGTCCACGGCGATGCCGTGGTCACGGACGTAGGCAGCCAGGTCGTGGTAGTCGCGACGCGTACCGGGCACCGCCCCATCGTTCGGCGGATACCTGTCCCAATGATGTCCGGTGACCGGATCGGTTTGGGCGTCAGTGAAACGTCCGTCATATTCGGCTTTGCTGTACGGGACCCCGCCAGGCCGACTGCGTCCCCACGGAGCGCCGGGGTCGGAGACCAGCTCGAACGTGCCCCGGTTGATGTCGGTGACCGGCGGGTAGGTGCGGTGCGCACCGTGGTCAGCGACCGGTCGACCGTACAGTGCATCACCGCGCGCAGGCGGATTGTTCGGATGTGGTGTCCAGCCGGGCGGCACCACCGAAGTGACCTCACTGCTCACCGTCGGGCCCACGGGGCCGGTGCGTCCTTTCATCCAGTCCAGTGCGCTGGTCGCTGCGCTCGGGGTCGAGAGCTTCACCGATGGTTTGACCAGCCCGGGGACCTTCCCGCCCTTACGGAACAGATCACCCGTTCTGGTGAACTTCGCCGCCGCCACACCCGGGATCAGGACGCTGGCGACCGTGGTGGTCGCGTACCCGATCACATACGCGTCCCCGGTAATGACCTGGTTCCACGTGTTGTTCAGTTCGTTGAACAGCTGGTCGCGTGCGTTCTGGTCGGTGATCAGGGCAGAGACGCCCGCACCGATCTCTTTCACGTTCACTTGCAGGCCGCCGGCGACCAGGTCACCCAGCGCCGCACCGGCGCCGGCGATGAACGCCAGGCGCGGGTCCCCGGACTTGATCGCGGGTTGGGCGATGGTGGCGTCGTACCATTTCCCGACCGCTTGGGAGGCCATCCCGACCAGGTTGAACTCGTTCCCGGTGGCGGCGATCGTGGCGTGGTTGATCGCGTTGTTGATCCCGCCGACCAGCAACGACCCACCGAGGACGGTCAGGCCGAGGGAGAACCCGCCGGTGAACGGGGTCAACCCGATCCCTACCGCGGTGATCACCGCGCCGGCGAGGATCTGTAACCCGTCCCAGAGCAAGTCCCACCCGGCCTGCTCCCGCCGTTCCGCCTCCGCCCGGGCGGCGACATCCGCCGCGTACCCGGCGAACATGCTCTCCCAGCCCTCAGAGGCGACCTGTTGGTTCGCCTGGCAGTACTCGAACATCCCCGAAGTCAGTTCACCCAACCGCGCCAGGGTCAGATCGAAACTCCCCGCCGTATAGGACCGGCCCCGACCGACCGTCAACGACCCGAGGCTCTTCAGAACACCCTTCAGCTCAGCGATCAGCTCGCGGACCTGGTTGAAACCGGGATCCGACGCTCATACGCCTCCCAGGTCTCCTTCTGCGACCGGGCAATAGCCCGCATGCCCTCGAAGTCCTCGACCGCAGCCCCCGCCGCGCGCGCACCAGCACCACCCAACGACACCAGATGCGCCGCCCCCGCAGAGATCCGCGTCAGCTCCCCCTCGAAACCCCGCAACCGGCCCAAACCCGCATCCAACTGGCTCACGTGGGCGTCGAACTCGTCGGCAACGAGCCGGAAATCCCCGTGCGCATCCACCTGGGCATACCCCGCCCAATACACGCCGATCGCGGTCTGGAACGTCGAGACCGCCACCAGCAACGACTGCGCCACCGGCAATTGCACCTCGCGGATATACGCACGCATCGCATCCGCACCCACACCACTGATCTGATCCGACCCGGCCAGAGCCTCCAACCCCTGCGCCAACTCAGCCAACACCTCGATCCGACGGTCAAGACCCTCCCGCAAACCCGGCGACGAAGCCTGCCACGAATCCGCAGAAAACTCCACAACACTCACGAGCCCACATCCCCACGATCACGCATGACCCCATGCTATCCGGGAAAACATGCGCAATTTCTATGGTGCAGTATGCATTTCGCATTTCACGGCCGCCTGCGGATGCGTCGATCGTCCGAATTTCGGAGACTGACCGTCAAAAACGCGGAAGGCCCCGCCGGAGCGGGGCCTTCCTCATCCGCCCTAGAGGACGTCGCCGACCCTGTGGACGCGGATGTCGTTGGTGGTTCCGGGGATCCCGGGAGGGGATCCGGAGATGATGATGACCTTGTCGCCGTTCTCGGCGCGACCCGTCGACTTCAGGGCCTCGTCCACCTGGGCGACCATCTGGTCGGTGTGGGTGACGCGATCCACGACGAACGACTCGACGCCCCAGAACAGGGACATCCGGCGGCGCACCGACTCCTCGGGCGTGAACGCGAGGATCGGGATCTTGTTGCGCAGGCGTGCCATCCGGCGGGCCGACTCGCCCGACTCGGTGAACACGCAGAGGTACTTGGCCTCCACGAAGTCGGCGACCTCGGTGGCGGCCAGCGTGATCGCGCCCGACTGCGTGCGCGGGCGGGTGCCGAGCGGCTGGATGCGGTCGAGGCCGTGCTCCTCGGTCGACGTCACGATGCGGGCCATGGTGGCCACGGTGATCGCCGGGTACTCGCCGACGCTCGTCTCGCCCGAGAGCATCACCGCGTCGGCACCGTCGAGGACGGCGTTGGCGACGTCGGAGGTCTCCGCGCGGGTCGGGACCGGGCTGGAGATCATCGACTCGAGCATCTGGGTGGCGACGATGACCGGCTTGGCTGCACGTCGGGCCAGCTCGACCGCCCGCTTCTGCACGATCGGGACGGCCTCCAGCGGCAGCTCCACACCGAGGTCGCCGCGCGCGACCATGATGGCGTCGAACGCCTCGATGATCTCCTCGAGCGCCTCGACGGCCTGCGGCTTCTCGATCTTGGCGACGACGGGGACTTTGCGGCCCTCCTCCGCCATGATCTCGTGCACGCGCTCGATGTCGGCGGCGTTGCGCACGAACGACAGCGCGATGATGTCCGCGCCGAGCTTGAGGCCCCAGCGCAGGTCGGCCTCGTCCTTCTCGGACAGCGCGGGCACGTTGACCGCGACGCCGGGGAGGTTGATGCCCTTGTTGTTGGACACCGGGCCGGCGACGATCACCTCGGTGGTGACGACGTTGCCCTCGACCTCGACGACGCGCACACGCACCTTGCCGTCGTCGATCAGGAGGAAGTCGCCCGGCTTCACGTCGTTGGGCAGGCCCTTGAACGTGGTCGAGGAGATCTCCTTGGTGCCGATGATGTCGTCGGTGGTGATCTTGAAGATGTCACCCTGCGCGAGATCGTAGGGGCCGGCCTCGAACTTGCCGAGACGGATCTTCGGACCCTGGAGGTCGACGAGGACCGCGACCGGCTTCCCCGCGTCGTCGGCGGCCTTGCGCACATTAGCGTAGACCCCTTCGTGCACGTCGTAGCTGCCGTGGCTCAGATTCATCCGAGCGACGTCGACGCCCGCATCGATGATCGCGCGGATGTTGTCGTAGCTGGAGGTCGCCGGACCGAGGGTCGCGACGATTTTCGCCCTTCTCATGGGTTTTTAGTGCTCCGTGATTCTCGCACCTGTGATGGCGCGTTCTCGTGGTGGAGGGGATCAGACGAGGATGCCCCGGTCGGTGGGTCGGACCGGGGACGGCAACTCCGTCTCCCCTTCAAGATACCGGTCGACGGCGGCTGCCGCTGCCCGGCCCTCTGCGATAGCCCATACGATGAGCGACTGTCCGCGGCCCGCGTCGCCGGCGACGAACACGCCCGCCTCGCTGGTCTGGTAGTCGCCGTCGCGGGCCACGTTGCCCCGGTCGTCGAACGGGAGACCGAGCTGGGAGCCCAGGCCCTCCTGCTCCGGACCGGTGAAGCCGAGCGCCAGGAGGACGAGGTCCGCGGGGATCTCTCGCTCGGTCCCGGCCTTCGGCACGCGGCGGCCGTCGAGGTACTCGGTCTCCGCGACGCGGAGGGCCTTCACCTCGCCGAACTCGTTCGCGAGGAACTCGACGGTGGACGCGAGGTACTCGCGCGCGCCGCCCTCCTCGTGGGCGCTCTGCACCTCGAACAGCGTCGGGGTCATCGGCCACGGCTGGTGCGCGGGGCGCTCCGCCGGCGGCTGCTTGCCGATCGCCAGGTTGGTCACGCTGGCCGCGCCCTGCCGGTGCGCGGTGCCGATGCAGTCGGCGCCGGTGTCACCGCCGCCGAGCACGATGACGTGCTTGCCGTCCGCCGTGATCTGGTCGGCGATCTGGTCGCCCGCGCCCGCCTTGTTCTGCTGGACCAGGTACTCCATCGCGAAGTGCACGCCCGCGAGGTCGCGGCCCGGGATCGGGAGGTCGCGCGGCACCATCGCGCCGGTGGCGACCACGACCGCGTCGTAGCGCGCGCGGAGGTCGTCCCAGGCGATGTCGCGGCCGATGTCGACGCCGGCGCGGAACCGGGTGCCCTCGGCCATCATCTGGTTCAGCCGCGCCTCGAGGTGCTTCTTCTCCATCTTGAAGTCCGGGATGCCGTAGCGCAGCAGGCCGCCGATGCGGTCGTCCCGCTCGTACACGGCGACCGTGTGGCCGGCGCGGGTGAGCTGCTGGGCCGCGGCGAGGCCGGCGGGGCCGGAGCCGACGACCGCGACCGTCTTGCCGGTGAGGCGCTCCGGCGGGTGCGGCTGCACCCAGCCGTTCTGCCAGGCCTGGTCGATGATCGACACCTCGACCTGCTTGATCGTCACGGCGGGCTGGTTGATGCCGAGCACGCACGACGACTCGCAGGGCGCGGGGCAGAGCCGGCCGGTGAACTCCGGGAAGTTGTTGGTCGCGTGCAGGCGCTCGATGGCCTGACGGCCCTCCCCGCGCCACATCAGGTCGTTCCACTCCGGGATGAGGTTGCCGAGCGGGCAGCCCTGGTGGCAGAACGGGATGCCGCAGTCCATGCAGCGTCCGGCCTGGCGGCGGAGCTGCGCCGGGTCGCCGGCCTCGTAGACCTCTTTCCAGTCCATGAGCCGGACCGAGACGGGACGGCGCTTCGGCAGCTCCCGCTCGGTCGTCTTCAGAAAGCCTTTGGGATCAGCCACCGTATGCACCTCCGTCATCGAAACCTTTGGGATCAGGCAGCATCATCCGCCGGTCACCTCCAAGATCCGATTCCACACAATGTCGCCGTCGGGGTCGAGCCCCTCGTCGACGGCCTCCTGACGCATCTGCAGCACTGCTGCGTAGTCGCGCGGCAGCACCTTGACGAACTTCGCCACCGTGGCGTCGAAGTCCGCGAGCATCCGCTCGGCCAGGGCCGACCCGGTCTCGGCGCGGTGCTGCTCCAGCAGGTCGCGCACGATCTCGATGTCGGCGCTGCCGAGCGGCAGCAGCTCCAGCTCTCCGGTGGCCAGCGCGTCGCGGTTGACCCGCTCGCGCTTCAGGTCGTACACGTACGCCGCGCCGCCGGACATGCCGGCGCCCAGGTTGCGGCCGGTGCCGCCGAGTATGACCGCGAGGCCGCCCGTCATGTACTCCAGCGCGTGGTCGCCCACGCCCTCCACCACCGCGGTCGCGCCCGAGTTGCGGACCAGGAAACGCTCGCCCACGATGCCGCGGATGAACATGCTGCCCTGCGTCGCGCCGTAGCCGATCACATTGCCCGCGATGACGTTCCGCTCGGCCGGGAAGACGCTGCCCTGAGGCGGGCGCACGACGATCCGGCCGCCGGAGAGACCCTTGCCGACGTAGTCGTTGGAGTCGCCCTCCAGCCGGAGCGTGATGCCCGCGGGGAGGAACGCGCCCAGAGACTGGCCGGCGGACCCCGTCAGCGTGATGTCGATCGTGCCGGTCGGGAGGCCGTTCTCGCCGTGGCGGGCCGTGACCTCGTGACCGAGCATGGTGCCGACAGCGCGCTCGGTGTTGCGGATCGGCAGCGACAGCGACAGCGACGCGCCCTCCGCGCCGGGGTGCGACGCCAGCACATCGTGCGCGGCCTGGATGAGCTGGTTGTCGAAGTGCTCGTCCAGCTCGTGGTCCTGGGCGCGGCCGTTCTTGCGCGGCGCGGACTCCGGGAACTCCGGCCCGCGCAGGATCGGCGTGAGGTCGAGCCCCGACGCCTTCCAGTGCTCGATCGCACGGTCGGCGTCCAGCAGCTCGGCGTGGCCGATCGCCTCGTCCAGGCTGCGGAAGCCGAGCTCGGCGAGGTACTCGCGCACCTCCTGTGCGATGAACTCGAAGAAGTTGACGACGAACTCCGGCTTGCCCGAGAACCGCGAGCGCAGCTCCGGGTTCTGGGTGGCGACGCCGACCGGGCAGGTGTCGAGGTGGCAGACGCGCATCATGACGCAGCCGGAGACCACCAGCGGCGCCGTCGCGAAGCCGAACTCCTCGGCGCCGAGCAGCGCGCCGACGATGACGTCGCGGCCGGTCTTGAGCTGGCCGTCCACCTGCACCACTACGCGCTCGCGCATCCCGTTGAGCATGAGCGTCTGCTGCGTCTCCGCGAGGCCCAGCTCCCACGGCGTCCCCGCGTGCTTGAGCGAGTTGACCGGGGACGCTCCCGTGCCGCCGTCGTGGCCGGAGACCAGGATGACGTCGGCCAGCGCCTTCGCCGTCCCGGCCGCGACCGCGCCGATGCCGGACTCGCTCACCAGCTTGACGTGCACCCGTGCCTGCGGGTTCGCGCGCTTCAGGTCGAAGATGAGCTGCTTGAGGTCCTCGATCGAGTAGATGTCGTGGTGCGGGGGCGGCGAGATCAGCCCGACGCCCGCGGTCGCGTGCCGGGTGCGGGCGACCCACGGGTAGACCTTGGTCGGCGGGAGCTGGCCGCCCTCGCCGGGCTTGGCGCCCTGGGCGAGCTTGATCTGGATGTCGTCCGCGTGGGTCAGGTACATCGACGTGACACCGAACCGGCCCGAGGCGACCTGCTTGATCGCGCTGCGCCGCTCCGGGTCGAGCAGGCGGTCGAGGTCCTCGCCGCCCTCGCCGGTGTTCGACTTGGCACCGAGGCGGTTCATCGCGATGGCGAGGGTCTCGTGCGCCTCCTTGGAGATGGAGCCGTAGCTCATCGCCCCGGTGGAGAAGCGCTTGACGATGGACTCCACAGGCTCGACCTCGTCGATCGGGACCGCAGGACGCTGGCCGGTGCGCAGCGTGAACATGCCGCGCAGCGTCATCAGCGACTCGGCCTGGTCGTCCACGAGCTTGGTGTACTCGCGGAAGACGTCGTACCGGCGCGTGCGCGTGGAGTGCTGCAGGCGGAAGACCGTCTCCGGGTTGAAGAGGTGCGGCGAGCCGTCGCGGCGCCACTGGTACTCGCCGCCGGTCTCCAGCCGCTCGTGCGCGAGGATCGCGCCCTCCGGCGGGTAGGCCGCGGTGTGCCGCGCCAGGTTCTCCGCCGCGATGACGTCGATGCCGACGCCGCCGAGCTTGCTGGTGGTGCCGGTGAAGTACTGGTCCACGAACTCCTGGCTGAGGCCGACGGCCTCGAACGCCTGGGCGCCCGCGTACGACGACACGGTGGAGATGCCCATCTTGGACATGATCTTCAGCACGCCCTTGCCGAGCGCCTTGATGACGTTCTTGACCGCCTTCTCGGGCGTCACGTTCGTGATCATCCCGCTGCGGACGAGCTCCTCGCAGGTCTCCATCGCCAGGTACGGGTTGATGGCGGAGGCGCCGTAGCCGATCAGCAGCGCGACGTGGTGCACCTCGCGGACGTCGCCGGCCTCCACGATCAGGCCGCACTTCATGCGGTTCTCGGCGCGGATCAGGTGGTGGTGCACGGCCGCGAGCATGAGCAGCGACGGGATGGGCGCGAGGTCCTTGGTGGAGTCGCGGTCGCTCAGCACGATGAACTGGGCGCCGGCTTCGATGGCCTCGTCCACTTCGTCGCACATCTCGGCGAGCCGCGCCTGCATGGCGTCGGGCCCGGCGTCGGAGCGGTACAGGCCGCGCAGGGTCGTCGTGAGCCGGCTTCCCGGGCGCGGGTCGATGTGCTGGATCTTCGCCAGCTCGTCGTTGTCGATCACCGGGAAGTCGAGGACGACCTGCCGCGCGTGCTCCGGGCCGGCGCTGAGCAGGTTGCGCTCCGGGCCGAGGCCGAGGGCCAGGGAGGTGACGACCTCCTCGCGGATGGAGTCGAGCGGCGGGTTGGTGACCTGCGCGAACTGCTGGGTGAAGTAGTCGAACAGGAGCCGGGGGCGCTGCGAGAGAACGGCGACCGGCGTGTCCGACCCCATCGCACCGAGCGGCTCGGCCCCGGTCGTCGCCATCGGCTTCAGCAGGACGCGCACCTCCTCCTCGGTGTAGCCGAAGGTGCGCTGGCGGCGCGTGACGGAGGCCGGGGTGTGCACGATGTGCTCGCGCTCCGGCAGGTCCTTGAGGTTGATCCGGCCGTCGGCCAGCCACTCGCCGTAGGGCGCGCCCGCGGCGAGCTCGGACTTGATCTCGTCGTCCTCGATCAGGCGACCGGCGACGGTGTCGACCAGGAACATCCGGCCGGGGCGCAGGCGGCCCTTGCGCACGACGCGGCTCGGCTCGATGTCGAGCACGCCGATCTCGGAGGCGAGCACCACCAGGCCGTCGTTGGTGACGACGTAGCGGCCGGGGCGCAGGCCGTTCCGGTCGAGCGTCGCGCCGACGAGGGACCCGTCGGTGAACACGATCGCAGCGGGGCCGTCCCACGGCTCCATGAGCATGGAGTGGTACTCGTAGAAGTCTCGGCGGACCGGGTCGATCTCGGTCTGGTTCTCCCAGGCCTCCGGCACCATCATCATGACGGCGTGCGGCAGCGAGCGGCCGGTGAGCGAGATGAGCTCCACGACCTCGTCGAACGACGCCGAGTCGGAGGCCCCGGGCGTCACGATCGGCAGCACGGGCGACAGGTCGCCGAGCAGTTCGCTCTCGAGCTGCGACTGGCGGGCGCGCATCCAGTTGCGGTTGCCCGACACCGTGTTGATCTCACCGTTGTGCGCGATCATCCGGAACGGCTGCGCGAGCGGCCACGACGGGAACGTGTTGGTGGAGTAGCGCGAGTGCACCAGGGCCAGTTTGGACGCGAAGCGCTGGTCGGAGAGGTCCGGGTAGAACGGCTCGAGCTGGAGGGTGGTGACCATGCCCTTGTACACGATCGTCCGGCTGGACAGCGATGAGAAGTACAGGTCGAGCTCGCGCTCGGCGCGCTTGCGCAGGAAGAACGTCAGCCGGTCGAGCGCGATTCCGGCGACCGGCTCACCGCGTCCGCCGCCCTGCTCGTCGACACGGGTGCTCGCGACGAAGAGCTGCTCGATGACGGGCATCGCGTCGCGCGCCAGCGTTCCGAGTTCCTCCGGGCGGACCGGGACCGGACGCCAGCCGAGCACCGTGAGGTCGTGCTCGGCCGCGATCACCTCGACGGCGGTCTTCACGCTCTCGCGTGCGGCGGCGTCGGTCGGCAGGAAGGCGTTGCCCACCGCGTACCGGCCCGCGCCGGGCAGTTCCAGCCCGGAGACGGCGCGCAGGAACGCGTCGGGGACCTGCGTGATGATGCCCGCGCCGTCGCCGGTGCCGGC